>JAVRCF010000045.1:0-64403 GCA_034530935.1 Aulosira sp. DedQUE10 | reverse complement strand
TGCTGTGCCCTCCGAATGATTTATCTGTCGCAAACATTGTTTGAATCGGTATTAGGAGATAATTGGTTCATGAGCAATACAAAAAAACCTGGTGCCAAAGGCACCAGGTCTAAATGGTATAGTGTGTAGTTACGGGAAAATCAAAAATTAATATATATCTGCTATCAAATTTCGAGATTAGCATTAACTATTTCTTGCTAAAGTCTGCTGCATAGAAGCCTCACATCACTTGCGATTAAACAAGCTTGTGAGTAGCAGCAAAGGCTGGAGCGAGAAATTAAGTTTAAGCTAACGTCTTTATGCTGAGATGTAAATCTCATTCAATAACAGACAATATTAGTATGACAAAATACTGTGGCAATATCTTGTAATTTATATGAATTTTATATGTAGATTTCTATATTATTCTCTGAAGAAATCGTTTTTATCATAGCTATGTCACAACACTTCCCACAAAGGGCATAGAGGAATATGATTTGGTTTTTGAAAAAAATCAGTACATTTCAACTTCCCTGTTCCTTGCTGCCAGTTCCCTGTTTCCTGGCTTCAAAGTAATTTCAGGAATCGAATAAAACGGCTACAGGGTTAGAAAAATTATGGGAATTCTCCATGTATACATTAACAAACAAACCATCCCATAGCCGTATGTCAAAAGTTTGGAATTTCTATGAAATTTGTATGTCTATTTTCAAATGTGATTTAGACAACAAATTAATAAATAATAAACTAAACAATACTCAAAGCCATGAGATTCTCTGCCATTTCAAAATTAGATGTCACATTTTGCACATCATCTAAGCCTTCTAAGGTATCAATTAACTTGAGAAGCGATCGCGCCTGATCGGAATCAGTAACTTCAACAGTATTACTAGGAATCCAGCGCAATTCCACATCAGTTACCTTAAAGCCTTTGTCTTTGAGGGTTTTGTTGAGAGTCTCTAAATTTTCTACCTCACTAAAAACTTCCGCCATTTCATCCTCAGCCATTTCGTAAGATTCGGCCCCACCTTCTAAGGATGCTTCTAAAAGCTGTTCTTCATCAACTACTTCCTGTAATGCACAAACACCTTTTTGATCAAACATCCAGCTAACACAACCTGTTTCACCAAGATTGCCACCATTTTTACTAAAAGCGGCACGTAAATCAGCAGCAGTACGATTACGATTATCTGTGAGGGCTTCAATTAAAATCGCTACGCCACCAGGGCCGTAACCTTCATAGCGAATCGCTTCTAAACTAGAGTTATCAGTGCCAAATGTGCCTGCGCCTTTAGCGATCGCCCGTTCAATATTGTCATTAGGAATACCCGCCGCCTTCGCCTTATCAATTGCAGTCCGCAGCTGAAAATTCGCCCCTGGATCTGGTACACCACTTCTAGCTGCCACAATAATCGCCCGCGACAACTGGGTGAAGGTTTTTCCCTTTTTGGCATCCACTACCGCCTTCTGGCGCTTAATATTTGCCCATTTACTATGTCCTGCCATAACCTAAACTGATCTAGACTCTATTTCCAGATTAAGATATACCTAGCTTTTACCCAAATGCCAAGAATTGGGGACTGGGGACTGGGGTTTGGGTAATGGGGACTGGGAATTGGGGACAAGGTGACTAAGTATTAATCACTAAACTTTCTGTTCTCTGTTCTCTGTTCCCTTTACCTGTTTTGTCAAAATCCTAACTTAAGAGGATTGTGCAACGCTTGATGAAAGTGTAAGAGTTGATGCGATCGCCTTCGAGAATGCGCTATTAATCAACGTCATGTACAACTTTTTTTCGCCTCCTCGCCATCCCCAGCGAAACCGAAAGAGAATTTCTCGCCACCTCAAACGCTGGCTGCTGTTGCTACTTGTAGGCGTATTAGTTGTAACTGGATGTCAAGCTATCCGGCGGCGAGTAGCAGACGCGCAAGTGATTCATGTAACCTTGTGGCAAGGGGTGAATCCACCGCCAAATCGGGATGTATTGCAAAAGCTAGTAGATAAGTTTAATCAAACCCACCCTAAAATTCAAGTCGAGTCCCTTTATGTGGGACAGCAAGATCAGCAAATGCCGAAAATTTTGGCGGCGGTGGTAGGCAATGCACCCCCTGACTTATTGTGGTATAACCCAACGATCGCTGGTCAATTAGTGGAACTTGATGCTTTAATTCCTTTGGATGAACTGCTGGAAAATTCCCCAATTAAAGACGAAATTGACCCCAGTTTATTTACATCAATGGAATATGAGGGCAAGATTTGGTCAATGCCCTTTGCAACAAATAATGTCGGTGTTTTTTATCGTCCCAGTTTATTCAAAGCCGCAGGGATTAAAAATTTGCCTCGAACTTGGCGAGAGTTGCGACAAGTAGCCCAGAAATTAACTCGCGATATCAATGGTGATGGGCAAATTGATCGGTACGGTATGGTTCTACCTTTGGGTAAGGGAGAATTTACCGTGTTCACTTGGCTACCATTTATGTGGAGTGGCGGCGGTGAATTAGTGAGTGGAGAGTCACAGCAAGCCGCAGGTGTAAATTTAAAAGAGAATCAAGGTGCGATCGCTGCTTTGCAATTTTGGCACGATTTGATTGCAGACGGTTCAGCTACCTTATCGGAACCAGAACGAGGTTATGAAATCAATAACCTGGTTAGCGGTAAAGTAGCAATGCAAGTAACTGGCCCGTGGAGTTTGGGAGAAATTCAACAAAGTGGTGTAGATTTTGGTGTGTTTCCCATTCCCATTGAGCAAAATCCTGCCACTAGTATTGGTGGTGAAAACTTGTTCCTGTTCAAAACTACACCAGAACAGCAAAAAGCCGCCTTTGAGTTTGCTGAGTATGCTGTCAGTGAAGCATTTCAGACCGAATTAGCCCTAGGGACTGGCTATTTACCTGTAAATTTAAAATCCCGACAAAGTGCCAAATATCAAACATTTCTTGAGAAATACCCGCAAGTCAAGGTCTTTTTAGAACAAGCAAAGTATGGGCGATCGCGTCCTATTTTTCCGAATTATACCCGGATTTCTGATAATTTAGGACGAGCAATTGAATCTGTATTGTTGGGTAAAACTTCGCCAGCAGAAGCGCTAAATATCACCCAGCAACGTTTAGATTTAATCTTCAAATAATAATCGGACATCAAAAACCGATGAAAATGTAACATTCCCATTTAAAAAAGAATATAAATGCCTTAAATAAAAGCTTTGTGTCTCTATTTAGTTAAAAATGAAATCTAATATTTGGGATACTCTCATTTTTAATATTTCATTTATTAAACTCATCACTTAATAATCATAATAATTCTCAGTAAATTTACATTTTTGCCTAAGCAATTTGTAATTAAGTTGTCATTTTTTTATTTAATTTCATAGTAATTATTGGCAATACAGATTATTGATAATTTAAAACCTTTTGGTGACATAGGTTTTAAAATTTCTGGCTGTCAAAAAAAGATTGTTATCTTTGAGGATAAATTACTTATGCCCATTGAGTATACTAATAAAAAATCATTGACTGATAACGGGCTAAATGTCACTCCTGTCTCCTCAGTAGATACTTTTCATCCTAGAGATGACTACAGCTTAAACAGTAGTGGTCGTAGTAGCTTTGACCCCACCATTAATGTGCAACAACACAATAATAGTCAAGATAATTTTAATACGCTTAGTTATGACTCTAACACTGGCTATGGTTTAGTAAATGCAGGAGCAGCAGTTGCTAAAGCTATTGGTCAGAATACCTTTGCTGATGTTCCTGATGTTGGTGGCGAGAATTGGGGAGATGACTTGGTAAAAGCACCAGAAGCCTGGGCAAGAGGATATACAGGTCAAGGTGTTGTTGTTGCTGTTGTAGATACTGGGGTTGACTACAACCATGTAGATTTAAGAAATAATATCTGGACTAATACCAAAGAAATTGCTGGTAACGGTATAGATGATGATGGCGATGGCTACATTGATGATGTCCACGGTTGGAACTTTGTAGAAAACAGTAATGAAGTTATAGATAAAAATGGTCATGGCACCCATGTTTCTGGCACTATAGCAGGAGAAAACAATGGCCTTGGCGTGACCGGCGTTGCCTATGATGCTAAAATCATGCCCGTAAAAGTTCTCAACGATTCTGGCTCAGGCTCGGTTAGTTCTATTGCTAATGGTATTTACTATGCTGTAAATCAAGGTGCAGATGTAATTAATCTCAGCTTAGGTAGTGATTTTCCTAACAGCACTTTAGCATCAGCCATCGAATATGCCAGCAAGAAAGGGGTAGTTGTCGTTATGGCAGCTGGTAATAACGGTTTACCGATCATATCCTACCCCGGCAGCTATGCAGATCAATGGGGACTAGCAGTTGGGGCAGTAGATCAGAATAATAACATTGCTGACTTTTCTAACCAACCAGGAATCTCTCAACTCGCCTACGTCACAGCACCAGGAGTTAATATCTACTCATCATTACCTGGCGATCAGTATGGTTATTATAGTGGTACCTCAATGGCAACACCCCACGTTGCTGGGGTCGTAGCCCTCATGCTGAGTGCTAATCCGCTGCTGACTGATGCCCAAGTACGTCAAATCATCACACAGACGGCAGGAAATAACGCATCAAATCCTAACGTTGGCTTCAGTGCTGCGTCTCTAAGAAGTCAGTTCATTGCAGAGATAGCAGGTAATACTACACAACTTTCTACTTCTAGCTTGAATGTTAGCCCTCTCACCGAGAATAATACTCTAGATTTGAGCTTGAATATTACCTCACAACCAGAAAGCAATTACAGTTTGCATTCTGCAAACATTGCGGCACAATTCCGTTACTATGAGAGCAATTTCGACAGCAACAGTTACAACAGTTTTGAAAATGACTCATCAGCTGATTTAGAAACAATGCCGCAACAATTCCAAATACAGATGGATGAATTGCGAAAATGGTTCGCTTAGATTTGAACTTTTTACAGCAGTAGGGATGAGGAAGGGAACTGGACGGGGGGTGAGGAAGACAAGGACGAATGAAACAGACTAATAGTGGTCTATGTCATTAACTTTGATGGGTTGTAAGATCCCTGGCTTCTTGAAAGATACCACTGGCCAAGGGTAGGGCTGATATCATGCCCGCTAAATTAGTTGCGATATGTCATTGCGTAAAGCGGACGCACCAGAGTGCAACGAAGTGGAATGACGCAATCCCTACATCTTTGCGATTGCTTAACGGGACTTAAACATTTTTGAGGTCAAAACAAGCCTCAAACCTTTGCAGGGAAAGGGAAATACACCAAATACATAAAAATGCCTGAAACCCATATATATCAACAAACAAAGCAAAATGATGTCAAAGTCTTGTGGTATATGCGTTTGAGGTTATTTTGTCGGTGTTTTTTGTCTAAGTCCCATTAAGAGCGATCGCAACGATAACCCAGTCAATCCACAACTCGCCTAAATAGGGACGTACTGTCACTTCCTTAACCCAGTCCGAATCAATGAATTCGGGTAGGTGCAATTTGATTTCAGTTAATAGATGTGGCTTAGTGTCACGGCTAATTGACGGATGAAAGCAACCATCTTTGTAGTTAAGTGCTTGGCGCGGGAAAGTCAATAACTTACTTCTGTCATTGCGTTCGCGTAGCGTCTCGTAGAGAAGCAATCGCAAGAGTTTCGGGCTTTTTACATTTTGTGACATAGCTCGGTTTATTCGTGCCTACCTACTTATTCCTGGTTTAGATCGGAAGGCATAAGTGTTTTTTATTTAAGTCTCACCAGGGGCATAAAGCAAAACTAGCTGGAGATAGATGCCCAAAATAAAAAAATCATTAGATAATAGCTGAGTTTGCAGTTACAAAACTACATTAAACCCTGATATTCATAGCACTGCAAGCTTTTATTACCTATAACTTTGAATATTTTTATGGTACAGACTCCCCCATCTCAATTCTCTCCAGAGCAATATAAGGTAGATGCGCCTGCTCAAGAAGTAGAAAATATCATCCAATCGCCTCCATCAGAGGCAGAGATTAATCTAGAATTTTTATACACCAGAGATATTGAATTTCGTCAAGAAACTATTTATTTTCTTGTAGTTGATCGCTTTCATGATGGCGATCCAGATAATAGCGAAGGTATCAACTCAGAACTCTACGATCCTACCGGACAAGATTGGGGTAAGTACTGGGGTGGGGATTTACAAGGTGTGATTGAAAAATTAGACTATTTGAAAAATATGGGAGTAACAGCTATATGGCTAACTCCTTTATTCGAGCAAGTTGAAGAGTTATTTGTTGGTAACGCTGCCATACATGGCTATTGGACAAAAGACTTTAAACGCCTCAATCCTCGCTACATTGCTCAAGGTGAGAATCCTTCCTTAAACGCGACTCAAGAGACAAAAGATACGACCTTTGACCGCCTAATTACTGAATTGCACAAGCGCAATATGAAACTTGTGCTGGATATTGTTTGCAACCATAGCACCCCAGATACTAGTGGTAGTAAGGGCGAATTATATGATGATGGGGTAAAAATTGCCGACTTCAACGATGATGTGAATAATTGGTATCATCACTACGGTGAAGTGCAAAATTGGGAAGATGATTGGCAAGTCCAGAATTGCGAATTAGCTGGACTAGCAACCTTTAATGAAAATAATAGCGAATATCGTGAGTATATCAAGTCATCAATTAAACAATGGCTAGACAGAGGTGTAGATGCTTTGCGGGTAGATACTGTCAAGCATATGCCAATTTGGTTTTGGCAAGAATTCACTGGCGATATGTGCAATCATAAGCCAGATATATTTATTTTTGGCGAATGGATTTATAGCAATGCTAGTGACGATCGCTCTGTGGAATTTGCCAACAACTCTGGAATGACACTTCTAGACTTTGGTTTGTGTGTGGCGATTAGAGCCGCACTAGGACAAGGCTCAGAAAATGGTTTCCAGACAATTCAGTATATATTTGACCAAGATCATCGCTACAACGGGGCTACAGAATTAATTACATTTATCGATAACCACGATATGTCTCGCTTCCAATCGCTGAACCCCGATCCAGCGATGTTAAAGGTGGCGATCGCTCTGATTATGACTTGTCGCGGTATTCCCTGCATCTATTACGGCACAGAACAATATCTGCACAACGATACCGATGGCGGTAACGATCCCTACAATCGCCCGATGATGGAAAATTGGGATAACGAGACAGAGATTTATCGTTACGTTAGGCTACTATCAGGCTTGCGGCGGCTGAATCCAGCGATATCAATGGGTAGTCACTGGCAAAAATACTTAACAGAAGATGTTTATTGCTACGTGCGTCGCTATCGTGATTCTCTGTGCTTTGTCGCCTTGAATCGGGGGGGAGAAGTCACTCTAGAAGAAGTAGACACAGAACTACCAGATGGAGAACATACTTGTGTGGTGACTCGCAACAAGTATGAAGTCAAAGACGGCAAAATTCAAAACTTGGTACTTGCAGAACGGGGCGTGATTGTTTTCAGCCACGTTGGGGAGAGAATCAAAGCACAAACAATTGTGCGAGTGCAATTAAATGGTGTACAAACTCAACCAGGTGAAACCATAGTTGTCACCGGAGACTGTCCAGAGTTGGGGAACTGGGATATTAGCAAAGCCTATCCCCTAGAGTATATCAACACCAATACCTGGTTTGCAGAGATTCCATTTGATGAAAGTACTGGCAAATTAATTAGTTATAAATATGCCATGTGGCGCGAAGGGCAATCGCCTCTACGCGAAAATACAGTACCCCGCCGCTGGGTAATTGCCAAAGAAGGTACTGTTAAATGGCGTGATACCTGGGCTTCAGGAAGAGAATCTTAGAAAGGATGAATAGTAAAGGATGAAGTATGAAAGGGCAAAATCTTCATCCTTTACTCTTGTATAGTTAATGTAATTGTTACTCCCTTGATGAGGTTTTCCACCTGAGCAATGAAGTAACGCAAATGTTGGGTTTCGTTCCTCAACCCAACCTACTGCTAAATGTATTGCAAAAGAATAAATATTATTTTTTACGTAAATTTCCTTATTGGCACTGTTTTATATTCAAGATTATCATGAATATGATATTTATTATAGTTTTGTTAATAGAAGTCTTAGGTTATACATTAAGTGTATATGTATTTGGCTATATATTTGAGCGAATACTTAAAAAAATTTGCAAAATTAACCTTAGTAACTATTTAAATGAGTCTGACAAATTCAAAATTGTTTTGAGTCTTGCCTTAATTCTCGTATCAATTAAAACTTGTTATTACTATACTAGATATAACAGTAAAAATCAAACAGCAATTAATAATGCAATTACATTAAATTCTCTATCATCAAATCATAGTACAAAAGGACTCATAGAAGGTTATCCAAACTTGAGAATATATAGTGTAATGTACCGAGTTTGGGATGAGAAAAATTGCATTAATAAACTTAAAGGTAATATTGTAGATGCATTGGTAAAAGATAAAAATTTTAATGGGTTTATCTGTGTTTCTGAGAACTTTGAATATATAGGTAAAGAAGATACAATAGGTATTAATTTTAAAGCCAATGATTTAGCTGAATGCCAAAAAATTGTTGCGAACTATTGGTTAAATTCTCCTAATAATCGTTATTCTTGGTATCCAAACCCACAAACACGAGAAAGAAAGCTGTTTAATGTAGAAGATAATACTTGTAGTGTTGAATATCCAATCTCATAAAATGTGTATCCTGATATGGCGCGATCGCCTGGATTTGATATGATTGAGCAGCGATTAACACATACTCTCTTACCGATGCTCATTTATGCACCTGTCAGCAATACTCAATCTACCTCGGTACTAAGTAGCACTTCTGCTGATATTTTTTTAGCGTGCTGTTATGATGCCAAATAAAGGCTAATCTGCATTTTAGAACCATGACTGAATTACTTCGGCGCGTAATTACAGAAATTGAGAAGCTTCCAGAAGAAGAGCAAAATGCAATTGCTACTCGTCTTCTAACAGAACTGGAAGATGAACGCGCATGGAAAGTCCGTTTTGAATCTACGACAAACGACCAATGGGATCGTTTAGCTGAAATGGTACGTTTAGAAATTGTTAATGGAGAAGTCACTCCCCTGGATAAGGTTTTTCCACCAGAGCAATGAAGTCAAGCTTAACAAAGACGTTTCGCAAGCAATTGACTCAATTACCTGAGTCGGTTCAGGAACAGGCTAAAAAAGCATACAGCTTATGGCGATCGGATATTTACCACAACAGTCTTCAGTTCAAAAGGGTTAGCCAACGTCAACCAATCTACTCAGCTCGCGTTGGACTAAACTACCGAGTTCTTGGTTTACTAGAGGAAGACCATATCTACTGGTTCTGGATTGGCACTCATGCAGAGTATGATGAGTTGCTTCAACGATTATAGTATCTGTTTTTCTTGTGGTTGAATAACTTTACAGATAAAACTAGAGTTCTTATTCTCCACATTCGATAAGCCGTACAAGAAACTTTAGGTGAAAACAGGGAATAGATGAAGTTTAAAAATAGGAAGGCAGTACAAGATTTCAGGAATTTTGGGAACGGATAGCGTGCATAAATTCTTTAACGGCTTGTGGTTGTTCTTGTGGTCTAATGTATTGCGCTAATAATTTTAAATCTAATGATGGAAAAAATTGGCTGTAATCGCTTTCTCGATAATTTACTTCGCGTAAATCGTAGAGGGTAAGTTGGTTATTCTGCCACATTAAAACTTCAGGAATACCAAGCCCTTGATAAATAGCTAGCTTATCAATTCCTCCACTTGTTAAATTGACTTCAATCGCCAAATCGGGCAGTTCTTTGAGAGTACCAACACAATAGCATTCGTCTGGTTCTAACCCTCGCGCTTTAGCCTCGCGGCGAAAAGTTGTGGAACTATAACCATGCAAGAGAATATCAACTTCTTCTGCGTAACGTTCCAAAAGTCTGGCAATGACCGTTTTGATCATCTCATGTTCAGGAGAGGGCATAAAAATTTCTATGGTTCCCTCAAGATAGAATAACCTTAATCCAGGATAATCACCGAGGGTTGCCAGTAAGCTTTCATACTGTTGCCAATTGACGCTTGGTAAAACTACTCGTTGTTCTTCAAGATTAGATGGCAGTTGAGTCAGGATGCTCATGTAATATGTAGGATAGCCTATTTTCTGCACTAATTGTAGCTAATGCATGACATTATAGGAGCGCAGTTACCACAACTTTACTTATTAGGTTGAGCAATCCGCGCTTCTATGTCTTCCAATGTTTGCAGTAATAGACGTTTAGCCTGTAATTGCCAACCCCATTTTTGCAGTCTAAAAGCAGCTACGAAACCAGCTATAGCTGCTAATAATCCTATGGGCTGATTTAAAGAAATTCCTAATAATAAACCCAAGCCAGCAATTCCCCAAAATGGTAAAGCTACTACTTGTCTTTGTTCTTCGACAATTTGGGCAATTTGATTGGGCTGCATGGTAGCTAATAATGCTGCTTTGATTTGCCTCTGCTCTGCTAAAGATACCGATAAACCTATTTTGCGGCGCAGTTTTTCTATTTTGCGAGCATCAGTACTATACTCAGTTAGCTCGTCTTCTGCCATTTTCAGTAATTGTTCTAGTTGCGCCATTTTATATTATATCCCTAATTCTCATTACGGATATTATCTCGAATTATTGTTAATTTTTCTTGACTAACTTTAGGCATTTTATAGCACAATCCCAAATTTAATATCTAAAATTGAACATGGGCAAAATATACTAGCACACCACGGCGGAAATAAAGATTCTAGCCAAACAAGGAAAATTCCAGATTTATTCATTGTTACCCTTGATCCCTGATAATTTCTGCTTGACTCTTGACCAATTCCGCGTAGCAGTACTAGCGATTTCGCACTTACAACCAGAGCATTTATTTGTGAGGTAATACCAATGGTAACAGTAGCTAAAAATACTTTGTCTGTTGATGCCAAAGAGCGATCGCTGATCCTTTGGTTTGATGAGGTGGGGATTGCGGATATTCCCTTAGTTGGGGGGAAAAATGCCTCACTGGGGGAAATGATTCAACAGTTGACACCCAAAGGCGTTAACGTTCCCACTGGGTTCGCTACTACTGCTTATGCGTATCGTTATTTTATCGAGTCTGCGGGGTTAGACGCAAAGCTAAGGGCACTATTTGCGGACTTGGATGTTGAGAATGTCAAAAATTTACAAGAACGTGGCAAAAAAGCGCGATCGCTTTTGATGCATACACCATTTCCGGTAGAACTGCGGGGGGCGATCGCTAAAGCCTACGAAAGTTTATGTCAGCCTTACAATGCGGATACAGATGTCGCCGTCCGTTCTAGCGCCACCGCCGAAGACCTCCCCGATGCGAGTTTTGCCGGACAGCAGGAAACTTATCTGAATGTTGTCGGTGTTGCGGGAGTTTTAGGCGCTTGTCATCGCTGCTTTGCTTCCTTATTTACCGATCGCGCTATTTCTTATCGTCATACTAAGGGCTTTGACCACTTTAGCATTGCCCTGGCTGTGGGTGTGCAAAAAATGGTGCGTTCTGATTTAGCATCTTCTGGGGTGATGTTCTCGATTGAAACGGAAACTGGTTTTAAGGATGCGGCATTAATTTCTGCTGCCTACGGTTTAGGTGAAAATGTCGTTCAAGGCACAGTCAATCCAGATGAATACTATGTTTTTAAACCGACTTTAAAAACAGGTTTTAGCCCAATTATTGATAAAAAATTGGGCAGTAAAGAATTAAAAATGGTCTATGATGACGGCTCGAAATTTACCAAAAATGTGCTAGTTACTTCCGAAGAAAGAGGTAAATTCGTCCTCACCGATGAAGAGATTTTACAACTAGCGCGTTGGGCTTGTGTAATTGAAGATCATTATTCTCAAGTTCACGGTCATCATACCCCAATGGACATTGAGTGGGCAAAAGATGGCATTACCAATCAACTGTTTGTTGTCCAAGCACGTCCCGAAACAGTGCAATCGCAGAAGCATGGTAACGTGTTGCGGAGCTATCGCTTGTTATTGGAGAATGGAGGTTGGGGGCTGGGAACTGGGGAAAAATCTTCTCAATCCCTCATCCATAATCCCGAATTACCCATCCCTCTAGTTACTGGACGTGCGATTGGGGAAGCGATTAGTCAAGGAAAAGTACGCCTAATTATAGATGTGAATAAAATTGAGCAGTTCCAAGCTGGGGAGGTTTTGGTAACAGATAGAACTGACCCCGATTGGGAACCGATTATGAAACGGGCTAGTGCAATTATTACTAACTCTGGGGGTCGCACCTGCCACGCGGCAATTATTGCGCGAGAATTGGGTGTACCTGCGATCGTTGGTTGCGGTAATGCTACGAAAATCTTAAAAACTGGTCAAGAGGTAACAATTTCTTGTGCAGAAGGCGAAGAAGGACGCGTTTATCCGGGATTATTACCTTTTGAAGTCCAAGAAGTTCCTCTAGAAAACTTACCCCGCACCCGCACAAAAATTTTAATGAATGTGGGTAATCCGCAAGAAGCATTTAGTTTATCTGCTATACCTAATGATGGAGTAGGTTTAGCCCGGACAGAGTTTATTATCGCCACCCAAATCCAAATTCATCCAATGGCGTTAATTCACTATGACAATTTAAAAGATGAATTTGTCAAAGCGAAAATTGGCGAAATAACTGCACTTTATGATGATAAACCTCAATATTTTGTCGATAAATTAGCTCAAGGGATAGGGAGAATTGCCGCAGCATTTTATCCTAAAACAGTCATTGTGCGGATGTCAGATTTTAAAAGTAATGAATATGCCAATCTTTTAGGTGGTCAACAATTTGAACCCCATGAAGAAAACCCCATGTTGGGCTGGCGAGGAGCGGCACGTTATTATGATGAAGGTTACAGAGAAGCGTTTGCCTTGGAATGTCATGCTATCAAGCGGGTACGGGAAGAGATGGGTTTAACTAATGTCACCCCCATGATTCCTTTCTGTCGTACTCCTGAAGAAGGACGTTTGGTATTGACAGAAATGGCAAAAAATGGTTTACAGCAGGGTGTGAATAACTTGCAAGTTTATGTGATGTGCGAGTTGCCCAATAATGTGATTATGGCTGAAGAGTTTGCTGAGGTTTTTGATGGATTTTCGATTGGTTCCAATGACCTAACTCAGCTAACACTAGGTCTAGACAGAGATTCCGCCTTAGTAGCACGATTATTTGATGAGCGGATTCCCGGCGTTAAACGTATGGTAAAAATGGCCATCCAAGCTGCAAAACAAAATAATCGCAAAATTGGAATTTGTGGACAAGCACCCAGCGATTACCCAGAATTTGCCCAGTTTTTAGTAGAACAAAGCATTGATTCGATTAGTTTGAATCCCGATTCAGTGTTAAAAACAATGTTAGAAATTGCTAAAGTCGAGGATAATCAGGCTTAAATTCATTCTTTCTGGAGATATATAGACAACCCGAGTAATTTTACCTAAAAATTACAATGGACATTGTTGATTTGGCAAAATGGCCAATAGGGGTTGATTATCCCCAAAATTAATCTTTGGGAAAATGAATAAGCAACCCCTTCTCCTTTAGCAATGAAGCAAATTCACACAGTACCAGTGTTCGTCTCGCCCCGCCTCTCAAAAGAGCGAATTTCCTTCGTGGCCGTGAGGTTTTATGAATATTTGCCAGAAGCGGAGTAAATGATTATGGGCACTCAGCAACAATCGGCAGGATGTGAAGATATTGTGGTAGGTGGAGGCGAGATGGGGGCGCTGATGCGATCGCTTGATTGGTCAAATACCGCAGTCGGTGCGGTGGAAACTTGGCCACAAACCTTGAAAACTGCCGTTCACATCATGTTAGGGTCGCGCTACCCCATGTTTGTTTGGTGGGGAGAGTCGATGATCAATTTTTATAACGATGCTTACATTCCGGTTTTGGGTCAACGCCATCCCCAAGCATTAGGTCAGCCAGCTTCCCAGGTATGGGCGGATATTTGGGACACTATCGGGCCGCAAGCTGAAGACGTGCTGCAAAAAGGGCATTCTTCGTGGAATGAGGAATTGCTGTTAGTGATGCAGCGCAATGGCTACCCAGAAGAAACCTACTTTACCTTTTCCTACAGTCCCATTCCCCAGGAAGATGGTAGTGTGGGTGGGGTCTTCTGCGCCTGCTCTGAGGAAACTCTTCGCGTTGTAGGCGATCGCAGGCTACGGAGTTTGCGAGAACTAGCAGCTAATACCGCACAGGCGAAAACAGTTGAAGATGCTTGTGAGATTTCTGCTAGGACGTTAGATCATAATCCTTATGATGTGCCCTTTGCCCTACTTTATTTGCTTGATGATAAAGTAGGGCAGGCACGACTAGTGGGTGCAACGAGATTAGCCCCAGGAACGATTGCAAGTCCGCAACTCATAGACATCAACACGGATGGTCAAATATGCGATCGCTGGTTACTTCCTGCCGTGCTTGCTGATGGTAAAAGTCAGTTAGTAGATCTAGTAGAATCGGAGCTTGGAGATCTATCTGGTGGTGCTTGGGCTGAGTCCCCAAAAACTGCTGTCGTGCTACCCCTCACCACCCCCGGACAAGTGCGACTGAGTGGATTTTTGATTGCAGGGATCAGCCCGCGCCGCCAGTTGGATGATGATTATCAAGGCTTCTGGGATTTAGTGGCGGGACAGATTACCACTGCGATCGCAAATGCTCGTGCTTACGAAGCCGAACGTCTACGAGCCGTTCGCGAAGCGGCACGAAGTGCAGAATTTGCAGAAATCGATCGCGCCAAAACCCAGTTTTTCAGTAACGTCTCTCACGAATTCCGCACACCATTAACGTTGATGTTGGGGCCAATTGAGGATGCGTTATCTGATAGCGATGCTTCTTTACCTGCTATTCAACAAGAACGAATTGAAATTGTGCAACGCAATGGACTGCGTTTACTGAAATTAGTCAACACCTTACTCGATTTTTCCCGCATTGAAGCCGGACGCATTCAAGCAGTATATGAACCAACGGATTTAGCCACGTTTACCTCTGAACTTGCCAGTGTGTTTCGCTCCACAATTGAACAGGCGGGAATGCAGCTAATTGTTGATTGTCCTAAATTACCCGAAGAGATTTACATTGATCGGGAAATGTGGGAAAAAATTATATTTAATCTGTTATCAAATGCCTTTAAATTTACATTTTCTGGGACAATTACAGTTAAATTACTATATTTTCAAAATTACGTTGATTTAGTTGTTGAAGATACAGGCATAGGCATTCCATCTGAAGAAATTACCCATTTATTTAAGCGATTTCATCGAGTCAAAGGTGCCCAAGGACGTAGTTTTGAAGGCTCAGGTATTGGATTATCGCTGGTGCAAGAATTTGTAGAACTGCATTGTGGTACGGTTAGCGTCACAAGTGTTTTAGGCGCAGGAAGTTGTTTTATCGTCGCCATTCCCACAGGCTCTGATCATTTGCCAAAGGAAGCAATCCGCGCTAGTCGCACATCACTTTCCATAGCTTTAGGCGCAATTACTTATGTAGAAGAAGCTCAACGGTGGATACCGGAAGAGAGCCGGGGGAGCCAGGGGAGAAGAGAAGCCGGGGGAGAAATTATTCAAAACAACTACATAGATATAGATTCTTCCCCAGCCTCCCCAGCCCGCATTCTGTTGGCTGATGATAATGCTGATATGCGTGATTATCTTAAGCGGCTGTTGAGTTGCTACTATGAGGTGGAGACAGTTGTAGATGGAAACGCAGCCTTGAATGCAGTGCGGAATAATCCACCAGACTTGGTATTAACAGATGTGATGATGCCAGGAATTGATGGCTTTGAATTGCTGCGATCGCTACGTAGCGATTCCAAAACTCAAGATATCCCAATTATTTTGTTATCCGCAAGGGCGGGTGAAGAATCACGGATTGAAGGATTAGCAGCAGGAGCCGATGATTATATCGTCAAGCCATTTTCCGCCAGAGAATTACTCGCCCGTGTAGAAGCAAGTCTTAAATTAGCGCAACTACGACAAGCAGCACAAGTGCGCGAAAAAGACTTACGGATGCAAGCCGAAGTTGCATTGAGCGATCGCCAACAAATAGAAGCATCTCTGCGTGAGAGCGAAGAACGCTTTCGCCAAATGGCAGAAACAATACAAAGTGTCTTCTGGCTGTGCGATTTAGCTCCACGAAGAATGCTTTATGTCAACCCTGCCTATGAGCAAATTTGGGGGCGTTCCTGTGAAAGCCTCTATAGCGATTTCAGCAGTTGGATTGAGACGATTCACCCTGAAGATCGCGAGCAAGTACAGATGGCTGCGGCGCGATGTATGGCAATCGGGAATCATACTGAAGAATATCGGATTGTGCGTCCTGATGGTACGATTCGCTGGATATGCGATCGCGGTTTTTTAATCCGCGATGGGAATGCACAACCATACCGCATCGCTGGAGTTGCGGAAGATATTAGCGAGCGGAAACAAGCCGAACAAGAGCGAGAAGAATTACTCGTGCGCGAACGCGCCGCCCGTGAAGAAGCAGAAAAAGCCAGTCGCATTAAAGATGAATTTCTCGCCGTCCTCTCCCACGAATTACGCTCCCCCCTCAACCCGATTCTCGGTTGGTCAAAGTTATTGCAAAATGGTAGACTCAGCCCCAGCAAAACTGCCGAAGCGCTAGCGACAATCGAGCGCAACGCCAAGTTACAAGTACAACTAATTGACGATCTACTCGATGTCTCGCGCATTCTCCGCGGCAAATTGGTTTTAAATGCCATACTTCTGGATTTGGGTAGTGTCATTTTATCAGCACTGGAGACTGTACGATTAGCTGCTGATGCTAAGTCCCTAGAAATTTACACAAATCTGACTCCAATGATCAGCGTCATAGGTGATGCAACTCGATTACAGCAAGTTGTGTGGAATATCTTATCCAACGCCGTGAAATTTACGCCGCCAGGTGGAAAAATAGAAGTTGGTTTAACCTGTGTGGGGAGTCATGCCCAAATTCAGGTGCGAGACACAGGTAAAGGTATTCGTGCTGAGTTTTTGCCTTATGTATTTGAACATTTTCAGCAAGAAGACGGCTCTACAACTCGCAATTTTGGGGGTTTGGGGTTGGGGCTGGCGATCGTCCGCCAACTTGTGGAACTGCATGGTGGAACTGTATCTGTGGATAGTCAAGGTGAAGGACAAGGCGCAACTTTTACAGTTTTAATTCCCCAGACGGCAAACGCGATACCCACACCTGCATTACCGCAATCAGATGAGCAGACGTTAAATCTCAACGACATCCATATTTTAGTTGTGGATGACGATCCAGACTCCCGTGATTTTATCACCTTTGTATTGGCACAAAAACAAGCAACAGTGACAGCCGTAGCATCAGGAGCAGAAGCACTCAAGGCTTTTGCCGAATTAGTTCCCGACTTATTAATCAGCGATATCGGGATGCCTGAAATGGATGGCTATATGCTAATGCGAACTATTCGGGCATCAACGTCAGGTAAATTTATTCCGGCGATCGCCTTAACTGCTTATGCTGGAGAACTAAATCAGCAACAGGCGATCGCAGCAGGTTTCCAAAGACACATCGTTAAACCGATTGATCCTAATGCAGTGGTTGCGATCGCGATCGAGTTAGTTAGGGGCTAGGGGCTATGAGGGGGATGAGGGAGACAACTGACAAATAACCAAATACCAATGACAAATGACAAATGACTATTGAATATTGACAAATGACTAAAAATTGGTTCCGAATTGGGTTAGCAGGTATATTTCTCTTCTCACTAGCTTTGCGTTTTTGGGGATTGGCACGATTCAATACTCTAGTGTTTGATGAAGTTTATTTTGCAACATTTGGTAATAACTATCTCATCAATAAGCCATTTTTCAATGCTCATCCGCCATTAAGTCAATATATTATTGGTATCGGAATTTGGCTTGGCAGTCATTTTCCATTTTGGCAAGAACCAGTCAATGGGCTGGCAGGTTCTTTATTATCTCCTTGGAGTTATCGTTGGATAAATGCCCTGACTGGTTCATTTATTCCCGTAGTTGTCGCCGCAGTTGCTTATCAAATTAGTCATCGCCGTAGCTTTGCTTTACTAGCAGGTTTTTTTACAGCTTGTGATGGTCTATTTTTGGTTGAGTCTCGCTATGCGCTCAATAATATTTATATTGTAATATTTGGTCTTTTAGGGCAATGGTTTTTATTATTAGCTTTAGATAACCAAAAACAACGGCGTTCTTTATGTTTAGTTGCTGCTGGTATTGCTTTTGGTGCCTCCACTGGCACTAAATGGAATGGTTTATGGTTTTTGTTAGGTGCTTATTTAATTTGGATATCAGCTTGGGTAATTCGTTTGTTACATTCTCTAATTAACAAGCAACGCCTTTTTTATAGCAAAAATAAAATAACTGAAGAAACACCATTAGCTAAAGTTCAGACACCCCTACAAAATCTGACTCAGCTAAATATTTTACACATGATATTTTATTTAGGGATTATCCCGGCTTTAGTTTATAGCCTCATCTGGATTCCCCACCTCCAACTTGATACAAGATACGGTTTTATCGAAGTACATCGGCAAATTTTGCAATTTCACTTGCACATGGGTGGTAATAGTCCGACAGTGCATCCTTACTGTGCAGCTTGGTACAAATGGCCTTTGATGACTCGACCAATGGCCTATTATTATCAAACCGCTCATAGCTTTTTCGATCCTCTACCTGTCATGGGGCCGAATTTACCTGGTGCTGATGGACAGGTAATTTATGATGTCCATGCAATGGGTAATCCCTTTCTATGGTGGTCTGGCATGGCTGCCATGTTATTTTTAGTCGGGATGCTGTTGTCAAAATTGGCGATTTCTTTGATAAAAAATAAGCGTGTGGCTATCCCTGCCAATCTTTCTGTTGATAGCTGGATTGCTTTGTTTATAGTATTAAATTATGCTGCCAATCTTTTGCCCTGGGTAAAAGTAACGAGATGTGTTTTTATTTATCATTATATGTGTGCGGTAGTATTTGTATTTTTAGCGATCGCCTGGTTTGTCGATCAATGTCTTCGTAGCTATCATCGGGAACTGCGAGTATTCGGTGTCACGATTACTTTTCTGATTTTGTCTGCTTTTGTCTTCTGGATGCCGATTTATTTGGGCTTACCTCTCACTTCTGAGGGTTATAAACTGCGGATGTTATTTAATTCTTGGATTTAAGGCGCTGATCATGCCTACTTTTTCGTTACAAATAAATGATACGCTGTAATAAACCGCCATAATATGTAATATTTATAGCATATTTTCATCGGCGTTTATCGGCGTTTATCTGCATTTATCGGCGGTTACCTCTTGATACCGGATTTATGCGTTTAATAATTAATCACTATATTATACGTAACACAAGTACATACAACCGAATTACTTAATCACTTGGTTTTGATATTTCTTATTTCTACAAAAGTGTGTAGCCTGTTAAACTTTGAAATGCAAGCAGATAAGGGAGATACTGCGTAGTGCCACGTAAAAGTGAAAAATAAACAACACCAAAAGGATTCAGCTAGTTTAGGTTCAGAGAATTGCTTATATAGCTAATAACTAAGCAATATCTGGTTAATTTATTAATTTATAAAGTTTTTTAGCATTCGCATCTTTTATTCTCTGCCCGTGATAATTAGTGTATTACGAGCAATCATCCCCATAATCTGCAACGACATTTATTACATCTAAGTAGCGTGCCAACATCAGTAAATGATTAACATTTATTGATACTCTACTTTTGATGCTCCCGCACAATAGAGGAGAATCTTAATGGTATCCGAGTTACAAGCGCAAAGTATTAATGTTAGTAGCTTGAAAGAAGCAGCTATTCACGTTTCTAGTCAAATTCAGGCTCATGGTGTCCTGTTGGTATTGGAGGAACCTGAGCTAAAAATATTACAAGTTAGCAGTAATACTTGGAGTGTTTTCGGGATATTGCCCGAAAATTTGTTGCAAAAAAAATTAGAAGACTTACTCGATCCCTTCCAAATAGAAAGGATTAAAGCCGGAATATTAGAAGGCAATCTCGATTACATTAATCCTACGAAAATCTGGGTGAGAAAGAAAGGTGATGATTACGTAGTATTTGATGCTATTTTTCACCGCAATCCCCAAGGATTTTTGATTTTAGAATTAGAGCCAGCCATTACTCAAGAAAATATTCCATTTTTAAGCTTTTATCATCTAGCTAGAGCTTCTATTAACCAACTAGAAAAAACCACAAACCTCCGCGATTTCTCTAAAATAATTGTCCAAGAAGTCCGAAAAGTGACTGGTTTTGACAGGGTGATGCTCTATAAATTTGATGATGATGGGCATGGCTCAGTAATTGCTGAAGAAAAGTTGGACAGCATGGAACCTTATTTAGGTTTACATTATCCAGAGTCAGACATTCCTAAACCCGCTAGAAAGCTATTTGCTTCTAATTTCATCAGATTAATCCCCGATTCTTACTCAGAATCTATAAAAATTCTGCCGATTAATCATCCGCAAAGTCAACAACCGATTGATTTAACTCACTCAATTCTGAGAAGTGCTGCTGCTTGTCATTTGGAGTATTTACACAACATGGGTGTAGGTGCTTCTTTGACTATCTCTTTGATTAAAGATGGCAAACTCTGGGGGCTAATTGCTTGTCATCATCAAACACCTAAATATGTTTCCTATGAGTTGCGGAAAGCCTGCGAATTCTTAGGCAGAGTCATATTTACAGAAATATCAGCCAGAGAAGAAACAGAAGATTACGACTACCGCATGAATTTGACATATATTCAATCAGTTTTGATGGAGTATATGTCTCAAGAGGAAAACTTTATTGATGGGTTGGTTAAACACCAGCCGAATCTACTCAATTTAACCGGCGCTCAAGGTGCGGCTGTATGCTTTGGCGATCGCTTTACAGTAATTGGCGAAACTCCCAAAGAAGAAGACTTGAGCTTTTTACTGCAATGGCTGAAGAATAACGTCCATGAAGAAGTATTCTACACAGATTCTTTACCCCAGATTTATCCAGATGCCGAAAAGTTTAAAAACGTCGCCAGTGGTTTATTAGCGATTCCAATTTCCAAGCGTAATTATGTTTTGTGGTTTCGACCAGAAGTCATTCAAACAGTAAATTGGGGTGGTAATCCCAATGAAGCATTTGAAGTCAGCCAAACAGAAGGAAATATGCGTTTAGTTCCGCGTAAATCCTTTGAACTGTGGAAAGAAACTGTCAAGTTAACTTCTTTGCCTTGGAAATCTGTAGAAATCCAAGCAGCACTGGAATTACGCAAAGCCATCATTAATATTGTTTTGCGTCAGGCCGATGAACTGGCTCAGTTAGCGCAAGACTTAGAACGCTCGAATGCAGAATTGAAAAAGTTTGCCTATGTTGCCTCCCATGATTTACAAGAACCGCTAAATCAAGTAGCAAATTATGTCCAGCTATTAGAGATGCGCTACGAAGCCGAACTTGACGAAGACGCGAAGGAATTTATTAACTTCGCCGTTGAAGGAGTCAGCCTCATGCAAACACTGATAGATGACGTACTAGCATACTCCAAAGTAGATATGCAGGCGATCGCCTTTGGGCTGACTGAGATAGAAAAACCTTTAAATCGTACCCTCAGCAACTTGCGGGGACGCATTCATGAAACTGGGGCTGTCATTACCCACGACCCCTTACCAACTGTGATGGCTGATAGTACACAATTAATGCAGCTATTTCAAAACCTAATTGCCAACGCCATCAAATTCCGCAGCGACAAACCACCACAAATTCACATCGGAGCAGAAAGACTAGAAGATGAGTGGTTGTTTTCTGTAAAGGATAACGGTATTGGCTTAGAACCCAGATTTAGCGATCGCATTTTCGTCATCTTTCAGCGCCTCCATACCAGAGAAGAGTATCCCGGTACAGGCATGGGCCTAGCAATTTGTAAGAAAATTATTGAATGCCATCGGGGACGAATCTGGGTTGAGTCACTACTCGGTGAAGGTGCAACCTTCTACTTTACGATTCCAGTCGGAGGCCGCGAGCGTGAGCGTAGAAACGGAAGAAAAACACAAAACGATATTTTTGGTTGAGGATAACAAAGCTGATATCCGCTTAATCCAAGAAGCACTAAAAAACAGCACAGTACCACACCAAGTAGTGACCGTCAGAGATGGTATGGAAGCTATGGCCTATTTACGTCAAGAAGGCGAATATGCTAATTCACCACGCCCTGACCTCATCCTCTTGGATTTGAACCTACCCAAAAAAGATGGTCGTGAAGTACTAGCAGAAATTAAAAGCGACCCCACACTCAAACGGATTCCCGTAGTCGTACTAACAACCTCCAGAAACGAGGATGACATTTTTCATAGTTACGACTTGCACGTGAATTGCTACATCACTAAATCTCGCAACCTGAGCCAGCTTTTTCAAATCGTCAAAGGTATTGAAGAATTTTGGCTCTCTACTGCGACATTGCCATCGGAGTAGGTATTGGGGACTGGGGAAGGTGGGGCCCCCTTTGGGGATAAGGGGCGAAGGGGCAATGGGGAAGGTGAGGCCCCCTTTGGGGAAGGTGGGGTCCCTCTGGGGATAAGGGGCGAAGGGCAATGGGGAATGGGGAAGAAGAGGAAGAAATAACTAATCAACCTTGACCCTTGACCTTTGACCTTTGACCTTTCTTTAAACCTTGATCCTTGACAAATTAGGAGGTGAAACCCAAAAATGAACGCTACAGGCTCAGTAAAAATCTTGTTGATTGAGGACAACCTGGCAGAAGCGAGATTGTTACAAGAGTTTCTGAAGCAAGTCCAATCTAAAGAGTTTAGTGTATTTCATGTTCAACGCTTGCAGGATGGACTCCAGGAATTAAGTAGGGATAAGTTATTTTGCGCCTACGATGTCATGTTGTTAGACCTTACCCTACCTGATAGCGAGGGATTATCATCCTTGCCAACGCTGATCAAGTCTGCGCCAAGTATACCGATTGTTGTACTAACGAATACTAATGACGAAACACTCGCAATTGAAGCAGTACGACAAGGCGCACAAGATTATCTAGTGAAGCGACAAGTAAATGTAGATGTGTTGGTTCGCTCCATACATTATGCGATCGAGCGTAAACAGGTTTTGGAATCATTACGCACAACCAATCAAACATTAGAACATCGGGTTGAAGAACGTACAGCTGAACTGGTAAAAGCTAAAGAAATTAACCAGTTCAAATCTGAATTTGTCTCAATGCTTTCCCACGACATTCGCAATCCCCTCAATACTATCCTCCTAGCCGCTGGATTGTTGCAAAACAGCGAGGACAAATTGACCACGGAAAAAAAACGCTCTCACTTCCAAATGATTCGTTCAGCGATCAAAAACATGGCGCAGCTATTGGATGAAGTTTCGTTAATTGGTCAAGCTGATTCCGGTAGATTGGAATGTGATTTGGTCTGCCTGAATTTGGAAGCTTTTTGCCGTCAAGTAGTTGAAGAAATTCAACTCGCTAGTAGGGAAAAACAGATCAGTCTGGTTTTTCACAGTATGGGAGAATTAGGAGATGCGCTCTGGGATGAGAGTTTACTAAGGCACATTTTGGGAAATTTGCTCACAAATGCGATTAAATATTCCCTACCAGGTGGGACAGTAAATTTTGAACTAATTGGCCAAAATCACGCGATCGCCTTCCAAATTCAAGATTACGGAATTGGTATTCCCGAAAAAGACCAACAACGCCTGTTTCAGCCCTTCAAACGTGCAGAAAACGTGGGTTCTATTCCTGGTACAGGGTTAGGTTTAGCGATCGTCAAAAAGTGTGTTGACGCACATGGGGGACAAATCTTAGTTGATAGTGCTGTTGGAGTTGGTACGACCGTTACTGTCATACTACCGTTGCTGGAATTGTAACTGGCATATTATTTTAAGTTCGTAGAGTACCCCTCTGGGGAAGCAAGCTACGCGCAGCGTCTCAAATTGAGTCCTCAAAATAAGCGATAAAGCAGCTTACTACAGAGAAAAAATCTTAATTTTTTGTGACACTTGTGTAAGTTCTACGTGGGTTTGTTCTACCTTCTCAACAAGTGTGGCTTAATTGGATATATTTACGATCAACATCAAAATATATTTCTTTTTAAAGCTATTGGAAGCTGACGTTCATGAGCCGAGAGCATTTATTGCAAAGAATTTTGCTAATCGATGCTAACCCAGTTGATTGCGCTCTCATCGTCCAAGCATTGACTCACGACTTACCAAGACTTCACATTGAAGAAATTGTTAATGCTGATGAGTTAGCGCAGGCGATTGCAGAGCGTAACTTTAATCTGGTAATCACCGATCATAAGTTACCTTGGACAAACGGGCTGGATGTTTTGTGGACTCTTAAAACGCAAATCAGCAATTGTCCTGTAATCATGTTTACAAGTTCTGGTAGCGAGGAAGTTGCTGTTGCAGCCATGAAGGCGGGGTTGGATGATTATGTCATCAAGTCGCCCGAAAATCTGACTCAATTGGTGCAAGCAGTTCGTAGTGTCTGGCAGAAAACTCGTTTTACAGCAGATCGAAGCGCTCGTAAAACCGCCGAAGTTGCCCTGCAAGAGTCGCAACAGCTATACAAAACTTTGGTGGAAAACTCTCCTGACATTATCGAACGTTTCGATACCCAATTGCGGCATCTTTATACTAGTCCAGCCCTGACACAACTCACAGGAATTCCGGCGGAAGTATTTTTGAGCAAAACCTGCCGCGAACTGGGAATGCCAGAGGTAATGATCAACACCTGGGAAACTGCTGCCCAAGCGCTACTGACAACAGGGCAAAAGCAGATCATTGAATTTGAAACACCAACGCTCAAAGGAACACGTTCTTTTGAAATGGCGATCGCGCCTGAGCTGACTCGCGAAAATATGATTGAGTCGATACTGTGTATTTCGCGAGATGTTACCGATCGCAAAGCCGCCGAAATTGCCTTACAGCGTCAGGCAAAGCAAGCGCAAACCTTAAATCGGGTAGTTCAAAGCATTCGCAGTTCCCTGGATTTATCGACAATCTTCTCTACAGCCATAGCTGAAGTTACTGAATTATTGGGAGTTCATCGGACTTCTATCGTACAGTATTTCCCAAAACGCCAATGTTGGCAGACTCTAGCATCTCATTGCCAAGATGCAACGCTAACAGATATAACGGGTTTAGAAATTCCCGATGAGGGCAATCCCTATGCTGCACAACTGAAGCAACTCCAGGTGGTGCGGGTAGATGGAATGCACAGCATTAAAGATCCGATTAACCTAAAAATTTCCGAGATTCTTCCCCCTGCCTGGTTGTTAACACCCATCGTCGTTAAAGGTATCATTTGGGGCAGCTTATCGCTGTCAAAGCCTATTGAAGAAGCTCCTTGGAACCAGGAAGAGGTAGAACTCGCTCGTAAAGTAGCAGATCAGTTAGCGATCGCTATTCAGCAAGCACAACTTTATCAACAGGTACAGCAAGAATTGAGCGATCGCCAGCGCGCCGAAGCCGCATTGCAACAACTCAACCAGGAGCTAGAACAGCGAGTTCAAGAACGTACTGCCCAACTCAAAATGGCGCTCTCTGCTGCCAAGATGGGAACTTGGGACTTGAATATACAGACCAAGATCGTCCACTGGTCGCCTGAAGAATATGAGCTATTAGGCTTTCAAACCGATGCTCAAAGACGTGTTCTTGATCAAAACGGGTTAGAAATTAGTCCTCATCCGACCTTCGAGTTGTTCTTGAGTCGCGTTCACCCTGATGATCGGGACTATATTGTGCAACAAACACAGCAAGCGTTAGAACAAGGTTCTTCCTGTGAAGTAGAGTATCGACTGATCCGGCGAGATGGCAGTGTTCATTGGTTGTACTCACGAGGTGCTTGTGTGTTGGACAAACAGGGACAACCTGTGCGGCTAACGGGAATTGCAATGGATATCACCAATCGCAAAGAAGCAGAAGCAGCTTTGCGACGCAGCGAAAGGTGGTTGCAGAATTTTAGCCAGAAGATTTCCGCAGTGGTCTACACAATGGTTCAGGAAGCTAATGGCTACAGTTGGTTTGAATACATCAGTCCAGCCTGTAAATCCATCATTGAGGTAACAGCAGAGCAAGCAATGCAAGATGCTTCCTCTATACTCAAGCTCATTCATCCTGAGGATCTACCTACTCGCGCTGCGATCATGGCCCGTTGCATCCAGAACCTAGAACCATTTTTCATGGAATATCGCATGATTACGCCCTCTGGCAAACTCAAATGGGTGCAAATCAATTCTCAAGTGGAACCACGAGACAACGGAGCTTTTGCCTGGCATGGAGTTTTGCTAGACGTAAGCTATCGCAAACAAGCAGAAGCAGCCCTACGCCAGCAAGCAAGACTTGAGCAGTTGCTGCGGCTCGTTACCCAGGAAATTCGTCAGTCTCTAGATTTAGATGCCATCCTCACAACTGCCGTAACTGAAATTAGGCAAACATTGCAAGCCGATCGGGTTGCTGTGTATCGCTTTAATTCCGATTGGAGTGGGAGTTTTATTGTAGAGTCAGTCGGCACAGATTGGGTCAAACTGGTTAAACCCAACATTCAAAAAGTCTGGGAAGATACTCATTTACAAACAACTCAAGGAGGACGCTACAAAAATCATGAAACCTTTGCCGTTAGTGATATTTACACCATTGGACATCAAGATTGTCATATTGCGCTTTTAGAACAGTTTCAAGCCAGAGCTTATGGAATTGCCCCGATTTTCTCTGGAGATCATCTTTGGGGCTTGTTAGCAGTTTACCAAAATGCGGCTCCTCGTCATTGGCAGCCTTGGGAGATGGAACTGTTGCAGCAGATATCGAACCAATTGGCGATCGCTATCCAGCAGTCTGAACTCTACAAACAACTGCAAATTGAACTGCAAGAACGTCGACAAATTGAACAACAGATCCGAGCATCTCTCAAGGAAAAAGAAGTTTTATTGCGCGAGGTCTATCACCGGGTCAAGAACAATATGCAAATGGTTTCTAGCCTATTAAATCTGCAAGCCAGCAGCATTGACGACCCTGCCGTACTGAAGTTACTCACCGAAAGCCAGCGTCGGGTAAAAACAATGGCACTCGTCCATGAACGTCTCTATCGTTCTGAAAACCTTGCCCGAATTAACTTTGCAACTTATGTGCAACACCTTGTCAAGGATTTAGTGCGTTCTTATACTTCTAATAAATCTTTTATCCGTGTTGTACTAGAGGTCGCAGATCTGGAACTAGACCTAGATACAGTAGTTCCTTGCGGCTTAATCATCAATGAGCTAGTCTCTAATGCTTTGAAGTACGCTTTTCCCAACCAACAAGGCGAAATCACTCTGCAATTTTGGCTGCATAATCCTGAGTATTATTGTCTAATTGTCAAAGATAATGGAATTGGAATACCTGCCCATATTGCTCCTCAGTGTACTACTTCCATAGGAATGCAACTTATACACGGGTTAACAGAACAGCTTGGAGGTACACTGCAACTATATAGACAAGGAGGCAGTCAGTTTAAGATTCTCTTGAAAAAAAAGTTGTAATATGACATGGCGCAAAATTCTTCTAAACCCACTATCCTGATTGTCGAAGATGAATGGGTGATTGCTTTAGATATCAAACAACATCTCAATAAGCTAGGCTACAACGTTTCTGGAACAGCTAATTCTGCCGAAAAAGCTTTAGAACTTGTTGCCGCAACCAAACCCAATCTAGTGTTGATGGATATTTACCTGCAAGGCGACAAAAGCGGGATTGAGGCAGCAGATCAAATTCGGCAACAGTTTCATCTACCCGTCGTGTTTCTCACTGCCCATGCCGATGAGGCAACATTAACACAAGCGATCGCTACGCATCCCTACGGCTACATCGTTAAACCCTTTGAGGAACAGGATCTGATTATTGCTATCCAGGTAGCCTTAGCTAACCATCTCGCTGAACAAGCCATAAGGCAAGCACTACAGAAAGAAAAACAGCTTAACGAGCTTAAATCTCAATTCGTCTCCATTGTTTCCCATGAATTTCGCAATCCATTAAGTTCCCTACTCGTGACATTGGAACTCTTTGAACAGCAGAAGCTACTAACTCCCGAAAAGCGACAAGTTCATATCGAACGGGGTAAAGCAGCTATCAAGCACATGGCGCAGTTGATTACAGATGTGTTGGTTTTAGGCCAAGTAGAACAACAGCAGTTTCACTGTCAACCAACACTCATCAATATTTACCAGTTCTGCTCCTACTTGGTAGAAGATTTACAATCCCGTTCTCAAAGCACAAATAGATTGGTTTTGACCGTTTCGGGATGTGACGAAACAGCACATCTTTTTTATGAGCTTGATCCCAACTTATTGCAACATATTTTCACCAACTTACTGGAAAATGCCCTGAAATATTCCCCAGAAGAAAGCAAAGTCACATTCAAGTTAAGGTGTGAGTCAGATTACATTCAATTCCAGATTCAAGACCTAGGAATTGGACTAACAGATCAAGATTTGGCAAAGCTATTTACGCCCTTTCATCGAGGAATTAACGTCAGCAAAATTCCCGGCACAGGATTGGGGTTATCGATCGCCAAAAAGTGTGTTGATGCACATAGTGGGCAAATCTTAGTTGATAGTATTGTTGGAGTAGGCACAACCTTCACTGTTATCCTACCAGCGTTGAAAATTTGAAACTCCAACCCTAACATCTGCAAGCCCAACCATACGAAGGTTCCTCCCTCCTGTTCACCAAGGCAATTGATTATTTTTTTATTTGGAAGTCCCTAAATGAAGTACAGAGGTAGGTGCACATCAATGTTCATTGGTGCCAACTTAACGTAAAAGCTATGTCCCGCAAGGAACTCAAGTTCCTTGCTAATAGCGAAAGTCATCTGAAGACTTTAGCTATTAGCCTCTTAATTCATTCCCAGCCGGGTGATAAAGCTAAGAGAGAAGCTATTTTTAGCTTAAATTGACACAGGTGAACAATGTTGTGCCCTTACAATAATCTGTACCTAACTAAGTTAGCAATCTGCTGTATATCAAGTATGACTGCTATAGAGTAACGTTGTTAAGATTAGACTTTCACCAAAGCTGAGATAAACAGCATTTACCTCAATATCAAACAATATTTTCTATATTTAAATTTAAGTATTATTAATTATTTTTAATTTTTTATAATCGATACAAGTAAATAAAGTTTTTCATAATTTTCATATTTAATCTTTCTAGAGTTTTGTAATTTTTGCTACAGAAAATTTATCTTGGTATTTTTGCATAATAAAAATGAATTTTATGCATTAAAAAGTTTAAGTTTGTGTATAAACTAACTAATTTTTATGCATAATAGATAAAAATATCATGGGTAAAAAATCTTGTTTATACATTAGATAGCAAGAGCAAATAGCCCTATATTGCCAATCTCAATGCAAATAAATATTGATAACTGTTGTATTTGAGCATATATGTGGATAGTTACGGATAAACAGCCGTTTACATATAGACTGCAAAATCTAAGTTCTTTAGTCTTAATTTCTTAAGCTAGGACTTGACTTTATACCGCAAATCAATGTAATGTATCTTACTTTAATAAGTGTGCAGAAAGTACCCGATTAATTTTTGCTTGTAGCAATTAATTATGGGTATTTCGTGGAGAGGAAAACGGAAATATGTCTCATATATTGTGGAAAAATCTGATATTACTTCCAGTTTTTTTGGGTGCAAATGCATTGGCTTCGTCCAGTGTCATAGCTGCGGAAATATTAAATGCTTCTAACTTAGAAGCACCAATACTTACCAGTGATGCTGTCATTGCAACAAAGCAACCAAAAGCTAATCAGCAGTTACTTGCCCAAGCTAAAACTGATGAGAATAAAGTTTTAGTCAGTGAAGCTAATAACCAAGATTCAATGTCTCAAGTTACGTCAGTTTCTCAGTTTTCTGACGTACAGCCAACCGATTGGGCATTCCAAGCCTTGCAGTCTTTAGTTGAGCGTTACGGTTGTATTGCTGGCTATCCTAATGGCACTTACCGTGGAAACCGGGCTTTGACTCGTTATGAATTTGCCGCAGGTTTGAATGCTTGTTTAGATAGAGTTAATGAACTGATTGCAACAGCAACGGCTGACTTGGTGACAAAACAAGATTTAGCCACCCTCCAGCGTTTGCAAGAAGAATTTTCAGCAGAACTAGCAACTTTACGTGGTCGAGTAGATTCTTTAGAAGCACGTACTGCGGAACTGGAAGCAAATCAGTTTTCCACTACAACCAAGCTGGTTGGTGAGGCAATTTTCGCTGTCACCGATAACTTTGGTGACAACGACACTAACAATACTGTCTTTCAAGACAGGGTACGTTTAGATTTACAAACTAGCTTCACTGGTAGAGATACCTTACACACCCGGATTGCAGCTGGTAATGCAAACACTCTACGTTTACCAAATGGCACATTTGAGGGTACTCAAACCTTTAACCTATCTCCTAGCACTAACAACGGTGCTTTTATAGATTGGTTGTCCTATTACTTCCCTCTGGGTAACTCCCAAGCATATATAGCAGCTAGTGGTGGTATTCACAGCGATTATGCTCCTACCCTTAACCCTTACTTTGAAGGCTTTGACGGCGGTAACGGTGCTTTATCTACCTTTGCATCTGAAAGCCCAATTTACCGGATTGGTGGTGGTGCAGGCGGTGGCGTTAATTTCGTCTTTGGTAATAGTAAAAGCACTTTCCAACCTTCAATAACTGTAGGTTATTTGGCATCTCAACCGAATAACCCAGGCCCACGTACTGGTTTATTTGAAGGTAACTATGCAGCCCTGGCACAATTGAACTTGAACGTAGGCGATCGCCTTTCTTTTGGTGCAACCTACGTCCACGGATATCATGACGCTAACACTGCTTTATTCGACTTAGGCGGAGGAGGAAATACTGGTGTAGTGGGTACTTCACAGGCCAATTTGGTTGGTGGTGGTAATCCATATAACAGTAATTCATACGGATTGGAGGCAGCTTTCAAACCTAGCGATAAACTCTCGATTAGTGGCTTTGTCATGTACAGCGACATTACCAGCGTAGTGGGCAATAATAATGATGAAGTTTGGAGCTATGGCCTTGGTGTAGCGCTACCAGATTTCGGGAGAAAAGGCAATGTTTTAGGCGTGTTTGCTGGTGCCCAACCATACTTAGGTAGCGCCGGAGGCAATACCCCTTACCACATTGAGGGTTTCTACAAATATCGTGTCAGCGATAATATCTCAATTACCCCTGGTTTAATTTGGTTAACCAATCCTGGTCAAACTGCTAATAGCGACAATGCACTGATTGGGACTTTGAGAACAACTTTCACCTTCTAAACTAATGGGCGGGATGTTCCCGCCCATAAATCTAAAATTGGTATAAATCTTGACAAAGAATAAATGGCAATTCAACCATCCACAGTCAATTTGACTTGGACAATTAAATCGTTGTAATCCCAATCGCTACCTGCTCCTACTTGATCCTCAAAGCCAAAAATGTTATTGCCTAAAAGGCGAACCTGACTGTTTTTGCCAGAATTTGCGCCTAAAAATGGACAGTAAGCTGCTAATTCGTTGGAATTACTATTTAAAATTGCTTCCACAGTATTATTTGCAATAATAAAAGGAGCAAAGAGCCAACCTGATTCAAAACTGCTGGTAATAGTTGCTTTACCTTGGTTGCTCACCTTTAAGTCAATGCCTTCAACACGAGAGCGAAGCATTGCTTTAATGTAGCCTGCATCTCCTGGACGGAAGTCAATTTTTCCATCGCGATCGCTATCAATACCACCATCTTCATCATCTATTCTACAGAAGCCTACAAGGTTGTCATAAGCAGCTTCTCTATTGATGATAAATTCGGCTTTTACTTTTGTTTTGGCTTGTCGTAAATCGATGAGTTCACCTTGATGTTTTCCTTGCAGGCCCGTACCTAGGGGAATGTCTTGATTAGTTTCCTTAACCTTCACCTTTAAATCGCTACCACCGCTACCTACACCTTTCCAAGAGAGAGAGAACCCTTCAGTTTCCGAAGTTTCCACTTTGACATTTGTAGCGGACGAAAAGACCACCTCAGAGAAAGAGGTTTGTCCAGATAGCACAGAATAAGTAGTGCTATTACCTATCATGTAAAATCTTAGGTTTGCACCTGAGTCAAATTCTAATAAGCTTGGGAGGTCAGCTGGATTAAAACCTGTAGGTGCATTGGTAATAGCAGAGCAAACTATCTTTGCTCGCTTCAGAGCTACTTCTGCATAACCTGTTGCACCTGGGGCAATACCATCAATTGTACCTTGTGCATCGTCAACGACAAATACACCTATTTCATTGACTACTTTAGAAGTACTGCCTTCAATTTTGATTGACAGTTTTGCTTTATTACCTTTAATTTTACTTTTGACGGTAAAGATATTCTCAGTAAGATTGGTTAACTGGACAGTCGTTTTCACCTGAGCAGTTGTAAAAAACCCAAGCTGCTCAAAATTGATAGCCAAATCCTTATCAAAGAAGAGTCTTCCACTATCAGTAGTGCGGACGCGGATGTTGTATATGGATTGAGTCGCAGAAAATTTAAGTTTTAGGCGACCCTCTTCGATAATGAACGCCTCATTATCAGTATCGCCAGTACCTTCAACTAAAGTATAAGTGTGCTTGTCAGTTTTGTGTGAATCAGTGGACTTAAAGGTGCCAATCACTGTGTCATCGTCATCCTTGCTGATAGCGCCAAATACTAAGTCTGTAGGAGCAGAGTTATAAAGCAGTACCGATATGCTATCAGAATCAGCATTTGTGACAATTAAGTCAGATTTGCCGTCGCCGTCTATATCTCCCACTGCAGCGTAATCTGAAGACGTTTCAAGTGCAAAAGTGGTAGCAGCGCTAAAGCCAGCATTACCATTCAACAGCACCGAAACTTTCTTCTGCTCAGCATTTACCGACACTAAATCAAGTTTGCCGTCACCATCTATATCTTGCAAAACAGCAGAACTAGAACTCATCCCGACTGTAAAATTCGTGGTAGTGCCAAAGCCACCATTACCATCGTTTAACAACACTGAGACATTACCGGAAGCATAATTCGCTACCACTAAGTCAAGTTTGTCGTCACCGTCTATATCTCCCAGCACGACAGTAGAAGGTATCATCCCGACTAGAAAATTGGTGGGAGTGCCAAAGCCGCCCATACCATCGTTCAACAGCAAGGAAACGTTGCTGTTCTCAGCGTCCGCTACCACTAAGTCAAGTTTGCCATCACCGTCTATATCTCCGACTAGGGCGGCTGAAGGTTTTTTATCAAGTGTAATGTTGGTGGAATTGCTAAAGTCGCCACTGCCATCGTTCAACAGCAATGAAACGTTGTTGTCATCAGCGTTGGCTACCATCAAGTCAAGTTTTTTATCACCGTTTATGTCTCCCACAGCCATAGAAGTAGGAGTTTTCCCGACTGTGAAATTTGTGGCACTACCAAAGCCGCCCATGCCATCGTTAAACAACACTGAGACGTTGTTGTCATTAACATTCACTACCACCAAGTCAAGTTTGCCATCACCGTCTAAGTCTTGTGAGGTCAGAAAAACTGGATTGCTTCCGACTTTAAAATTAGTAGTAGTGCCAAAGCCATCATTACCATCATTCAACAGGACTGAGACATCGTTGGAAGTCGAGTTTGCTACCACCAAGTCAAGTTTACCGTCACCGTCTAAGTCTTTAACTACCACAGAAGATGGATTTGAACCGACCGGAAAGTTGTTGGCACTTGAAAATGATAGGCTCATAATTGTTTTTATTAAAAGTTTTTTGGCTTCTTCACACGTGTTTCTATTTAGATCACAAGATAGTCAGCAAAAGTTATACTCTTCATAGAAATTGTGAGGAATATGTTCATTTAGATTATTATTGAAAGCATCTAAAATGCCTCGGTAAAGATACTATGAATTTTCTTAGGGAAAATTACGCAAGAACTATCATCCAACGCCTCTATAGCAAAATATGTAGGTGTTGTGAGATTACTCGTTGAGGCTTTTAACAGGTAACAGGAAAGCAGGATGTACAAATGTACTTTGTTTTTTCACAAATGAAATAGAGGAATCCTATTTGATTTTTGAATCAGGCTGCGAAATAATACGGAAGGGAGTACAAGTCTGATAGGCAAAAATGATAAGTCCGCATTTATAAACTGAGACACTTTCCGTGGGAGTATGTAGGCAAGAGTCAACAGAGAAAATAGCACTTCATGCGATCGCAGAACTAAAAAATACGTAATTTGTTCAAAACTCAAATAGGATTCCTATATTTTAAGTAAGATTATTTATGAAGTTTTACTAAAAATATAAATAGATATGTTCTGAAATTTACAAGCTAGTCTGTGCAAATACTCGAGAGCCAGCTTTAATATCTGCATATAAACGTAGATGCACCATAAACAATTGAAGCTGTGCTTCTATAAGGCATAACACACGCTACGACTTTCAAAATTTTTAATTCTCTCGTAGCCTTAGAGACTGGGGTAATTCCCAATGACGTAGCCGTTTTGACTTGGGACGGCATTCAACGCCAATTTCCGAGGTGGAATCAAGACACCAATATCCGCCAAGCCTTCAAAAATTCCACAGTCTGGTTTTATCAAGTGCTGGCACGAAAAATTGGTCATGAACGGATGGAGAAATTCATCCAGCAAGTCGGCTATGGAAATCGTCAAATTGGTAAACCTGAGCAAATTGACAGATTTTGGCTAGAAGGGCCACTGCAAATTACACCCAGACAACAGATTGAGTTTCTCCAGCGTCTTCAGCGCCAAGATTTACCCTTCTCACAACGTACTTTGGATTTAGTGCAAGACATTATGATTTACGAACGTACCCCCGATTATGTACTGCGAGGAAAAACAGGTGTGGCAACAAGTCTCACCCCTAATATTGGCTGGTTTGTAGGATATTTAGAACAAAACAATAATGTTTATTTCTTTGCTACAAATATTGATATACGTAATGATAATGACATTCCAGCTCGAATTGAAATTACTCGGCGTAGTCTCAAAGTTTTAGGATTGCTATGAGGTGTATTGCTTACAGCCTTAGTCGAAGCAATGAACGCAATGGCGTGCGAGAAAGGTATTTGAAACAACACTGTTTCCAACGGTTAACTTCGTGTTAAATAACAGAAATCACAGTTAACTAGTGATTTATATTACATCGCTAACCGTAATGTATGGTAATAATATGTAAATAAAAATACTATACAATTAATTTGTGCATCGAGATTTTTTAAACTATTTTAGCAGGCATATAAATGTTTTTTTGAGGACAAAATCAATAAATTCATTATTATTTATAGTCTTCTGCTCGTTTTGTATATCATTATTAATTGCAATAATTCATTCTGCTCTTACAAAGAATAATTTTTCCACTGTAGTAGCGCTAACTTTAATTTTTTCAAGTACATTTTTATATTTTCGCAACTATTATATAGCCAAAAATCAATCTAGATTACCATTAGTAAAGCAAGTAGAAGTAGTAGAAAATAATCAGAAAATAGTTGAAAAAACGGTTAATAGAACAATTAATACAAGCGGTAGTCCTTATAATGAAAATATTGAAGGAGATTTTATTGGACGTGATTTAGTAACTAAGAATATTACTATTGAAGGACAAAGAGTAGAAATTAGCTCGGATTATTCTCAGACCTTAGGCGATTTAAAAGATATTCTAAATGAGATGATAGTTAAAAGCTCAAATGCGGTAGAGGCAATATCTCACTTTGCTAAAGAATTAATTGAAGAATTACGCAAACAGCCAGAAGTAAAAGTTAATCTTAATGAAAAAGAAAATAGTAGTGAGCAAGAGTTAGCAAATAAAATTATTGTAGATTTATTAACTAAAAGTTATGACCAAATTAGTCAAATTACTAGAATTACTCGTACTAACCAAATTCAGAATTTAAGTAACTCTCGTGACTTAGAATATGTAGCATACTATATTGATAATGAAAGCGACAGAGACACTAGAGAGTATAACGGATATATAATTCATTTAGCTAAAGACCATGATAATATGTGGAATTTTAGAATTCAAAAGGAAGACTCTGATTTTTTAGATTTAAGCACTCAGAGGCGTACAAGGAGTAAAGATCATGCTATCGGAAAAGCAAAAAATATCATTGACAAAGATAGAATGATTGATTGGAAAAGCATCAATAACTCTAAGTAAATCAATATTATTACTGAGTAATTACTTACCCACAATAATGCAGAGTGCAGACCGTAAATAATCTCGCTTTTTGCTACAAAGTTGAATTAACTTCAAATAAGTAATGAATAATAAAGTTTGTATCGTATTGCGAAACAATTACCGTGATTTTCATTACAATATACAGAATTAAGCGTTTTCGGAGGGACATAAATGGCAGGTGATCGCACCATCAATACTGACGGCGGCAACTACAACGAACGCATTGAGGGTAACTATGTCCAAGGCAATTACTACGCTGCCGGACAACCACAAAGTCTTGCCGAAGCTGCCGCCGAGATTCAAAAACTCCTCGAACAGCTAGAAAAGTCATACTCTACTAAAACTACAGCAGGAAAGATGGCGATCGCTACAGAAACCATCAACCAAATCGATAGTGACCCAACCTTAGCTGCACGAATACTTAGTGCCCTAAAAGCAGGTGGTGTCTCTGCATTCGAGCAATTCCTTAACCACCCCGCCGCTAGCTTTGTGATTGGTGCGTTAGAAGATTGGCAGCAAAGTAAAGGAACTTAAGTATAGTTTTGGACTTCTACTGCTCGTGGATTCGTCTAACCATAGTTCAAAGAAACTCACTTGGTATAGATTATGGTGGAAAACAGAGAACCTGAGCGACGTGATATCAACACAAACGGCGGTAATTATAATGAATGCATTGAAGGTAACTACATTCAAGGTAATTACTATGCTGCTGGAACTTCCTCAGAACCAAATAAAATTGTTCCAGAGATATGTAAAAATCGGGAATCGTTAAATGAGTATTTGAATATTGCAGTTACAAATCTCAAACAAAAATTGGGATTCTTAGAAATAAAAAATAATATTTATAATGATGAACAAGCCTTAAAACTAGTAGCGAGAAAGACAAATTTTGATATGTCAATTAGTTTTGTCCCGACCAGAGGAGAAGCTTTTGTTATATTTGCTGAACTTGAACAAACTAACGCTGATTCTTTGAGAGAATTTTCTACGCGATGTCTAAAGTATGCTAAGGCGAAAACACATCTTTCTACCGTTGGAGGAGCAGTTTATAATTTCAAGTTTCCCACTAACCTTTGTTTTGCAGTCCTTTTAGTAGATGAGTTAGACGAAAACACTAGAAAGTATGTACAGAGAATAAATCCTTTAAAATACTCAGTTGATTTGCTCTGGTACGAAATACCGATTGTTTACGAATTAAACAAAAAGCAGTTATATTTTTACGAAAAACCATCTGATTGGACTGACTATTTCACAGGTGAAGTAGCTTGGAAACCAATCAGAAAAATTATTCAAGAAGCTTTGATTGTCTAATTAAAATTTCACAGATAGCAGAATTGTTTAGAAGATGTAAAACTTATTAGCTGTGGCTTGGATATTAGTGATGACAGAAAAACAAACGCCAGAAGCGGGGAATGTTAAAACTGATGGTGGTAATTACAACGAGCAGATTGGAAAGCACTATATTCATGCAGAGACAGTAAATATTTATGAAACTATTCCTAACTCAAGCGCTCCAAGCACAAACAACGGGAAAGTAATAGCGAGTCAAAAGCAACTAGCGTTTGCGATCGCAGGTAGTTTTGATGAAGTTGACCACGCTAAATTAAAAGCTATTGTTGCACTGTTACAAAAAATTTCTGGTGATGCAACTATAGAAATTATTCGAGTTGAGGAAGGCAGTATCAGAATTATTCTTAATGGTTCAGATGAAGGGTTAGAAAGAATAAAGAAACTATTTGAATCGGAAGAACTTACTGAAGTATTGGGTACCTCTGTTGAATACGTTGATTTAACAAAATTAGATGAAAAATCTTGTTTGATTCGAGATATTGTTCAAAATGGAGCTAGCAGTGCCAACCTGAGCAATGCCAACTTGAGTGGTACTAACCTTAGGAATGCCAACCTGAGCAGTGCTATTCTGACGGATGCCGACTTGAGCAATGCTGACTTGAGCAGTACCGACTTGAGGGGTGCCAACCTGAGCAATGCCAACTTGAGTGGTACTAACCTTAGGAATGCCAACCTGAGCAGTGCTATTCTGACGGATGCCGACTTGAGCAGTGCTATTCTGACGGATGCCAATCTGAGTGCTACCAACTTGGGTAATGGCAACTTGAGCAGTGCCGACTTGAGAGGTGCCAACCTGAGCAATGCCAACTTGAGTGGTACTAACCTTAAGAATGCCAAACTGAGCCGTATCTTCTTATTTCAGCGTGCTAATTTGAGATATGCCGACTTGAAATATGCAGACCTAAGATATGCCGACTTGAAATATGCAGACCTGAGAGATGCAGACCTGAGAAATGCAGACCTGAGAGATGCAGACCTGAGAGATGCCAAACTAAGTAGTGCGCGTATTGATGAAGAGACAAAGATTGATGGCAAATGGCGTTTAGTTTGGGAGATTGCTACACAGGGAGCTAGAGATAAAAATCTGAGCAGTGCCGACCTGAGTGGTGCCAACCTGAGTGGTGCTAACCTGACGGATACTAACCTGAAGGGCACTAACTTGAGCCTTGCCAACTTGAGCCTTGCCAACCTGAAGGGTACTAACCTGAGCCTTGCCAACTTGAGCCTTGCCAACCTGAGGAGTGCTAACCTAACGGATGCCGACTTGAGAGGTGCCAACCTGAGGCTTACCAACCTGAGGGGTGCTAATCTGACGGATGCCAATCTGAGTGCTACCAACTTGAAAAGTGCTGACCTGAGGATTGCTAACCTGACGGATGCCGACTTAAGCTTTACCAAAGTTGAACAAGCGAGGTTTGGAGGGAATTCAGGACTTACTGAAGATATGAAGCTTGACCTGAAACGGCGAGGTGCAATTTTTGATGATTTTCCGGAAGATCACTCTGGGGTTCTGATTGGTAGCTAAAAAGCAGCACATTGAGACTTTTATCAAAGAATTGGAGAACTGAAGATATAGACCCTCTTAATGATTAGCGATCGCAATCTTCCCCCAGAACTAAAAAACGTGAGTCTAAAAAATTAACCGATTCCCTTTCTTCCGGCGTTTGATTTCCGCTTGAATTGCATTCACAACAGTTTCAATCACCTTGACTCTGGCATAATATTTATCATTAGCAGCAACGATTGTCCAGGGAGCAGTTGGGGTAGTGGTACGTTGAATCGCTTGATTAACTGCCACTTCGTAGTAAGGCGATTTTTCCCGATTGCGCCAGTCTTCATCGGTGAGCTTGTACTGTTTAAAGGGGTCATCTTGGCGTTCGGTAAAGCGCTTGATTTGTTCCTCTGGGCTAATGTGCAGCCAGAATTTCACTAAAACATAGCCTGCACTTGTTAACTGAGCTTCAAACTCATTAATTTCTTGGTAGGCTCTGCGCCACTCGGTTTCTAGGGCAAATCCTTCGACTCGCTCGACTAACACCCGTCCATACCAAGAACGGTCAAAAATGCCAATTGTGCCAACTGTGGGTAATCGCCGCCAGAATCGCCACAGGTAATGATGGGCTTTTTCTTCATCAGAGGGCGCAGCAAAGGGATGAACGAAGTAACTACGGGGATCGAGGATATCAGTCAGACGCTTAATAGCCCCACCTTTACCGGCTGCATCCCAACCCTCAAACATTACCAATACAGGAATTTGATGCTTGTGGATGCTTAACTGCAACTGACGCAGTTGTATCTGTTCCCTAGCTAATTGCTCTTCGTAGTCTACTTCTGAAAGACTCTGGCTCAAATCAACTTGGGCAAGTAAATCGGGTTCTGTAGGTTCTAAATGGGCTTGTGCAGGTAACATAGGAGCAGGAAGCTGGATTTGCAGACGATCCAGAGCAGCAGTTAAAGTAGCCGCCAGATGAGTTAGCACTTTCACCCTAGCCCAGCGTTGGGAATCACCTTCTACTAAAGTCCAAGGACAACCACCAGTACTAGTTTGAACTAGCATCTCTTCAGCAAAAGCCGTATAGCGATCGTAGTGTTTTTCTTGTTGCCAGTCTTCCTTCCGCACCCGCCAAGCAGTTAGGGGATCTTTGGCATATTCTTTCAAGCGACTTTTTAATTCTTTACGGCTCAGATGTAACCAAAATTTAGCGATCGCAACTCCATCATCTACCATCTGCCGTTCAAAAGAATTAATTTGTCCCATTAATGTCGGAATTTGTCCTGGTGCTACTCGGTCAAATAGACGATCTTCTAAAACATGACTATACCAACTATGGTAGAAAATGCTGATTGCACCTTGGGCGGGTAGTTTATCCCAGAACCGCCAGAGAAAGGGGTATTGGCGCTCCTCTGGAGTCGCAGCCCAGATGGGATGTACCTTAAATCCGCGGGGGTCAATGTAAGATACCATTTGCTTGACCAATCCACCTTTACCAGAAGCAGCCCAACCCTCCAAGACGACAATCACAGGTAATTTTTTTTCCCAACACGCAGTTTGCAACACCCGGAGTTGATGCATGAGCCTGTCAATCTCGGACTTATAAGTTGCTTTCTCTAAGGTCAGGCTTAAATCTAGTGTATCTAACATAACAAATGTAAAAATAGTTACTAATTCGTAATACTCGCCTCCAGTGAGAAGCAAGCTACGTAATTTGTAATTCGTAATTACCAATTACGAATTTTTAAGTATACAGATTGCTGAATTCTAGATAATATGCCAAAAACATCAGAGTAATCACAAATGGCAAATGAAATATAAATTTATTAACAAGCATTTAAGGAATTTCGCTTGAGGCTCGTGACAGTATAAATAGCAGATGCCTTTCTGCTAAAGACTGTAAACAAGAAGTAGTAGGTATAGATGGCTGATCCAAGTCAGCTACTAAAGGCAAAATATTTTATCTAAAAACTGGTAATTAGTATGACTGAAACACCTATTAATATGAGGTTTCCCCAAGGTAGGACAGCTTTTTTGCTAATCCACGGGATTGGTGAACAAAATCCTTATGAAACTGTAGACTATTTTGCTCAAAATTTGCTCAAATACTTTCAGGAACAGAATTTACCAACCGAGTTAGAGCATTTCATTGCTAGGCGTAAACTCTGGAATGGGAGTGTATGGACAGAAAGCTTTGTCAGGCTAAACCCTACTGACACCAAACAGGATGGGCTAATTGATGTTCACGAATATTATTGGGCCCCTGATACAGAAAATAAAATCACTGTTCCTGAGATATTGCAGTGGGCAGAGCAGACACTTGATGGGACAATTAAGTTTTACAACCGCAAGGAAAACAAAGATTTATTAGATAAATTGCTGGATAACCAACATCGCCAAGGCTTGTTTAAATTCCGCTTGCGATCGCTCACTATATTCTTGCGCTTATTTAACTTTCTCTACCCTGTATTAAGATTGGGACTTTTGTTAATTTTGTTTTTGACAGGCCCGGTTCTGCAAGGACGTTTTCTCCAATCAGCATGGAAACTCAGTAAAAAACTCATCACTCCACCTTTAGTTAATTTTGTGGGTGATGTTTCTATATATACTAAAACCAATCCAAAATCACCTTACCAAAAAATTCGACAGCAAGTAATTACAGATTGCCTAACATTGCTGCAACAAATTCTCCAAGATCCGCAAGCAAAATACGATCAAGTCATTATCGCCGGACATTCTCTAGGTAGCTGTATTGCTTACGATACATTAAACCTTTTGTGTATTGAGGCTAGCCTTTCTGAGGATGTCGGTCAAAGTATGAATATCGATAAGCTTAAAGGGCTAATTACCTTTGGTTCACCATTAGATAAAATTGCTTTTTTCTTCCGCGAAGCCGCAGAGGAACAGCAATATATTAGACAACGTATTTTAGAACATCTCAACTCCTTTCGCGTCAAACCAGGATTTGCGAGAAAAATTCCTTATTTATCTAAAAACCCAGTGACTTGCAAACTAGAGCATCTCAACTGGGTAAATTATTACCATTTAAAAGACCCAATTAGCGGTAATCTAGATTACTACGAAAATCTAGAGAATGAGGAAATGACTGATAAAACAAATTGGGGTAGTGACGGACACCTAAGTTATTGGACTAATATGAAGTTCTATGAAAGCATTGCCAACCGCTTTCTGTATATTTCGAGAAAATAAGGGAACAGGGAACAAGGGACTTCCAACTAAAAAAATAATCAATCGCTTTGGGGAGCAGGGGAGCAAGGGGAGCAGGGGGAGAAGAAATTTGATAGTCGTATTGGATGTAGGAATTGAGTAATTTAATTTTTGGATGTCCCCAATGACGGTAAACAAAAAGTTACCCGTTCCCATGCTAAATAAATTATGGCTGCAACAGCGAATCATTCGTTATGAGAGATTCGCTGCATTGCTATACTAGTACGCCACGGCGTAAATAAACCCAAAGTTGAAGCAGTGTGTTGGACGGGTTAAGAAGCTTAAAGGAGGCAGTGCGTTGGGCGGCTCTGCCGACTTGTAGCAACTGCCGTCAACTGGTGAACAAGCGCACTCAAGTTGGTTTCCTTCTGTAGGCGGCTGGTGTAAAGCCTGCGGCATAGCTGCGCTTAGAGCAACGCAGGAGCGTCACCCAAAAGGCGTTGGCGGGAAGGAAACTGATACCGCCAAACTTTTTAAGATAAGCACCTATGACAAATCTATGAAATGCTAACGCTGTATACCTGTTTGAATTTTACTCTAAGTCTGAGCGGAGGAAGCCTCCGCTCAGAACTTTCCTTGGCGTAGCCTCTCCCTTTGGGAGAAGACGAATTTTAAATTCCGCCTTGCAGTACTAGCCATTCTCACTTTTAATCAGTGATGAATAGAAAAATATTTTTTGGAGGTAGCAATAATGACTCGTTATGACAAGATTTTTAACTCAAAACAAACAATAGAAGAATCATTGAGTCCAGAAGAAGCTGTAGCCGCGATCGCGGTGATCACTGCGATCGCCGATTCTTCTCTAGAAGATGTGGATGCAGAAAGTTTAGCCACTATCCTTTGGGATTTTGAGGTTTTTGAGGAATATGCAGAAGATGAAATCATCGAAATCGTCCATAAACTGATAGAGATTGCAGAAGCAAAAGGACTCGGCGCTTTGTTTAATATCGCCAGCGAAGCCTTGGGAGATGACATCGTGCTGGATGGTTTTGCGGCTGGTGCGATCGTACTTTTAGATGAAGAACTGGTGATTCCTCCATCAAAACAGTCTTATCTCAAAGAATTACAAGCAGCCTTAGATTTGGAAGATGAAGAAGCAGAAGAAATTATCCAGGAGGTAATTGCTGCTGTTGAAGAAGGAGAAAATGCTGAATTCGCAGATGACGAACTGGAAATCACATTAGCTGAAGACTATGTTGACTCATTGTATGAATCGCCTTTAGGAAATTTTACAGTCCGGATTCCAGTTAAATCAGAAGAGGGCGGTAGAATTCAAAGTCAGGAAGGAGTGGTTGGCTTTTCTGATGACGTAGGCACTTTACTGCGAATTGATTATTATCCTATTCCCCCAGAATACCTTGAGGATATAGAGGCTGTAGGACAGCAAGAATATCTTCAATCGATTTTAGTAGAAAAGTATGTGCCTCAGGCAATTTTTAGCAATGTCCCAAATGCTCAGATAAAGCATAGTGAATATCTAGAAGATACCCTAGATGGTTCTTACTATGTATTAGTAGATATGCCACAAGGGTCAACGATTTCCAAGCAAGAAAATAACGGCAATGCTAAAAGATTAGATGCGTACCGAGGGTTGATTACCTTTATTAAAGCTGACTTTTTATATATAGTTAGCAATCAGCACAGCTTTTTTAATGGTGACACTCCCGCACCTTTGGAAGAAGAAGCCGAGACAATCAAAGAAAAGACTTTAGATTTTGTGGAAACTATCGATTTTAATTAGCAATGAAGAACAAGATCCCCGACTTCTTGAAGAAGTCGGGGATCTGAGCATCTCGATAGTAATTTTTGTAGGGTGGGCACTGCTATATCTTTCTAGAACTACAGCGCTTCCGGCTATTATGAAATGCAGTTTTCCTCTTGCCTCTCTCCTATCATAGCTTTCATCTTTGAGGATGTACCTCATAGCTGCCGGAAGTGCTGTATCCCTTTCAAGGTGGATAAAAATTTTGCTCAAAAAATTCCTTTTTCATCTCTTATCTCTGTGCCACGCCAGTTGCTACAACGCTCTTAACCCGACGACAGTCGCCTCTCCTGTCGGAGACGCTACAGCATTAAATAAACGTCTATCCGCAGTCCATAATTCTATCCCTAACTGTTCTGCCAAGGCGAGATAATGGGCATCGTAGGTTGCAGCAAGTGAATAACGCTGTGCAATATTAAAAGCTTGTCGATGTAATTCTGCATCCCCATAAAATCTTACTCCCAGATTTATTGCTTCGTCTAAAAGTTCTGCACCTTCATCTTGGGTAATTTGTCCAGCTACCACAGCTCGGTGAAATGCATTACAAACCTCATAAATCATTAATGTCGGAGCAACGAGTGTGTATCCTTGTGTTTGCCACTGATACATTTTTTGTTGATAGACGGAATCTGGGCTAATATCCGCTAAAAAACGCACAATAAAACTAGCATCAACACAAACCATTACAGTTGTAATGGCTGAGATGGTTCTCCAAAACAACCACTTAGCAATTCATCTTGTTCAGCAGTACGTTCATCTCTGGTGCTTTGAATATACTGATCCAAAGGAGGGTTAAATGGTTCTCCTTCGCGGCGTGCAAAAATTTTTTCCCTTAACTGCTCCAGTTTTTGCTGTTTCGTTTGAGAGAGTTTTTGATAATTTAACCTTTCATTTAAAAGGTCTTGTTCTTCTGGTGTTAGAGATTGGATAATTTGCGCTAAAGACTCAACTAACTTAACGTTCATAGCGCCTCCTTGTTGAAAGTGTCAAAGTGTGAAGTCCAAGAAGATACAGCCTGCACTGCTATTATTGCAGTTTGGTTGAGGTTTTTGTGAGCCTGTAGCAATGCGATCGCATTATCCAATATTCTAGAAAGGCATGAAAGTATCAACATTCCTCTGCAAGCTGAGATTAAAACTTTTCTCTGGTGGAGAAATACATCAGATGTCAAATGATGAATAATTTGGGTGCTGCGGTTGGTAATATGTCAAACTATCATCGGCAGGCGCATTAGCCGGATCTGATAAAAGCTTGCTATAAACGGTGAGCAGACAGAACGGTAATTTCTCGAATCTCAATTGTGAACCCCAAAAAATATGGCTCAGCCACTCTCACCACCCCAAGAACCTTTTGACACTGGTAGATCAGTTAAAGGCAAACACAAACTTTCTCCTCGGTTGTTGATACCTTTAGGCTTATTGCTGACAGGCGTTGGGATATTAATTTCTTATTTGATGACCTCAAAAACAGAAGCGACTACACTGCGGGTAAGTGGTCGCATTGAAGGTTATGAAACTGATATTGGCGCTAAAGTAGCAGGACGAATTGAGTCTGTAGCTGTGCGTGAAGGCGATGAAGTTCACAAAGGCCAAGTGATTGTCAAACTAGATGACGCAGAGATACAAGCTCAACTCAAAGGTGCATTGGCGCGTGTAGATGCGATGCAAAAGCAAGAAGAACAAGCACGCTTGCAAATTAATCTTCTAGAAAGTCAAATTGTTGAGAATCAGCTTACCTTGAAACAAGCTTTGGGAGATGCCAAAGGTCGAATTTTTCAAGCTGAATCATCAGTGGCTTCCAGTCAGGCCCAGCTAAATCAAGCAATTGCTCAGGTGGAACAAGCCAAATCTGAGTTGAAACTAACGCAAATGAATCGCGATCGCTACGCTAAGTTGGTAAATCAGGGGGCTATAACTAGGCAACTATTTGACCAAGCCCAAACAAGCTGGGAAACTGCATTAGCTAACCTCAGATCGCGTCAAGCAGCTGTAGATTCTTTTCGTAAATTAGTCAATTCTGCCCAAGGTCAATTAACACAAGCTCAAAGTACAGGATTAAATCCCTCTATCCGCAGCACACAACTCATAGGGTTAAACACGCAATTAGCCCAAACTCGCTTGAAACTAGCCGCATCTCAAGCTGATGTCGCCAATGCTAAAGCCTCTGGGCAGGAAATGAAAGCCAAAATTTCCGACCTCAATGTCATCAGTCCCATTAACGGCGTAGTCATCAGTCGGAATGTAGAACCAGGCGCAGTTGTTACCACCGGCAAGACTCTGCTGACAGTAATTGATCCTAAAACAGTCTATCTACGTGGTTTTGTCCCCCAAGGCAATATTGGTAAAGTTCGCATCGGTCAAGAAGCTAAGATATTTCTAGATTCAGCACCCAAACAACCCTTGAGTGCTAAAGTTGCTGCTATTGATACCCAAGCATCCTTTACCCCTGAGAATATTTATTTCCAACAAGACCGAGTTAAACAAGTCTTTGGTGTCAAAATCACCATCGACAACCCAGCCGGATTAGCCAAGCCAGGAATGCCAGCAGATGCTGAGATTAATCTTACAGCAGAGGAGGGGAAGTAGGGACTGGGGATTGGGCATTGGGCATTGGGCATTGGGCATTGGAGGGACAAGGGGGACAAGGGGAACAAAATTTGTGGTAAAGGGAGGATGTAGTTTGAGCCTTTGAGCCTGACAATTAAGCCTTTGAACCTGAAAGTTGTGGCTTTGAACCTGACAGTTGCGCCTTTTTGTTTGAAATTTGTAGCTTTAAACTTGAAAGTTGCGGCTTTTTACTTGACGGTTGCACCTTTAAGTCTGGGAGTTGCGCCTTTGAACTTGAAAGTTGCGGCTTTTTACTTGGCAGTTGCGCCTTTGAACTTGAAAGTTGCGGCTTTTTACTTGGCAGTTGCGCCTTTGAACTTAAAAGTTGCGGCTTTTTACTTGGCAGTTGCACCTTTGAACTTGAAAGTTGCGGCTTTTTACTTGGCGGTTGCACCTTTTTGCTTGGAAGTTGCACTTTTGAGCCTAAAATTTTACGCTTCACCCTTGACTCTTAACCAATGGCAAATGACAAATGACCAATGACAAATGACCAATACAGTAATTCATGTAGAGGCTTTACACAAACGGTACGGTAAATTAGTTGCCGTTAAGGGAATTGATTTTGCCGTGAAGCAGGGGGAAATTTTTGGCTTAATTGGCCCTGATGGTGCGGGAAAAACTACGACATTCCACATTTTGGGTGGAGTGATGGAAGCATCGGCTGGGAATATCCAAATTTTAGGCAAACCTCCCCGTGATGCTCGTTTATCTATTGGTTATCTGACACAGCAATTTTCTCTTTATCTTGACCTCAGCATTGATGAAAATCTCCGCTATAGTGCTGGCTTGCGTGAAGTTCCTAAGAATATTTTTGTGCAGCGTCGCAATAAATACCTGAGATTAATGAGTTTGGAGAAATTTGGCGATCGCTTGGCTGGTCGTCTCTCCGGTGGGATGAAGCAGAAGTTGGCTTTGTGCTGTGCGTTGATTTCTCAACCAGAAATTTTGTTGTTGGATGAACCGACGACAGGTGTTGACCCGGTATCGCGGCGGGAATTTTGGGATGTTCTGGCGGCGATCGCAGCTGAGGGAGTGACGGTAGTTGTCGCTACGCCTTATTTAGATGAAGCCGAAAGATGCGATCGCATTGCTTTAATGTATGAAGGAGAAATTCAGCAAATTGGTACTCTTTTACAGTTACGCGAAAGCTTAGGTTTACAACGTTTAGAAGTTCGCACCAATCACATTGAAGCTGCTGAACGAGTATTGCATGAGGCAACAAATAATACACAAACATCTATTGTTGATGTCCAAACTTTTGGCGATAGGTTAGATGTATTAGCGAAAGATGTAGTAGCAGCTAAAGCCTCAGTTGAGAAAATTTTTACTCAAAAGAAATTACAACTAGACAGCATTCAAGCTGCGAATGCAACCTTAGAAAACGTTTTTGTTACCCGCCTACGTGCATCTGGTAACGATCCAGAATTTATTTCTTTTCCGCGTTCTCGACAGAAACCTAACCCCCTAACCCCCTTCCCTACTAAAGGGGGAGAGGTTGCTATTGGTGCAAATAACTTAAGAAAAGTCTTTGGTGATTTTCAAGCAGTTAAAGGTGTAGATTTAGAAATTCACTATGGTGAAATTTATGGATTATTAGGAGCAAATGGCGCAGGTAAAACAACTACAATTAAAATTCTCTGCGGATTGTTAGAACCAACATCAGGGAAAATTACCTTAGCGGGACAAACTCAAAATCTGCGTAGCAGTGCTTTGCGAAAACGCATCGGTTACATGAGCCAAAAATTTACACTCTACGATGATTTAAGTATTATCCAGAATCTAGAATTTTATTGTGGGGTTTACGGTGTACCAAGGCAATTACGCCGCAGCAAAATTGACTGGGTACTAGCAACTTGTGGCTTAGTTGGTAGAGAAAATATGCTTACCGGACAACTTCCAGGAGGATGGAAACAGCGAGTAGCCTTTGGTGCTTCCGTTATGCATGAACCAGAAATTTTATTTTTAGACGAACCGACATCAGGAGTAGACCCCTTAGCGCGTCGTCAATTTTGGCGATTAATTAATGAGTTTGCCAGATCCGGGACAGCAGTACTAGTGACAACCCATTATTTAGAAGAAGCCGAACAATGTAACCGTATGGGATTTATGGTAGCAGGTGAGGTAGTAGTTCAAGGTTCACCAAGCGAAATTAAAGCCGCTCAACCCGGACAGTTAATCGAGATAGTTACAGATAAAACTCAAAATGCCTCTAATTTACTTAAAACACAGTTAGCACCGTGGCGAGTCTCCATTTTTGGCGATCGCTTACACCTAGTTCTCGATCATCCAGACTCCGAAATTCCCCAGATTAGCTCAATTCTCCACAATAATGGGATAAATCTTCATTCCCTGCGCCCTATTCCCTTCTCTCTAGAAGATGCCTTCATTGGCATAGTACAACGCACCGAAGAGGCGACTGGGGACTAGGCACTGGGGAGATGAGGGAGGTGAGAAGGACAAACACCAAATGACAAATGACAAATGAAAAGAATCCTATCTCAATGCCGCAAAGAGTTAGCACAATTTCGGCGCGATCGCCTTTCCTTAGCGCTGGCATTTCTCTTGCCATTTATGACCTTAATTATTTTCGGTTTCGTTATTCGTCTAGAATCAAAAAATATTCCTTTATTTATCCAAGATTTTGATAACAGTCCCCTCAGTCGTACCTATACTGAGCGCTTATTTGCTACGAATCAATTTGAAGCAATTCATAATTTTAGATTTCCTATTTTTAATTACAACCAAAATCCAGAAATCCGCAATCCGCAAGAGGTAATTGATAAAGGGTTGGCAAAAGCTGCTGTCGTAATCTCGCCCGATTTCAGCCGTAAAATAAAATCAGGTTTGAGTACTAACGTACAAGTTTTAGTAGATGGAACTGATGTTAATAATGCCCGGATTATCAAAAATAGTATTCAAGCAACAACAATATTTTTTTTAAGAGATTCAGGCTTACAATCCTCATTTGATAAAGTAATTGCTCATATCCGTCTCTGGTTTAACCCTGGTAGAAAAGAATCTTTATATATTGTACCTGGTGTTTATGCAGTTATTTTGTGGATTTATCCTTCATTATTGACAGCAGTTGCGATGGTGCGAGAAAAAGAAAAAGGGACAATATTACAAGTTTACGCCTCTAGCCTCACAGCCGAGGAATTACTGTTAGGTAAAGGCTTAGCTTACCTAACTATTGGAATTAGTGAAGCCATATTAATTATGATCCTGAGTGCCATAATTTGGCAATTATCTTGGGCAGTAGAGCCAACTACTTTGTTGCTGGGTACGTTACTATTTTTAATAGATAGCGTCATGTTTGGTTTATTAATTGGGGTGCGGGTAAATAACCAAAACTCTGCTGTCCAAGCTATAGCCTTACTAGGATTTTTGACGGCTTTACTACTATCTGGATTTATTTATCCCATCAGTAATATACCCTTCCCTCTATCCCTATTTTCTGCGATCGTTCCCGCACGTTACTATATTGAAATTACCCGTGATGCCTACGTGCGTGGCACTGGCTGGCTGGGTGTTTGGTTTTCAATACTCATGCTAATTATTTTAGGATTATTACTATTTAATGCTGCACGTCGCATGTTAAAGCGAATGCAATTATCTGACTAGCTAACATCGCCGATTATGTAAAAAATTCTGAATTTTCAATTATTATGAGCCGCCCTCGAATTATTCAACCCGGACAAAGCTATACATTCAGCAAATATTTTGAACTCCCATTTTCCCCGGAAGATATTTTAGCTGAACTAGGTTGTAACTATGAACGCGAACGTTTGCAATTACCAATAGTAGAATCTACCCCCAACCGCATCGAAAAATTACAGCGAGTCATTGAACGTAACCTCCGACGTGTCAGTTTAAATAAAATGGAATACTTACCTTACTATGAAATGGATTCAAAGTTTATTTAATAGCCGATTCTGGAGTTTAGCAATTAAAGAATTTCGCCAAATATTGCGAAGTAAAGAAACATTAGTATTATTGATCATACCTCCTACTGTTCAAATGCTACTTTATGGCTTTGCTCTCAACCCAGATGTGCATTATCTCAAGTTAGGAATTGTTGATTATGCTAATACTTATGAAAGTAGAGAATTAGTTTCTGTTTTAACAGTCAATAAAGTATTTACATTAGAAAAATATCTGTTTAATGCTGAAGATTTAGGTGAGCAGGTACGCCAAGGTAAAATCACAGCAGGTTTAATTATCCCTCCAGATTTTAAACGTAATTTATTAGAAGACAAATCTGGCGAAGTGCAAATTTTGATTGATGCAGTAGATGCAAATACGGCTGGTATTGCTCAAGGTTATTTAAATCAGATGATTAATCAATTTAGTCGCCGCTTATCATCTAATCAAGCCCCACCATTAATTAGTCCGCAAACAACTTTTCTTTATAATCCAGGATTGCGGAGTAGTTGGTTTTTCATCCCAGGAGTTTTAGGATTAGTGTTAACGCTAATTAGTTCTTTGGTTTCTTCAGTGACAGTTGTCCGAGAAAAGGATACAGGAACTCTAGAACAACTGTTAATGACTCCAGCAGAAGCTTGGGAGATTTTACTAGCTAAAATTGTACCGTTATTTGTGCTGCTAATGGGCGATGTTATTTTAGCTTTAAGTTTAGGAAGATTAGTTTTCGGTGTGCCTTTTCGAGGCAATGTTGTACTTTTTTTAACCCTATCAGGACTTTATTTATTTGTCGGCATTGGTATTGGGATTATGCTGGCTACAGTTTGCCGCACTCAGCAGCAAGTTGTGCTGACATCGTTTTTTATTAATTTACCGTTGATTCAACTTTCTGGTGCTATATCTCCAATTGAAAGTATGCCCCAATTCTTTAAGTATTTATCTCTACTGAATCCCCTGCGGCATTATATAGAGATTGTGCGAGGCATACTACTTAAAGGTGTAGGATTAGAAGTACTTTGGTTAAATGCGATCGCACTTTTTGTCTTTGCCATAATGCTGTTATCTATTAGCATCAATCAATTTCGCCGCCAACTGAGTTAATTCTAAATTATGCACGGGGACATTAGGACAAAACACCTTTATACATTCCCTCTTCCTAATGCCTTACGCTTCAAAACTAGTACACGCGGTCTTGCTCTTTGACCTAGTGAAAATCCTAGACCTTCACGAAAAATTTCCGGCATATAAAATCTTGCCGTTTCCTCTTTTTCTTTATCTTCGTAAATCACACCTAATTCCTCTAACATTCTCACTGTTGATTGATCGATATCGAACTGTTCTATGGTGAAGGGAATTCGCCTTTCAGCAGGATTTTTAGGGAGTGTATCCTCAACCCATGTTTTGAAAGCTGGATATTCTTCTTTGACTTCTTTTATTTTGTCTTCACTACATGGTTTCAATGCGCGACGGATGGCTTGAGGAGGTAAAATTCGGCTTGCAGACCACTTTTCAAATTGTAATTCTTTAGCATTATCTACTGTTATAGCTGCCGCATGGTACAAAAAACGGACAATATCTCTTGCCTGAAGCCTACCATTAAAATCTGTCAAAGCTGCGTATACCCAAGAATCTGTGTAGGCTTCTTTAGAGTTATTCGATCCCAGCCTTGTACCCCATAACCTATGTAGTTGTTCTTTAAGGTCTTCTCGACTCATACTGTCAATATTAGCTTTCTCTGCACCTATTACTTGAGATTCGCTACACATCCAAAAAACTAACCTGATAAAAGAATCTTGATCCCAAGATAAATCATAAGAGCGGTAAAGATTCTCAAAATGGCTTAAATTTTGAGTAATTGTATAGCGCAGGAAATCACGACGCAAGAAAATTATGACCCCAAGATTAGATTGCCTAATTTCTGATAGTTTATTTGGCAAGTCTTCAATCAGAGCTTTCAAAGCTATTTTCTCTTGGCTACTCAAGGCAATATTCGGAAAAATGTCTTCCAAACCATCAAACAAAAAAACTATTCGCAACCCTTTATCTTTTAATTCCCTATTTATACTGCTAAGACTTTTGGCATTATCTGTGTTTGGATTAATACCTACAGATCTGGCAATTTCACTAATCCAAAATTCTGTCCATTGTGGTTCACTCCAGCTTTGTTCTGCAAGCGCTCTTTTTATTCTGTCCACATATTCTGAATGTAAAAACTCAGAAATGCTATCAGCTAAGACCGTTCTAACCTCGCTTCTAGCTTCATTGATAACACGCCTAGCATTATCACCAAGTTTTCCTGATTGAAGGAGAGGAAATATATATATTTGTGGTTCTAGTTTCGTATCAGTCTTATCAATACGATTTAAAAATCTTTCCCAATACTTAAAACGTGATAATTGAATATAATTAAAAGTTTTTCCTGCTCCTTTCGCTCCAATTGATACTGCACGAGGCAATTCGTCTCTAAAATTAGTTGCTAAATTTTTCAAAGGTTCTGTGACCAATAAGTCTTCTCCTTGCCCTTCTTCAGCATATTCATAACGCTGGCACACGTCTCTAAGTCGATGCACATCTGTCAATCTATCCGTTTGTTCCGTAGATTTTGACTTTGATGCCTCGCTTATATTAGTTAACAGTTGTCCTTCTGACCAATCTCTAGCAATTGTCATCATTGAAGTTGCGCTTAATTTTGAGCGTGCTTCTTCCCAGTTATTAATATAAAGTAATTCTTGAGCAAAATAAGTTTCTTTTCTCTCTAACCTTGTTGAATATATATTATCATCCTCTGATTGTAAGTAAGCAGATTGCAAGCGCACTAATGCATCTTCAACATCTGGTAATAATTTTAATTCCGGTGTTAGCATATTAACGATCAAAGACGGATCATAATATTTCTTATTATCTACACTTGCCTCTGGTGGTGCGACTCTACCAATTTGTTCAAGAACAAGACTGATACCTCTTACTGACTGGTCGTTGATTGTAGTAACTAAAAAACGCTGAATTCTGGGATCAAAAATTATGGGACTGGATATTTCACTCAAGCCAGCCCTCAAATCAATAAATATATAATCTGCACCAACAGCTTCACCTAAACGATGAATAGCATTACCGCATTCCCAAGTTCCATTAGGACTTCTGACCAAATCTTCAGGTAAGATAGGTGTATCTAGTAACTGTTCATCATCCAGACAGGCAGGTAAAAAATAAACACTTGACTTACCTTCAGTTTTAAGAGATTTTTTAACTTCTCTAGCAAATAATGAAAGTGTTTGTTCTCTTTCAATAGGAGAACAGTGATAAACTTCCAGAAAATCAATAAAAGAAACTGCGGCTTGTTGCTTTTCTACTCGATTCCAATAAGTAAGTCCGGGTGCTTCTAAATCAGCATCAATAACTAATATAGTAATAGATTCATTTAATTCTTTAGCTCTGTCTAGCAAAGCAAAATAATGTGCTGCTAAATTTAGAGTTCTACCAACCCCACCTTTAAAAGAATAGAAAGCTATTAAATTAGGTTTATCATCATATGGTTTAGGTAGATCTATCGCTTTTTGTCTGACTGTTTCTTGTTCAATATCACTGTCAATATAAGCAATTTCTTCCCAAAAGGGTCGTAGATAAATATCAATTCTAGATGCTTCTTCTCCTGGAAAGAATTCTACTGGCAATGTAGCATTACCAAGGTCAAGCACAATGATTGACTTGTCTTCCTGATACCAATCGCCAAACCATTCTTTTAAAGAATTCTCTGCATTAACTTTGTTTTTTTCATGAGTAATCCCAATTTCCAAAGCATCAGAAAAACAGCGAATTCTTACTACTCCATCGGGAAATTTACTACCATAATTAGTTTTTCGAGAAATAAGTCTTCTGACATCAAGCCATGTTAATAACCTCAAAGATTTCATGGTCTTTTAAGTTCTCCATCTATCCAACTTACTATTTCTAACAATTTCTTCTCTAAATCTTGGTCTGTTATTCCTGTTGTTGTGCAACATCCACCATAACGCCACATTTGGTTGATATCACCTGGGGTAAATTTTCTTTCGTCATTGCCATTCTTACCTTTAATTGGCTTCATGCCTAATTGTGCTGGTAATTTTAAATTTCCGCCAGCAGACAAACAATCTAGTAGCTTGTTGAGATCATGTTGACATTCAGAAATATCGATACATAAATCCGAACGATTTTTGCTCTGTCTACGCATCAAAATTGCTTTCAACCCACATTCAACAGCATAGAATAAGAGTAACCGATGTGTATTACTTCGTGGTAGCTTCTCGGAAGCAGATTTATTTTCTCGCCAAGCTTTTTCTATTTCTCTGTCCGTAAACGGAATTACCATGACACTATTTTCTGTCTAAGTCACTACGAATTAACTCAGACATATTAAGTCATAATCGCCCCCCCCATTAACCTCTCATACCGATATTTCAACTCTTCCTTCATCAAATACCAACGCTCTAAAGTTGCATCCATCTCTATCACTTTCTCTGCTGCTTGTCTCGCTAACAGCAAAACTTCCTCATCTTCCAGCAAACTTGCAAGTGTAAAATCCGGCACGCCAGATTGACGGGTTCCCAACACTTCCCCAGGGCCGCGAAAACGCATATCCATTTCCGAGATAAAAAACCCATCCTGAGACTGTTCCATGACTTTGAGCCGTTGTTGCGCGTCAGGGCTTCGAGAACTACTCATTAACAAACAGTAAGACTGCGCCGCACCACGTCCAACACGTCCTCGCAGTTGGTGCAGTTGTGATAAACCAAACCGTTCTGCATGTTCAATTAGCATCACAGTAGCATTAGGCACATCAACGCCAACCTCAACAACGGTGGTTGAAACCAAAATTTGGGTTTTGTTATCGCGGAATTTTGTAATTGCTTCGTCCTTTTCGGCGGAACTCATGCGACCATGAAGCAACCCGACTTGAAACTCCGGAAAAACACTTTCCTGTAGCTTTTGATGCTCGTCTACAGCCGATCGCAAATCTAGCTTTTCTGATTCTTCCACCAAAGGCAAAATCACATATATTTGCCGTCCTTGGGCGATTTCTCGGCGCATCAGGTCGTAAGCATGGCTGCGTTGCTGACCTGTAAGCATTGTTGTCTGTATCTTTTGTCTACCTGGTGGTAACTCATCAATTTGACTCACATTCATATCCCCATGTATTGTCAGCGCCAATGTCCGGGGAATGGGAGTCGCTGTCATTGTTAATACATGGGGTTGCTCGCCTTTTTGCTGCAAACGTGCCCTTTGTTGCACCCCAAAGCGATGCTGTTCGTCAATCACAGCTAACCCCAGTTGCCGAAAGTTTACTGGGTCTTGAATCAAGGCGTGAGTGCCAACTAACAGGGGCAATTCTCCCGTTTCTAGCTGGGAATGAATTTGTCGCCGTTTAACAGTTTTTGTAGAGCCTGTCAGTAATTCTACTGGTAAATGCAGCAAGTTAAACCAGCTAACTAACTTGCGGTAATGCTGTTCTGCTAAAACCTCCGTTGGAGCCATCAGCGCTGCTTGGTAGCCAGATTGAATCGCCGCTAAGATAGCCACCACAGCCACCACGGTTTTCCCAGAACCCACATCACCTTGCACCAAACGATTCATCGGTGTAGGTTCTTGTAAGTCGTTGAGAATATCGTTAATCACTCTTTGCTGTGCGCCAGTAAGTTTAAAAGGCAGTATTTCGTAGAATTTTTCTAATAACTGACCTTTGGGAGCCAGAATAGCGCTAGTTTGGATTTGCCTTGCTTGATACTGTCGTTGCAGTAAACTCAGTTGCAAATAGAAAAATTCGTCAAAAACTAGGCGACGACGGGCAACTTGTAGGCTGGCGCTATCTGGTGGAAAGTGAATATTAGCGATCGCATCTTTCAATTCCATCAAACCATACTTCTCTCGCAAACCACTGGGCAAGGGGTCTTTAAGATTTACCGCAGCAGGTAAAGCAGCTATTACCGCCTGTCGCACCATATTCGCCGCTATCCCCTCAGTTAAAGCATAAATTGGCACAATCCGACCGATAGTTAAGGAATCAATCGCATCTCCGGGATTTGCCAACACTTCTAATTCCGGGTTATCCAGCGTCAAGCCATATTTACTTTCTTTCACCAACCCGCAAGCCGCAATTACACTACCTACAGGGTAGCGGCGTTTTAAACTTTCTTGCCAAGCGCGACTGGTAAACCTTGTACCCGCCGAAAAGCGACTAACTTTGATTTGCCCGGTGTTATCCTTCAGTATCAGTTCTAAAATTGAAAGTTTCTGATTTTTCGGACTATTAAAACAATTGCAGCGCTTCACCGTCGCGACAATCGTCACCGTCTCACCCGCCTGCAACTCACGGATATTTACTTGACGTGCATAGTCAATATGGTCGCGGGGATAGTAGAAAAGTAGGTCACGCACAGTATACAAACCCAGACGCGCTAAATTGTCAGCTTTTCTAATCCCGATTTCTGGTAAATCGCTAAGTTTTTGGTCAATTTTAGGTGCAAGTCTCCGACTCACTTCAGCCACAATCGGAGTTGTAGGATTTTGATTTTTAGATTGATAATTTCTTTCCTGTGCCTCGTCCACCCCATTTTTTTCTGGCGGCTTCCCATCATCTTGCTGTAATTGATACAGATACCTACGAGTTTCTGCTACTATATGTTGTCTATCTTCCAAGCTTAGATGAGAATATTTAGCAAACTGTATCGCCAATTCTTGCCAGCGACGGCGTTCAGTTGAGGGTAAACTTGTGGGGAATTTACCCAGAGTCAGACTGAGAAATTCACTAAAGCGATATTGTCTACCCATCAAATCTGTAAAACCGCGTTCCGCCTCTACAGCCAAGGCTTTTTGCAATCTGATCCAATCTGGTTTGTCATTAGTCATTAGTCATGGGGCATTGGGCATTGGGCATGGGGCATTGGGCATGGGGCATTGGGCATTAGTTATTCACCAAGGACAAATGACAAATGACAAATAACAAACTAATCATCCCAAATCGCACGCCATGCAGCTTCAGCTTCAGCAATTGTGCGTTCTCGCTGCTTTTTTTGATATTCTTGCCCTAATTTCTTCAACTGAATTAATATATTGCGAATCTGTCTGCGTGCAGATGAGAGCTTAGTATCAGCAAATTCAATTTCTCCTAGCCGTAGGTTAATCGCCATGACTTTTGTCAGGCTAGGTTCCTCCGCATCCTGCTCATTTTCAATTTCAATGACCACGTTTAATAAGTTAGGTGGCCCAGGTATAACTTCGGCAGATGCTTCTGATGCAGCCGCAGCTACTTCTAAAACAGGTTCTGGTATATTTTTGGGTAAAATACTGACTTTTTGTAACACAGCATTAGTATCATGAGAAACTTTTTTGAGTGTATGTTGTGTCAACTTCTCTAAGTTCTGTTGCCATGCTGCTAGTTGCATTGGGTTAGAAGGCTCGGTAAATTTTAAATTTGAGATTTGGGATTTTGGATGATTGTCACCCCCCTCATCTCCCTTATCTACCTCATCCCTCTCATCTACCTCATCCCCCTTATCTTCCCCATCTCCCTTATCTACCTCATCCCCCTCATCTACCTCATCCCCCTTATCTTCCCCATCTCTCTTATCTACCTCATCCCCCTCATCCTCCTTATTCTCCCGAAGTTCTGATTGGAGGAAGCCTCCGCTCAGGCTTCTCTCTTCATCTTCCCCAACTCCTTCAACTACCTCATCCTGATGTTCCTCATTACTGATAATAGTAAGCAAATGCTCAGCTGCCTGTTTACCCAACTTGCGGATGGCTTGTTGCAAATGTTGTCGTTGGTTCAATGACAAACTTAAGAACTTTTCGGGATACCCTTGGGTACACAAGTGGTAAGTTGCCAGAATCAACTGCTGGCGAAGGGCTTGCCCTAACAGGGTTAAATAAATAGCATAAGCGTTTTGCAGTTCTGCCGCGATCGCTTTTATCGCTTCTTTGAGTAATGCAATATCCCGATCAATCCGCTCGATTGCTCTAGCCATATCTTCTCTTAATTGCCCACCTAAGCCCAATAATAGTACAAATGTACAAATCTATTGTAAATTAAACATTTCTGGGATTTAAGATTTTCCCGAAAGTATAGCAAATACCCTGCAAATAGCATTGTCAGTTAAAAAATAAAATACAGGCCAGCATAGTTTGCTTGACCTGCATTTTAACAAGTCATCCGTCATTTATATTCGTCAAATGACAAATGACAAAGCGCAAAGTCTGAGCGGAGGTTTCCTCCGCTCAGAACTTTGTAAGAAGGACAAATGACAAAATTACTTAGTGCCCATCTGTGCAGCAACTTCCTCAGCAAAGTTGCTTTCTTGCTTTTCAATGCCTTCACCAAGCACAAAGCGCACAAAACGTTGGATTTTGATATCTTCGCCTAGTTTAGACTTGACTTGCTTCACCAGGTCTTCCACTGAAATACTCTGATCTCGAATGAAAGGCTGATCCAGCAAAGTCAATTCTTTCAGGCGTTTATCTATCCGTCCCTGAACAATCTTTTCTTTGATGTTTTGTGGTTTGTTAGCTAAATCATCCCGGCCCATTTCAATTTCTGTTTCTTTAGCAGCAGTTTCGGCAGGGATTTGGTCTAGGCTGACATACTCGACATTGGGGCAAGCTGCTACTTGCATGGCGGTGTTCTTTGCTAAGGCTTGGAACTCTTCATTGCCAACTACAGCATTACTATCGGAGTCCACCTGGACTAACACACCAACTCGACCGCCTGTGTGAATGTAGCTGTCTACAATACCTGCTGTGCCTTCTGCTATTGAAAAATTGACAAAGCGCCGTACCTGAATATTTTCACCAAGCTGGGCAATGCTTTGCTTGATGAACTCATCTACAGTTACGCTTTCATTTTCAATATAGGGTTGAGTCAACAAAGATTCAACACTATCAGCAGTTGCTGCTTGCTTTGCCAGGTTCTTAACTAGAGCCTTAAAAGCATCGTTACGGGCAACAAAATCGGTTTGGCAGTTGACTTCTATAAGTACACCTACCTGAGATCCAGACCCAATGTAGGTGTCTACTAGACCTTCCGCTGCAATGCGATCGCTTTTTTTACCCGCCGAAGCGATGCCCTTTTGCCGCAACCAATCTGCGGCTTTGTCGATGTCGCCATCAGTTTCTTTTAGCGCTTTTTTGCAGTCCATCATGCCAGCACCAGTTTTTTGGCGTAGCTCTTGGACTAGTTTTGCAGATATTTCCGCCATGTTGCCTCAATTCCTACTTGACCTCGAGTTGTAATCGCTCACGGGTGTTGAGTATTTCTATCTTACTCAGGGCGATGAAAAGTATTAAGTGTAAAGTATGAAGGCTGTAATTTTAACCTTCATCTTTTATCCTATTCTTCTTCATCATCACCAGAGGCATATGAGCCAGTCAGCTCAGTTTCCTCATAGTCGTAATCGTCCTCTCCACCTTCGTAATCTTCATAATCTTCTTCCGCATCCAGCTGACCATGACGGCCTTCATAAATCGCGTCTGCCAATTTGCCGACGATCAGCTTAATTGACCTGATAGCATCATCATTTGCCGGGATGGGAATATCTACGACATCGGGGTCACAGTTTGTATCCAACATCGATACAATCGGAATTGCCAGTTTTTGACATTCTTGTACTGCGTTATACTCCCGCCTTTGGTCTACAATCACCACCACATCGGGCACTTTCCGCATGGTTTTAATGCCGCCCAAATATTTTTGCAGCTTCGTCATTTCCCGACGCAACATTGAAGCTTCTTTTTTTGGCAACAAGTCCAATGCTCCGGTTTCTTCCCGGCGTTCCAAATCTTTTAGGCGGTCTACCCTAGTTTTGATAGTTGCCCAGTTGGTCAGCATTCCACCTAACCAACGCTGGTTGATATAGTGAGAACCGCAACGACTAGCTTCTTGGGCAATAATACCTGCTGCTTGCCGCTTGGTGCCGACAAACAGGAATTTTTTCCCTTGTTCGGCTTGTGTACGCATATAGCTATACGCATCTTCCATCAACTGGGCAGTTTGCACCAAGTCGATGATATGTACACCATTACGGGAAGTATAAATGTAAGGAGACATTTTTGGGTTCCAACGCCGGGTTTGATGCCCAAAGTGAACCCCAGACTCCATCATCTGAGCCAATGAAACGACTGGCATATATTTTTTACTCCGATTCGGGTTAAACCTCCACCCAGGCGTATTTCCCAACGAGGAAACACCCGAATTCCTGGATGTGCGAGATTATTAATGAACTCCCCTAGGGTAGCACATTTGGGCTGCTGTGAATGAAAGTGTAGATTTTAGCGCTCGCTAAAATTCATCAGTAGGCGATCGCTTTCTACTTCCGCACCATTCCTTAGCCAGACAATCGGTTTTTCTGCTGCTATTTTATCTGTATTTAGCCACACAATATGCTTAAGTTTATCGACTTTATTAATGGAGAAGCTTTTTGAGCATTTGATTTTATTCAGCAAGAAAGCGAATCCCTAACCTTTTAGCGGCTAATTTCTAGCGTTCGTTTAATTTCTTGTCTTAATAGTTCACATCGCTTCATAGCTTCTCTTGCTTGTTCTCTTAAATGCTTTGCTGTAAGAGGGTTTGTTTCATACACTTCAGATGCTTTACGTCTGAGTTCAACGGCTTGCTGACTGAGTTCTTTAATCCGCGTCCTTAATTCTTCAATTTTTTTCATCGTTCTTCTAGCTCTGAAATCACAAGGTACAAGTTTTCAGCTTCTTCATAAAGTTTATCTGCTCTACTCACTAACAAGCTAGCGTCCTCATCGTCATCATTTGCTACCGCGTTATCATGAGCCTCGTATATAGCGTCAATGATTACCTGTAATTGAGCGTAGGCTTTTAGCAAAACATTTTTGGTTTCTGGTTTCATATTAAATTTAATGGTTCAACGATTATTATCGTTGCCTTCCAATCTACCTCTATATAATTCAACAATTGTATTGTGCTAAGTTGTATTAATTACATCGTTAAAAACATTAAAAATTCCCTAATTTGCTAATGCCTTCTGCATTTCCTCGTAAGCTTCATAAACGCCTTTGACGTTGTACCAATTGAGGAAAATCCGGGCAACTTCTAAAGCTATTTGGGGTTTACCTAAATTAATTAGCCATTGTAAAAATGGTGCCATTGTCCGTTCATTAAGTGCGCCATTTAGTGACAGCAGACCCCAAAGCAAACGATGTAACCAAGTCATTTGAATCATCATCCGCACTTCCCAAGTCGGGTGCTTTTGATAAAACAAAACTCCCATACGTCCGCGTTGAATTTCTTTGTCAATCAAGCTGGGAATTTGCTCTAATTTAAATGCTGGATGCCAATGATAGCCGACGGCTTCAGGACATTTAATCAGTTGTAAACCGAGATTTTTCAGTCTTACACCAAGTTCTAAATCTTCCCAACCGTAGAGTTGAAAGCCAGTGTCAAAAAGTCCCGCTTTCTTTAACCAATGCTTGGGGATTGCGACATTGCCTGTAGCAAAAAAAGCTGCTGAAAAATCTGTTACTTTATAAGGCTCAGCAGTGGGATTATCGAAATTACAAGTATTAATGACTGCACCATAGGTAAAAAAGCGATCGCTTCCCCATCTTTTGTGTCCCTGCACCAGCGCCTCAGCATGAGCCTGCAAGAAGTTTGACAGCACCACTAAATCACTGTCAATAAAGATTATTGTGTCTCCCAGTGCTTGTTCTACGCCCAAATTACGAGCCGCGGCTGGGCCGTTATGGTCTTGCTCAAACCATCGCACATGGGGAAACTCTTCTTTATGTGCTGCCAACCATTCTAAAGTGCCGTCAGTAGAACCATCATCTACCAAAACGATTTCGTAACCAGTAATCGGAGTTGACTTAGCCAAATCCTGCACTTCCAGGGCGCGCAGACACTTCTCTAAAATTGGTTGGCGATTGTAAGTCGGTATAACAACGCTGAAAAACACAGTCTCACCCACAACACTATTACCTATCTCCAGAATAGGACAACTGTGACCCTGACACTGTTCCTGTACTGAACTTTGGTTAATAAAACCGCAAATTTGAAAATAATACTAAATTGCCGAGTACTGCCGCCTTTGAAGTGAAAAGACGTTTACTCTCAGAAATTCTTTAACTAAAATATAACCTCTCCTTAATTTTTTATATTTAAATTTAATTATTTCAATCAGGTAAATTTAAATTTCCAACAATTTACATCAATAATCATTGTTGGCTGGGAAAATATATAAAGTTTAATTGTAATATTTTTGTTTCAAATTACAGAAAAATTTAATGTTTAAACTAAGTCGCAGACAAATTCTAATATTTTTTACTGGAAGCGTAAGTACTGCTTTATTAGGAGATAAACTGCTCAACAGGGTTTCTACTAATGCAGCAGAGAAAAAAACACCATTCAACTTTACACCAGTGCGCTTACCTCACCCTCTTCCTATTTATCAACAGCAAAATAATTACTTACCAATAGGAATCGGCGATGGCAGCGCAAAAAGACGGTATTTTATCCTTACCGAAGCGTACAGGTATAGCTGGACAAACAGAAAGCGGTGGTATGTTGAAATGCGATCGCACTAACGAAGCGAAAGTACTGCCTGCTTATCAAAACAAAAAATTATCCGACTTTTACACTACCCAAGGTGCAGCGCTATCTGATGCGTTTTTAGCAGCAAACTTGGTCGGAGGAACACCCACAGCGCGTCCAGAAGATTTAGAAGTGCATCCCCGGACTCAAGAGGTTTTCATTGCTTACACCGATGGTGCGCCAGGAAGCGATGGTTATCCAGATTCGCGCATTTTCCACGTTGCCAAGTTAAACAATACTGCTAATGCCACACAACAATCGGGGGGATTGTACAAGATTATTGAAGATAGTGCTGATGGTACAGGTCTAACCTTTCGTTGGCAAAGATTAGCCCAAGGTGGCGAAGCCGGATCACAGTCTGGCGCGGGTTTTGCCAATGTAGATAACTTAGTTTTCGACGATTCCGCTAATGTTTGGGGTGTAACAGATATGTCCACCAACACCCACAATGGTTTTAATACTGGTGCGGTTGGTAAACCAACTACTATCGATCACACCGCTAGTGGTAACGTTTCCGATTTGACAGGAGTTTTTGGTAATAACTGGTTATTCTTTATTCCTACTAGTGGTGCTAACGCTGGACAAGTAATACCATTTGCTTATGGGCCAGTACGTTGTGAAATGACTGGGCCGACTTTTGTCTATGATACCTTGATTATTTCTGTACAACACCCCGGCGAAGATTGTCCAATTAATGATGGTACAATGTTAAGCCGCAGTATTGAATTATTAGATTTGAATGGCACTACATTCAATCAAACCCGCACTGTTCCTCGCGGTAGTAGTTGGCCTAGTAATATATCTAAATCTGATGGTGGTAAAGGTGAACCTTCAGGCATTCCGCGTCCATCTGTAATTGGTATTCGCCGCAAAAATTCACTGGGTAGGTTTATTTAGAAATCGCAACCATAGCATTCCTCAATAATTACTCAAATTTTCTTTTTTGTTTATTGGCGTACTCAGCATCTATGTTAAAAACCTAATTTTTAAAAGATTAGAGGTTATTTATCAAGTAAAAATAAAATTTTAGTAGGGTGTGTTAGGTGCATATTTCGATATTATTGGCCACGAAAAAGATACTTTAAGCGCCTAACGCACCGCCACATAACACGGTGCGTTAGGCTAAAGCCGTAACACACCCTACTTAAGTTTTACTTTATAAATAGTCTCTTAATGGTATAGCTGTGTAATAAATTGTGATTTGAAAAACTAAATAGGGCTTGCTGAAAAAGTCGTGAAAAAACAACAGAAGAATTGAGTAGGT
>JAVRCF010000044.1:0-65191 GCA_034530935.1 Aulosira sp. DedQUE10 | reverse complement strand
TTGGTCAGATAATCTATATATTGTCAGCTTCTTTTTCTTTTTCAGCAACCCCTACTTACTATGTGCTAGTAGTGCCCACCCTATGGTTTACTGTAGGAGGATGGCAATAAATATCACATCGTTAATCGCCGATTTCCATACCATTGGCTTAAATCATCCTCAATCGCTTCAAGAATTGCGATCGCCTCAGTTATTGATTGTGCATCGGCAGCTAACAGTGCAAACACTTGCTCAACCCGTCGTTGATAGTCCTGCGGGCAGAGAGCAAACCTATTAGCGATCGCGATCGCACCCTTTTCATTCAATAGGTAATCTTCATTGAGCGCGAATAAAACCTGATTCATACAAGCCACACTGCGAAAACAGCAACCTGCTGCGTAAACAACATCATCGCGTGCGATCGCCTTTTTTGCGACCAACAGCGAGAAACTAATTTCCCAAGCAAAAGTATCAATAGTTGCTTGTTTCAATTGCACTGGATAGGGCTTTGTCTTGGCCTTCAAAGCTTCTAAAAAACTATCAGGGTCATAAAGTGGCTGACAAATAGCAACTTCCCCCATATAAATCGAAGACACAAAGCCGTGAGGATGCCCTGGTTGATAATCAATCGTAATTTTTCCAGCATGGCAATCATTAATGACACGATTCACCTTCGCCAAATCGCGATAGAGAAAATCTACAGCTACACCTTCCACCCGTAGCCAGCCGCCACCATTAATCCATTTTCCCCATTCCCCAATTGGAGTAATCAAATTTACACGATGGTTATCATCAAGCTCAGAGGCGAGGCGATTTAAAGCAATTAAATCGGGCGGGTTTTCTGGATTGTAATAAATCCCCAAATCCACATCTGACTTGTTAGTATGGTTTCCCCGTGCCCGTGAACCACCTAGTGCGATCGCTGTAATTCCCTCAATTGACTGCAAATTAGTAACAATATGGTTAATGAATTGGGGTGATTCTTTATTCATAGAGCTAACAAGAAATGTTGGGGACGGTTTGCAAAGATAAGCTAGCGTTAGGTGCTTGGGCAATTAGCTGTACATCGCCGTGTTGATCCACAACCCATCTCTGCGCTTCTACAATTGGTTCTCGATTGTCAATAGCATTTTCAGATAAACCAGTTGGTTTTACTTGTGTGTCTTGCTCGTTTTCTGTTTGCTCATCCAGTGTCACCCATTGGCTAATCACTGCCCTTTGACGCAACGGTTCGCTTGGATTCAAAGGTAATCCGCCACGTCCGGTGACCACAAAACTATTAGTTCGCCCATTTCTAGCAGTACAGCTTTGAGCGATTTGCTGTGAAGCATCAACCAAATTTATGGGTAATTCCACTAATCCCTGGATGAGGTCAACATCGGGTGTGTTGAGTTCTATGATGCCGTTTATGCCCAGTTGTGAACTGGCAGTAATGTCGCTCAGAAAAGTTGGATTTTGACGAGGCTGAATCCCAAAAATACCAAAAACTGTAATATTTACTCTGCCGCCTCTACCAGTGTAAGCATTCGCTGTAATATCGCTATTTTCCCCAGGTAGGGCGACGATAAAACCATCTGGATCGTTGATGGTAATATTACCGCCGTTTCCTGGTTGCTGCGCTCTGCCAGCAGTAGTAGAAATTTCACTTTCACGGCGTAATAGCAGTAAATCCCTAACGTTAAAATTTAAGTTACCGCCATTACCGGAGTTAGTCTGTGCAGTAATCTGGCCATTATCTAGACGTACAGAGTTAGCAGTGATTTCTAAGTTTCCCGCCTCACCTGCTTGGCTGCTACTAACTGTTGCTTGTGCGCTGTCAGAAAGCAAAAATTGTGGTGTAGAAATCGTTAAGTTGCCAGCTTTACCCAGCCCTTGAGTGCTAGCAGTTAACCTACTAGGACGACCATTATTAAAGCGACCAGTTACTTGTATAACATCGGTAGCATTTACTTTTAAACTCCCGCCATTTCCTGAACCTCTGGTTTCAGAGGAGATGTTTGCTCCACCCAAAACCCGCAAACCACTAGTATTAATTGTCAAGTCTCCAGCTTTTCCGGTGCTATCACTTCTAGTAAAAAAGCCACTAGGATTAGTTCCACTAGTCGAACGTCCAATTAGCTCTATTTGTGAAGCTTTCACTATTAAATTACCCCCTGCGCCAGCACCAAGAGTACCACTCCTAATTTGCGCGCCTCCCTGAAGAGTTAATTTTCCGGTTTCCAGATTTAAATTACCAGCATTTCCTGTAGTTTCAGGGTTACTTTGAGTGGTTATACTCGTAAAATTTCCACTCATTTCTACTGCGTCGGTAGCTTTAATAATTATATCTCCCGCCTTGCCTACGCTTTGTGTCGCTGTTGATATTGTTCCTCCATTATTCAAAATTAATCGCCTAGTATTAACTGTTAAATTTCCCCCATTGCCAGTTGCTACTTGTTCCAGTTGAGATACCTCAGTAGTTAAACTACTGGGAAATAAACTATTGCTAACAGAGTTAAAGATTTGTACAGACTCAGAAGCATTGACAGTGACATTCCCGCCAGCACCACTGCTAAATGTGCGACTTGATACTGTTGATTGATTCCTAATAGTTAATTGTTTGGAATTAATATTGATATCGCCACCAGGTGCAGAGGTATAAGTATTTGCTGTCACAATAGACCTTTGGATATCTACCTGTGAGGCATTCAGAGAAATTGCACCTTTCTCATTTGGCGCTTGGATGTTATTGCCTGCTTCAGTTGCAATATCTACAAAACTTCTAGCAATTTGAATATTGCCAAAGTTATTAGCATTTTGATAATTAAAAATCCAGCCTTGGTTTGTTTGGTTGAGATTTACTTGATTAACTCCAGTAACACTACCTAATTCAATTCGCCCCCCAGGAGCATTCAGAAAAGCACCTTCTATGGTTACATTGCCACCTACAAGAGCTAAAGTTTTACCTGAAGGTACTCGAAGTCCCAGCCCTTCTTCGCTGCTGGCTAAACCACCAATTCCCTGGACGCGAATATCTCCAGCATTGCCCCCAAATTGCAAGCCTATGGGAGTATTTATAGTTAATAGGGGTGTTGTTTGGGGAGCCGTTGCACTAAATTCAAAGCCATCAGCAAATCTCAAGCTATTAGCAGTGCTACCTACAAATGAACCGCCAATATTTAACCGAGCATTTTGTCCAAAAATAATCCCGCGAGGATTAATCAAAAATAGATTAGCTGTACCGTTAGCACGAATTAACCCATCAATGTTAGAAACTGAGCTACCTGTTACTCGACTAATTATATTTTGAATATTCGTAGCATTATTAAAAAAAGCTGTGCCGTTAGTCGGAATAGAAAATTCTTGAAAACTGTGAAAAAGATTATTTCCTGCTTGAGTTCCTGCCTCGATAATACTAGTGTTGCCCGCTATTGTGACATTAGAATTATTTGGGAGAGTAGCATCCGGGGTGATTTGAGCTAGTGAGCAATTTGACCAAAAAATTGTAGTGCTACTGATAGCAACTCCCAACCTTTGCAACCAATACCAATGTATAGATAATCCAGACATTGTACTCTCCTAGCATAAAAAGAAACTTTTGTATGGAATTTTTCAAACAATATATGGCGCTATTATTTATTTCTCAAAGTTATCCAAAAGATCTGAATAGCATTTCTTTACACTTTTACTTCACCAAAATTCAAACCCCGAATTAGTGAAGCATAATGTCCATCAAGTCGCAGAAGTTCTTTATGGGAACCTCGTTCAACTATTGTCCCTCGATCGAGGACTAAAATTGTATCCGCATTGCGGATAGTACTCAATCGATGCGCGATCGCAATCCGCGTACATGAAAGATCATGCAAATTCTGTTCAATCAAACTCTCAGTTACGACATCAAGATGGCTCGTTGCTTCATCTAATAAGAGAATAGCAGGTTTGTGAGCTAAAGCACGCGCTAGTGATAAGCGTTGGCGTTGTCCTCCCGATAAACCATTACCGCCTTCTGCAAGTCTTGTTTCATAACCCATTGGCATTTGCATAATATCATCGTGAATAGCCGCCAGCTTTGCTGCTGCGATGATTTGATCTAGAGCCAGGCTAGGATCGTTAACGCTAATATTTTGCCGAATTGAACCGCTAAACAGAAATGGCTCTTGAAGTACTACCCCAAATTGACTACGCAATGTGCGCCAGTTTAATGCTGGTAATGGTATACCGTCATAAAAGATTTCTCCTGTGGTTGGTAAATACAACCCCAGTAAAAGTTTAGCTAGTGTGCTTTTGCCCGAGCCAGATCGACCAACTAAAGCTATTTTTTGTCCAGGTTCGATTGTGAGCGAGATATTGTGTAAGACTGGTGGGGCATTTAAATCGTAACGAAAGCTGACCTGGTTTAATTGAATTCGACCTGTTAGCTGTGGTGCTGTTTGAACTTTCTCTAACTTCTGCTCTGATTCCGCTGTGAGAACATCAGTTAGTCGCTCAAGATGTGCCCCTACTAATTGTAGACGCTGACCATTTGATACCAGCGATGACAGGGGCATTAAAAAAGAGGCGGCGATCGCATTTAACGCTAGCATTGTCCCTAAGCTCATCGTTCCATTTAGCACATACATTGCTCCCACCCATAACAGCAGCAGTGGTGAGAAGGTACGCAGCGAAACCATTGCCGTGTCAACCATTGCCCCTAAATGATTGCGTTGCAGTGAGACATTCAATTGCTTGAAAAATAAATTAGACCAGTAGTCAAAAGCACGCTCTTCACTACCACAGGCCTTGAGTGTCAGGATTCCTGTTAATGCTTCAACCAAGTAACTTTGAGACTCTGCTTGAGCTAACAGATCGCGTTGCATGAGGTCATGGACTCGTCTGGTGGTGCCAAATAACAGCATCACCTGAAGCAGTCCAACGAGCAAAACAGTGATTCCAAAAGCGGGTTCTTGAACAAACAGTAAGATCAGGTATCCCAACACAAACGTACCATCTAAGATCATTGATAGCGTCTGACTAGTGAGGGTTTCTCGAATCATGGCATTGCTCCCCAGGCGCATGAGGAGATCGCCAACTGTACGTTGCTCAAAAAAGCGAAAGGGAAGTGTCAGTAAGTGTTCAAAGAAACCGAGCATTAAGCGGGTATCAATGCGTGCTTGCAAATAAATCAGCAGCGCTGCGCGTAAATAACTCGTTACCATTTGCGCTAGCACGAGAATCAGCATCCCCAGCCCCAGGATTGGCATGACATCAGTTATCTGAAGCGGTAAGATGCGATCGACAACTACTTTAGTCAAGATGGGTAGCGCTAACCCCAAAATTTGTAAAAGCAGAGAAGTGCTGAGGATTTGCAACAACAAGCCGGGTGTATGCAAGATGTATTGCAGCAAGTAGTCCGACCAAGATAATGAGGCTTTTGTACTGCGGCGTTGGAATTGCACTCCTGGCTCGAAAGTCAATACTACCCCTGTGAAGCCCTCACGGAATTGATCGACAGTTAATCTGCGTCGTCCACTGCTGGGATCGACAATTTCAACATACTTTTTTGACCAGCGTTCCACTACTACGAAATGCTCGAAGCTCCAATACACAATTGCTGGTAACTGGATATATTTAAAATCAGCAAGTTCATTCAAGGAGTATGCTTTCACACGCAATCCATAGGCACGAGCAGCTTTGGCAATGGTCTGTGCAGTCACACCATCTCGACCAATGTCCATCAACTCTCGACATTCATTAACCCGAGTCTGCCTGCCATAGTAACTGAGAATCATTGCTAGGCAAGCTGCACCACATTCCACAGCATTTAGTTGTAATCTAATCGGAACTTGCCGTTGATAATGCTGCAAAAACTTGATCCAACGAGCAGGCGAGATGAGATATTTTAGTCCCCAAGCGATCGCCTCAAGCTGTAAATTTATTCGTTGTACTTTCTTGAGAACATTCATAGTCTATTGCTCAAAGAATTGCCCAATTAGCGGTAATAGAGATATGATGCGTTGCGAACCAACTTCAGCTTTGGCATGACCGACACTACCCAAATATGCAGCAGCAGACAAATTTTCGGATATTGGCTCTAATTGTGCGATCGCAACTGCACTTGGCCCAGTGATTTGCTGTGCAGTTTGTGAGTTAAGCACAAATCGTTTTTGGATAGTATCAGGGCTAATAATCTCAGGTTCAACAGCAATGATGGTATGGCTTTTGCGATTGCCTCTAGCCTCAAAATTCAGAAATAATTTCTGTGTTTTCCGCAAATTTGCAAGATGTTGAGGTGGAAAAAAAGCGGCGACAACAATTCTTTGATTGCTCAAGCGAACAACGATGGCTGAACCAGACGCATAGACAGGCACTTTAGTCAACCAAGCGATGATACTACTCATCACCAGTAGCCCCAACAGGAACCATAAATAAATAAACGAGCGTGGAGAAACCAGTCGCGGCAAGATAGACTTTTCTCTACCTTCTAAATAGCGACGAACAGCATCTTCACGAAAGATTGAGCGAGGTGAGTTTGTCATTAGTCATTTGTCAAAAGTCCAGAGTCAATAGTCAACAGTCAATAAATTATTTCTCCCCTGTCCCCCCTTCGGGTGACGCTCCTTCGTCGCTAACGCTGCGCTAACGCCAGTCGCCTGCGGAGGGAAACCCTCCCCGCTGGTCTCACCTTGTCTTTCCACACTCCCCACACTCCCCCCAAACCCTCACTCCCACAGCAATACTGAAGGTAATTGCTCTGGCTGTGCTAGACGAAGTAGCTGATAACCAATTCCGGCTGTACCTGGAAAGAAGCCAGGATTAAATACCGAATTAGGTAAGTTGGGAAACAGTTGATATGCTCCAGTACGTTTGGCTTTAGCTACAACATTCGTCGCATTCTGGAAAGCAGCCTGATACCAATCAGCACGGGAGTAGCGTTGCCCACCAACTAAAAGCGCCTCAACCCGCCCCAAATTGCCACAGCATAGATGATCGATAGCTTGCAATGCATAGCGCTGAGTGGTTTGCAGAGCGATTTCAATCTCACGTTCAATTTCCGGTGTTCTCACAATCTCGAAACTGCCCAAGCGAGCTAACCCAATTCCAGCTGCGCCATGACACCACTGAGTTGGAAAACTCGGCTGTCCTGTTTGCCCTAATCCGCGGAAGTCGGGCCAGTTGGCATGGGATTCGGAAAAAACGCTGCGCTCATACTCAATGCCTTCTAAGGCGGCTTCTAAGTAGTTGTAATCTTGGGTAACAGCGTAAAGTCGTAGCAGTGCATAGGAGATACCAGCGGCTCCGTGAGAGAACCCCGTCAAGGGCGTTTCACCAATAGTTAACCAGGCTTTAGGCGCACCTTCATCGCTAATTTGGTGGCTGAGTAAATGTTGTCCACAGGCGATCGCCTTCTCTAAAACGGTTGCGTTTTTTGTCACTTCATAGAGGGACAACAACCCTAAAATTGCTCCAGCAGATCCGCTGATAATATCCAAATATTTATCTGCTGCAATTAGTTCTGGTGTCATCCAATCGGACAAGGTTTGAGCATCTTGCAAGAATGTTTCATCATCTAAGAAGTGGCTGATCTTGACGAAGGTATAAATCATTGAACCTAAGCCTGTTGTGCCCCCAATTCCACTGAGACGAGCTGTTCGCTGCTGAGATTCGGGGTCTAAGGATTGGATCTGCCGACGTAAGGACTGTAACGTCTGCAATGCCAGATTGCTCAAACGTGACTCACCGGATACTTGATAGAGGGCGGCGAGAAATAGAGCCACCCCACAGCGTCCGGCATAAAGACTGTCGTTTAACACTTGTAGTTGATATCGTTCTTCTTCAGGCATATAGACCAAGCCAATCCAGTTAACGCTACCATCGGGGTCTGAAATAGCCCTCGTTTCAATTTCAGCCGCGATCGCCTTGGCTTCCTCAATCAACTGTTGCGAGTTTAGCAATGGTAATGACTCAACATCCCATTGATTGCTCTGTTGGCTTGAGGTTTGGGCCACCTTGGCATAGAAGGAACCTTGAATGATGGCGACTTGTCGGGATAGATCGGTTTCATCAAGGGCTTGCAATTGACTTAAAACCTGCTGGTAACTGGGTTGTTGAAAGTAGTGCCGAATCACTTGATTCTTGTCTACGCTCAACTCATCGCTAGCCGCGATCGCCGTGAAAAAAGGAAAGTCTAATTGCTCCATAGCTCGCAGTTCTACACTCAAGATGGGCCAAGCTTGGGGTTTTTCCTGAGCAACCAGAAAGGCATAACTGAGACGATCTAGTTCAATGCTATAGTCCACTCCCTGCCTCAAATAATCGGGTGTCCATGCATTTTGTAGGGTGGTACCGTAGATGCGGGTGGCGCGGAAGATAAAGCGGATTTGTTGATCTTGCATGGCAGCAAGTGGACTTTCTTTTGCCAGTAATTTATCCTTGTTTACCATTAGGAAACGATACATCTGCTCAAATCCAGCAGCAATTTGTGCCTGATAATCGTTGGCAGACAAGGCAATTTCGCCTAAGCGCAGTACATTTTTCTCAAGGGGAAATGTTACAGTCTCATACTGCTGGTGCATATTGTCGGTATTAATTGCTTGCCAGCGACGTACTTTGCGAGGAGCTTGTTGAGAATCCATACTGCCCAACCCGCTGATGTCATAAGCAATGCGGCGATCGCTACTAAAGTCCCACCGGGGTAACATTCCAGTGCGGAGTACCGAATCCCAAAGGCGTTGTGCTGCGGCTGTTTCAAACTCTTGGATAAAGGGTGAATTTTCAATTAAATTTGCTTCATGATGCAGCAGGGTTTCCATATCGATCAACACTAAATGTTCGCCACTAGCAATTAAGTTTTCGCAGTGGCAATCGGTTCCCCTGAGAGCGTAAAGTACACACAACAGCATCCCGGCTCGTTGATAAAAGCGTTCAGCAGCGGCTTCATCATTACAGGGCTGGTGCTCGACATATTCCACCCAACCGTAACTCTTCTGGTTAAGCACTTGAATCACTTTGAAATCTAAGAGTTGGCTGTGTTGATTGCACCAATTCAAAAATTGGTTAAAAGCAACCTCCAACCCCAAATCCTTGGGCTTATAGACGAGTTTGAGTCCAGACTCAAAGGTGAGCAAAATGACGCTTCTGCCGCGCTTGTGTGGGTCAGAAAGGGAGGTTTGAATTTGTGCAACTTTGCCTAAGCTATCAATTGTTGAGCCAAAAACTCGCTGAATGTCTGCTCTATCCTCAGCCAATCGTTGCAGGAACTCAGCCGCGAACTCGACCCAGAAATTGACTGCTGTTGCCACTAACCGACCAAGAACTGGATACTTTTGGAAGAAAGTTAACAGTCCACCTTGCAGTAGTCGCAGGGCAAACTGGTTGTAGTGGGTTTTGCTATTGTTGTCTTCTGTTTCTAACCCCAGCAAATTGAGCAAATTTTGACCAAAAGGACGAACTTGAGAAAATTCAAAGTCCAATGTTTTGGTGCAAAGTCCTGACAGTCGTTGCAGCAAACTATGCTCTAATGCTTGATAAGCGGTTTCTGAGAGCATGGACAGGGGGAGGGTATCTTTTGTAAGTTGCCCAGAACCAAGGCGAGTTAAGAGTTGCTGTCTAGCAACTATGATGGCAGGTAAAAGAACATCCTCGAAAGGAATAGGATTGTCTGGATCGGTTGGCAGAAATGATGGAGATGCAGACATAAATTCTGTCGCCGTCTGCATAATTTGTCGCAAAGTTTCTGCCCATTCCGGTAAAGACTGGGTGTCAGTAACTCGGACAGTTCCCAAGAGAGGACGAACTGTCTCAAGATTTAAACCCTCCCACTGTAAACGTTTTTGGAATGTATCTGAGTTTCCCTGTGCCACAACCTGACACCAGCGATCGCAGCGACGATCGATTTCTGCTTCGTTTACCTGTTCCCCATCCGCAGTAAACCGCTCTGAATCGAGGCGTTCCCAGAGGAAACTGGCGTTAGCCACAATCGAGGCTAAATCTGCATTGGTGTAATTAACTGGAGGTGCGTAGGCGTAGCCCGCTGTAGGCATCGATATCTGAGACATAGTGTAAAACTGGGAAATGGGGCAATTTTGCAATTGAAGTCAAGAAAAAAGCGATCGCTGAGAATGCGTAAAAAGGGGGAAGACAACCTTCCCCCGAACAGCTACGATTACCTCAAACCAAAAGGCATTTCAGTACTAGATAATGCTTGAGGCTTGGCATTACATTCTCTTTCCTATGGGCTATCTCAGGGTTTATAGGCAACGAAACCAGGAATTGTAGGTGTTCCAGCAACCGTAAGATCCAGCAACTGCCAGTAAGTCAGCTTCAGCCAGTTCTTGCTCCTCTAGCATTAGCTCGCTGACTACCTGAGCTACACTTTCTTGGGTAAATGAGTAGCCCTTTTGTGCACCTGCATTTGTAATCAGTTTGATGGCTGCTGCTAAATTAGCAGCTTCTTTTATTTGCTGTTGCAATTGAGCATTTTTTAGTATTTCTTTGATGTTCTCAATCATGAGTTTATTCTCCTTTTTGAAGTAAGATTAAGATTATCTTGAGCAAATTGTGAGCTATGATTCAACAAATTGGACGAAGCCTATTAGCTCATACCGTGCAATAAATCAAGCCACATTTACAATCAGACTTTAGCCCGCCAGCAACCATGAGTAAGTCAGATTCTGTCAATGCACGTTCCTCTAGCATTAGCTCGCTGACTACCTGAGCTATACTTTCTTGGGTAAATGAGTAACCCTTTTTTGCACCTGCGGTTGTAATCAGTTTGATGGCTTCTGCTAAATTGGCAGCTTCTTTTATTTGCTGTTGCAATTGAGCATTTTGTAGCAGTTCTTTGATGTTCTGAATCATGATTGAATTCTCCTTTTTGAAGTTACAAAATATTTACTTGAGCAGATTGTGAGCTACTCAAACTAAAACTTACTCAAGTAGCTAAAAGCTTTTTTAAGCGCATTATAGTTAATAACAAGGGCCAAAAAAGGTGTTCCAGGACGTAAAACTTTGCGCCCCTCCAGCAACTGCAAGTAAGTCAACTTCTGACAGTTCGCGCTCCTCTAACATTAGTCCGCTGACCACCTGAGCTAGACTCTCTTGGGTAAAAGAGTAGCCCTTTTGTGTGCCTGCGGTTGTAATCAGTTTGATAGCTTCTGCTAAGTTGGTAGCTTCCTTGACTTGCTGTTGCAATTGAGGATTTTGTAGCAGTTCTTTGATGTTCTGAATCATGAGTTAATTCTCTTTTGTGAAGTTAGGTACTGTAGGGAAATATAGAAGCGATTTCATTTTTGATTTCCCAAAATTTCGAGTTAGGATTGAATCCAGGTTGGAGGCAATCCTAACGATCGAATAAACCACACAGCCTCGCTATATTGACCAGTGCAAGCTTACCAACAACAGTCGTAAAAGCTTAGACCAGTAATAGCAGAACCTCGCAACCCTCCAGCAACTGCAAGTAAGTCAGCTTCAGTAAGTTCATGCTCCCCTAACATTAGCCCACTGACTACCTGAGCTACACTTTCTTGGGTAAACGAGTAGCCCTTTTGTGAACCTGCGGTTGTGATTAGTTTGATGGCTTCTGCTAAATTGGTAGCTTCTTTTATTTGCTGTTGCAATTGAGCGTTTTTTAGTATTTCTTTGATGTTGTCAATCATGATTGATTTCTCCTTGAATTTAAATATTGTTGAGAAATTTACTTGTTTAAAGTAACTTTCTTATTCTGTTATAATTAATAATGTCTAGAGATTGCACTACCTATTTGTGTAGTTTTTATATTTAGTTAATTTGTAAAAGATTTTCTTCATTCAAAGTACTATCTTTTTTAAGATTAATATTTTTTACATGAAATTTTACAGTATTGAGGCTAACTTGCAGTTTTTTAGCAATTTCTTGATAGCTATATGATTGTGAGAGTAACCTGAAAACTTCTAGCTCTCTCTCAGTCAGATTATATTTCTTCTGCTCTATTCGCAGTTCTTCTTGTAAAATTGCGTCGCGGTCTTCTAATAAGACTAGCAACCAGGGATGATTAGCAGGATTCATGTTAAAATCATCATCAAATTCAAGAGGAATGTAGCAGGCACGAATACGAATAGTTTGCTTTCCAGCAATCTGGTAATCCATGATGAATACTCTATCTTGAGAACTGAAGTTATTGTTCATCTGACGATATATATTAGAAATTACCGGAGGTAGACTATCTGAGTGATGATTACTATTCCAAAGCCGCTCACAGATTTCTCTAGCTTTTATGTTTAAATAAATTGGTTGTAAGTTTTGCGATATTATCATTACCCCCTCTTTAATCAGCTCGAGCAACATACTTTGGGGTATGTTGAAATTACAGTTGAAACTGGTGTAATTATTTTTCATATCTGTATTGGCAAAAATAGTTAAATCTCATCGCAGAACTTGAGAGCGATTCTCCTTTGGAGACGCTTCGCGATCGCAACAAACTAAAGTAAAAACTATTTGGCATTAGTGTTTTGGGAACTCTTGTGATCCTCCGCAACTAGGTGTTACACCTATTCATACGTGGGTTACTAAGGTCTATGCAAGGTGCCCTTGAGCTAAAGTTGTAAAGTTTCTTAATAAACCTGCCCACAACTCAAAAATCCAAGTTTGCGCGCACTTTATAGCCAATTGCCAACTAATACATAGGGTGCCCAAAAAGCGGGGCGGCTATAATTAGGATACTTTTTCAGGAGAGTCACCTGAGCCAGACGCAAGGCTTCTGCTTTTGTAACTTTGGCAGAAACTAACTCACGATAAAACTCTCCAATTAAAATTGCAGTTGAGCGATCGCCTACATTCCAGAGACTAGCGATCGTACTTCTTGCACCTGCACGCACAGCAACCCCTGCTAAACCTAGTGTCGCCCGATTGTCTCCGGCTGCTGTTTGACAAGCACTCAATATCAGCAGTTCTATAGCTTCTGGGGATGATTCATCACGACGGCGCAACAGTAAATCAAAGTCTGTAACATTAATTGGGCCATCTGTAGCTAAAACATAAGTATCCTCAGAACGAGAACTAAACTGCCCATGAGTTGCCAGATGAACAATGTTAAACGGAATAGATTTGAGCCTTCCTTCCAGTGCCTGACTAGTGAAATCTTGATCTAAAAGTTTTGTAGTTGATACCCCTGCTTGTGCAATCAAGTTAAACTCAGATTTGATTTCTGGCAAAGGCGGAAATTGGGGAAATTTAGATGGCGGTTCCACCAATCCGGCTGCCAGAACCCGCAACTTTTCTTGTGCTAAAAACTTGGGTTTTTGCAATTGTAGCCCCAGGTTTAAAGCGATCGCATATTTCTCAACCAAATACTGTTGACCGTCATACAGTACTGCCATTGGTACATTTCGCAACACACCATCCAGTACAAAAACTAAAGTCTTGACATTGCTACGTTGTAACTCCAACTCTATAGGTTGAATCAGCCAACTATATAGTTGCCCAGAAAGAGATTCGACTTCCTCGCTTCTGTCAGGTTCATTTAAGTACTCTCGCAGTTGCCTAGAAACATTTTCTACTTGAGTTTGGGATTGGTTGACAACATAATGCCGCAGTTCTTGTTTAGGAACTTTGACAATCACTTGTAATTGGTCTGGTAAAATAATCGGATAAATGATCGCAGCAGTAGGATTATCCCGATCTACAACTTCGTCTAATACAATTTTTGTCACATTCAAGCAAGCTTCGCGAAAGAAGTTATCCAATTCTGCTAGCTGTAGTGCTTCAATTATTTGTCTAGCTTTGTCTAATGTTTTTTCGCTGGGCTTTTGTGTTTGCGAATCTAAAAGCAATGCCACTGATTCACGATAAACAGGTTCTACTCTTTCTTTAAATGAAAATTGCACATCTCGATTAACTGCAACCAAGTCACTTCTAAGAGACTGTAACTCATTAACAGCAGCGTCATAGGCTGCAATTGCCCCAGCCCTATCTCCCTGGGCTTTCAGCAAGCGTCCTAGCTGCCAATGCCAGTTATAAGCGATATCCGGTGCATTCACAGATTCAGCCAATGTCAATGCTTGCTGTGTCAGCTTTTGGGCATTCAACCATTGTTTTTCTTGCTCATACAGCTTTCCCAGAGTACCAAGGGCGTAAGATTCTGCTCGCCGATCGCCGAGTGCTTCTGCTAGTTTCACTGCTGTAGCGAGCATTTTAGCAGCAGATGAGTTATTGATGGAACTGAGAGATTGCTGCTTGGTTGATACTTTCATCAAGCTTTCAGCAAGATGAATTCTGGCATAAACTGCTATTTGAGAGAGTGGTAGACTATCTAACTCAGTCGGAATTTGCGTTAACAGCGGTTGTGCATTTGACCACTGCTGTGTAATTAATAGAACACTGAAAAGATTAATTTGCGCCTGAACCTTGGTGATTGGTGAAGGAGCTTTTGCGATCGCTTGTCGATAAAAGGCGATCGCATTTTGATAATCCTCCCCAATTCTAGAATTGTTTCCCAAACTGAGGAATGCTGCACTGATTTCTGGCTGTGATTGCAATTGCTGGGCAGTTTTGAGGCTATTTTGTAGCACTTGACGAGATTGTGCTAAATCTCCAGTTAACTGGAGTGCATCACCAAGCGATCGCAACTCTACAGCTTTAGTCAACGAATCTGGTTGCGATTGTAAATTATCACCTACCTCTATCAACATCGTCAAAGCCCGACGGTAGAATCCTAATATCTGCAATGCCTGTGCTTGATTAATGCGACTGCGATTTATTCCTGAGCGATCGCTAAGTTTAGTATACTCCGCCTCAGCTTTTTGCCAAGTTTCTAATGCTTGTTGAGATTGGCCTTGATCTAATTGCACACTTCCTTGAATTTCCAGGGTTTGCGCTAAAACCTGTAAGTATTGTTTTGAATTCTGAGTATCTAGTAGTTGCAAACTGTTATTGATTGCTGTAGTTGCTTCCGCAAACATCCCACGCTGCTTGTAAACCAAGGCAAGATTACTGAGGGTTACTGCTTGCCTAATTTTGTCTTTTTGTGCCTGATATTGTTGAAATACCCGCTGTAAAACCGCTTGCGCTTCTACTAATCTTCCTGCTTCATACAGTGCTTTTCCCTGTTGCGCTAAATCTTTTAAATGTTCTTCTGGTCTATACAAATGCTGAACTGGCAAATCAGTTGCATAAGATGCTCTCAGTACAGGTGTAACTATCACAAAAACTGTAATTAGCAATAGCAACAGATAAGTAGACAAGAGGGCGGCATTCCGGATTTTACTCGTTCCTTGCCGTTTTTTACCTTTTGCTGACTTTAGAAAAGATATTAACTGATTTCTTATCATACCTTTCTATTATATTCACTGTCGCATTCCATTGAGGAGTGTGAATTTAATAAGATCCAATTTTTGGAGGAGTTTGGCAATACCAAAGCCGTAAAGCAGAGAGATTGTCTAAAAAATTCTCCGTGTAAAATATGTAAAAATACTTACATTAACCTATTACGCATTTAAATTGTATATTTCGCGATCAGGTTGTCAAGAGAAGCCAGCGCTGTGGTGTTAGCGTAGCGTAAAGCCTGCGGCATAGCTCCGCTTAGAGCGAGTCTTCTTCCGTCTTGGGTTTTCCGACTTGTTCGTCCTTGGCGTTCAAGAGTCCAAGCTAGCCTTTGACTTTGGACTCTTAGGGACTTCCAGAAAATAAATTATGCAATGAGTCAGAGCAAATATCATCATGGAATTCTTCCTCCCCTGCTCCCCCAGCCTCCCCTGCTCACCAAAGTGATTGTATATTTTTTTAGTTGGAAGTCCCTTAACCTTTGACAGCCCTAACGCAAGAATAATTCATCTAGGCGTGATTATCCCGCATTTATGCAACGCCAAATTTTTCTTTATTTATTGAAAATTTATCTCAATAAATCTGATAAGATATGCTCGGAACTTATTGAATATCTATCTCAATAAGTATTTTCTACATCATAACCATTTCAAACCATTCTCAGGAAATGACACGATGACAAGCATGGCTGTGCAAACCCCAGACTCTATTCCTTGGTGGTCAGGGAACGCTCGGTTAACTAATCTTTCAGGGCGACTGTTGGGCGCTCATGTTGCTCATGCGGGATTAATTGTACTGTGGGCAGGGGCAACAACTTTATTTGAGCTTGCCCGTTTTCAGACTTCGCAACCAATGTACGAGCAAGGCTTAATTCTTTTACCCCACCTAGCAACCCTGGGTTTGGGTGTGGGTAGTGGGGGTCAAGTTATCGATACTTATCCCTACTTTGTCATTGGCGTATTGCATCTGATTAGCTCTGCCTTCCTGGGTCTAGGAGGAATATTTCATGCTCTACGAGGCCCCGCCATCTTAGAAGAGAGATATTCTTTCTTTGGCTACCGTTGGCAAGATGCCAATAAAATGACGACTATCCTGGGTATTCACCTAATTTTGCTAGGTCTAGGAGCTGGCTTACTGGTTGCTAAAGCAGTCTTCTTCGGTGGTTTGTACGACTCCAATATCGGGGAAGTGCGAATCATTTCTCACCCTACTTGGAACTTTGTAGTCATTTTTAACTACCTATTTGGTGGTCACCAATATTGGATTGCAGGAGTCAACAACTTAGAAGACTTGGTTGGTGGTCACATTTGGGTAAGCATTCTCTGCCTAGCAGGGGGTATTTGGCACATTACTACAGAACCTTCCGCTTTTGTCAAAAGTCTTTTTATCTGGTCAGGAGAAGCATACCTCTCCTACAGCTTGGGAGCTTTAAGCTTAATGAGTTTGATTGCTGCTTATTTTGTCTCTATCAACACACTAGCTTACCCTGTAGAGTTTTACGGGCCAGCATTGAGTATTGGCTTTGACCGCGTTCCTTACTTTCAGAGTGGAGATTTATTATCTTCTCGTGTTTGGCTAGCAAATGCTCACTTTTGGCTAGGTTTTTTCTTTCTTCAAGGGCATCTCTGGCACACCTTACGAGCAGCGGGTTTTGATTTCCGCGCCGGAAAAGTCTTACGTCCAAGTCGTGGGGAGGTAATTTAACTATGACTACTGCAACAATCAACCCCCAACAATATGGATGGTGGGCAGGTAACGCCCGTTTTACTAACCTGTCGGGTCGGCTGTTGGGCGCTCATATTGCCCATGCAGGGTTAATTGTGCTTTGGGCTGGTGCAATGACTCTGTTTGAAATCACGAAATACGACCCTTCCAGACCAATATATGAACAAGGGTTAATCTTACTGCCCCATTTGGCAACTTTGGGATTTGGCGTTGGCGATGGTGGACAAATTATCGATACCTATCCTTATTTCGTGATTGGTGTTGTGCATTTAGTTAGTTCGGCTGTACTCGGTGCGGGTGGGATTTATCACGCGCTTTTGGGGCCGGACGTTTTAGCTGAAAACAATAAATTTCCTGGTTTCTTCGGCTACGACTGGGAAGATGAAGAAAAGATGACTACCATCATCGGTATCCATCTGCTGCTGTTAGGTTTAGGTGCTTGCTTATTGGTAGCAAAAGCCCTATTTTGGGGTGGTCTTTACGATCCGGCAGTCGCATCTGTAAGGGTCGTTACAGAACCAACTCTCAACCCAGGTCGGATTTTTGGCTATCTTTTTGGTGGGTTTGGCAATCAGGGAATGGCCTCTGTCAATAACCTAGAAGATGTTGTTGGTGGTCATATCTGGGTAGGAATTCTCTGTATTACAGGCGGATTTTGGCACATCTTTACTCAGCCTTTTGCTTGGGCTAAAAAAGTACTGTTTTGGTCTGGTGAGGCGTACTTATCTTATAGCCTCGGCGCTTTAGCATACATGGGTTTCTTGGCAGCTTACTTTGTGACGGTCAACGATACCGTTTATCCCACTGTGTTCTACGGCCCTTTGGGATTAAGTACGACATCAGAAGTGATTTCAGTTCGTACTTGGTTAGCAACTAGTCACTTTGCTTTAGGCGTGGTCTTTTTAGCTGGACATATTTGGCACGCTCTGAGAGTTCGTGTCCTAGCTGCTGGACTGAATTTTCAAGAGGGAGTGGTTAACTATTTAGATACACCAGAACTAGGGAATTTACAGACTCCAGTCAATACTTCTGATTTGATACTGAAGTTTTTGGGAAATCTTCCTATTTACCGTCCAGGGTTATCTCCCTTTGCTCGCGGGTTGGAAATTGGCATGGCTCATGGCTATTTCCTCCTTGGCCCCTTTGTTAAATTAGGCCCTCTGCGGAATACAGAATTAGCAAACCAAGCCGGACTACTAGCCACTATCGGGTTGTTGTTGATTTTATCAATTTGTCTGTGGCTTTATGGCAGTGCATGGTTCAAGGAAGGCAAATCTCCTCAAGGAGAACTACCTGAAAATCTTAAAACAGCTAAGTCTTGGAGTGAGTTTAATGCTGGATGGACTGTAGGTAGTTGTGGGGGAGCTTTGTTTGCTTTTTTAGTGTTGACTAATAACCGTTTGTTTTTCTAAATATCAGGTGTCAAAATGGCGAAAAAAATTGGTTTATTTTACGGTACTCAAACTGGCAATACTGAGTCTGATGCTGAACAAATCCGGGATGAGTTTGGTGATGATATTGTCACTTTACATCCCATTTACGAAGCAGCAGCTAGTGATTTTGAACAGTATGAATTGTTGATTATTGGGTCTCCTACTTGGGATATTGGTCAACTTCAGAGCGATTGGGAAAGCTTTTTTCCTGAACTAGATACTATAAATTTTAGTGGGAAGCTGATTGCCTATTTTGGTGATGGAGATCAATATGGCTATAGCGACAACTTCCAGGATGCAATGGGAATTTTAGAAGAAAAGATTTCTCAGCGAGGTGGTAAAACTGTTGGCTATTGGCCAACAGATGGGTATGATTTTGAGCAATCTAGAGCTTTGAGAAATGGTAAATTTGTTGGGCTGGCACTTGATCAAGGTAGCCAATCTGACTTAACGGACGATCGCATTAAGTCTTGGGTGGCTCAGTTAAAAACAGAATTTGGTTTGTAGAGACGTTTGAGTTGTAGTTTTACAACTGACTGTTTGTCAAAGTATGTACCTGGTGCGGAAAAACCACAGATACACACAGATGACCAAAACAGTGCTGAGTACTGAGTAACGAGTGAGATCCCTTTTTAGTACTCAGCACTTCTGAATTACCTGTATGTATTTGTGGTTCTATATCAGTCCTAAATCATTTGTGAAAAATTAGATCCCCGACTTCTTTAAGAAGTCGGAGATCTGGAAGGAGCGAATTTTCATAATTCTTCATATAGGATTGCTATATCTGAGATGGCTGTTGATGATTCCCAAATTATGAGGATGTAGAGTATTTATGTCTGATGCTTTAGATGTTCTTTGGATCAGTTCTAGTCCTGTATTGCAGCGTTTTGATCAACCATTACTACAATACATATCGAAATATCTAAATGTGGCTCAGTGGGAATATCGCCATCACAAAGATGAAGGTAGTTCGATAGATGAAGCTGTAGATTTGGTGGATGAATTTTTAGCACAGTACTCTCATCCAGTACATTTAGCAGGTCATGGTGGGGGTGGTGCGATCGCCTTAAGTTTTGCTCGTCGCTATCCTCAAAAAGTGCGATCGCTCACTCTACTGGCTGTAGCTTCTCAACCTGCAAATACTTGGCACGCGCACTATTATCTTCAAAGACAACTATTTACCATCAGTCGTGAGCAGGTTTTAGCAAGTAGCGTTCGCAATCTCTTTGGTGAGCAACCAGCTTACACCACTAAAAAGTTAGTGGCAACCTTAGATAAAGATTTAGAGCAATCTCCTTTGTTACATTCTCTTTTCAAGTTGGTTGATTTACCTCAAGGTGGAGTTTCTATGCCCATGATGGTATGTGGTAGCAAGAACGATCCAATTGTGAATTCACCTGCTTTAGATGGCTGGCTAAAGTGGTTTAAAGCTGAAGATCATCTCTGGGAATGTCCTAAAGGGCATCATTTTTTTCACTATTTCTATCCTCAAAAAGTCGGCGAACAATTGTTGAGTTTTTTGCAACCTTATCATCTACAACCAATGCTGACATCGCAACTACTTTCCCGCAATTTGACAAATTAATAAGTATTTTTTAGGGGTGTATATACACTCCTTTTAATTTATTATTTAACTGTTTGACAACGGCAAAATGAATTCTTGTCGCATCTTTTGTGCTGCTAAATTTGGCTTAATTTGTAATTATTAACTTTTGTTAAAAACTTGTTAATTAGGAATTATTTTCAATAGAGTAGATTTGTAATCACTGGCGCTGGCAATTAACTTCAATAATTACGGAAAGTTTCTTTTGTTTACAAGTTTTATATGTTGAAGTTAATTAGCCATTTCTTGAGTATTTATCGCAACAAATATCGATGAGTTAACCAATGCAGACATACGATAATCCCAACGTTAAATATGATTGGTGGGTAGGTAATGCCCGCTTCGCCAAGCTCTCTGGCTTATTTATTGGTGCTCACGTAGCACAAGCCGCATTAACAACCCTCTGGGCAGGGGCGTTTACATGGTTTGAAATTTCTCGCTACAACCCTGATATACCAATGGGTGAACAGGGGCTAATCTTACTCCCACATTTAGCTACTTTAGGTTTTGGTGTAGGCCCTGGTGGTCAAGTAGTAAGTACTTATCCTTACTTTGTCATTGGAGCCTTGCACTTAATCTCTTCTGCTGTCCTGGGAGCAGGTGCGCTCTTTCATACCTTCAAAGGGCCACGCAATTTAAAAAACGCTACTGGTAATGCTCGCAAGTTTCACTTTGAATGGGATGATTCCAAACAACTAGGCTTGATTTTAGGGCATCACCTCCTGTTTTTGGGCATTGCTGCTTTCTTGCTTGTCGGAAAAGCAATGTTGTGGGGAGGACTATACGACTCGACAATTCACGATGTGAGATTGGTAACAAACCCTACTCTCAACCCTCTTGTTATCTATGGCTATCAAACTCACTTTGCTAGTGTTAACAACTTAGAAGATTTAGTTGGTGGGCATATCTATGTAGGTTTAATGTTGATTGGTGGCGGTATTTGGCACATATTGACAGAGCCTTTACCTTGGGCGAAAAAGCTGTTAATCTTCTCTGGTGAAGCTATCCTTTCCTACTCGTTAGGTGGTATTGCCTTAGCTGGGTTTGTTGCCGCTTATTTCTGTGCGGTCAATACTTTAGCTTATCCAGTAGAGTTTTATGGCGCTCCTTTAGAACTCAAACTAGGTGTAACTCCTTATTTTGCTGATACAGTCAGGTTAGCTAATGGTGGCTACAGTGCTAGAGCATGGTTGGCTAATGCTCACTTCTTCTTAGCTTTCTTCTTCCTACAAGGTCATCTGTGGCACGCGCTACGAGCTATTGGTGTTGACTTTAGGCAAGTTGAAAGGTCATTAAATGCCATTAGTAGTGCTGAGTCATAAGTCCTCAGTTGTAAGTTTTGATCTCGCTCTCTGAGTGATAAGGATAAGGATAAGGATCAGGTGAGTGTGCTGAGTCTTTACATAACTCAGCACTTTTCTAGAAAGGATAGGTAAAAGTGGCCATTTCTACTGATAGAACTTTTGCAGCAAATACACAATTACCTTGGTTAATTGGTAATGCTCGTTTGACTGATTTATCTGGTCAATTATTAGGCGCTCATATTGCCCATGCAGGCTTAATTATGTTTTGGGTAGGGACAACTACCATATCGGAAGTTATTCGCTTTGTTCCTGATTTACCAATGTATGAACAGGGCTTAATTTTATTACCACACCTAGCAACTTTAGGTTGGGGAGTAGGTGCTGGTGGTCAAGTAATTGATACTTATCCCTATTTTGTTATTGGTGTACTGCATTTAATTGCCTCTGCGGTGTTGGGTGCAGGTGGACTATTTCATGTGTTTCGCGCTCCGGCAATTTTATACAATGTCGGTGGCAGAGTAGCGAAATTTCACTATGAATGGAATGACCCTAAACAATTAAGTTTCATTTTAGGACAGCACCTAATTATTCTGGGTTTAGGAGCATTCTTGCTCGTACTAAAAGCCATGTTTTTTGGTGGGATTTATGACACTCACTTGGGAAATGTGCGCCTAATTTCTCACCCCACTCTTAACCCAGTGACAATTTTCAGCTACTTGGTTGGTTTGAAAGATAATCACTGGACTCCTTTAGGAATAGCCAGCGTTGACAACTTAGAAGATGTCATCGGCGGTCATATTTGGATTGGCATAATTCTGATTCTGGGGGGTGCATGGCATATTATCGTACAGCCTTTTTCTTGGGTAAGGAAAATATTACCGATAGAAAATGGTGAAGAAATACTTTCCTATAGTTTATTGGGTTTAGCTTTGATTGCTTGGATTTCTGCCACCTTTGTGGGATATAACACTACAGTTTTTCCTCCAGAATTTTACGGTTTTCAACGTTTTAGACTGGCAAATATTCAATTTTTTCTAGGGATATTAGCCTTCTTAGGTTATGCTTGGCACGCTTGGAGGTCGCGGAGCATTTCTTAATAATTTCAATTTCACTCAACACTAGCTCAAGTTCCTGAATGCCTGCGGTTCAAAGCAATTTACTGTGGGCAATTTCTTAAAATATTTTGTGGAGTAACAAATAGTAATGGCTACAGTTTTTTGTGCTTTATGTGCTTGGATAATAATGATTTTACTCCTTTGGAGTATTTGCTTAACTCTCAAGAAAGGGATAAATTATGTGCAGAAATTACATCAAATACCTTGTCATAATTGTGAATACTTCACCAATGACTACCGTTTAAAATGTACGGTACATCCCAAGAAAGCTTGTTCTGAACAGGCATTTGGCTGTCTTGATTTTGAGCCAAAAACTGCTGCTTGTAATGCTTGTCAAAAAGGTCAAACCTGGAAAATAAGAAAAAGAAACTTACAGTATGATTAGAATTAATCAGGAAAAATTATGATATTTACTCCTGCTCATTCATCAGATTATTTAATTCTTAAATTATGAATAACTTCTTATGAATACAAACTCTGACTTTCTCTCTGAATTATGCGACTTTTTGTATCCTCGTCATCCATATCATGGGCAATTCAAAGCCGAATATCTAGCATTTAATGCACATCTTCAAGAGTTTTCACAACGAGTAAACTATATTTGTAGTCTGCAAACTGGCGGTAAAATTTCTCCAGAAGAGGCTTACAAACAAATTCATTATCTTTGGAAACAGTTAAAACAAATCAAAAAATCTCTAGAAATACTTAATTGATGACCAAGTTATACCAATTTAATATGAAGCTGCACTTAATTCACGTAGGGGCAATTCATGAATTGCCCCTACAGTCTGTAGTTCTACATCAGTTTTATCAGCGCATCTTCATACAGAAATGGTATTAGGATTTATATGCTTTGTTTCCTGATGTGCGCCAGTCCATTGCCATAGGTGTCAACTTAACGTGAAACCCTGATAGAGGCTTGATTTTACGTTTTCTCAATTCCTATCAAGATCCGCGTTACCCCACCCCAGTTTTGTCTAAAGCCAAAACATCCCCTCCCCGCGCGCGGGGAGAAGTTGCGTGCGGGGGTTCCCCCCGTTGAGCAAACTTCGGGGGAGGGGACTAAAGGGAGAGGTAAAACGCTTGTGGGGCAAGGTTTTTAGCTTAAGTTGACACCAATGATCCATTGCTCACCTCTACAGTCGTAGCAGGGTAATTAGAAATTGCCAAAATTGATGGATAACAGGTTTTAGTGGGGGCGATCGCTTATTATCTAAATTTGATATTCCCCTCACTTGTCTGTATGCAGAACATAGCTGTCAGCCAGGAGACTGCCGCCATAAGAATGCAAAAGATTTTCAATTAGCTGGTAAAGTTAGTCTATCTCGCGTCTAGCCCTTTGCCATCCCAGACAGCAATGGAAACTCAAAGAACTAAAAGTCAAGCTACTGCGCCAGAATTATCCACTGAAGCACCGATTATTTCAGTGGAAGGGCTGGGACGAAAAATTGATCAAGCCTGGATATGGCGAAACTTAAATTTTGAATTGCGATCGCAACAACGAGTTGCAGTTCTGGGTGCTTCGGGTTCGGGTAAAAGCTTGCTGTTAAGGGCTTTAGCTGGGCTTGACACGGTGCAAGCAGGGCAAATTAAGTTTCAAGGACGAAGTATTAATTCTTGGTACTTGCCAAACTGGCGATCGCAAATTATTTATCTACATCAACGACCAGCCTTGTGGGAAGGAACGGTAGAAGATAATTTGAAGCTCGTTTATAACTTACAAACAAATCGTCATCTCGTCTATAATCGCCAGCGCATTCTTGACTATTTGTGTCTTTTGCGTCGTCATGAAGATTTTCTCCTGCGTCCGGTAAGTGCAATTTCCGGTGGTGAAGGTCAAATTGTGGCATTTTTACGGGCTTTGCAACTTTCGCCCAAGGTGTTGTTACTCGATGAACCGACAGCTTCCTTAGATGGGTCAACAGCCCATTGTTTAGAAGCTTTGGTTGCAGCTTGGCAAGCTGAAGACTCCCAACGGGCTTATATCTGGACTAGCCACGACCCCGTGCAATTGGAACGAATTACTAACCGCCAAATTACTCTCCAGGGAAAAGATTGATGGAAACCAATTATATTTCCATTAGCTACGGTCAAGTAGCCTTGGCAACTTTATTTGTAGCGATCAATATTTGCCTCTCATTCGCTTTACGTTTGGGACTAACGCAAAGTCTAGCGATCGCTTCAGTGCGGATGGTGATGCAGTTATTGTTGGTGGGTTATGTGTTGCAGTGGGTGTTTACGCTGCATAACCCTTTTCTCGTCTTACTCGTAGCTTTATTGATGACTGCTATTGCTGGTCTATCAAGTGTCAACCGCATCCGTCGGCGTTTTTCCAGCATTTATTGGAATAATTTTGTCTCTTTATTGAGTGCGTCATTTCTAGTCACGGGGTTAACGGTGAATGGAATTATCCATGTTGAACCTTGGTACGATCCGCAGTATTTAATTCCGTTGTTGGGTATGGTTTTGGGTAACGCTTTAACAGGTACATCTCTAGCGCTAGATAGGTTTATGGAAGACTTGATCGGCAAGCGCAACCAAATTGAAGCATTATTAACCTTGGGTGCTACCCGTTGGGAAGCTGCACATCAAATAATCAAAGACGCTTTGAGAACAGGGATGATCCCGACTATCAATTCAATGATGGTGATGGGTTTAGTTAGTTTACCAGGTATGATGACTGGTCAAATCTTGGCTGGTGCAAGCCCAACAGATGCTGTACGCTATCAAATTCTGATTATTTTTACGCAGACTTCCGGTACTAGTTTGGCGACTATGGGTGTGGTGATTTTAGCATTTTTTGCCTTGTTTAATCGGCAACATCAGCTTGTTGAGATGAAGAGTAAATTGAGCAAGCGAGTTTAAAGAAAGACCCCTCTCCAGAGATCAGACAAGGTGGTTTCTTCCACTTGATTATCTGGGAATTGTTCGGCTTAGAAAGTGTTTAGTTTTCCAAGTAAATTAGTGCCATCAAACGGGATATTTTCTGGGAGTTCTTCGGAGAAACGGTGGCAGTATTTGTAAACGAATAGGGTGTATTTGGGCATAAGTTCAAGGTGTATTGATTAAGTACTTAAATAAGTCATCAATTACTGCATTCATTGCTAAGATATCAAAAGCGTACCAGTGTGCAGAGTCTACAAGATAAACCTGATTTTTCTGAACCGCATTGAGTTTTTGCCACAAAGGTTCTTTTTGTATCTTCTCTAAAGCCTCTTTGGCAGCTTCTCCTCCAAGAGCCGAAAGGAAAATAACATCACCATCTATATCAAACAAACGCTCCTGAGAAATGTTATTCTTCGCGAAGAAATCTCCACGTTGTCCTGGTGGGCGTTGTAATTCAATATCGTTTAGAACTCCACCAGTAGGATGTTTTTTCCCGTAGATAAACATTCCATAGGACGAATCCATGCTTACAACTGATACTTGAATTTGTTTTCGGCGATCTCCTAAAGCTTGTTTTAGTTTGTCAAGCCGCTGCCAATATTCGCCTATTAACTGTTTACTCTCTTGTTCCTTATCTAACACCTTGGCAACATCTTCTAAGTGTTTTTGCCAGGGAGGGGGTGGGGCAGGGTAATCTAATACAACAGTAGGTGCAATGTCAGTTAGCGGTTTGTAAATATTTTGCAATCGAGTATTCGATAAAATTAAATCAGGTTTCAGCAGCAAAATCTTTTCCAAGTTTGGTTCATTGAGGCTTCCAACAAATTCAACTCCATCTACTTTGTCTCGAAGATACTTTGGAAAAGGCTCACCTGGAATCCATATATATGCAATGGGTTTAATACCCAATGCCAAAGCACTACTAAAAGTACTCATCCATAGAGTCACAATTCGTTGAGGATTGCGAGGGATGCACGTTTTACCCATCATATGTTGCACGACTCGGCAATTTTCTAATGGTTGTTTTAAGCTTGTAGCATTCAGATCGACATTTCTGCTACAAGCTGAAACAAGTGTAAATGTCAAAACTCCCAATAATAATAGAGAAACAAGGCGGTGTAGAGAAAATTTCATGGATATCTGATTACTCAAAACTGCCAAGAAATTGTACCTTGCACAATGAGTGGCTCACCAGGAAAAACGAAAAAGCTATTATCGGCAGTTTCATAATAGTCCACATTGAATATATTCCTAAAATTGATCTGTGCCCGAAGTGGTCCTCTTTTGTAGAAGATGCTAGCATCAGTCCGTAGGTAACTTGGCAAAGAAAAAGTATTCTGTAAATCCGCTTGCCGATCTCCCACAAAGAAGAAGCCTAAGCCAATCCCTAAACCTTTCAAATCACCCTGTTGAATTTGGTAAGTAGTAAACAAGTTGAAGCTGTTTTCAGGTGCATTAGTCAAACGGTTGTCAACAAGATCGGGGTTGGTGTCTTTGGAGACTTTTGCATCAGTATAAGCATAGCCCGCAAAAACGTTCCATCCTGGGATGATTTCGCCTCCAATACTGAGTTCAATGCCCTGACTGCTTTGTTCACCCGTTTGAATGGAGAAGCTTGGGTTGTTGTTATTAGGGTCATCCGCCAAAACATTTGATCGCGTCAGGTCGAAGAAAGCAAGGGTTGCAGAAAGTTTATTACTAATGTCTACTTTAGCCCCAATCTCATATTGCCTGCCCTCTTCGGGCTGAATACTGCCACCAGAAACAATCCCATTCACAGGGGTAAATGAGGTACTGTAGTTGGCATAGAGTGATACTGGCTGAATGGGTTGATAGACAATGCCTACGCGTGGGCTGAATGCATTTCCTGATACGCTTGTTTCTGTGTTTGTAAGAAAATCTTTACGTGTCTGGTTAAAGGTGTCAAACCGCACGCCCAACAGTAACTTCAGATTAGGAGCTAGCGTGATTTGATCTTGGACGTAAATACCCAAGGCATCTGTTGAGTTGCCAAAATCATAGCCGACGGAAGGAGTACCGAGGAGTGGCTGACCATATACTGGGTTGAATACGTCTATGGGTGCAATCGATCTGCCAACGCCTCGAAATCTTAATGTCTGAAATCTACCGAGATCAACTCCAAAGACTACCTGGTGACCAATCGAGCCAGTTGAGAATTTGTTAACCAAGTCTACTGCAAAGTTATAACTAGCTTGATTTAATGTCCTGGTAAAGAAGGCACGATTTAGGGTTCGATTATCAGGCTCAAAGCTAGTACCGTATACTTGATCTTCTGTGCCATAGTAAGCCGACACTCGAAAAGCATTTCGCAACGACAAACTGTCGCTGAATTTATGCTCCAGTGTGTAGCCAATTCGATAAACTTCTACATCAAACGGTTTAGCAGAGGGTTCGGTAATGCTACGATTGAGCGGTATTCTACCATTGGGATTTGGCAGCACCGTGCCAGCTGCTGGTAGACCTAAGTCAACTTCATTTTCTGAAGATGAGTACTCTCCTTCGAGAGTCAATTTTGTGCGATCGCTAATTGCCCAACTAATGACAGGCGCAACAAACAGTCTTTCGGAATTTTTAAAGTCGGTAAAGTTGCCTAGATTCTGGTAAGCTGCGTTGACTCGATATAAAACTTGCTTAGAGTCGTCTAATGGCCCAGATAGATCGACTGTGCCCCGGTAATAGCTGTAGTTCCCAACGATAGCCGTAACCTCATAGAAGGGATCGCGCAAAGGCTGCTTTGTGATCAGGTTAATTGTGCCTCCTGGATTGGCTCGACCAAACAGCACCGAAGCTGGTCCTTTTAGGACTTCTACTTGTTCAATCTGAGAAAAGTCCAATTGACGTGTGCCCACAAAATCTGGCAAACCATTTCTCAGAATATTCCCTGAGTCATCCCTAGCGGTAAAGCCTCGAATAGCAAAAAAAGAACCATTGGAAAAATTAGGAGGAAACGTTGTATTCACTCCAGGAACATTTCTGATGGCTTCTTCCAGACGGGTAACATTTTGGTCTTCCAGTACCTGACGTGGCACAACCTGAATCGATTGAGGAATATCACGAAGCGGCGTGTCGGTTTTGGTCGCAGTCGTCGTATCTGGTACGTTATATCCGTCTTGCTCTCCCGTCACCACCAACTCAATCGGCTCATCTTGCTGTGCTGCTGGTTGCTCTTGCGGTGTCTCAGTTGGGGGCTTTGCTTCGGCAGGCGGTGTTTCCTGCTGTTGTGGTGGCTGCATCGCAGTTGCAGCAGAAGTTATCCCAAAAACCAACCCGGTATCATCATCAAATAACTCAACATTAGGCAAGGTTTTCTCGCCCACCACCGTTACTCGGACAGTATTTGCATCAATATTCGCAACTGTTATTTCAGTAATTTCGGCACTGGGTTTCTCCGAACGAAATGTAAAAGCATCGCCTGATGGTAAACGCAATTGCCCACCGGATACATCTGCAATAAAATTATTGCCTGTACTGCGATTTGTAACTTGCAGTTTAGTCCCTTGATTTGTCTCTAAAATCACCTCCACACCCTTGTTGGTGGGATTTGCTTTAACACCCGTGATTAGTACGACTTGATCCCCACTTGTTTGTTGTGGAGTCGAGGGGTTGGCTGGTGTTGGTATCTGTACCAGCATTTGAGCGTTAGCGATCGGTATTGACGATTGGGAAAACAAACCTTTAATATTAGAAGCTGGAAATTTAACTTCACTTAATCGAGGAATATGTGTAGTTAATTTTTGGTTATCTTGAGCCGCAACAGTCTGACTAACAGCAAAGTTGAAAATAGATCCTATCAAGCTGGGTATCAGCCATAAATTTTGTTTGTGCAGAAATATCCAACCTTTCATCTTGCTCATCACACCAAAGTTACTAAAATTCAAATACAAATCTGACTTATTGCATATAGTTCTTAATTGCAATAAAGCATAGTGTAGAGAAGCAATAGGGTTAGAGTCTATTCCAAAACGGCATTACAGTCGCAAAACGGCATTATGAAGCTAAAATATTTCTCTTTCCTGATAAACATTCTCTGGGCGTTATACCAAATTTTCTTTTAAATGCAGCAGCAAAGTGTCCTTGCTGGGAGTAACCGCTCAAATTAGCAACTTCCGCAACACTCAAGTTACCTTCTCGTAAAAGTTGCTCTGCTTGCTCCATACGTATACTACAGAGGTAACCAAACACTGTTGTGCCAAACAATTCTTGGAATCCACGTCGGAGATTGCGATCGCTCACCCCTACAATCTGCGACAACTCCAGCAATGACGGTGGATTCTCCAACCTGGAGAGTAAGATTTCCCTGGCCAGATGAATTCGGGCGATGGTATCTGGCTTCAGTCGTGGCGATGGTTGTAGTTTATTTTGAGCAGATAATATGGGAGCTAACTGCAACGCCATTAGTTCCAACACCTTCGCTTGTAAATACATTCGCTTTGTCATTCCCTGAAAAGGACAGTTGATAATTTGCTGTGCTATTCCCGCAATAGCAGTTGTAGTTTCTGGGTAGAGTAAAGTCTGCCAATCGTTACCCTTAGCGAACAGACGCAACTGCTGGGGAATTTCTCCTTTTTCATCAGGGAAAAAAGCTGCCAGCAAGTCAGCAGGCATCTGGATGTCAACGCCCATACGTCGAGATTTGGAGAATTTCAGAGTCATTTGGCGTTGAACACCACTACCAGAAATACACGTATATCCTTCCCCTGACTGCTTCCCATATTCGTCTATGACTTTGCCTGAAAGGTAGACACAAAATTGCAGTGGATGATCCCACTCAGGGATTTTACAGAGGACATCATTGTGATATTCACAATCCCAAATCTCAAGCCAGAGATGAGGATGCACCTCAATATCCCGTATATAGCCTTTACCCAGTCGCTTGGGCATTGGACGGAGAATTTCAAATGGCTCTTGTCCCGGTTGTTGTGGGCTATTGTGGCTAGCTTCCGCCCACAGTTCCCAATCCTCTTTCATCGTCAAGATGATGGTCATTACTGGTAGATATTAGAAAATTAATGCTATTAATTCTCAATTATCTTACCGCGAATGCTTGATACCAGAGTAACTTCACATAGATTTCCTGATTTACAGACAAACCTGTTCTGAGCAAAAATACTAAAAAGCAAGTATTAATGAATTCCAGATTGCACACGCCACAAAAGAGCATAAATTCCATCCAGTGCTAGTAAATCCTCGTGCTTACCCTGCTCAACAATTTGACCGTGATCCATCACATATATGCAATGACTGTGGCGTATTGTCGAAAGACGATGAGCGATCGCGATCGTCGTGCGATTTTGAGTAATCATCGCCAGTGACTTCTGAATAGCCGCTTCCGTTTCATTATCTACCGCAGAGGTCGCTTCATCCAAAATCAAAATTGGTGGGTCTTTGAGAATAGCACGGGCGATCGCAAGGGTGATTTTCTTGTCGGTTTTCGGAAGAGCGGTGGCAGGATTTGCAGACAAGTATGGTGTGTTTGGGCATAGGTTCAAGGTGTATTGACTAGGTATTTAAATAAATCATCAATGACGGCATTCATTGCCAAAACATCAAAAGCATACCAATGATCAGAATCGACAAAATAAACCCTATTTTGTTGAACCACCTTCAGCTTTTGCCACAAAGGAGATTTCTGCAACTTTTCCAAATTTTTTTTAGCATCTTCTCCTTCTCTGTAACAAAGGAACAAAACGTCACCATCAATTTCAGATAAATTTTCGTAAGAAATGTTGCTTCTTGTGAAAAAATCTCCGCTTTGGGCAGGTGGGCGTTGTAGCCCAATGTCACTCAAAAGTCTACCAGTAGGATGTTTGGTTCCATAAGTGAATATTCCATAGGTTTGATCTACTGTGGCAACTGATACTTGCATCTGAAGACGGCGATTCTCCTTTCGAGAGGCTACGCCAACGCCCAAAGCTTGTTTAAGTTGTTCAATTTGCTGCCAATAGTCCTTAATTAACTGTTTACCCTCCTGTTCTTTATCGAGAATCTTGGCAATATCTTCTAAAGTTTTCTGCCAAGAAGCAGGTGGAGATGGATGATCCAATGCAACTGTGGGGGCAATCCTGCTTAGCTGCGTGTAGATATTACGCAACCGAGTATTTGACAAAATTAAATCGGGTTTCAGTAGCAGGAGCCTTTCTAGATTTGGCTCAAATCCAATATTTTCAACTCCGTCTGCTTTGTCTCCCAGATGTTTTGGGAAAGGTTCACCTGGAGACCACGTGGATGCAATGGGTTTAATACCCAATGCTAAAGCAGTACGAAAAGTACCTATCCACAGAGTCACAACTCGTTGAGGATTCTGTGGAATGCACGTTTCACCCGTTACGTGTTGTACAACTCGGCAATTTTCTGTTAGCTGTTTTGAGTTTGTAACACTGTGTTTAATATTTAAACTACAAGCCGAAGCAAGTGTAAAGGTCAAAACTCCCAATAATAATAAATAACTAAGGTGACGTAAAGGTATTTTCATGAACGCCTACTTCACACAATAGAAAAACTGAATGATCTACGCTTCTATCCCTCAGGATGAAGCGTAGGATATCAGGGGGTTTGCTCAAAACTGCCAGGAAATTGTACCCTGTATTGTCAGCGGATCGCCAGGTACAATCCGATTTACGTTTTGTGCAGAGACAAAATAATCAGTGTCGAACAAATTCTTGATATTGATCGCAGCTCGGTAGTTGTCCCGCTTGTAATAAATAGCTGCATCTGTGCGTACATAACTAGGTAACTCAACCGTGTTGGCTAAGTCGGCTTGCCGATCTCCGTAGTAAAAGGCTCCTAAACCGAAGCCTAATCCTTTTAAACTGCCGACTTGAATTTCGTAAGTTGTCCATAGATTGAGCGCGTGTCTCGGCACATTATTCAGTAGATTACCCACTGTCAATCTATTGTCTCTTGTGATTTCTGCATCAGTGTAGGCATAGCCAGCAATGATGTTCCACCCTGGCAAGATTTCGCCAGAAATATCAAACTCAATCCCACGACTGCGCTGTTCTCCAATTTGAATAGTTCGTAGTGGATTATTTGGATCTGAGGTTGAGAGATTGGTGCGAGTCAAATCATAAAATGCCAAGGTTGTAGATAATCGATTAGTCAAATCTGCTTTCACCCCGATTTCATACTGCGTTCCTCGCTCCGGTTCAGGTAAAGCTGCACCAAATACAGATGTCGCCTGATTGAATGAACGGCTATAGCTGGCGTAGAGTGAGATCGGTTTAATGGGCTGGTAAACAATGCCAACACGAGGGCTAAAAGCTTCTGTTTGCTTAAAGTCGGTTGTTTGGGCAATTAAATCCTGAAACTCTTGATTGGCAATATCAAAGCGTCCACCCAAAAGTAGTTTGAAGTTTTCTGCTAGGGTAATTTGATCTTGAAGGTAAAAACCTAATTGTTGGATCGTATTTTTGATATCAAAATCTGGAACACTAGCTCCTGTAGCATTTCCATACACAGGATTGAAAACATCGAGAGGAGTAGTCTCATTGAAAAGAGATTTGGAATTGGTATCAGTTTTGCTCAGGTTGAATCCAGCGACTAGCTCATGCTTGATACTACCTGTTGTCAACTTACCGACCACATAATTATCTAGATTATAAACATTTTCATCGTAGTCAAAATTCTCAACGCCTCTTTCTATAGTACGCAAATCGTCTTGTAATCCGAAAGGAGCGACAATATCTCGTCTGAGGCGAAACAAAGAAGTCTGAAAAACGCTCCGCGCTTGCCAGTTATCGCTAAAGCGATGTTCAAAATTATAACTAACCCGAAATGCACCGTTAGAGGCGTTATTAAAATTAGGCTCACTCAGAAAACGATTACGAGGAATTTTCCCATTGGGGTTAGGCAGCACGCTTCCCTGTGCGGGTATCCCAAAATCATAGGGTCCCTCTGTAAGGGAATAGCTTGCTTCTAGGGTCAGTTTTGTTCTGTCACTAATTTGCCAGCTTAAAGTAGGTGCAATTAGATATTGCTGTTGGTCATAGAAATCAATAAAGCTTTCGTTTGTTCCAGCAGAAGCATTCAGGCGATACAACACCGTTTTACTGTCATTCAATGGACCGGATAAATCAATTGCACCGCTATAGGAATTGTAGCTACCAACAGAAGTTTCTACGAAGTAGAAAGGATCGCGCAATGGTTGCTTCGTTACTAAGTTGACCTTGCCGCCGAGTCCGCCTTGACCGAATAGAACCGAAGCGGGCCCTTTAAGCACTTCAACCCGCTCAATATTTGAGCCAAACCCGACAGTTCCGACGGTACGGTCTTGTACTCCATTGAGTATAATATCGTTCAAAGCATCAAAGCCCCGAATTCTGATGATATTGAGAGGATCGCGAGGGCTTCGACTTCCTACCACTACACCAGGCGCATTTTTTAACACGTCTGTTAGGCGAGTTGCTTGCTGGTCTTTAATGACCTGTTGCGGTATGACCTGAATCGACTGGGGAATATCACGCAACGGTGTGTCGGTTTTTGTGGCAGATGAGGTATTGGGAACGCGATACCCATCCTGTTCACCCGTCACCACCAACTCAATCGGTTCATCCTGCTGTGCTGTGGGTTCCTCCGGTTTTGCCTCAGTCGTCGGCTTCTCTGGTGGCTGCGTCGCAGTTGCAGCAGATACTACCCCAAAAACCAAACCTGCATCATCATCAAATAACTCAACCGTTGGTAATGCTGCTGCACCTGCCACTGTCACCCGGATAGTATTTGCATCGAGATTTGTAACTGTTATCTCAGTAATTTCCGGAAGTGGTTTTTCGGAACGAAATGTGAAAGCATCACCATTGGGTAAACGGAGTTGTGAGTTAGGTATATCAGCAATAAAGTTATTCCCAGTACTGCGATTTGTGATTTGCAGTTGCGCCCCAATGGATGTCTGTAAAATTACCTCTACACCTTTTTCAGTGGGATTAGCTTTCACCGCCGTCACTTGCACAACTTCTGATGAAGATGCTGGCGACTGTACAAGTAATTCAGCACTCTGGGAAATCTGCTCAGTCTCGCTCAGTTGAGGAATATTTTTGGTTGATTTATCTGATTTTGCCCTTTGCAGAGAACTTTTAACTTGAGACTCTTGATGTCGGGACTTCCTGTTACTAAGAGACAATACTGGAGATTTCCTCTGAGCAAACCCCTTATCTGTAACTGCAACCGTGTCATTGAATGTAGATTTTCCTACTGTCGCAATAGATGATTCACCTTTAACATCCTCACTTCTAGCAGGAGTATCGATCAAAACAACAACCGCACCTATCAGCAACAGACTTTGAAACAATTTATCTAACTTCATTTATTCACCTACACTCCCGCACACCACTTGGCAGTATTAAGAAAATTTCCTAACTAAACTGGCAGTTTCTGTATCATAGGGGATTCGGATTTTTTATTTGAACGCTAGACGGATTTTTTATTTGAACGCTAGACGGATTTTTGGCGATGCTGAAAGTATTGTTTGGGATTCAAGCCAAACTTTTTGCGGAAAGCTAAGGCGAAGTAGCTGCGACTATCAAAACCTACCCTAAATGCCACTTCTGCAACGTTCATTTCTCCTGAGACTAAAAGTTGCTTGGCTTTTTCTAGTCGATAGTCGTGCAAATATTTAAATGCAGACGTGCCGAAAACTTGACGAAACCCACACTTCAATTTGAAGTCATTTAGCCCAACTTGCCGTGCTAATTCTATCAGGCTGGGTGGATTTTCTAAATTACTAAGCAAAATTTCCTTGGCTTGGTAAATCTTCTCAATATCGCTCAAATTTTTTGCACTCAAGCTATGATCGTGAACGTCCTGCTCCTGGAATTGCTGGAAATGCAGTGTAATTAATTCCACTGCCTTAGTTTCCAAATACATCCGCTTGATCAAGCCTTGATAGGGACACTGTAAAATCTCACGTAACACCCGCCGCATTTGCCGTGTTATTTTTCCTTGGTAGTAACAGGGCTGTACCTTATCCCCGATTAAAGCTTGGCGCAGGGAAATTGGTATCTGTTCTAATTCTTCCTCGCCAAAACTTCGAAAAAATTCCTGCGGTTCGATTTTCAGATAAATTCGTGAATACTTCTCTCCGGCTTTCCACCACTCAGTTTCTTTGATATCGCAGTTACATTCTGAATAATATTTGCCTACTGCTTCGTCAGTCTCATCTGTTAAACCGTGGCGTTCAATTCTCACTTTTCCTGAGAGAAAAAAACTCAACCCAAATTGATAATCATTTAAACTATCTTTAATCCAAACCAAATCATCAATAAACTCTTGTTTATGTATTGAAATACACAGTCCACCCCGTAGTTCTGTCCAGCATTCATAGATATTACAAACATTGAGAATCTTCCCTTGGTAGATAGTTTCAACCCCTTTTGATTGACTAGAAACTGTACCATTTTGCTCACTTTCTGCTTGCAGTTCTTGCCAGTATGTAGATGTAAGAATTTTGTCATGTGTCATACTTTAATAATAATTGCTCTCATTATCAAGCTGATATATGATTAAAATTAACGCGCTTTTTCAAGTTACCCAAAAGGGAACACCTAATACTGGATGGAATGCTAATTGCGAACTGACCGAACAATTTTAGATTTTAGATTTTGGATTAAAATGAAAATCTGAAATCTAAACATATTGGGTTTCAAGCCTCTCCATTCATGGAGAAAAAGCTAAAAGTCTGTGCGTCCGGGTAACAGGAGCGCAGAACTTTTCAAGACAAAGAAAAAAATTCGTTTTTCAAGCCTCTTCTTTAAAGAAGAGGTTAATCTAAAATCGCTTTCTCCAAAATCCAAAATTGAGTGACAAGTCAGGGCTTGCGCGATGCCTGCGGCGTTCGCGTAGCTAACGCTCTAGTAGTTAGTAAGCGAGTCAGCTATATCCTTAAATAAGAAATATTCTTAATTATTGCACGAAAGTCATAGTCAGAAAAGCGACTGTGTATCAAGTCGCTTAAAGTATTAATGAATCCCAGACTGCACACGCCATAAACTGGCATAAATTCCATCAAGTGCGAGTAACTCCTCATGCTTACCCTGCTCGACAATTTGACCATGATTCATCACATATATACAATGACTGTGGCGAATTGTGGAAAGACGATGAGCGATCGCAATAGTTGTTCGATTCACGGTAATTTTTTCTAAAGAACGTTGGATTGCTGCTTCCGTCTCATTATCCACCGCAGATGTTGCCTCATCCAAAATCAAAATCGGCGGATTTTTCACCACTGCTCTAGCTATTGCTATCCTTTGGCGTTGTCCTCCAGATAACTTTTGTCCTCGTTCCCCAACTATTGTTTCATAACCTTGGGGTAGTTGCGTGATAAAATCATCTGCCTCAGCTATTTTTGCTGCATTGATAATTGCTTCGTCTGTAGCCTCAAAAGTACCATAGGCGATATTTTCTGCCACCGTACCATGAAATAAAAATACATCTTGACTAACTAAACCAATACTACGACGCAAATCAGATAAATTCAACTTTTGCATATCAATCCCATCAATGGTAATTGAGCCATGAGAAACATCATAAAATCGCAACAATAGTTTCACTAAAGTGCTTTTACCCGAACCTGTAGAACCAACAACTGCAATAGTCTTTCCAGCCCGAATATGTAAGGATAAATTCTTAACTATTGTTCCACTATTTCGATAAGCAAAAGTAATATTTTTAAACTCAACTTCTCCTTGTACTTGCTCCGCAATTAAAGGCATATCTCCCGTAGTAATTTGGATAGGAGTATCTAACAAATCCATAACCCGCTTTGTGGAAGCCATTGCCCGTTGATATCGGTCAAAAGTTTCTCCTAAAAATACCAATGGCCACAATAATCTTTGGACTAAAACTAGTAAAACACTGTAATTGCCGATAGATATTTTACCAGAATATGCTGCCATCCCTCCCAAGAATAATAAAGCCGTAAAACCAACTAAAACCAACATTCTAATTACAGGTACAAAAGCAGCAGAAAGTTTAATTGCTTTGGCGTTACTTCTTTTATAAGCTTCACTATCTGTTGCTAATCTAGCACTTTCATACTTTTCGGCGGTGAAACTTTTAATTGTCGTAATCCCGCTAATATTATTAGCTAAACGAGAATTCAAAAAACTCACCTTTTCTCTGACATCAGCATAACGAGGTTCGAGGCGCTTTTGATATATTAATGAACCCCACAGAATAAAAGGCATTGGGAGCATTGCGGCTAAAGTGATATTCAGTGGTAAAATTAAGAATGCACCACCAATTAAAATGATAAATGAGGTAGTAACTTGGATAATTTCATTAGCTCCTCCATTTAAAAAGTCTTCGAGTTGGTTGATATCATCGCTGAGAATAGACATCAAACCGCCTGTACTACTGTCTTCAAAATAAGCTGATTCTAATTCTTGTAAATGATTGTAGGCATCTAAACGTAAATTATGTTGAATATTTTGGGCTAAATTTCGCCACAGTCTATCATAAGCGTACTGGGAAAGTGATTCAAATACCCAAACAATAACGGTAATTAGTGAAAGTAAAGCAAACTGCCACAATACGTCTTTAATACCAAATTTGGCAATGAAAGAATCTTGCTGTTGAACTAATATATCTACAGCAACACCAATTAACCAAGGTGGTGCTAAATCTAAAATTGTATTGATAATAGAATAAGTTGTGGCTCGATAAATTTGCGGGCGATATTTTTCCCCGTAGTTGAGCAAGCGTTGGAGGGGAGAGGGTTTATTTATTCTTGGGTAAAATTTTGATGTCATTGTAATATTTAAAAGTAGAAAATTTACAGCGTATTTCAGGTAAATGAGGTACGCGGGTAGGGGCACGGCACTGCCCATTGGTGTAAACTTAAGCCGAAAGCTATATCAGGTAAGCGCCCTTATCCCCTAACCCCTTCTCCCATTTTGAGAGAAGAGGAATTTAATCTCTATTCCTCCCCTCTCCCGCAATTGGGAGAGGGGTTGGGGGTGAGGGCAAAACCTTGTCACAAAGCAGGCTTCACGTTAAGTTGACACGCATGGGCACTGCCGTGCCCTTACAATTATCTGTACCTCACCAACTTGCAATCTGCTGTATGTTTTTCGTCTAGCAGATTTTACTATCTTTTCGTCCATGAGTCTATCCAAAAACGGCAATTTTTTAGCCGAAAATGGCAATTTTAAGTTAAAATTGGCAAGTCTATACAAAAAATTATTTTCCGTCAACTAACTCAACGGGTAGGAGAATTACCGCAAGAGGTGCGATCGCTTGGATTAGTTGTACCGATGTGAACAAATTAGATTAATAGCTTTAGGTGTTCTTAAGGATTTCTAGAAAAAGTTGGTGATAGTTGATCTTGCAAATGTTTTAGAGCGATTTGTGTACCAATAGGCGAAGTTAAGCCCAAGCGACTTGAGCGCGATCGCTGATAGTGAGGCGTAACACTGCTTGATTTAGTTATCAACGAATCAAAACAAATGTACCAATTAAAAATCCCACCCCTTGGCTCAGTGTAGTAATTTGGAACTGATTTGTGCTTTGGGTGAACCCCAAAACTACCCTCTCAATAGGGTTTGAGATGCGCTTACCCTGCACCGATAGGATGCTTTTTCCCAGCATGAGTTTAGGGTGTGTTAACGAGGTATTTATAGAGGTCATCAATTACTGCATCAGTAGCAAGCAAATTTGACGCAGCCCAGGACATAGAATCAACATAATAAACGTGATTTTCTCGAACAGCCTTAAGGCTTTTCCAAAGTGGCTCTTGTTGTTTCTCTTCAAGAAATTGATTGCCACCACTTGAATAAGTTGTCACAAATAAAATATCTCCATCTGCTTTTTCTAATTCCTCTAGAGAAATAGGAAATGATCCATAGGGTGAATCAATATTTTGTGAGGCTGGACGCTGCAAAAGAGCATCACTAAGAATTGAGCCAGAGAATGAATTTTTAGAGTCAATGTATATTTGACTATTCCCAACAGTTATGAAGGAGATTTTTTTGCCTTGATAGCGAGTTCCTAATGCTAATTTGAGCTTCTCTATTCGCTGATAGTAGCGATCCCAAAGTGCTTTTTCAGCCTCTTGCTTTCCTAATGTTTCAGCCACAAAACTAAAATGCTCTTCCCAGTTAGGATAATCGATTTTACCCAATACTGTAGGGGCAATTTTAGATAGTAGAGGATAAATTGGCTTGAACCAATCTACACCTACAATCAAATCTGGTTTAAGTAGTAATGTCGCTTCTAAATTTGGTTGAGAAATTCCGATTAGTTTTATTCCCTCTGTTTTACCTTTAACGTATGTTAGAGAGTTTTCCTGCTGGTAAGCTTCGTTGGTCGTTCCGATAGGTTGAACACCGAGTGCAAGGACACCGCCTAAAGTACATGATGATAAGGTGACAACACGCTGGGGGTTAATGGGAACACAGGTTTCCCCCATTGTGTGTTTAACCATGCGACATTCTGGTGCTGGTGATTTAGGTGAAAAGGATATATTTGAAGATGTGTGAGGATTGCAAGCTGTAGCTAGAGTAAATCCTAAGATGCCCAATATTAGCCAGTAGGGAAAATGTCGCATGATTATCTTAATTATTAAAGCTGCCACGAAATGCTTCCTTGAACTGTGAAAGGCTGTCCATAGCCAACACGACCGCCAAAATAAGTATTTTCAAAATACTCTACATCAAATAAGTTTTTGAAGTTGAGTCCGATTCTAAATCTATCTCTGTTGTAGAAAATAGTTGCATCAGTGCGAACATAACTCGGGACATCGAAAGTATTTGGCAAATCTCCAGCGCGATCGCCCACAAAAAATAAACCTAAACCAAATCCTAACCCTTGTAAATCACCTTTTTGAATTTCGTAGGTTGTCCATACGTTGAAAGCGTGAGCTGCGGTATTGGGCAACCGACTCCCAACTTCAAAAGTCGTATCCTCAGTAATCTGTGCATCAGTATAGGCATAGCCTGCAAGAATATTCCATCCTGGCAAAATTTCGCCCGTCAGACTCAGTTCAATCCCTCGGCTATTCTGCTCACCTGTTTGGATTTGAAAATTTTCGTTATTAGGATCAGTTACCAAGACATTGGTACGGGTCAAATCATAGAAAGCAAGAGTTGCCGAAAGTCGGTCGTTTAAATCTGCCTTTACCCCAACCTCATACTGCCTACCCCGCTCTGGGTCAAAAGCAGCCTGCAATCCACCACCAAAAAGAAATGTGCCTTGTGCTGGAGTGAATGAACTGATATAGCTGGCATACAGCGAAATAGCTCTTATGGGTTGATAGACAATTCCAAACCGAGGACTCACAGCACTATCTGACTTCGTGGTTTCTATGCTAGCAAGCAAATCTTCAGATGTCTGATTAAAAGTATCAAACCGCGCACCCACCAACACTTTAAAATTTTCTGTTATGGCGATTTGATCTTGAAGAAAAATTCCTAATGAATCTGTTGTTGCTGAATTAATAGCTTCAAAATTAAATTCACCTCTTGGCTGACCGTAAACAGGATTAAATATATCAATGGATGCGGCATCAGCAGACGCAAATCTTGGGTAACCGTTCATATAACGATTCAAATCAACCCCAAATAGAAGTTGGTGCCCAATTGAACCTGTGGAAAACTTGCCGACAACATTTGTTGTTAGAGTATAATTCGTGAAATATGATTCAGTTATTGAGAAGGAACGACTAATAGTTTGGTTGTTTGCATCCAAACTTCCAGGTCTCGTTTGTGTGGAATCGTAAGTACGAAAACCATACCGGAAAGCATTGCTCAAAGACCAATTGTCGCTAAATTTATGTTCTAGTTGATATCCAACCCTTGTAGTTGTTCCGTTTATTTCATCGGAGGGTTCAGTAAGGTTACGATTACGGGGGATTTTACCGTTAGGGTTGGCAAATATAGTGCCAACAGTCGGTACACCAAATTCTATTCCAGAATCTCTAGTTTCGATGTAGTCTGCGGCTAAAGTTAGGTTAGTTCTCTTGCCAATCGCTACACTGAATACAGGTGATATACTCAAGTTTTCACTACTGTAGGAATCGACAAAACTATCTGAATTTCTATAGGCGGCATTGAGGCGATACAATACGGTTTTTGAGTCATTTAACGGACCAGAGAGATCGAGCGCACCTCTGTAGAAACTATAGCTGCCAACGGTTGCATCAACAGCATAAAAAGGTTCACTTAAGGGACGTTTAGTGACGATGTTGATGTTTCCCCCCGGACTACCCAAGCCAAATAGCACGGATGCTGGCCCTCTGAGAACTTCAACTCGCTCAACACTGGCAAGTTCAACCAAATCTCCAACCCCAGGATCAGGTAAACCATCCCTGAGCAAATTATTATCTGATAGGTTAAATCCGCGAATTCTATAGTAAACAGCTGGACCAGACGTAAATTCTGGAGTGACACCCGCAACATTCCTGAGTGCATCATCTAAGCGAGTAATCTGTTGTTCGCGCAACACTTGTTGCGGTACTATCTGAATCGATTGGGGAATGTCACGCAAAGGTGTATCAGTTCTTGTCCCAGATGAGGAATTGGGTACGCGATACCCATCTTGCTCACCCGTCACCACCAACTCAATCGGCTCATCCGGCTGCGCTGCTGGTTCTTCTTGCGGTGGCTCACTTGCTGGCTTTTGTGGTGTTTCCGGTGGCTGTGTCGCAGTTGCAGCAGTTGTCGTCACTCCAAAAATCAGACCTTCATCACCATCAAATAACTCAACCTTGGGTGAACTCACCTCACCTGTCACTGTCACCCGGATAGTATTTGCATCGATATTAGTGACAGTCACCCCTGTAATTCCATCAGCAGGATTTTCTTGACGAAACTCACTACCAGATGGCAAATTTAACTGAGCATTGGGAATATCTGCAATCAGATTATTTCCCTCGTTTTTACTTACAGGCTGCAACTTATCTGAACCTGTAGCCTCTAAAATTACTTCCAGTTCCTTATCTGTTTGCCTTAACTTTACACCCGTTACCTGAATTAGCCCTTGGGAAAGCCACCGTTTAACCGTAGTTGCTGGGCGCTCATTTTCGTTTAAATGAGGAATTTTCTGATTACTTTTAGCCGTAGTTGCCACAGGAGACGTATTTGGATCAGAATTATTAAAACTTGCTTCCGCCCCAGCTGGCAAGGCAACCAATCCCAAGAAAGAGCCAAGCATCAACACCTTCAACCAGCAATAATTTGACATCAATGCTCACACCATTAATAGTAATTAGTTTCAATAAAATACCGTTAAACTGGGTGTGACAGAAGACTAGTCCGATAGGTAGACGGAATTTTTTCGATAGCTAAACGGAATTTTTTCGCAATTTTTGATATTCCTTGGGGTTCATGCCAAACTGTTTGCGGAATGCAGCCGCAAAAGGACTGCGGCTGTTGTAACCCATTGCATGAGCAATTTCGGTAATTTTCATCTCTCCTGTATCTAGCAGTTGTCGCGCTTGTTCAAGTTTGTAGTGACGCAGATAGTTAAATACTGTTGTCCCAAAACAGGAACGAAAGCCACGTTTAAGGGTGCATTCATTTAAACCAACCCGTCGCGCTAATTCGTTCAAAGATAGTGGATTGTCCAACCGTTGCAATATAATTTCCCTAGCGTGGTGAATTCTCTCTACCAGATCTGGTTGCAAAGCTTGAATATTGCTTTTACCATCACGAATCTCAACTTCCTGCCCTATCAGCATTCCCATCAATTCCAGCACCTTCCCCTCTAGGTACATCCGTTTGGCAATTCCTCGATAGGGACAATGTAAAATTTGCTGGGCTATTCTCTGCATGGGTAAAGTAGCAGTACCACAGCGATAGTAATACTCATCACTGGGTCGGATTAAGTGCTGCAAATGTTTTGGTAATTGCCCTTCACTATCTCCAACAAAGGAACGGAGAAAATCAGGCTGGAATGTAAATTCCACTTCTAGAAATGGCTGTTCGTTGTAACACTGTGCTTTTACTTGAGGAGCTAAACCACTGCCGTTGAAAAGATACTGTCCGCTACCTATGGATGTATATTCATCTTCATGTACCCCTGAAAAATGGAATTGATAATATAGCGGATGTTCTCTTTCTGGGTATTGTATGATGACGCGATCGCTCATCCGCAAATCACCAATCGCCAATTCTAAGCCTGGACGCAGTTTGATTTCTCGCCAATATCCATCTCCCAGTAGCTTGGGATGATTGTACATCACATCAAACTCATCATCTGGGTCTGGATATTGGTAATTGCCAACTGTCTCCTGATACTGTAGCTCATAGAACACTTCACTGGAGATGGAGATAGTCATAGTTAATAATGCTGAAATAAAAGTAAAATTTATTTTGTTGATTTAAGTAAGCAAGTTAAATCCAGGTAAAACTTACTTGGCAACAAATGAGAAATATTACTAATATTGTCTCATATTAATTGTGGAGCGATTCGAGAAATTAGTCTATCAGAGCGGGTTTATGTTGTTTGGTAGAAATATCACCTAATGATTCAGTTGTTTGGGCATTTGACGGATGGTTGTGGGCAACTTTGGTAGCTTCTTCCCACAGTTCCCGATCCTCTTTCATCGTCAAGGTGATGGTCATGACTGGCGTTGACTAATCATATTTATTATCAATAATCTTACCGTGATCGCACCTTCCTTGAGGACTGATTAAGAAAATGCGATCGCGGGGAGTATTGAGGACTAGTACAACAAGGCAAAAGTCAAAAGAAAGAAAGAAAAAGTCGTTCTTCAGATGAACTGTGGCAGGATTTGCAGAAGAATATGGTGTGTTTGGGCATAGAGTTAGGGAGTGTTGACGAGGTATTTATCAAGGTCATCAAGGATGGCATTTATCGCGAAAATGTCTCCTGCTTCATGCCAATATCCATCTACAAAATAGACTTGATTGCGTTTAACGACGTTGATTTGTCTCCATAAAGGATTTTGCCTAAGCTTGTCTAACGTCTTCTTGTCATCCTTTCTGCCCATCGATACAAAGAAAAGAACGTCCCCATCAATATCAAATATTTTTTCTTTGGATATATTATTTATATAGAAAAAATCTCCTCTCTGCGCTGGCGGACGTTGTAGGCCAATATCACTCAAAACTGTACCAGAATAATGCTTCTCTCCATAAGCCCAAATTCCATATTCGGAATTTGTATTGGCAATTGATACCTCTATTCGATCGCGACGTTTACCCAGAGCTTGCTTAAGTTCCTCAATTCGTCGCCAATAGTTATCTATCAATTGCTGACTAACGTCTTCTTTGTCCAATACCTGAGCAAGCTCCTCTAATTGCTCCTTCCAAGAAGGGGAAGGAAAAGGCACATTCAATACAACCGTGGGTGCAATACGAGATAGTTGCTTGTAAATACCTTGTAAGTTAGAGTTAGACACAATTAAGTCAGGCTTAAGTAGCAAAATCTTTTCTATGTTAGGGTTCTTGAAATCTCCAACAGATTCTATTACATCCGCTTTACCTTGAAGATATTTTTGCAGAGGAAAACCTGTATAGTACGTAGATGCAATGGGTTGGACACCTAGCGCTAAACTATTGGCTAAATGATCTAGCCTCAGAGTTATAACTCGTTGAGGATTACGAGGGATACAGGTTTTACCCATAAAATGTTGTACAACTCGGCAATCCTCAACCGGCTGTTGCGATCGCATAGCACTGGTATTGATTGCTGTGCTGCAAGCTGAAACAAATATGACTGTGAAAATTCCCAACAACAGTAGAGAGATTGAGCGGTGTAAAGAAATTCTCATGAAGACTAAATCAAAACTGCACAGAAATTGTTCCTGTAACTGCAAACGGCGATCCAACTCTTACATTGCTTGCATCGTCTGAACTGACAGCATAATACACATCGAATAAATTCTTGAAATTGAGTCCCAATCTCCAGTTATCGCGGCGATAAAAAATTGTGGCATCGGTACGAACAAAGCTAGGCAATTCAAAAGAGTTTGCACTATCGCCAGGGCGATCGCCAACAAAAACAAGGCCACTGCCAAAGCCTAAACCTTGCAAACTTCCTTGTTGAATCTGATATGTTGCCCAAAAACTAGCGCTATGCCTGGGAACATTACTAACTAGATTTCCCTCAAATCCAGAATTATCTTGTGTGGTTTTTGCATCAGTATAGGCATAGCTGGCAATCAGATTTAATCCTGGAATCGGTTGTCCAGCGATATCTAACTCAATGCCTTTGCTTTGTTGTTCCCCAATCTGAATGTTAAAACCAGGGCGAGCGGGATCGGGCGTACTAATATTCTGTTTCGTAATTTGATAGGCTGCCAATGTTGCAGATAGTTTTCCATCCAAAAATTCTGTTTTGATGCCAACCTCAAACTGTTCCCCTGTGGTGGGCTGAAATGGTGTTCCATCTGGATTTCTACTGAAAGATGCAAAGAATCCTGGGAGGAAAGAGCGGCTATAGCTTGCATACAAAGAGATTGGCTCAATCGGTTGGTAAACAAATCCAATCCGAGGACTGAACTTGCTGCTAGACAGTTGTAAGCTGTCTCCGCCGAAAAAGTTATCTTCTGAATCCACCCAATCAAACCGACCACCCAGCAATAGCTTGACTTGATCGTTAAAAGAGATCAAATTTTGAGCATAAATACCAACTGAGTTCTGATTGAAGTTATATGGACTAGGCGGACCAAAATCAACTGGGGCTATATCATAGTCTGGATTGAATAGATCTAAGGACGGCAATGAAAATGCTCTAGAATCATCAAAAAAATCGATGCGATTCCATTCCAGACCAACTAAAACCTCATGTTTGATACTGCCAGTCTGAAATTTGCCCAGTACATCACTCTGTAAGTTATAGGTCTTGAGATCAAAATTCTCTCGTCTGAACCCAGTTATATCAACAGTTCGATTATCATCCCGCAAGCTCAAGAAATTATAAGATTCATTGATTTGTTCAAAACTGGCTCTGAAAGAATTACGAATTTGCCAGCGATCGCTAAATTTGTGCTGCAAAGAATAGCCTACTGAGCTTAAGCGACGATCTTGAGGTGGCAGATCGGGATAGAACAAAAACCGAGAACGGGGGACTCTCCCCAGAGGGTTGTTCAAAATAGTTCCCACAGCAGGAAGAGAAGCATTACCTCTTGCTACTTCCCTTGTATATTCTCCTTCGATCGTGAAGGTTGTGTTTTTGCCGATATCAAATGTGATCACTGGATTGACTGTATATTGTTCGCGATCGGAAAAATCAACGAAGCTATTGGAGGTAAGATAATCGGCGTTGAGGCGATAACGAATCGTTTTATCAGTATTGAGCGGCCCTGTTATATCGATGGTAGGACGATAAAAGTCAAAGCTTCCAACTGTAAATTCGATTCCATATTGTGGATCAAATAATGGCTTCTTCGTTACCACATTGATGATACCACCCGGTTCAGCTTGACCATACAGCACTGAGGCAGGACCTTTGAGAACCTCGACCTGTTGCACATTTGCTGTACTCCGGCGACGACCTGCAAAGTCAGTTCGCTTAATGCCGTTGACATAGGAGTTTGCATTCAAGCCAGCCGAAAAGCCTCGAATGATCGCAGAATCACCATTAATTACTTGAGAATTACTGAGTGTAATCACACCACTCACATTTCGCAGCGCATCACCTAGTTCTGTAACATTTTGATCCTCAAACACTTGGCGCGGCACAACTTGAATCGACTGGGGGATATCACGAATTGGGGTCTCAGTTCTTGTCCCTGTCGTTGCTTCTTGTACGCGATACCCATCTTGCTCACCCGTCACCACCAACTCAATCGGCTCATCCTGCTGCGCTGTTGGCTTTTCTTCGACTGGCGGTGTTTCTGGTGGTTGCATTGCTGTTGCAGCAGAAGTGATACCAAAAACCAGCCCTGCATCATCATCAAATAACTCAACCGTTGGCAAAGCATTCTCACCTACCACCATCACCCGCACAGTACTTGCATCAATATTTGTCACTTTTATCTCTGTAATTCCCGCAAGCAGTTTTTCGGAACGAAATGTAAAAGTATCGCCGTTAGGTAAGCGTAACTGAGCATTAGGAATATCTGCAATAAAATTATTACCCGTACTGCGATTTGTAATTTGTAGCTTTTCTCCCAGAGTAGTTTCTAAAATTACTTCCACACCTTTCTCGGTGGGATTTGCTTTTACACCTGTAATTGGTATAGTTCCTAAATTGGTGGCTTGTACTAACTGATACGAACTTTTTCTCTGAATTTCTATTTGATTGATATATGGAATCTCACTGCTGGATACTTGGGAATCTTCAGCAATTGCAGCATTCATCACTACAACCCAAGTCGAACCAGACACAAACAATATCGTTAGTAAGTTTTGTAACCTCATTGCTGACTCTCACACCTGTATTTTAACTTAGACTGACTGCGAAGATAGAGCTTTGCTCTATTTATAGAGAAAAATTATCAATTAGTGATGATGCTGAGTTTAGAATTTTCTCAGGCTGCGAGTCTATCTAAAAATGGCGGTTAATTATCCCAAACAGGTGGTTTTGATCCTAAAATCTATGTTTGCTGACTTTTGTATATAATTTTGCTGACCGAGGAACTTCTAACCTGCTGAAAATTGCCTGCTCACACCTTACTATTAATGCAACGGTGGTAATGGCACATTTAAAGACGCAACAAACCACAAAACAGCTAGGAGAACGTAAAAATTGGAAATTTAGCTTAATTCGGCGATTGTATGCACAAGGGCTGCAAGAAAGGGATATTCGCAACCTTTATCGTTTTATTGATTGGGTTATGATTTTACCAAAAGGGTTGGAAGCAGAATTTTGGCAAGAGTTTAAACAATTTGAAGAGCAGTGCGTTGCGCGGGTTCCCCGCGTTGTAGCAACTGCGGAGCAGGAGCGTAGCATGAGTTACATTACCACAGGCGAGCGCATTGGCTACGAGCGGGGAAAGGAAGAAGGAAAACAGGAAGGTGAGCAAGCACTCGTCCTACGACAGCTACAAAAACGGGTAGGAGAGTTACCACAACAGGTTCTTGAACGGATTCAGGGGCTTTCTCTAGAACAGTTGGAAGCACTGGGTGAGGCTTTATTAGATTTTAGTGCGATTTCCCAAGGGGAAACGGCAGAGCCGATCGCTGATTTGCTCAACTGGCTACAAACAAATCAAACAGTTTAGTGCGATCGCACCTTTCCCCTGAGACAATCACTAGGACTAATCCCAAACATTTTTTTAAAAGCTGCCGCAAATTGCCCCAAATGTGAGTAGCCCACAGCATTTGCTACATCAGCTACACGCCGATCACCTGCATACAACAACAGTCGTGCTTGTTCCATGCGGTATTGATGCAAATATTGAAAAGCAGTTTTACCAAATACTTTCCGAAAACCCTGTTTTAATTGATAAAGACTGAGTTCAACATTTTCTGCTAATTCAATCAGAGAAGGTGGATTTTCTAAACGACTTTCTAAAATTTCTTTGGCTTGATAAATTTGCTCAACTACAGTCCGTTTTGGCGGATATGCAGAACGAAGTATGACTTCTCCAGCCATATCTTGTTGTAGTCGCAAAGCTATTAATTCTAGAACTTTAGCTTCTAAATAAATCTGTTTGACTAAGCCTTGAAAAGGACATTGCCAAATTTGCTGCAATCCCACCTGCATTTGAGTAGTAATTGTACCAATATGGACAGAATATTCCTCATCTGGTGAGCGAAATAGATGCTGAAGCATCTGTGGAATTGCGTCATCCTGAATACCAAATAATGTTTTAAATAATTCTGGTTGAATATGAATATCAATATCTTGATTTTTTTCCGGTAAGGTGTGCAACATCCTTGGAGACATTCCACAGCCACACAAAGCTGTCTCACCAGCCTTTACCGAGGCATATTCAAAATTACTAATACTGTCACCTGCTATCTGAAAATAAAACTGCAAAGGATGTTCATGTTCTTTTGGAGAATTTTCGGTTATATTCTCATGATTGTGATAGTCTCTAATTGCGAGGAAAAATCCTTGATGTAGTTTAATCTCTTTAATATAGCCCCGACCTAGTTCTTGGGGATATTCCACTACAACTTCCGAAAAATCCTTCGAGCCATCAATAATTTGATGTCCTTGTGTTGCTATAAACGAATTAGAGTAATCTAACGATGAAATTTGGTTTGTCATAGGTGTTTAGCAAAACAAGAGTGAAAAATGTTTCGCTAGGCAAATAAAAATAATTTGCAATAAGTATACATGATTTTTCGTTTTGTCTCAACAGGTAAGTGTCTTTACAAACCCTAAACCCAGTTTGCTTAGAAGCGAGATCCATTAAGTTAGTAGCGATCGCGATTGTCTTGAAATCACTAATGCTCTTTTTACCAAAATTACATTTCCACAGGCGGAATTTGCGCGAAAATCGCAGACTGTAATAGTTCAGGAAGCTGTTCCCAAACTACAGTCCCTTTGCGATTTTGGATATACAGTTGTATAAATTCCAGTAACGCTGCTGCACTTTCTTCTGGAGTTAGATTCACAAACAAATAGGTAGGTTTGTTATGGCTTGATACAGATACAACACAGCCTTGACTGCACGCCCACAAGCATTCAACAGGTTTAATTTCCACCTCATTAGATAAGAATTGTTCTTTACATAAAGTCTTTATTTTGTCAAGTAAAATATCACCATCAAAAGGGGGATTTTCTGGTCGTTCTTCAGATGAACGGTGGCAGGATTTACAGACAAATATGGTGTGTTTAATCATGATTTAGGGTGTGTTGACGAGGTATTTAAATAGGTCATCAATTACTGCATCAGTTCCCAGCATATGGGTCGCAGCCCATGAATTAAAATCAACATAGTACACATGATTTTCTCGGACAGCTTTCAGATTTTGCCAAAGTGGATTGCGTTTAATTTCTTGAGATTTGGCAGTGAGAGCTTGGAATTAATGCCCCAGATTGTCTTGCTATCCTCTTCTCTTTCTTCCGACTGGTACACACATTGGTGTCCCGGAAACTGGATCAGGTACAACCCGACATTCCAACCCAAATACCTCTCTTACTACCTCCTCTGTCATCACCAAATTAGGTTCGCCAACGGCAAAAATTTGACCTTTTTTAACTGCTACCAAATAATCAGCATAACGACAGGCTTGATTCAAATCATGTAACACCATGACAATCGTTCGTCGCTGGTTTTGGTTTAACTCATACAGCAAATCTAAAACTTCTATTTGATGCGCCAAATCTAAAAAAGTAGTTGGTTCATCTAACAGTAAAATATCCGTATCTTGAGCTAATGCCATTGCAATCCAAGCACGCTGTCGCTGTCCGCCAGAAAGTGTATCTAACTCGCGTTCAGCCAGTTCCTTAATTCCAGTAATTTCTAACGCTAGTTCTACCAATCTTTCATCTTCTTTTGTCCACTGCTGCAACCAATTTTGATAAGGAAACCTGCCACAAGCTACTAAATCTCGCACGGTTAATCCTTCAGGTGCGACGGGACCTTGGGTAAGAAGTCCTAACTTTTTAGCCACATCTTTTGTAGATGTCTGAAATACATCTGCCGTATCTAAATAAACTGTACCGCCACGGGGTTTTAATAACCTCGCCAAACCCCGCAATAAAGTAGATTTTCCACAGCCATTTGCACCGACTAAGGCAGTTATTTTGCCTTGTGGTATATCTAAATTTAAATGCTTAATAATAGTTATGCTATCATAAGCCAAAGTCAGATTCTTGGCTGAAAGTTGGTAATGCAAGTTGTCGTTGAATAATGGAATTGACATGATTAAATCTAAAGTTATTTGAGATTTATGGAATTATCTAACCAAATATATTCACAATCGCTAATGCTACAATCAAGCAGTAATTTCCTTGCCCAACTTAATTAGTAGTTAGTAGTTAATATTTAAATTTATATTTTATTTTTTCGATTTTGAATTAATAAATAGACAAAATATGGGGCACCAATCACAGCGGTAACAATTCCGCAAGGAATTTCGATAGGAGCAAAAATAATTCGTCCGATAAAATCAGATAAAACCACAATCATTGCTCCTGTTATGCCTGCTACTGGAATCAAGCCTTGATGATTTCCACCTACTAACTGACGGGCAATATGGGGAGCAATTAACCCTACAAATCCAATTGTTCCCGCAGTTGCTACTGCTGTACCGGAAAGTGCTGCACTAATTAATAATAAGAAACTGCGCTGCCATTCAACTCTACTACCTAAACCTTTGGCAATATCATCTCCTAAATTTAAAGCATTTAATTCTGGTGCTTTGATTAAAGCCAAAGGCACAAAGATTACTAGCCAAGGTAAAAAAGCAAAAACCTGTTCCCAAGTCCTACCGTAAACGCTACCAGCCAACCAAACTAAAGCTTGACTAACATCATCAATTTGCCCAAATGTCACCATCAAACTAGTAAATGCACTGGCTACAGCAGAAATCCCCACACCAATTAAAATTAAGCGAACGGGATGAAGTCCCCTATCCCACGCCAAGAAGTAAATTAATAAAGATGCAACTAACGCACCCACAAAAGCTGATAAAGGTAAAATTCCCGCTGGAAGATTTGGTAATAATACAATTACAGCTACAGCCGCAAGGCTCGCACCGGAATTAATCCCAATAATTCCTGGATCGGCTAGAGAATTTCGCGTTAAACTTTGCATAATTGTGCCAGAAATTGCTAAAGCTATCCCTACTAAACAAGCAGTTAAAATTCTTGGCAACCGTAGATTATTAATTACAAAAGCATAATCGGGATTTCCTGTATCTATCCCCAGTACAGTTTGAATTACCACCAGCGGCGGTGTTGGGTATTCTCCCACAGAAGTGTTAATGACCATCGCTGCTAATGTGATAATTGTCAGGATAAATAAAATCCCAGGAACTTGATTTTGAATCCGAAATGAAAATCCTAGTTTTGTAGAACGAAAAATCAGTGGTTGTTTATTCATTTTTTGATCTGATATTTCGCTAAATAAACGAAAAAGGGCGCACCAACTAAAGCTGTCATAATTCCCACAGGTATTTCTTGCGGTCGAATTAATAATCGCGCTAAAATATCGGAGAATAAAAGTAATATTGCCCCAAAAATTGCACTGTAAGGTAAAATCCAACGGTAATCGACCCCAACTATAAATCTAACCATATGGGGAATAACTAAACCAATAAATCCAATTGAACCCGCAGCAGCAACGGAACTACCTTCTAAGAGTAAAATACAGAAAGCAGCAGCAATTTTTATCCCTAAAGTTTGTTGACCTAAACCTTTGGCAATATCTTCTCCCAGGCTTAAAATGGTGATTTGTCTTGCTAAACAAAAGGCTAATATCAGTCCAATACAAATGTAGGGAAATACTTGTAAAATAATGCCTTCATCAATACCCGCCAAGGAACCAGCCAACCAAAAGCGAATTTCTTCCAAAGTTCGCTGACTGACTATTAAAATTCCCGTTGTTAGTGAAGCAAGAAAACTACTAATAGCTGCACCTGCAATCGTCAAATTTAAGGGAGTGATGCCGCTACGCCCCAGAGAAGCAAAAACATAGACACTGACAACGGTTACACCTGCACCAATAAACGCAAACCAAATATAAACACTTGGGGCAGATGTGCCAAATAGAAAAATACTAATGACTACAGCAAAAGCTGCACCTGCATTCACCCCCAAAATACCAGGATCAGCCAACGGGTTGCGAGTCACACCCTGCATAATTGCACCAGCAGTAGACATTGCTGCACCCACCAAAATCGCCAAAAGCGATCGCGGTAAGCGAATTGTTTGGATAATTAAATGTTCTCTGGAACCGTCAAACTGAATAAATGCAGTTAGTATCTGATTTAGGGGAATATCTGCTGCGCCAAATGAGACGCTGACAATTAGACAAACCAGCAGCATTAGCAATCCCACGATTAAACCCCCAACCGGAAATGTTAGGGATGAGAACAATCCTCTGGCTGATGAAGAAGCTGATCTACTCATTGTTCAAATTACTGGCTTTGAGCAGTGTCATAGTTGCTTTTGAAGATAAGCCAACACAAGCTGCTAGTTCTTCTAATGCCAAGCGTTCGCGGGCGTTTGTATTCAGCATTTCCGTTGCAGCTGCAACATAGTCAGGATTCGCCAGACTAACTTGATGGGGAAAAGTTACTTGGGAATTCACGCTAGCAATACGCTCGGTTTTTGCGCCGACAAGGGCAAGCTGTTGCATTCGATAGGCGGCTATTTTTGTAGCTTGGCGGGCTTGTAGGTAAGCAAAATAGGATTGTACAACTGCTACTCGTTTTTGCTGTTTAGCTTCATGCCAGCGAGCTTCTCTCATAGGTAATTGCTGAATGATGTTCAAAAGTCTAATTGGATCAATGCTCATTGAGATTGCAAAACTGCTCTCACTTTCGGATGCTAGATCAGGTAAGTTGTAATTGATCGTGGTTTGAGATGGTGAAAATTCCACACTCAAAACATCAGTGAAAGCACTCCAACCCATTGCCGCTTTTGCCTCCTGTACTTGCGAAGACTGACGCTGGGCGATCGCTACTAACTGCTCAATAATTTTCAGATCGCGATCGCTAATTTCAGTCTGAAGAATTTGTGGTTCATAATTAAGCTGTTTATTTTCTGACAACGCTGGCAAAGGCAGACCAATCAGTGCGATCGTAAGAACGATTTTCCAACTGTACAGGCAGGCAATTGATTCATAACTCATAGTTGATCACTGGACGAAGCTGTCAAAAAGTTTTGCGTTCCTCCAAATGAGCTAATATCTCTGGACGAGTTCGCCAAACCGGACGCAATTGCTTCTGAGAAAACAGTGGTAGTTGGTCGGTAATGTGGGGCGAACCGGGTTGAGTAGCGTTACCGTAGCCCAGTAGAGCCATTGCTCTAACTGGCTGGGAAAATTCAATGGCCGCAACATAACTATCACCAGCAACCGCTTGAAAGCGTTCATCGCTAGAGGGAGCAAAATTGACGACGCGGAATATTCCTAGATCTTCATCACCACCATTGGCAGGTAAATCTAAGTTTCCGCTACGCACTCGAAAAACTTCACCCCAAGCAACATCTAGCTTTTCATAAGCTTTTTCAACTTTTGCTGCGGCTATTTGCAGCGCTTTCGCTGCACTTTTTGGGTCTTTTAAACCATCGGGTGTGGTGCGCGGTGAGTTTTCACTCCAAGGAATACTAAAGATTTCGGTTTCAGGCATTTCTTGCCACCAAAAAGAAAACAAGACCGCGCCTCGACTATCAGCATCAGCATTGCGATCCCAAGCAGCCAAAATATCAGCAGCACGACGGGCTAATTCATCGCCATATTTTTGCGCCGCGGGAATTAAATCATCAAGGATGCGTTCTGCAAGTTCCATTTTTGTGGAATGTTTGTACTGAATCATTTTCTCAAAAGAAATTTTTGGATCTTCAGCCAGCATTTTTGCAGAACTTTGTGCCCGGAAAGACATTTCACCTCGTGGAGCCATATAAGCAGGGTAATCATCAGCTTTGATGACAGCTGGAAAAGTAGTTGTCCAAGGTGGGTCATTGGCATTTTGCAACCAACCGCTAGGTGGGTCAATCACACGTGGTAAATCCTCGTATGGGTGCATTTTTGTCCACAAAGTTTTGGATGTGTCGCCAGGAATTAAGCCTTCCCAATATTCAAAGTCTCCTTGTTGACGAATCGGCACTAGACCGTTGAATAGGTGCATGATGTGCCCTTCTCGGTCTGCATACATGACGGTAAACATCGGTAGTTGCAAGCGTTGCAATACCCTTTGAAATTGGCTGAGGTTTTGCGAACGTGCCATATCCCACCACTGTTCCAACACACCGGGACAGTCTGCTCCGACAACCCGCAGCGCTACAGCTTTACCCTCTTTTTCTTGAACAACTGCACCGTGGACGGAACTTTTGACTACTAATGGTTGTTCAACAAGGGAGCCATTTTTCTGTTTGACCTTTAACAACAAGTTTTCTGTGGTAAAAGGACGGACTTTGCCATCTAAAAGATAACCACCATCAGCCAACTTTAACTCGTACACATCCCAACCATCATGGGTATTGACGGTATGAGTCCAACCCAAATGATCGTTAAAGGCGATCGCTAAAACCGGAATTCCCACCAGTGCGGCTCCAGAAGCATCTATCCCTGGGGCCGTAATTTGTGCTTCGTACCAGATAAATAAATCTGACCATAACGTGTGGGGGTTTGCCAGCAACATCGCCTTTCCACTGGCAGAATGTTTAGGTGCGATCGCCCAACCGTTAGAACCAGCTTTTGGTTGACTGTGAGTATTATTTGCTACTTGCTCTGGATTGACGATAAACGTAAAATACAGCACTCTTTGTAAATGCGCCAACACATCCTCTGGCTTTACAGGTAATACTATTTTTACTTGCTCGTCAATTAAATCAGGATGTGCTTTGGCATAAGTATTTATCCCAGTGGCAAAGGCATTTATATAACTACGAAAAGCTGGGCTTTGTGCCTGATACCAGGAATTGGCACGATTGGGCACTCCCATCGTCAGTACCCATTTATCAGATTCTAAATACTCTTCTCCCCAGTATTCGGCTGCTTTTCCCCTAGCTTGACCATAGAGGCGCAACAGCAAGTTAGCATGACTTTGCATCTGTGCCCAACCAAATGCCTGGAAAGCGCTTTCAGCATCTTTACCGTATATATGTGGTATGCCGTAGGTATCCCATAGTATTTCTGTAGTTCTAGGTGCGATCGCAAAACTGTTATTTGCCAAAACTACAACCAAAATGGCACTGAAGATAAAAGCTAAAAATCTAGATGATTTTACTTTCACTATTTGCAGGTTAAGTAGCCACAAATACACCCTAATATTCAACATGACGGTTTGGGGACTGGGGACAAGGAAGAAATAACTAATGACAAAGCGCAAAGTCTAGCCACTGCTACCGAGAGCGCCCTGCGTCGGCTTCCGGCGTTAAGAGCAGGGGTTGCCGAAGGAAGGCATTCAGAACTTTGTAAGAATGACAACTGACAAATTAAGGCTTTTGAGTTGCTATAGCTAACCTTGCACCCTTAACCTGACGCACTTGATCCATAATCGTGACAATCTCGCCATGTTCTACTTTGCGATCGGCATTAATCACAACAACAGCTTCTGGGTTTGAACCAATCAAAGCCCGTACCTGTTCTGTTAGTGCATCAACCGTTGTCAACTTTTTATTCAAGCTAATTTCACCGTTAGATTCGACTGTCACAGTGATTTTGGTGGGGACTTGCGACTGTTGGGAAGTTGCAGCTTGGGGTAAGTTGACGGGTAACCCTTCTTGGCGCGTCAGAAACAAGGTGGACATGATGAAAAACGTCAAAATTGCAAAGATTACGTCAATCATCGGCACGATATTGATCTGTACTGGTATATCCGGTTCATCTTGTAGACGCATAGACTTTTTCTCCTCCTCGTTCATAACGACGGCGATACAACAGTTCTAATTGCCCACCATATTCTTGAATCAAGCCAGTTTGACGTTGATACAATCCTCGGAAAGAGTTGGCAAAGAACAGCGTGAAAATTGCCACAATTAATCCGGAAGCTGTGGAAACAAGTGCTTCACTAATCCCTGATGTTACACCTGTAGTTTTTGTCCCACCCACATCACCAAGATTCAGAGAAGCGAATGAAGTAATCAATCCTAGCACCGTACCTAACAATCCAAACAGTGGTGAAAGACCGATGATTGTTTCAAAAATCGTGTTGAAACGCTTGATAATTGGAAGTTCCGCTTGAGCTTCACTTTCCAACGCCAAACGGAACTCTTCAGGAGTAGGTTCTTCCAATTCCAAAGCTGCAAGGAAAATCCGGGGAATCGGTAAATTCGCATTCTGACGGGACTTTTCTATTGCTCCCACCACATTATCTAATCGGTAGAGATTGAGAATCTCTCTTACTACCTTGCTTTGGCGGGTATTGACTCGATACCAAAACCGCACCCGCTCAACAATAAAAGCTACCGCCACAACAGAGAACCCAAGCAGGGGCCACATTACCACGCCACCTGCAACAAATAACTCTTTTATCCCCATAGATCCTTTAGTTCAATTTCAATGGATATGCTGATGCCGTCAGTTTTCAGTCAAATTGAGATAGACTCTCAAGTGAGAATTATAGAATACTGCGAATACTTCTCAACTTGATGTGAAAGTATAATGACAGGAAATGAATAGGTTATTCAAGTAGTCTTAATACAATTGTTCTAATTTTAAAGGTTTTTGGAGATTATACTTGATAAACTTACGCAAAAGTAATGTCAGGATATTTATAAATATTGATTGACTTTTGCACCAGAACATTTTAACCTTTTTAGTGAGAATAGATGGCAACATACTTATGAACTTCTCCGGCACAGCTTTCCAGGAGCGCGAGAAAGAAACAAAGGCGCTTAAAGGTTTTCTGGTTCTGAGTCTAATTGGTTCCCTCGGCTTCCATGTGGGCGTACTCGCTTCTGGGATTGGTAATTACCTCTCCAGAGTTCCCTCAGTTGAAGAGGAACCAATCGAGATCGCAGTTCTCGACACCCCCCAAGAGAAAAAGTTGGAGGAAGAACCAAAGCCGGAGCAGTCTCTCCAAAAGCTTGAAGTCCAGGAAAAAACTGAGGTTTTGACAAGTTCAACAGTTCCCCTTCCAGCCAAGGTGGAATTACCACCCCTTCCCCAAAAAACTCTCCAGCCTAAGCAACCTGTTGCACCACAACCTATCCAAAAGTTGGTTGAAAATTTGAAGAAACCTATCGAGCCAGTCAAACCGCAAGTTCAACCAGCGAAACCCTTAGATAAACCAGTTGCTTTGTCTAACAATAATTCCAGTAATTCTAGTAATTCCAGGAGTAATTTACGCGACACCCTGGGAGGTATTAGAGACTCTAATAGCAGTCAGTCGGTTGCCACAACACCAGGAAATGGCACACCAGGAGGCGGTGGAGGCGGCGGAGGCGGCGGTGGGACATCAGTCTTAACTGGTAACGGCATTGGTACTATTGGTGGTTCTGGTACGGGTACAGGAAACGGTTCAGGTATCGGTAGCGGTTCTGGTACGGGTACTGGCAGTGGCAGCGGTTCTGGTGTCGGTAGCGGCAATGGTTCTGGTACAGGTAGCGGCAATGGTTCTGGTGTCGGTAGCGGCAATGGTTCTGGTGTCGGTAACGGTAATGGAGGAGAACGAATAGCTACCGCATCCACAACCCCGAAATTACCCAGTAATGGAGATGGAGAAGGTAATTCGCGCGGTAACAGGGATGGTCGAGCTGCTTGTCGAGAATGTAACGTTAAATACTCAGAAACAGCCAGACGGCGCAAGGCAGAAGGCAGAGTAGCTGTAGCTGTTGATACAGATAATAATGGTAATGTAACGAATGTCAGACTGATTGGTTCCAGTGGCGACAGAGAATTAGATGAAGAACACCTCCGCCAAGCTCGGAACTGGAAACTCAAGCCTGCTGAAAAAGGTAGGCAAGGAGTCCAGATAGCTACAGAGTATGCAATAGAAGGTTCGCGTCGTCACAGCCAAGTCAGGAAGCAGCAACAGGAACGCCAGGAACGCCAGGAACGCCAAAGGCAGAGTGAAATAGCAGCAGCTTCTTCAAATAACAACTCTGCTGAACCAACAACAAGGCGCAGGCGGCGTATAGATACTGGGGCTACTGAGGGTGGTAATGTTCCTGTGCCATCACAAAGACGGCAACGCAGCGTTGAATCTGCATCCAGCCAAAGTGCTACCAGCAGTAATGAATCGAGAGTAAGCCGGAGATTACGGCGCTCGACAGCAGCTAGCAGTGGCAATACAGTAGAAGCAACACCGACAAGGGTACGAGGTTCTGGGGGAGAAAATTCCTTTGGTAATCGCCTGCGACGCAGACAACGGGAAGTTACAGCTGATGTGAGAACATCAGGAGAAGCACCGCAACGCACATCTAGAAGACAGCGACGGGAGTTGAAACCATCTTCGCAACCATCGAATAGTGGTAGTCGTTTGCGGAATGCTCTGCGTCGGAGTCGCGAGTCTGCTCCTGTTGCTGCACCAAGCCCAAATGTATCACAGTAGGTATATTGAGTAGAGTTAATGCGTTTCCTCTATATTACGTAACAGACGGACATTGAATCCAAATACACCCACCAAAAACATACATAAAGCACATAGAACATATAACAGTGCCATACCAGCACCTTTGTGTATGCCAAATGTGCTGCCAAAAAGCCGTGCTAAGGAACGTGGATTAAATAAGATCTACAACTTTTTTCTGAGGGCATTGCACTTAAATGCCCTATACAGAAAATCTGGAAGTTGATAAATCCTCATTCCTAACTGACCATCGGGTTTCATTGTTGGTTCAAAAACTTTATGGCAAAAACAATAAGTCCTAAAAATTCCTTCCCGATTTATCACAAGGTTTTTTTTGACGTACTACCGCAGTATCAAGGGTTTAAGCGGAAAACATACCTTGTAAGCTCAACGCTTATATATCAGTTATTTTGCCATTTTTGCCAAAATTTTTTTTAACCTCTTATTTTGGCGAAGGTATTGTTAAGACAATCATTTTTACTGGCGGAGTTGGCGAGAGTAATGAACCAGCTGAAGCTATAGTTGGGAAAAATTATGCCCTCGCACAACAGGTAAAAGCTGCTGATATTCTCACTGAAACTCAATCTCGCACAACTCACCAGAACCTCAGAAATGCTTTGGAAGTAGCGAATGCTCACCAATTAACCAAGTTTCTGATTATCAGCGATCCATTGTATATGAAGCGAGCCTTGTTGATGGTACGAAGCTTAAGAATGGATGCATATTCGTCTCCCACACCTACTACCCGCTATCGCAGTTTTTACAGCCAGATAGAGTTTTTGAGCCGAGAAACTTATTTTTACTTTGTCTACTTATACCGTTTCTTTGTGAAGCTGCATATATTTACCCCCCGGCTACGCCGTCCCCCCGATGCCTTGGGGGGACTACAGGGGGGTCTTGATTATGTGCATTTTCATACAGAATTGGTATTAGTGTTTAAAATCTAAGTGCAATTTTCTCTTCACTTTTTGGCACAGGAATACTTAATGTTTGCAAGAATAAATTAGCCTAACCTTTTAAACATTTAAAATGAGTTAATCTTAGGACTAGTTGACAACAGGAAGTTTTGAGAGAGGTTGCCAGACGATAATATTTACGGATTATATAGCGTTTCCTAGTCTAGTGAAGTACAAAATTATCGGCGTTTATCGGCGTTTATCCTCTTCCATCGGCGGTTAATTTTTTATTGGTGTACCTCACCAGTATGGGAAGCGCTATATCTAAGGCAGAGTATGGCACACGGAGTCGAAGTGGGCATAATACAGGGAGATATAACCAGTAATAAGACTTCTTTAGGTCAATACCTTTGCCAATTTACGAGGGTAAGTTCATGTATTAACGTCCTTGTCTCTAGGGTTTGGCAAAAACAATAAGTCCTAAAAATTCCCTCTTGATTTATCACAAGGTTTTTTTTGACGTACTACCGTAGTATCAAGGGTTTAAGCGGAAAACATACCTTGTAAGCTCAACGCTTATATATCAGTTATTTTGTCATTTTTGCCAAAATTTTTTTAACCTCTTATTATAGCGAAGGTATTGTTATCTATGAAAAATTAATATCTAAATAAGTTTTATCTTGGCTATTTTTAAGGTGCAAATCACCTATTTGAAATCGAGGGCAGAAGGAAAACAAAATTTTTGCTTCTGCCTTCAAGGTGATTAAAACATCAGTAATCAACCTTCTTGTAATTCCGCATCGCTTTAGTGATCTTTTTCCATTTCTCTTTCTCAGCTATATACTGCCGTTGGTCTTGTTTTCTTTCCATATACTTAAGTTCTTTGTGCAACTTCTGGTAATTCAAAAACCTAGATTCATCCAATCTTCCCTCTTGTAATGCTTGCTGCACCGCACAACCTGGTTCGTGCTGATGCTGGCAATCGCGAAAACGGCACTGTTGCGCCAAATTTTCCATGTCTGCAAAGGTTTCGGGTAAGCCTTCATCTCCCGTCCATAACTGTATTTCCCGCATTCCCGGAGTATCTATTATTAAGCCACCACCAGGAAGTACCATCAGTTCTCGATGGCTGGTAGTATGCTTACCTCGGTTATCTCCTTGACGCACAGCCTGCACTGTTTGAACTGTTTCACCCATGAGTTGATTGGTAATAGTAGATTTGCCAACCCCAGAAGAACCCAACAAAGCAACGGTGTGTCCGGGCTGTAAGTATGGTTTGAGTTCATTCAATCCTTGACTGGTGGCAGCGCTGATAGTAATAATCGGCACACTCAAGGCAACGGCTGCAACTTCTGCCAAACATTTTTCTCTATTTTGGCATAAATCCGCTTTATTTAAGACAATTACCGGATTAGCACCGCTTTCCCATGCCAAAATCAGATAGCGTTCAATTCTTCTAGCGTTGAAGTCACCATCTAATCCTGAAACTAAAAATACGGTGTCAACGTTAGTAGCAACAATTTGTTCTAAGGTTTTTGCCCCTACGGTTTTGCGAGAAAATTTGCTTTTTCGGGGCAAAATATCGTGAATAGTTGCAGTCCCTTCCTTTTCTCTGGCACGGATAACAACCCAATCACCCACTGCGGGAAAATCTTGACGTTCGGCAGCACGATATCGTAGTTTGCCTGTAATTTCTGCCGATAATTCAAGGCGATCGCTTTGCAGAATGTAAGTATTTCTGCATTCAATTACTACCCTAGCTACCGTAAATCCTTGGTGACGATAGGGTTCAAAGCTGGAAGCAAAAAAATCATTCCAACCCAATAAATCCAAATTCATTTATATTTCTCCAATACGTGTGGCTTGTGTCACACAAGGCACGCAGAAGAATTCAATGGTTCATTCCTCAAACGAATTTGGCTCGGACACATTTATGTGTGCGCTTCGCGATCGCGGTTCTAATTAGTCCTGTCTAATCTCGAAATCAAATCCAAATCAAAAACGGTAAGGGGACTGAACCAGAAATTCTGCACCTTGTGTCGGTTTTGTGGCGATAGTTCCACCCAGACGGCTATAAATTCACTCATGGTTCAACCTCCTGTAAGGCGTTTTTTTGAAATTGGTATTTTATTAGCAACAACTCTACATTAGCCAATTCCAGAAAATTTGGGTAAAGGAGGAGCGCGATCGCATAATATCCTTAGATGAATTATGGAATCATCTCTACGGCTTCATTATCGCGTGACAAAAGCAAATGTACTAAGTGAGGACTCTGTATGCTAGAGGAAAATGCTCCGACACTCAAAGCTTCATCGGAGGAGATCAAGGGCATCGCATTACGGGAAATTACAAAGGAAAACCTTTCAGATATCCTCAAGCTGAAAGTTGCTAGTCATCAAGAAAAATTTGTTGCTTCAAATGCTGTTTCTATTGCCCAAGCTCATTTTTCACCTGAGGTTGCTTGGTTTCGGGCTATTTATGTAGACGAAGTACCAGTTGGTTTTCTAATGTTAGAAGACGATGCAATTAATGCATCCTACTATCTTTGGCGCTTGATGATAGACGAACGTTTTCAGAAACGTGGCTTTGGAAAACGTGCTTTGGAATTATTAATCGAGCATGTCAAAACACGTCCTGCGGCAACAGCTTTACTAATAAGTTGTGTCTCTGGAGAAGGAACTCCCTGTAAATTTTATGAGAAGTTAGGGTTTATATATACAGGTGAAGTAGAAAATGACGAATTATTCATGCGTCTTGAATTTTAGTTGAAAATTTTAAATGATTATGCAAAATTATTGACAGCGTATTTCAGGTAAATGAAGTACACCGTTAAGGGCACAACAATTTTTGTGCCCCTACAATCGACTATGATCTGTACCTCACCTTGGTGTAGCCTCTGTCTACGACACTCTACGTGTAAAGCCTTCTCTTTGCTACATTTGCAATGACAAATGTATATTTAATTTTCCATTAGTACTTATTGGTAGTTCAATTTATCATCATCAAAACGATGCTAAAGGCAAATAAAATACATTGTTATTATTAACATGAAAGGGCAGCTCTGTTTTAGGTCTTGTAGCCTATCGCGATGCATCGTTTGCTTAAGCTTAGGAGTATGCTAGCGCTCAATTCAAAAATTAAAAGCAGACGAAGCTTGGGATGAGCTTTGCTTGTTCGTAGAGAACAGAAATTTTGCGACTCAAAGCTAATCTAAATTTATTGATAGAGAACGCTACAAATGAGAATCGAATCCGATAAAGAATTTTGGTTACGCCAATTAGACGAATACCGAGAAATTGTCCGCCAAAGGAAACTAAAAAAACTCAATACTCAAAACAACCCGCCCATCAACAACAATACGACGGACAAGTTTGTTTAGTATGCGTTTTTTATCCTCAGATGTGCGACTGTCCCAGTATTCGCGATCGCGGAACATTTGCACTAACTCTTCTCTAACCAACAGGCTACGTTTTGTGATGTTTTCTTGCAGACTTAAGATACTAGCGATTTGATCGCGGATACCATCTTTGGCTTTCTCTACAAAAGGATTAGTCGATAACTTTTCCAGTCCCGCTAAGCTGTCGCGCAGTTCTCGCACTTCTGTGGGTTCAAGATGCTTGTCTTCTCCAAAATCTACCATTCCAGCTAGCCTAGTAGCTTCACATACTAGCAAATCAGCCACTTGTGAATCTAAACTGCGACTACTAAGCATTTCCTTGGCATCGCAACGTCTGAGGGAGTAGTAGGTACATTGATAGTAGGCTGTATATTGCCCATTGCGATCGCGTCGGGAAGACATCCGAGTTAATGCGCCGCCACATCTACTACACTTTAATAAATTGGCGAAAGGGTTAATATCTTCTTTGCGTGCAGCCCACTTATTGTTGCGATTTTGGCGAATCGTGCGTTTTATTTGTTCGTGTTGTTCGCGGGTAATTATCCCCTCATGGGTATCCCAGTTGCAATCCCATTGATCGAAATGGTTGATTTGTTTCCCTGAGGGACTAGAGGTGGTAACGTTAAAAGGCGTTCCCCCTGCGTGTACTGGATTTACTAAGAAGTTTTTTAGCCCCGCAGGTGACCATTGTAAGCCAGTCCAAGGGTATCGTTGATAAGTTTTTTTATGATTTTGCAATAAATCAAATTCCTCGATATCATCGGGCATGATCCGATGATTCCCTTTTGATTTTGTAGTTTTTGCGTCTACTTGACCACACACCCCAAACATCTCATTTAATATATTGCAAGTTTTTCTGGCACTACCACAACCATCAAATACTTCAAATATAAATAAAGCCAGTTCCCAAACTCTAAAACTCCGTTTGCTTTCGATTAGGGAAACACACCAAGTTTCATCTTTGATATAAGCATCATTCATAACCTTCCAGCCAAACGGCGCAAACCTATGGCTTTTCCTCTGAACCATACGGTGCTTGCGTTCGGCAGATACACGGCTGGACAACATTTTTATTTCAAATTTACTGGCAGCCAGCAAAATATCAATCGTCAACTCTCCACCCAAACTTTCTGTATCAATTGTTTGGTCGAGTGCTACTAGCTTGATACTTTTACTCCGTAATACTTCCAGCAGTGAGTAAAACAGTTTTGATGATGACCCAATCCGGTCAATCCTGGTAACAATTAAATCACTAACATTACCTTTTGGCGATATTTTTAAATCCTCAATTAATTGCTGTAACCCATTCCTGACTTCGGTTGTGCGACTTTGAATATCCCAATAAAAGCGATCGCATCCAACATTCTTACCCCTTTCTAGTTGTTTTTTTAAAGCATTGCGATCTTCTTGTTGCTCGATCGTCGAAACCCGACCATAAAACCATTTTTCGGACATCGTTACCAATTTTTATTCTATAGTGAATATAATATGTCTTTTCTCAACGCTGAAGAACCAACAGCCTGCGATTTAATTGCTGACTTTG
>JAVRCF010000043.1:0-66153 GCA_034530935.1 Aulosira sp. DedQUE10 | reverse complement strand
TTGGTGAGCAGGGGAGGCTGGGGGAGCTCTTGAAGCAGGGGAGGAAGAATTCCATGATGATATTTGCTCTGACTCATTGCATAATTTATTTTCTGGAAGTCCCTAAAACCTTTACTCTCTGGGAATGCCAATGGTTTACATCTGTACGGAGTTTTAGTTTCAGCCGGGGATTGATATCCTGACTGAAACTGTCTTCAATAAAAGAATACAAGATTTTTTAATTAGTTTTTATTGTCATCTCCTTTTTCATCTTTGCTATCATCTTTTTCTTCATCTTCCTCATCTTCATCATCATTCTCTCGCCCCGAATCAGGCTGTTGGGTATTTTTATTTTTGTACTGTTCCTTTTGTTGCTCGGTTTGATTGAGTGGTTTCTGTACTTCATTAGTGCAGCTGCTTAATCCTAGGGAAAGTAGCACTAAGTTAATAGCCGTAAAAATGACCCCAACGATTTTTATGCTTAAATTTGGCTTCTGATGTAACATTACTCTAAACTTTTAAACAATAAGTTTGCTCATTTCACAAACATAAACCACATCTATTTTAAGAGCCATAGTTTTTGGCAGTAAAGTTTTGTGGAGAAAAGGGAAAAGGTTAAAAATTTTTCCCTTTTACCCTTTCCCGCTTTCCCTTTACCCTTAAGCTTTTTAATTCCTGTGCAATTGTGCCTGAATCATTGAGTCAAACACAATCAGATGACTGACATTTGGCACTAATCGTCGCAAAACCTGTAAATAACCGTCTGCATCATGTCGTCGATGAAATCTGGCAACTACGATTGTTTGCATATTTGGTAGTTGCCGAATAATACACCAAGGGTGAGTATTTGACTTTGACTCGGACGTTGATATCATAGAGCAATCCTTCCCACTTCGTGGGATGTGTGAATAATGGCGATCGCTCTCAAGTTTTCCAGGCTCATCGGGCGATCGCTTTTGATCTGTCTACACCAAAAATCGAAATCTCGATACTGTCAAGCCAGGATAATGTGTGTTTAAGTTGCGGATTAAAGAACTTGCTGCGGTACGGGGTTGGACACTCAAGGAAGTATCTGAACGTTCTGGACTCCCTTACAGCACTGTTGCGACTTACGCAAATTCTCCTGGAATGGCAATGGTTAATTTAATTTCTGTGCTAAAGCTAGCGCGTGTCTTTGGTGTATCAATGGAAGATTTAATAGAAGTGTTGGAAGAGTAGGCGATGTCTACATACATGGATGGGACGAGTTAGGCTGCAAATTCGAGAATTAGCCCAGAAGCGGGGTTGGACGCTGCAAGATGTTGCTGATCGTGCAGAAGTCAACTACAACACAGTTAAAAGCTATGCTCGCCGTGATGACGGAATGAGTACAGTTGATTTAAGGGCATGGGGAATTTGTACAACGCCTGCCCTATATAGCTTTCGGCTTAAGTTGACACCAATGGGCAATGCCGTGCCCTACGGTATCAGGGTTTTCGTGAATTGGTCTAAGTCTTATATAACGGTGATTTTATGGGACAAATCATTACTCAGGTGGATGCTTTCACTAATACACCATTTGCCGGTAACCCTGCTGGGGTTTGTGTTTTACCTATTCCCCAAAGCGATCGCTGGATGCAGAATGTAGCGCAGGAAATGAATTTATCAGAGACGGCTTTTTTAGTCAAACAAGATGATGGCTTTAATCTGCGCTGGTTTACGCCAACGGTGGAAGTACCGCTTTGTGGTCATGCAACCTTAGCTAGCGCCCATGTACTCTGGTCAGAGGGACATTTATCACCTGATAAAGTTGCCCGTTTTTATACGAAAAGCGGCGTGTTAATTGCCACACAGCAGGGTGAGTGGATTGAGTTGGATTTTCCTGTCAATTATTCACAAGCTACTGTTGCACCGGAGGAACTAAGCCAAGCTTTGGGTGTGGCGTGTAAATCTGTTTTACAGAATTCTCTCGGATATTTGGTGGAAGTAGATTCTGAGGATTTGGTATGGCATATACAGCCTAATTTTCAACTACTGAAAACTTTGGTTATATCTGATGTGATTGTGACTAGTCTGACTCACTGTAATTCAGAGTACGATTTCGTTTCTCGCTTTTTTGCACCCGGATTAGGTATTAATGAAGACCCCGTAACTGGTGCGGCGCATTGTTGTCTTGCTCCCTTCTGGCGCGATCGCCTGGATAAGGATGAATTTTTGGCTTATCAAGCATCCAGCCGTGGGGGAGTGGTGAAGGTGCGTTATCCAGGGGGCGATCGCGTTTTTTTAGGTGGACAAGCGGTGACTGTCTTGCGTGGGGAACTATACAATTAACAAGCAATAGCATCTGGTAGTTTTTTTCATCTGTGAAAATTCAAAGGTACAAATCCCCGGCTTCGTGAAGAAGTTGGGGATCTTGTTGAAGAAGAATGATTTAGGATTGCTATAGGTGGTTAAAGGCGATCGCCTGGGTAAGGATGAATTTTTGGCTTATCAAGCATCCAGCCGTGGGGGAGTGGTGAAGGTGCGTTATCCAGGGGGCGATCGCGTTTTTTTAGGTGGACAAGCGGTGACTGTCTTGCGTGGGGAACTATACAATTAACAAGCAATAGCATCTCACAGGTTTTATAGAATTCAATAACAAACCGCTCCAGACGCAGAGTTCACAAAGAGAAGAAAATCTTGTTCATAAATAATTACAATAAAAGTCTTGCATAAGTGGTGATCATCAGCGTTTATCAGTAATAACAAACGACAAATAACGTTATTTTTGCTGATGTACTTACTGATATTGGAGCTATGAAATTATTTTATTCTCATGAAAATGGTCAACTCTGGCAAGGAGATGCAATCGAGTGGCTAGGTAGTTTAGATACGGAGTCGGTTGATTTGGTTATTGCCGATCCTCCATATAATATTAAAAAAGCAGAGTGGGATAATTTTGCATCTCAGCAAGCCTATGTTGAATGGTCTTTAACTTGGATTGAGCAAGTATCGAGGATTCTTAAGCCTACTGGAAGTTTTTATATTTGTGGTTTCTCGGAAATATTAGCTGATCTAAAATTGCCTGCATCGCGTTTTTTTAAAGGGTGCCGTTGGTTAATTTGGCACTACAAAAATAAGGCAAATTTGTCAACTGATTGGGGGCGTTCTCATGAAAGTATTTTACATTTGCGGAAATCAAAATACTTTTATATGGATATCGAGAATGTGCGAATTTTATATGGAGAACATACGCTAAAGTATCCATCTCATCCGCAAGCGATAACTAGCCAGTATGCAAATAATCACAATAAATATAGCAAAACATGGAATCCACATTCAAAGGGTGCTAAACCCAGAGATGTTATAGAAATTCCTACAACTTGTAATGGCATGAATGAAAAGACTAAGCATCCTACACAAAAACCCGAAGAACTAATTAGAAAATTTATTCTCGCTTCATCCAAACGCCAAGATATTGTAATTGACCCTTTTTTAGGCTCAGGTACTACAGCGGTAACGGCTGAACAATTAGGCAGAAAATGGCTATGTTGTGAGATTAATTCTGAGTATTTAGAGTTAGCTTTGCAACGGCTAAAAGATGCAAATCACATGAGCGATGAAGAATGGTTTTGGTTTGATAGAAAAAATGAAGAACGTAGAAAAAGAATTAGGTGATAGCACGTTGCAATTTACATTCAAAATTGCTCTTGAGTACGGCACCATCAACAATTTAAGGTGCTTTAGCCTACGGATTAACACACCCTACTTCTGAATGGCACTTACTTAAACAAAAGTCGCAGCCCAGATCCCCGAATTCTTCAAGAAGTCGGGGATCTAAATCCCGTTTAAGTAAGTAACATTTCACCCTACTTCTGGCTTCAGCATAGCTGCCTTAATTAACTAAAATAATTCTGCGGCACAATAGTTAAACAAGTTCTTATTTAATGTGCAAAAATGGCCCCTAAACAAACAGATAGTAGAAGTTCAATTCAAGTTGGTGACTGGCCGATTGAACAATTACCTGGATTGAGCCAAGAAGAACAATCCCATCTGCAAAATTGTGGGATTACAACTACAGGATTATTAGTAAAAAATGGTAAAACTTTAGAGGCAAGAGTGGCATTAGCTAATAAATTACAGGTTCATATTCAGTATGTAAACAAATGGGTAGCTTTGGCAGATTTAGCGCGTATTCCCACTGTCGGGACGCAATACTGCGGTTTATTGCTACACGCAGGTATTGGTTCTGTAGCACAGTTGGCTCAGATTCCGGTTCACCGATTACACAAACAAATCTTACGCTTACAGGTAGCAACAATGCAGCGCCGAGATTTGTGTCCAGCAATTGAGTTAGTACAGCAGTGGAGTTACCAAGCGAGAACAGTGCTGAGTTCTGAGTCCTGAGTGCTGAGTAAAAAATTCTAGTCTCTAGCCTCTAGTACATCACGACACAAATTAACTAGCCATTGCAAATCAATGAAATACTTACGCTGTTTTCATTTTGAATTTTGAATTTTGAATTCCGCACAGCGGCTATTCTTTAGCTAAAACTCCATTTAGAAAGATATCAGCAAGCCCTTCTGCCATTTGCTGCATTTCTTGGGGAGAAGCATCAGGTGCCATGAGAGTATTGTTAGAAAAGCCTGCGATCGCAAACATTCCCAAAAATACCTTAGCAACCAATTTGGCATCCGTCTGGCGATAAATGCCTTTATCCATAGCAGTTTGGAAGAAAGCCTCAGCAACATCGGTCATTTTCTCAATCACATCCAATTGAATGCGATCGCGCAAATCTGGGTGAAACTGCACTTCCATAAAACAAACTCGCATCAAATCGACATTTTTGTGCAAATTCCACATTCGACGGCGCATCACCTGGGCTATAGCCTTATAGCTACCCATTTCGCTCAATTCTGTGAGCAAATCTGTGAGAATATCTATCCAGCCACTAGTGGCCACCTCCACCAAAATGGCCTTTTTATTGGAAAAATGACGAAACAAGGTGCCCTCGGCCACACCAGCTGCTTGTGCTAAGTCGCGGGTAGTAGTGCCGTCAAAACCTTGGGAGGCAAACAATTTTTGTGCCGCTTGTAAAATGCGGGTACGTGTCTGTGCCTCTGAGGGGGGAGAAGAATTAAAAACTCGCATAGCAGTTATAGGGAGATATCCGGAACACGACTTGTAGCATTATTGTCTAACGTCTAGTACAAAAACCACAGAAAGCTTAATACAAGATTAACGCTCTGTTTCCCAATTAGCCCATCTCTTAGGTATTAAAAAATTCCTAGTTCGTCATTCATAATTTGTAATTATGTTTTGTGAAGGGGACCGTTTATATTAAGGGACTTCCAAATAAAAATAATCAATCGCTTTGGTGAGCTTTCTTGAGCAGGGGGAGAAGAAATCTGATATTTGTATTGGATGCAGGAATTGAGTAATTTAATTTTTGGATGTCCATAAACGAGGCTATCAACCCCTATTGAATTACGAATTACGTAGCTTGCTTCTCGCTGGAGGTAAGTATTAGTAATTACGAATTATGATAAAACTTTACTTTAATTGCCACTTATGAATCAGCCCAGTTGCTTGCCAGCAATTTTATATTCGTCAAAAAAGGTATGTATGAGATTTTATCGCCTGTTTGTTACTCTGTTAGCGCTGACTATGCTCTGGTGTGGTTTGCTACCAGAAGTTGCTTTAGCTCAGACTCAAACAGCACCTCCAACTCAAAGAGTGCAGCCACTTAGCAAAACTCCGACTTCGATTCAACCGTATCTGGATCGAGTGATTAAGCAGTTGACAGAGTTTCGCCTGGATAATGGTCTCAAGTTCATTGTTTTAGAACGGCATCAAGCACCTGTGGTCTCTTTTCTTACCTACGCAGATGTGGGTGGTGTGGATGAGCCAGATGGTAAAACCGGCGTGGCACACTTTTTAGAGCATTTGGCTTTCAAAGGTACAAAACGCATTGGTACAACAGACTACAATGCTGAGAAACCATTACTAGAACGCCTGCAACAGTTAGATGCCCAAATTACAGCCGCAAAAGCAAGTAGCAAAAAAGATGAGATTGCCAAGTTGCAAGCTGAATTTGACCAGGTGGAATTGCAAGCAGTCAAGCTAGTCAAGCCCAATGAAATGGGGCGAATTGTCGAACAAGCTGGAGGTGTGGGTTTAAATGCTAATACTTCTACGGAAGCGACTCGTTATTTTTACAGCTTTCCTGCGAATAAGTTAGAACTGTGGATGTCTCTAGAATCAGAGCGATTTTTAGAACCTGTATTTCGCGAGTTTTATAAAGAAAAAGAGGTGATTTTGGAAGAAAGGCGTTTGCGGGTAGAAAATTCACCTATCGGCTTGATGATCGAAAAGTTTATCGATGCAGCGTATAAAGTTCATCCCTATAGACGACCGGTAATTGGTTATGACCAAGATATCCGTAATTTGACACCTGAAGATGTGCAAAAGTTTTTTAACACTTACTATGTACCCAGCAATTTAGCGATCGCAATTGTCGGTGATGTTGACCCAACTGAGGTTAAAAAACTGGCACAAATTTACTTTGGACGCTTTGCTGCCAAATCAAAAGCTGTTGAGCAAATCCCCACAGAACCAAAACAGTCACAAACCCGAGAAGTGACTTTGCAACTACCTTCTCAACCTTGGTATTTAGAAGGCTATCACCGTCCAGCAATTACCCATCCCGATAATGCGACTTATGAAATCATTGCTAGTTTATTAAGTAATGGTCGCACGTCGCGGTTGTATAAATCTTTGGTAGAACAGCAGCGTTTAGCCCTGAGTGCCCAAGGTTTTAGCGGCTTTCCTGGTGATAAATACCCAAACCTGATGTTATTTTATGCTCTCACATCTCCCGGCCATACAGTTGATGAATTGGCAGTGGCTTTGCGTCAGGAAATTGAGAAATTGAAAACTGAGCCTGTGACAGATATTGAATTGCAGCGAGTGAAAACCCAAGCTAGAGCAGGTTTGTTACGCACTCTCGATTCTAATATGGGGATGGCGCAGCAGTTGTTGGAATATGAGGTGAAAACTGGCTCTTGGCGGAATTTGTTTAAGCAGTTGGATGACATTGCTGCGGTAACGACTGCTGATATTCAAAGAGTGGCGAAAGCATCGTTTACAGCAGAAAATCGCACAATTGGCAAGTTGTTGTCGAAGCAGGGATAATACCAATTCAAAATTCCCTCTTGGAAAGTTCTGTTCGGAGGAAACCTCCGCTCAGACTTTCCGCAAAATTCAAAATTAAGAAACTCCGACAGAATCTAGGTTTTGAGGTTTGAATTTGTTGCCGAATTTTAGGGAATTGGGATAAGGAACGAACCGCGAAGTACGCATTCACGTTCGCGGAGCGTGTCGCAGACAAGTGTCTCGAAGAGAAGGACGCGAAGGGAAGAGATGAAGAAAGATATGCACAGGTATAAGGTGAAGGGTAAAAAACAAGTGGCGTTCAAAATCAAACATGGCAAGCGGCTGATTTATGCTTTGGTAATTGCTTTTGCCTTTGTACTTTTAACTTTTAACTTTTCTCAGGCGGCGACAGCAGCCAAGCATTACACGGAGTTGCAGTTACCACCGTTGCCAGAGATTAAGTTACCCAAGTATGAGCGCTTTGATCTGCAAAATGGCTTGGTTGTCTATTTGATGGAGGATCACGAGTTACCATTGGTAGGCGGTACAGCATTGGTGCGGACAGGAAGCCGCCTGGAACCAGCAGGTAAAGTTGGCTTGGCTGATTTTACAGGTGAGGTAATGCGGACTGGGGGAACTAAGAAGCATTCGCCTGATCAACTCAACGAAATGTTGGAACAACGGGCTGCATCGGTGGAAACTGGGATTGGTGAAACTTCTGGTAGTGCTAGCTTTGAGGCACTCACGGAAGATGTAGAAACAGTGTTTGGGCTATTTACTGAGGTGCTGCGAGAGCCAGTATTTGCTCAAGAAAAGTTAGATTTGGCAAAGACTCAGGAGAAGGGTGGTATTGCCCGCCGCAATGATAATCCCAATTCTATAGCTAGTCGAGAATTTCGCAAATTAATCTATGGGAAAGATAGTCCCTATGGTCGCACAACAGAGTATGCAACTGTTGATCAAATTTCTCGTGCAGATTTACTCAAGTTTTATCAGCAATATTTCTACCCAAATAATATAATTTTGGGTATTCTGGGCGATTTTGATGCGAAGAAAATGCGATCGCTCATTCAAGCAAAGTTGGGTGATTGGAAACCTAACCCCAAACTTGCCAAACCCCAGTTACCACAAGTATCCCAAGTTAAGACTGGCGGAGTGTTTTTTGTCAATCAGCCGCAATTAACTCAAAGTAATATTTACCTTGGGCATTTAGGCGGAAAGTTAGACAGTCCCGATTATCCAGCCTTGGATGTATTGAATGGCGTGTTCAATGGATTTGGCGGACGCTTATTTAATGAAGTGCGATCGCGTCAAGGTTTAGCTTATTCAGTATACGGTCAATGGAGTCCCCGCTACGATTATCCCGGAGTCTTCATTGCTGGGGGACAAACGCGATCGCAAACTACTGTGCAGTTTGTCAAAGCTTTACAAGCTGAAATTAAACGCATCCAAGCTCAAAGAGTCACACCACAAGAACTAGCTTTTGCTAAGGAGTCTACACTAAATTCCTTTGTTTTCAATTTTGAAGACCCCAACCAAACTATCTCACGCTTGATGCGATATGAATATTACAGCTATCCAGCTGATTTCTTATTTCGCTATCAAAAAGCTGTAGCAGCCACAACCGCAGCCGATGTGCAACGGGTAGCAAAGCAATATCTTAAACCAGACAATATTGTAACTTTGGTTGTGGGTAGTCAAACCGCCATTCAACCCCCATTGACTCAGTTAGCAACACAGGTAACGCCTATAGATGTGACTATTCCCCCTGCACAACCACAGGCAAAAAATTAGTAACTATATTCCGTAACAAATTGTAGTCACATTATCTATAGAGATGCATTTTATCGCGTCTCTATTTTTTATTTGCGTTTATCGCCGTACCCTACAGAAAGCCGCTTTGCATCTACATCGACTGTTAAAGGTAGATATGTAATACCAATTTGAAAAATGATTGCGACAGATAGAAATCTGAAACGCTTATCCAATAGATGTTTCACAATCCAAAATCCGTCTTGGAAAGTTTGACGGCAGTTGCTACAAGTCTCTTAACCGCAAGGGCGCACTGCCTCCTCAAGTCGGGGAACCCCTACCCTACCCTGCGGGAACGGCTTCGCCGAACGGGAACGCTTTGAGCGAACGGGTGACGCTCCTACGGACGCTCAATGACTCGCTACCGCTTCGCTAACGCTACCGCTACGCTAACGGCAGTCCACAAGGGCGGCATAGCCGCACGTGTGGCTGCGCTCACCGCCCACGCAACGCCAGTTGCTTCTCCCAAGGGGAGACGCTGCGCGAACAAGCCGGGAAACCCGTCCAACGCACTGGCTCAACTTTCCGCAAAATCTAAAATCTAAAATGGTATAACCTCTCACAGATGTACTCGCTCAAAGATAACATTAAAAGACAAAACTCCTGTACTAAAGTCTGTAAAAGTCCTCATAAAACATTGGTTTTTTTAATGTAATACCCAACTATAAAAAGGGATGAGGCGTAGTAAATCTCTATCCTAATTCAATTCCATCAATATACTTTCCTGACAAATCAATATTTTAATTGCAAGACATAAAACCTTCAGTTGTGTCTATAAAAGCAAGTTAAAAAGCTTGATTTTATAGGTTTATTCAACAAAAATAAAATCAAGGATTAAACAAAACAAAGTTTAATTCTCTCGAAAAATTTCCTCAAATTAGTTTTGTTTCAGGAGAAAAATCATGGCTTCCATCAAAATTTCTGAACTACGTCCCGCTGGTTCTGAACTGTTCCAAGATTCTGAAAGCTTCCTAAATGAACTAAATGAAAAAGAAATCTCAACTGCTGTAGGCGGCGGCTACTACAACACAGTTAATTCAGTTCTCAGCCAAGCTACAGTCAGTGTAGGTATCTCAATTCTCACAAAGAGCATAGTATCACAAGTAAAATATTAAGGTTTTTGGCGTTGCATAAATGCGGGATGAATTGAGGTTTTTGATCAAAGCTAAAGATTGATTTATTTTACAACTTTGCGCGAAATAAAATTCATCCTGTCAATCAGGAACGCCAGGATTTTGTGATTATTGCATGTCGATATCCAATCAATCGGGGTTAAAAAAACTCCGATTGGTTCTCTAAAACAATAAGTAAGTAGCTCCTTAGTTAAATTTCTGAAGAGGATTTACAAATGCCTAGTATCAAAATTTCTGAACTACGTCCTATTGGTTCTGAACTATTTCAAGACTCTGAAAGCTACCTTAATGAGCTAAATGTGCAGGATATGGAAATAATAGGGGGTGGTAAGTTCGTAATAACAAGTGTGATTAATACATCTGTAATCAGCCAGGCTAGTGCATCTCAAGGCATTTCTGTAAACACTTTTTCGCAAGTCAGCAAATTATGAAATTAATACTATAATTCAAGTAAAACTTGTCATCTGTCTGGCATTTTGAATAAATTTGAATTAAGGTACTTAAGGAAAAGCTCAGACAATTCTTTACTTAAGTACCAATCATTGATCGAGAGGTTTAAAAATGTCTACTATCAAGATTTTAAATCTGCATTTATCAGGAAGAGGAACAGAGCTTTTTAATGATAGCGAAAGCTTCCTTAATGAGCTAAATACCCAACAAGTTGAGTCGATAAAAGGAGGAGAGAGCATTATCAGCCAAGTCAGTTACAGTATTGGTCTTCTATCATCTGATAACAATGTTGCAGGTGTGGAAACACCTATAACGATAGCTAATAGTTCTGAACCTCTCTATTTATTAATTTAGCCACTAAACCGAGTCTAAGCATTTAAGTAAATTAGGCTTTATCTCTGGAAAAGATAATTAGCAAGATTAACTAATAGAGAATCTAACTTGAACAAATTTACTAAAATTTTGTTTTCGGTGAATTATCATGGCTAGCATTAAAATTTTAGAACTACGTCCTACTGGCTCTGAACTTTTTCATGATACTGAAAGTTTTCTCAATGAGCTAACTCATCTAGAAGCCGGAATAATTCAAGGAGGTGAGCTTGTTCCAGTTATACTTGGATCTATCTTACTAGAAAACATAGCGATTCAAAGTAGATATACATACTCAGTTGGCATCAGTATGGAAACTGCTTCTGTCTTAACTAGCGCCTAATCCATAAAAATTGTGTTTTATCGAATCCTGAAATAAGAGACATTTCTCCGGGAGGATATCAAATGTCTATCATCGAAATTTTAGAACTTCATCCATTGGGTTTAAATTTATTTGATGATTCTGAAACTTTTCTTAATGATCTAACAGATCAAGATAGCGAAGAGTTAACAGGAGGTTTAGCAATTAGTCAAGTTACAGTAAGTGCTGGCTTTGGAATTTTAAATAATAATCCGAATTTTGTCCAAAATAATGGAGTACGCCGTGTTCTCTTGTTAAACAATTCTGCGGTTTTTCATGCAGGTTTGAAATCACATATCCAGAATGGTGGATTCTCTGTCAGTATAAAAACATACGTAATATAGAGCGCAACATTCTTTATAGCAGTAGGTAATTTATTTTTTAGACATAACTCCAGAAGTTATGTCTAAAAAATTGATGGTATCAGATTGACTTACTAGCTGCATTAATTTCAATATTAAACTAAACCTACTGAGGTTTATTGCTAACTTTGAAATCAAAATTTAATTTACATTTCATAAGTAAAAGGCATAATCATATATCAAGAGCCTATTGCTTCAATTCAAAAAATCAAATCTTAAAACCAAAGATTTTAAATTAGGCTTATGGCATTTGTATTAAGTTCTCAAAATGTTTTTGATTACCTTGTTGAGCGTAATTTATGTGCGCCCGCAGCGAAAGCTACTAGCAAGGTTGAACAAAAGTATGCTAAAAACTTTAACTTGTTAGTGAATTTAGCAGATAGCCGTAAACTCTTGGTGAAGCAAGAACCCCTGAACCAAGAAGGAAAAACAGCGCGTGAATTCTTACGAGAATGGCAAATTCAGGAATTTTTACAGAAATTTGCTGAATTAAGTGATTTACGTAACTGGATATCAGAAGGCATTCATTTTAATCCAGATGATTCAATTATTATTTTTAACTACCTCGATAATTATCAGGATTTGATGGCTTTTTATGGCAAAGAAAACATTTTTCCTACAGAGATTGCCTTTGCTATCGGTAAAATTATAGCCAGTATCCATCGCCTGACTTTTAACCGTCAAGATTATCAAGATGTTTTCTCTTCATCTTGGGAAAATCAAGATAGCGATGTGGTTAAGCATTTAGTTCAAGATGTAGGAAGAATTAGCCCAGACATTTTTGGTTCTGTTCCTGCTGATGGGCTGAAATTCTTTGCTTTATATCAACGATATGACAGTTTAGGTCAAGCTATAGCCGAACTGGGAAATTCTTTAAAACCCAGTTGTTTAACACACAATGATCTGAAACTGAATAATATTCTTGTGGCTGATGATTGGGAGCAAGGTGTTCGCAACAGCACGATACGATTGATTGATTGGGAAAGGTGTAGTTGGGGAGATCCAGCTTTTGATTTAGGTACACTCATCGGTAGCTATTTGCATATCTGGCTGAGTAGCATGATTACCAGCAAAACCATGAATATCGATGAATCCTTGCGGATGGCGACAACTCCCTTAGAAGCGATACAACCTTCTATTGCTGGTTTAGCGATTGCCTATTTAAATCACTTTCCAGAAATCTTACAGCATCGTCCTGACTTTTTACAGCGAGTTGTACAGTTTGCGGGTTGGAATTTGATTATCGCTATTCAATCAACCCTGCAATACCAAAAATCTTTTGGAAATACAGGTATCTGTATGCTGCAAGTGGCTAAGTCTTTGTTATGTCGTCCAGAAGCATCGATTCCGACAATTTTTGGTATGCAAGCATCAGAACTTACATCTACAAGCTTATCGCTCGTTTAGAAGCGGGTATTTTTCTTCCCATCTGCCTTCTGTGCATTTTCCTTTAGTCAAAGGCCAGCACTTATGCAACTACTAGATTCGCTGCCAATACAACTGGCAACTATTCCAGAGTCATTACAGAACTCATTGCAAGATATCGTTAATAAAATTCACATAGAATCCAGATTTTGTATTAACCATCCCGACTACAAACCTGTAGAGGTACCAGATGAAACACTCCCACGCTTTCAGCAATTACCCTCAGATTTACAAAATAAATATTTAAACGCCCAATTATCTAATTTTCTCTACGGTATTTATTACAACGGTTCCCTAAAACTTGCTTTAGCACTGGATCGTGAGACAACAAATTTAGCAGTTAACCAAAATTTAGAAAATAACACCTTTCTGGGCGTGGATATGGTGTTTTACAATCGCCTCCATGAAAGTAACAAAGGTGAAGGCTACTTTAGTCCCAATTGGCTGGTGGTGAAAGAAGAATCAGATGGGGCTTTCGCAGTACATAAGGGTGGTTTAACTCTGCATATTGACCGCACTAAACATTTGCGATCGCAAGACGAAGCTGTGACTGTGGGCAACCCTGTGGCGATCAAACTGCCGAAAAATTTGGTGCAAAACGGCTTTTACATGGCAGTTAGCAATGCAGGCTCTTACAGTGGTGAAGATATAGTACGAGTCTATTTCAACTTAACTACAGATGGTGCCGTTGCAGTCATGGAAAGCTTGACTACCGAACTGAATGCCATTGCCCTGCCTTTTAACTTTAAAGCATTGTATAACCCTTCAGATTATGGGCGTTACGACTCAGCAGTGCTTTACTTTGACAAAAACAACTATGAAGCTGTTCACCCAATACTAGAAAGGGTGTATACAGAACACCAATCCCATTTTCGCCCGGAAGTACCTTTATTTACTAAGCTGATCGCACCTGGGTTAGCGATCGCGGAAGAACCAGACCAAAAATTTGGTGAAAAAGAAAGCTTTGGGATGAATCGCTGTCAAATTGTGGCCAATGGTTTGATAGAAGCTTGGCAACAAGATGATGATTCGCCAGAAGGTCGGATGGCATCGATTTTGGCACAATTTTCTTTACTGAAAATAGACTTACAACGTCCTTATCTCAATGCCAAATCTGAGGATATTTACCCAGCTTTAGAGTTATGAAAATTACTAATCTTGCTCCTGATATTCAGACTCCTGATTTTCAGCCGCAGTTAACCGCCGCAGATGAACTTGCCCTGGCTAATAGTAGATTTGCTCCATCAGATCTACCTTTTTACCGCAAACTAGGGCGGACTGACTTGACTGTCAGTTGTTTAGGACTGGGAGGTGGGGGACATATCTCCAGTGAAGATACCCTTTACGCCTTTGACCAAGGTATTAACTACTTTTTCTACTCCAGTGATTTACATCAATATCTTTATAGTTCCATGCGTCCCGCACTCCGGCAATTATGCGGACGCGGTTCTTCAATACGTGAAAAGGTGGTTCTGGCAACTGTCAGTTACATGATTAGAACGCCAGATACAGTATTCACCTATTTATTCGATCAATTTATCGACCTAGGCATTGACTACATTGATGTATTTTTTTGGGGCTGGATTGATGAGCATAATCATCCAGCTTTCGAGAAATGTATCAGCGCCTCTGACGATATCCGTGGGCCTGGGTCAGTGACTCAGCGCCAGATAGAAAGAGTGTTTGGCATCTCCGAAAAACTCAAAAAAATGGGTGCGGTGCGCTATATTGGTGCTTCTTTTCACGACCACGATTTAGCAAAACAGTGGTTGAACAGCCCTTTATTAGATGTGGTTATGGTGAGGCACAACGTGGCACATCGTACTGCCCAAAGAAAGGTTTTTCCCCATTTAGATGCCAATGATCCCCTTCGACCAGGAATTGTTACCTTTAAGTCAGCAGGTATGCTAGGTGCCCTCTGGGAACCCCCGGCGGGTCTACCTGCTGGATGCTGGAAACCTTCAGTCCCAGATTTATATCGCTATTCGTTAAGCCAAAACTCTGTTGATGTGGCCTTAGCAGGTTGGCAAACTTGTGAACACGTAGATGCGGCAATTCAGGCTGTGCAAAAAGGCAAACTTACCCCTAAAGAAATCGACTACCTCAACCTTTACGGTGATTTACACCGCAACCGCATCAAACCCCACGAAATTCCTACGGAACGTTTGCTTGTTGGCAGATAGAAATAACAATTTTAAGTATGTAAGCGCAAATAATTCATCATGGTTTGTAGTTGCGCTGTCTTCGCTAAAACGCAACTACGAGCCAGTTTCAAAGATTTTACATTCCGTTACATAGCTTTTTTTTTCTCACCGACCTACTTCAAAATAATCTAGCCATGACAGAACAATTAGAACAAACTCTACAACTCAAAGTTTTACCCAAAGAACCAGTAAAAGCCCTTCCGGTAAACGATGCAGAAATCTTGATATATCTGCGTCGTTCTGCTAAGTTTGCAGAAATTGCCGTTGCTGCTGAACGTGAAGCCGTAGTTTTAGCCAACTGTAATCAGTTGGGAATTGAAATATCTGATGATGAATGGCAAGCTGCTGGTGATGCTTTTCGCTTGGAACGCAAGTTATGGGGCAATGTAGAAACTCTTGCATGGCTGGAAGAACAGCGCATTAATGTAGAGGAATGGTCGCAAGGGATTAAAGTTGCATTGTTGGAAACTAAGCTTAAAGAACATCTCTTTGGTGCAACAGTCGATGGCGCTTATATTTCTAATCGGGACAACTATAGACGGGTGGCGCTATCGCAAATTCTGGTTACTGACCTAGCAACTGCTTGGAAAATCGTGCAAATCCTACGAGAAGGAGAAGCTTCTTTCTGCGCTTTAGCATTGGAACATTCTAAAGGTAAGCAGTCTCAAGAAAATGGCGGTTTTGTCGGAATTCGCTATTTAGTAGAACTAATCCCAGAAATTGCTACACCTCTAACCGAAGCTAAAGAAGGCGAAATTATTGGCCCTGTGCAAACAAAAGTGGGGTATCACGTTCTGAGGGTGGAAAAGTGGTTCCCCATAGAATTGAATCAAGGGGTGAGAGAACAAATTATGGACTCGTTGTTTGAACTGTGGTTGCAAAATTTGACAACCTCTCACAATGAGGGTGAATAGAACTCCCTAGGAGAAGGCCGCAAAGCGGCTCAAACCAATGCTCTGCTACACCGCATCTCTCCTCTATAGGTCTTGCTTACTCCTTTATAGGCAGCAAGCAAGATGGAATCAATGCAGATCATCAGGAGAAAATTATGAGCATAATTTTGGCAGCTACTGATGCTAACGAGACTATTAACGGTACAGATGGTGACGACATCCTCGCAGGTTTCGGGGGTAACGACATCATTAATGGTCTCGGAGGTGATGACATCATTGATGGTAGTGATGGCAATGACCTTATTAACGGTGGTTCTGGCAATGATCTGTTTACAGGTGGTCTAGGCATAGATACGCTAACTGGTGGGGAAGGCAAAGATACTTTCTTGTTCTCTGATAACCCCTTCTCTGGTGGTTCTGCAACCCTAGCGCCTAACGGTATCTTAGTTTTGAATCAGCCGGATATTTTGATTGACTACAAAATTGGCGAAGATAAATTGGAATTTCAAAGGCGGCAATTAGATATTGATAAATTCCAATTCCAGAAAGGAAATAGCTACAATTTAGCTGGTGATAGTAATGTACTTGTGCTGTTAGATCCATTTCCCAATGCGGCAGCAGCAGCTCAAGCGATCGCAAATAATAATGCAATTACAAGCGATCGCGGTTTGTTTGTCTACTTCAACGCTACTCTCGGCTTTTCTAGGGTTGTCTTTTCCCAAGATCTAAGTGATGGCGGTGCAATCAGCGTTCTTGGCAATTTAACCAATCAAACAGATCCTGCTAACCAGGCGCTGTTTTCCTCTGGTGACTTTGCATTGACCTGTTGAAGAAGGCAGTCCCGATGAAGTAAGTTTCATCGGGACTGCCTCCTGACTTGAAAATAAGGGTTAGGGAAGAGGGCTTTTCATGTTTGGTTGTGAGATTTTCTCATGATTAGCTGACTTGAAAGTGCTGAGTTCTGTAAAACCCTGCGGGCATGGCTGCGCTTAGAGCGGTAGCGGTGCGTTTAGCCCGTGCTGAGTGCTGAGTTGTGAGTAAAAATCCCAATGAGACTTTCATGCTTGGCGGTGAAATTTTTTTCATTGGGACTGCCTCCTGCATTCTTCAAGCTGCTTGTGATGATTTTGGCTTGAGCATTTCTGTTTGATAATTACTATTTACATCCAGTTGCGCCACAATTTCATATTGCTCAAGTTGTTGTTTTAACCAAGCAGTAAATAAGTCTCCTAAAATCGTACCGCGTAGTTGCTCATCTAATTGAGGTTTGATAATTTCCTCTAACCAAATTAAATGCACTCCTTTGGCAGTAATTATTGGCTTGAGAAGTTGCGGCGAATTAGTAGCAAATACTGCTGCTGCTATTTCTGGACGAAAATCATTACGGCGTTTAATACCTTGATATCCTCCCGCACGCCGCAGTTCCGAATTGGGGATATATTGACGGGCAACTTCTTGAAAATTAATTTCGCCTTCTTGCAAAGCATAAAACAATTCTAAAGCTAATCCTTCATCATCTAAAATTACTTCATAAGTGACCGCACCAGCATAGTTGAGTTGGTTTTCATAAAAAAATTGCTCTACTTTTTCTCCAAATAGATGAGTCGCTAATTTAGATGAAAGTAAATTAATTTGGGCTAATTCTTCAAAGTCATCGAGTGAAAGATAATATTTTTCTAGCCATGCCCAAGTATCTTCTGCTTTGAGGAGTTGATTAACTAACCGCAAGCTATCTGCTGCTTGTTGAATTTCTTCATGACTAATTTCAATACCCACCTCTAATGCAGCATCAGTAATAACTTGACGAGTTGCGATCGCTTCTAAAACACAGGGAATTTGACAATTAATTTTGACGTGATGCAAGATATCTTTGCTAGAAATAGTTAAAATTTTAGCCATGACAAAATTCCTCAAATTAGTCAATTACAACTGAGTTTAGTATTGTAACTTTTGGAAACAGCATCTAAAGTCTTAGCTTTTATTCATGCTATTCATTTTCCTTTCTTCACGGATAAACATGAATACTCAACCATATTAATTATGGCACATTTTTATTACAATATATTTGAAAATAATGTTAGATATTTTACAATTGTAATCCTCCTTTTTGCAACTTCTTGAATGGATCTAAAACAAAGTCAATAACCCGACGTTGACGAACAATTACCTCTGCTGTTGCTGTTTGTCCTGGTGTTAATAAAATACGCTTATTTGCTGACTGTATATAAGGTTGATTAAGCGTAATTTCAAGCTCATAAATTTCTATCTTTCCTTGATTAGCTTCTTGAATTTTGGAATCAGGTGAAATCCAGTTAACATGACCTGATACAACTCCATAATCCTGGAATGGATAAGCATCAAACTTGATTTTGACAGGCATTCCTTTCTTCAAAAAACCGCTTTGTTGGCTGGGCATCTGTGCTTTGAGTACATAACCAGTATTCTGAGGTGCAATTTGAGCAACCATTTGACCTGATTGCACCACTGAACCGGGTTTAGAGATGGGCAGGGCAAAAACAGTACCATCAACAGGCGATCGCAATATTCGTTGCTCTAACTGAAGCTTTAAGGAGATGATCTGACTGCGGCTTTGGATGATATCCGATTTCAGTACACCAATTTGTGTTTGTAAGTCTTTGAGTTGTTCCTGACTCTTCAAAACAGTCAGCTTTCCGGCTTGTAGTAAACTTTTATAGCTACTTTGTACTTCTTGCAGTCGGAGTTTTGCTTGCTTGATATCAGACTCAAGCTGATTGATTGTTGTTTGATAGCGGCTTTGTTCTTCCGCTAAACGCAATTGAGCTTGTGTAATATCAGATGTTGCTTTTTCATGGATTCTTTTGCTTTCTTCTTGTTCTTTTTTGAGTTGATCAACTTGGTTTTCAGAAACTGCACCAGCCTTAACAATTTGGATAAAGCGTTCGACTTGTCTAGAATCTATAGTTAAACGACTTTCAGCCGATTTTTGGTCATTCTGAGCGCTACTAATCTGCTGCTGTGCCTGATTGACTAATGCTTGTTTCTCTAATTTTTGTAAGTTATACGTACTTTGTTTTCCATCAAGATTTTGCTGTGCCTGATTAACTTGGGCGATTTTTTCTAACTCTTGGGATTGGTTTTGTTGCTCTTGGACACGAATTGACAGTTCCAATTGGTTTTTGAGTAAATCTAGTTGTATGAGGCGATTTTGTTGTCCTTCTAACTTTGCTCGCGCCTGTTGGAATTCGGTTTTCAAAACCCCCGTTTCCAGTTCAACTAAAACCTGCCCTGCTGCTACAATTTCGCCTTCTTTAACCTTTACCGCAGTCACACTACCACTAACTGCACTATCTAATTTTTGAGCGGCTCCTTTAGGTTCTATACGCCCTCTAGCACTTCCAGTTTCATCAACTTTAGAAAGCATAGTCCAAGGTAAAGCGATCGCAGCAAAGCCAATCAAAAAATACAGCAAAGAACGCGTCCAACGCCTCGGTAAAGCATCTAACAGTTCTTCTGTACCATGAGACCAATCATTAGTCTCATTTACTGTTTCTGTATGATTAAACTCGCTAGCATCTTTTACAGCTTCAGATTGATAGTAGTTTATAGATGCATCTTCAGTAGATGTAGTTAATGCTGTTGACGAATTCCAAGATGGATCAGGCATAGCTGTTACCCGTATTGAGAAGAGGGGGAAGAGAGGGAAGGGGGATAAGGGGGACAAACAATTCAAAATTATTTCCTGTTCCCTGTTAAGAGTTCCCTGTTTCCTCTGACAAAAGACCAATGACAAAACCCACTTAAGACTGAACTTGTGCCAACTGTTGTTGATTGAGGTAGAAGTAATGACCTTTTTTAGCGACTAATTGATCGTGAGTACCACTTTCTACCAATAGGCCACGATCCAAAACCAAAATTAGATCGGCATTACGCACAGTGGAGAGTCGATGAGCAATAATCAGGCTGGTACGCCCTTTGAGTATGGTTTTGAGGTTTTGTTGAATGATGCGTTCAGATTCCGAGTCTAGGTGACTGGTGGCTTCATCTAAAAGTAATAAACGAGGGTTACCCAACAAAGCACGAGCGATCGCTAATCTTTGGCGTTGTCCACCAGATAACATCCCGCCACCTTCGCCAATTTGGGTTTCGTAACCCATTGGTAATTGTTTAATAAATTCGTCTGCTCCTGCCAATTCTGCCACTTCCATAATCTCTGCTAAAGTGGCTTCTGGGTGAGCAATGCTAATATTTTCTCGAATCGTACCACCAAACAAAAAGGTATCTTGATCCACCACACCAATTTGGCATCGGAGCGATCGCAGAGAAATGCTAGTAACATCTTTACCGTCAATCAAAACTTTGCCATCTGTCGCTGGGTATAAACCTAATACTAATTTGGAGAGGGTTGTTTTCCCCGAACCGCTACGCCCAACAACGGCGACTGTTTGCTCAGGCTTGATTTCAAAGCTGAGATTTTCTAGAACATTTATATCGCTTTCTGGATGATAGCGGAAAGTGACTTGCTCAAAGCGAATATGACCACGTAGCTTAGGCAACAATTGTCGGGGTTGATGTTCTAAATCTTCTTCTGGTTCTGCCTCTAAAACATCATTAATTCGTTCTGTAGAAACGATTACTTCCTGCAATTGATTCCACAATACTATCAGTCGCTGGAAAGGATGGATGATGTTACTTAATAACATATTGAAGGCGACTAATTGCCCAATGGTTAGCTGATTTTGAATCACTAACAATGCGCCAAACCATAGTAAGGCAGTAGTTACCAAAGTTTGGATAGTAGAACTAAAAATTTGGAGTTGGTTACTAATTACCTCGGCTTTAAAAGTTTTTTTGATTAAATTATTGAGGAGTTCTTCCCAATGCCAGCGTACTGTCTGTTCAATGGCCATTGAGCGAATTGAGCTAATTCCTGTCAGACTCTGAATCAAATAACTGTTTTCTTGGGCTAAGGCATTAAATACCTCTTGAGAAATGCGGCGTAAAAAAGGTGTTGCAATCAGTGCTAGTAAAAAGAAGGGTGGCACAATTGTTAAGCACAACAATGCCATTTGCCAACTGTACCAAAACATTAATCCTACATAGATAAATACTGTTAGCAAATCCAAGCCAATAGACAGTGATTCTCCCGTAAGGAAGCGTTGAATTTTTTGATTTTCTTGAACGCGGGAAATAATATCGCCCACATAACGCGATTCAAAGTAAGACAAAGGTAAGCGGAAGGTGTGTTTGATAAAACCCACCATCAGCGATATTCCGATGCGGTTGGCAGTGTGATCCAATAGATATTGCCGTAGCCCGTTCATCGCCACACTGAACAAACCAAAAATTAACAACCCAAAACCAACGGTATTTAAAGTCAGAGTACTCCCCTGGACAATGACTCTATCTAAAAGTAACTGTGTGAATAGCGGCGTTACTAATCCTAGTATCTGAATCAACACAGAAGCCATGAACACTTCTAGCAGTACTGTAGTGTGGGGTTTGACTAAATCAAAAAACTGCCAGAATCCTGAACTCGCGTTTTGAACTTCTTTTAAGAGAGTGGTGGGTTGTAACAATAAAGCATAGCCAGTCCACCCTGCTTTAAATTCCGTAATCTTAAGGTTGCGTTGGCCAATGGCGGGATCGCCCACAATTACTTGTTTCTTATTAATTTCGTAGACGACGATGTAATGCTTACCTTCCCAGTGAGCGATCGCAGGTAATGGTTGTTGTGCTAGTTTATCAAGACTGGCTTTTACCGGACGGGTAGTAAAACCAACGCTTTCTGCTGCTGCTGTTAAACCCTTTAATGATGAGCCATCGCGGGTAACGTTAGCTAACTCTCGCAAGCGGTTGACACTCAATCGCTTACCCCAATAGCGACTAATCATCACCAAACAAGCAGCCCCACAGTCAGACGCACTTTGTTGTTGGTAGAAGGGATAGCGCTTGCTGATGCTTCCCCACAAATGCCCTAATCTGACTTTAGGGCTGGGAAAGTAAGCACGTCGTTGTTTTTTTTGCGGTTTTTGTAGCTGAATTTGGGATGGAAAGGCAATAACGTTGTTGTTGGTAGTATCTACCAAAGGTTTTTCTGCTATGGGGGCTTGGGGTGCTTGTAAATCAATCAACTCTGCCAATTGTCCCCAATGTTGCAGTGCTTTTTGCCAATCCGTATGCTTGAGACTGTAAGCGATCGCGGGTTGTGTCACCTGCCAATTTCCCGGTTTAATCACACAGATGTTGCCAGGAATTAATCTGCTACCGTCAGAATGCTGTAATTCTCCTTGACGCACTACCCATAGCTGAGTTTCTGCGGCTAGTTTGGCTGGTACTAAACCAATATCTAAATGCTGTCGCGAGAAATAAGCTAAAGCTTTGAGCATATCTTCAACGGATGTATTGCTTTTGCTGACTGAGTCCTGGCGACACCACATCAGTAAATCCCAACGTTGTGCACGATCAAAAAGGCGATCGCGGATGTTGGGATATTTGCCCATCAAAGCTTGCAATGTCTCTTGTTTGAGATAACTCAGCTTTAAGTTCACAGAAGATCTGGCTGAGTATGGTTGCAAACTCGCTTCGGGAAACAAAGTTAATTCACCAAATGATGCACCTGGGGAAAGGGTAGTAATTAAGTTCTCCCCAGTATCCAGTAATCGGACTTTACCCGCCACGACTAAATAAATTCCCGCCTTTGCTGCTGTTGCTTGCCAAAACAGTTGTGCTATTGGCGGTTCCACAATTTCCATCGCCGCCAAGCAGCTTTGCAGTTCTCTATCTTCTAGCTTCTCACCTAAGACAATGGTGAGCTGTTCACCAAGCTGTGCTTGTGAAAATACTGATGGCATTTCCTCATCTCCAAGACTGAATTATACCAATTCGTAATTCGTAATTCGTAATGACGCTCCTGCCTCTCGTAGAGAAGCTATGCCGCAGGCTTTACGCTGCGCTAATGTAACTATGAAAGCCAGACAGGTTTTAGGGTTTGAATCTGTAGCCTTATTTTAGAGAATTGGTATTAGTGATTGATCTGTGCCAAATTTAATGACCAAAGGAAATTAGACTGGGCGTTATTAGATTGCAAGTCGCAAATTCTAATACCCGCATCCTTTAAAGAGTCAGTCGCTTGTTGTTTTGAGGATTTTTGCTTGGTTGACAGCCCCATTTGTTTTAGTAGCCGATTAATATGGCGATCGCTAATTTCAATCCCAAATTCCTGAGCAAGATGTTTGCTCAACCATAGGGCTGTCCAGCTACCAAATGCATAACCATAATCACGCGGACTACGACTCACCAATTCTTTTAACCTTTCAAGATATTGGTGATTAACAGTCTTCGGTCTACCAATTGGTCGCTCATTCCATTTGTGCGCTAGACCGGCTTCTGCTACAGCAATCCAATATCGTGCCATCTCTTGAGAACAACTTAATATTTCGCAGATATGGGTTTGAGATGTACCCTTATCTGCTAGCAACATAATTTCAATGCGACGACGATATTCTGGCTGTAAATCTGTTTGCAAATGCTTGAGTAAAACCTTTCGTTGAAAAGGTGTCAAAAACTTGCTTTCTTGCGTAACATTGCTATCACAAATCTTGTCTTGACTAGAATAATGTGACATAATCATTTTCCAGTTGCATTCAACTGTTAAAAAAGTGGGCTAAACCGTCTGCTGCAATTGTGAATGAATCGTGACATCCGAGGTTTCACAATTGCGTAGTTAATTAGTCCTGCAAGACTAATTAATTACTTAACTTTGATTTGCGACTAAGCCGGGTGTGTTCTCCCTAGGTTTGAAAAAGCCTAGGGACTGATTCCCGGTTACCATTGTTGAAAGCTGGCACTGCTAGCGTTGATGAAGCTAGGTAATGAGAAATAAGCAAGATAATGACATCTAGTTATTTTTCCTGTTTGTAAATAGTATAAATCTCTTGTAAATTTGGCTTGAGGAATCTACGAGATAAATATCCTCGCCAATAACCAAAAAATCTTGAAAGAATATCCTGAAAGCATAGCTGTGATCTCCCCTGATAAAAAACAATCATTTCCAGATCAGTCAGTTGGCATAAAAAACCAAACTATGTGATAATTAGTAAATGCCTAGAATATCTATGGGCGTTCTTTGAGGATTTTCCCTCCCAACTCACCGAAAAATTAGAAAGCGATGCCCTAATACTTCGCTTCTGTGTCAGACTTTCCGTGAACGTGAATGTATCTACGCTCTATTAAAATGAGCCCTGACAGATTAACATGGTTACTCAAAAAAAGGGGTGCATTTGTCCTGAGAGAATTCATGAATTTCATGAACCTCAAACCCTTGAGCGCAAAGATAGTGTTTATTAAGCTACACATATCATCAGCCTGTTAATAAATCTAGATCCAAAAATAGCAGATTTGAGTCAAATAGAAGTGAAGTTTTTTCATAATAATTTTCACTAGCAAACTATAAATACTGTAATCAAGTGATTTACATCGAAAACCTTCAAGAAGTAGCATTGTGCCTTTAAGGTGTCCAACTTACAGCAAGTGGTATTAGATTTTATACGTAGTAAACTTTTGTCTAGTAATCATCTATGCTTTGTGGCACATAAAACACATGAAAATCTGAGAAGTACGTATTTTAAATCTTTGTATTTTCTCACTTTTCAATTCTGATTACTATATATTGATTCGGAATCTTGAATTTCTCGCAACTTTACTAGTGGGTAAATCGTCAAGCTCCTAGAGATTTTTATAATCTATAGAGTTCAAATTTTGTTGTCAAATGCAGATGTGACATTATTGACATTAGGTGCCACTAATATTTCAATTAATTATATTTCTCTAACTTAGTCAAGTCTTTTTCAAAAAAAGTTAATATTTTCACAATATCTTTATAGTAATTTGATTAAATCTTTAATGTCATAGAAACACTTTTTATGATATACAAAGATAAATTATATAAAATATAATTATCAATTACATAAGATTTAAATTGAAAAATATATGAGAGCTATCTATAGCAATCCTATTTGAGTTGTGAAATTAGCTGTGGAGGCGGACAATAGATTTTTTCACTAATGATTTAGAATTGCTATTTATATATCTATGATATATGCATCTATATTAACTTTTTTTCTGACTTTGGATAGATGAAAATTGGGTTTAGTTCAAACTCTGATCATAAATAGTACAACACGGCGTAAATCAACCACTCATTCCAAATGACGCAAAAGCCTAGTGGTTCGTCGCATAAGTTTTGAAAGGTTTGTAGTAAGCACTTCAGTGCTTTAAAATCCAGGACTAAAGTCCTGACTACGAATTTATTCACGCAAGAGAACGCGTTAAGTATCCCGCCTGGGGAGTACGCACGCAACTAAAGTCCTGACTACGAATTTATTCACGCAAGAGAATTAAAGCGACAGACCACTAGAGTACAATTCTTTTTATACCAATTCTTCAAAATAAAGCTACATATGGACAGCAGGGGGGCAGAGGGCAGGGAGCAGGGGGATAATTATCTGTAGCAAGGATTTAGAGAAATGGTATTACCCCTCTTTTGTTGCTTTCGGCAGAGAATAATCTGAAACCTCTATTTTTACGTCTCTTTTCAACAAAGGGGTGTAAATGACTTTGTTGAGATGCGATCGCCTAATTCATGATGATATCTGAGGTTCAGGTTAGGAATAATATTTTTCTCTCCTCGTAGTAACAAAAGAGGGATTACTCCTTCTCCCAAAGGGAGACGCTAACGCGAACGGAGTTCGCCAGTCGCTTATGGGGGAAACCCCAAGACCGCGCTGGCTCACTTTTTACTTTTGCTTTGTTGTACTAGTCTCTCAAACTTTGCCACTACCGATTAAATACAGCAATGCCATCCGCACGGCGACACCACTGGTAACTTGCGCTTGAATCAGGCTAAATTCTGGATCATCCATTAAGTCAGAACTGATTTCCACACCACGATTGACAGGGCCTGGATGCAAAACTTTTACATTAGGCTTGCAAAGTTGCAGTTTATCGCGTGTAATGCCAAATAACTGATGATATTCTCTTAAACTGGGTAGCAAATGAGCAGTCATGCGTTCCTTTTGTAGACGCAAAGTCATGACAAAATCAGCATCACGCAAAGCGGGTTCCAGCTGCCAATGTAAAAATAATTGCCGATTGGGGATAGCGGATTGAGATTCCTGTGTTATTTCTTCTGAGAAATACTCTGCAAATAACTTTGGTAGCAAGGTTGGTGGTGCGGCTAAATGCACTTCGGCACCACTTGCTGTTAAACTGCAAATATTCGATCGCGCTACACGAGAATGCAAAATATCACCGACGATCGCAATTTTTTTCCCCTCTAAAAGTTTGATACTGGGATTAGCTGGGTCAATTAGACTACAGATGGTAAATAAGTCTAGCAGTCCTTGAGAAGGATGTTCATGTTGACCATCGCCTGCATTTAGCACACTTACTTTCACCCCTAGACGATCCATTTCTTGAGCGATCGCACTTGGTACACCTGCTTCCCGATGGCGAATCACCATGATATCAGTTCCCATCGCCAAATAGGTCTTCGCCGTATCGAGAATTGTTTCTCCCTTAGTCATAGAAGAAGATGCGGCGGCAAAGTTCAGCGTATCCGCACTGAGGCGTTTGGCCGCGATTTCAAAACTACTACGAGTGCGGGTAGAGGGTTCAAAGAATAAATTCGCCACCACCTGTCCCTGCAATGTTGGTACTTTCTTCGTCCGTCTTGATAGCACTTCTTGGAAACTAGCAGCAGTTTGCAAAACAGCATCGTATTCAACGGTAGAAAAGTCAGTAAGGGAAAGAATGTGATGACGATTCCAAGTGGTACTAGGCATAACTATTTATCAAGTTTTGATGTAGAGACACAATTTAGTAATTCTCCACAGCTATTAATTTACATATGCAGTGGCAATGATACCACCTGTCTTCTATGAAAATAGGTGTTTTTGGCATTGGGCATTTGGTGTTTGTCATTTGTCATTTGTCTTTTATCCCCCTCATCCCCCTCATCTCCCCAGTCCCCAATCCCCCCATTGCCTGGATTTAACTTGGTAGGTGTAAGACGTTCAAAGCTACAGAAATTAGAGACAGGAAGGTGAGGAACCCAATTGTATCTAGCAGAGTGGTGACTAATGGCCCACTTACTAGAGCTGGATCTAACTTTAAGCGCTTTAAACCCATTGGGAGTAGAGTACCCAGTGTGACAGCCACAATAGTATTGCTTGCCATCACCATGCCTGCAACTAAAGCTACCCAACGTTCTTGAGGACGGGCCCAAATCAAAGACAGTAGAATCATTGTCATGGCTAAAGCGATCGCTGTACCTAATCCAGCACAAAGTTCTTTACGGAGGATTTTCAGGGTATCTTTGGATGTGATTTCACCTACACCCAAACCTCGGATTGTTACCGTTAATGCTTGAATACCAACAGTACCACCAGTATTAGAAAAAATTGGCATAATTACAGCTAAAACGGGCACTGCGGCAATTACAGATTGGAAAGGTGCGATCGCACTGGCTGCACCAATATAAAGCGCCATAATTCCTAATAGCCAAGGCAGTCGGTTGCGAATAGTCAGTAGAGGAGAAGACAAAGCTGCTTCATCACCACTGACACCCGCCAGTTTTTGAATATCTTCTGTGGCTTCTTCCTCCAAAATATCAACCACATCATCAATGGTGATAATGCCGACTAATCTGTCTTCCCTGTCAACTACCGGGATAGCGATTAAATCATAGCGCTTCATGATTTGGGCGACTTCTTCTTGGGGGGTTTCAGTTCTGACTTTGATGACGCGATCGCTAGCAATATCTCTAATCAAGACATCAGGAAAGGTAAATAACAATTGGCGTAATGAAACCACCCTCACCAATGTGCGGTTGTCATCTGTAACGTAAGCATAGTAAATTGTTTCTTTATCTTCGTCCTGACGGCGGATTTTACTAAGGGCTTCGCCTACAGTTAATCCTTCTCGCAAGCGGACATATTCTGTAGTCATTACGCGCCCAGCTGTACCTTCGGAATAGCCAAGAATTGTGGCTGTGGCTTGTCTTTGTTCTGGGCTTAATTCTTGTAATAACCGCTTAATTACTCCAGCAGGTAATTCATCAAATAATTCTGCGCGTTCATCCGGACTCATCGCCTCCACAAGTTGCACAACTTGAACATCATGAAGAGAATTAATTAATTCTTCTTGTACATCTGTAGGTAGATATTCAAAAACATCAATTGCTTGCGCTTTGTTGAGGAGACGGAATGCGATCGCTCGTTGATTTGTCGGTAATTTTGTAATGTATTCCCCAACATCTACTGGTTGTAAATGATTTAAATCGCATTTGAGTTGGTTTAAATCAGCGACATCAATCATTGAATCGCGCATTTCTTGTGTCAGCATAATTCCTCCTGGCTAATAGTCTCCCCCGCGCCGAGAGACTATCTCGCCGACTCAGAGGAGGTTTATACTACCGTCGTGTGGACTGTGGTCCATAACTTTCAACAATTCACTCTCGATATCCGATCAGGCATCGCTAAGTCATAATACTAACCCGGAACACTGTTATCCGAATAGATGCAGAAGTTCAGTATGCGGAATTTATGCCTTCCGCATAAGTATGTAACTCATTGCCCTGATTTTTCTGTTAATAAGAGTAGATTCTACTACTGTTACAACCTATGTCAAGCTCTTAAAATAATTTCCTAGGGAAATTTACACAGTTAAAATATTTACCACTCTTGTAGTAGTCTAGAGTATGAAGACAAAATCAACTATTGTGTGATTGTACTGAAGATTGGCACCCTTATGTGAGGTGAGTATTTCTGATATTGCCAGTAATACCACTTCTATTCAGGATTTCACTTCCGCCTCAGGATGCAACTATCAAGCTGTTAATACAATTAAAGCTTAAATTGAAAGATATATCTGCTAATTTTTTAGCAGTTAATCAATACACCTATCTGAGGTATAGTTTTACAAAACTGAAGGCAAATTAATAAATTATTTTGGTGAGAAAATATTCAAGGGAAATTATAGAGGAACAGGGAACAGGTGGAGCATCCTAATTTTTGAAAAAACAACAAAAATGGCTCCGATCAAACCTCAGCGTTTTTGGATCGTTTAAAAATGATAAATTATTTTTTCATACTTCATATTTCAGAGACGCGATTAATCGCGTCTCTACTTCATACTTCATACTTCATACTTCACTTAGACTCACCAATTAAAGTGAATGCTGCCCAATTTATGGGATGGGGATGTTTTTTCATCGTGTTCAACATAGCATTTCGCAATGCAACCGCTTTATCGGGATTTTGCTGCCATTGTTGATAAAACTCTGTCATTAATTCTGATGTCGGGGAATCAGGAATAGACCATAATGAGACAATCACACTCGACGCACCAGCAGTAATTAAGGAACGAGATAACCCAATCACACCATCACCAGTAATTGCGCCTCTACCAGTGTCACAAGCGCTCAAAACTACCAGTTCAGCATTGATGGGTAAATTGATAATTTCCGCCGGGGTGAGCAAACCGTCATCATTACCAGCAGGTGCAAGTGCGATCGCTGTTTTTATGCCTTGAGTCGTATCATCCAATAAACCATGTGTTGCCAGATGAATAATTTTTGCAGAGGATAATTTTTGTTTGAAAGCTGCTTTTGTTGCATCATTGCCAATGATAGCTTTGGTTTTGAGGAGATTGGCAATTGTCGTTGCTTCCTGTTCCGCACCTAATAAAGAGTCAAGTTGCATAGGTGGAACACCCACTTTTGGCATTGTGGGATTACCAATGACTAATACATCTTTGCCTCTAGGCTTTTGTCGTTGTTTACGTGTTAATTCCAATACCTGAATTGCTGGTGCAGTTAGGATAGTGTGCTTTTCAATTAAATATTTATCATTTTTGTCTTGTAGTGCTGCGAAAGGTACTAAAAAGAGAGATTTATGAGGAATAAAAATCACTCGATCATCTGGGTTAGTTGGCAGCAGAGAAGCAATTGGTTCAATTAGGATTTGATAGAGTTCTTGTAAGTTTTGTTTTTGCAGAGGTTCTCCAATAGGTTCTATTTTAATCCCACGTCCACCTGCACCAAGAGATCTACGGCTTTGGTTGACAATATCAGCCAGAGATTGATTTAGGGATTTAAAATTTACCGACTTAAAAGCAATTTCACCATCAGGTTTGACTACCCAAATGTATATTTCTGAATTATTATCCCATGTTTTCTTATCATTTTTTTGGGGATAATTTGACAAAGAATATTCTACAACTGTGGCATTTTGCTCTTGAGCAATTTTCTGAATTTTAGCAATTGTGGGGAGTTCAGCAGTTAAGTTACGACTTTGTTGTGCTGGTAAACGTGAAGTTAATAAATTCACAAATGCTCTGGCTCGACTGCGTTCAGCAACTTCTAAAGCTTCGGGAAATTTGTTTTGAGCAATTAAGACTCGTTGTAAGAGGTTATAAGTTTGTGCTTGGGTTTCAAAAATCGAAATTTGACTTTTATCTGTCAGATCTATGCGGATAGATTCATAAACTTTGATAGCCTCATATAAAGCAACAGTCGCTTCCGGTAGCTTCCCAGCTATATAGCTGGTGATGCCAAGCTGATTAAACATGATTGCTTCATCAAACTTTTGTTGAGCTTTTCTGGCAGATAATGCCGCCTGTCTGTAAAAATTGATTGCCAAATCGTATTTATGCTGCTTTTCATAAAAGCCCCCAACTTTAAAGAATATATATTGCTGAAATTGGGGATATTCTTGAGATAATTCAATTGCTTTTTGATAGTATTCCCAGGCGCGATCGCTTTCTTGTAAATTGGCATAAGCATCAGCAATTTCAGCCAGAGCATAGGCGACAATTTCCGGTTTTCCTAATGCTTGTGCCTCATTTAATTTTTTGAGTGCTGCTGCTAATTCTGGAGAAGTTTTACTGATACGAGTTGATTTATTAGTAGCAGTCAGACTTTTGACATTAGGAGAAATTTCCGCACAAGCTTGCTTTGATTCCTCAAATTGTCCCAAAGCTTTATAAGCCAAACACATCCGTGCATAACTCACTCTAATTCCCTGGTTGAGTTGTTGCTTTGCTAGATCAACCAAAAACTTTTTAGAAGTATCGGTAATTTGTTCAGCTTGCTTGAGCGTTGATTTTAAAATTACTAAGGCATCTTGATAAGATTGTATCGCTTGATCGTACTTACTTGTATCAGAGTAAATATTGCCAATATTTGCTATGAGTAATCCTTGCTCTTTATTTTTTTCCAGACTTTCTAAAGGCGAGCTAGCTTTTATTGTCTTAGCAATAACAAGAGCTTGTTGGTAATATGTTAATCCTTGATCTGGTTGACGCAGACTTTTATAAACTTCACCCAGCTTAGATAAGGTATCGCGAAGTTTAATCGGAGATTTCTGAGCTGTTTGGAAAATCTGTAAAGCTTGCTGGAGCGTTTCTACTGCTTCGGTGTACTTACTCTTGGCATTGTACATATTACCAAGTCCCAAGAGTGCTTCTGCAAGTTGACGGCGATCGCCTGTTTGTTTCGCAATTGTGCTAGCTTGTTGATAAATCCCAATTGCTTTATCAAAAGAGCCACCAGGTACTTGACTCTCAACCACACCCTTGTAGACACCGAGTAGATAATAATCCCTAGCCAAGGCGATGAGAATATCAGTTTCCTGTTTGCGTAGACTTAGCTGAGTATTTGGAGAAGCGCCAGACTGTTTGCGTAGCGGCACCAAAGCTTGTTCTAAAAAATCAATCGCCTTGGGAAGGTCAATAGTAAAGTAGGTATAACCAAGGTTTTCCAGCGTGCTGGTTTCTCGATCAAGACTCTTAATTTGGCGGGCGATCGCCAATGCTTTTTCATAGTATGCGATCGCTTGTGGCAAATTCCCTAAAGCGCGATAATTATTTCCGAGATTATTCAGCGCTCTGGCTGCTAAATCGCGATCTTTGGTAGTTTGGGCAATTTCTAAGGTTTGTTGTTGATAGCTAATTGCTCGATTGTAGTCATTCAAATCATAGTAAGCATTGCCAATCCCTTTCAGCGTCCGCCCTTCACCTGAGCGATAGTTAATTTGACGATAAATTTTCAATGCTTGCTGGAAAGTTTGTAACGCTGCTTGAGATTGATATTTATCAAGCAGTTCTTCACCTCGTTGGAGCAGTTTATCAGCCTCAGTTTTGCGAGCATCTGAGCCTTGTGCTAATACCTGTGACGTTCCCAATGGCTCGATTAACAATGCTCCCAAGGGAAATGTCAGGTAAAGTACCAAAGATACAAGGGTGAGGCTTTGCAGACGGTAACCGAGGGGGCGATTAAGATGACAACGCATAACTAGATTACAGATAGTATGAGAAGATTTACTTAGATATATCTCCCATCATTCAAAGCTTATGCAACATTTAGCGGAAACTACGGAATAATTTTGTTTTTCTTGAGCGGGATACAAGCCCTTAAATTCGTTGATGGATAAACGAGAACCGCTAAAGTATTGAAATCAGGACTAAAGTCCTAACTACAAACTTTTGAAGTATGAGCAGTCAAGCAAACATGATATCAATGCAAGTATTGAAAGTCATTGAAGAAGCAATTACAAAACCGCCAATTCCCCACGAACCATATAAGCAGTCTTTGAAAGCTTGGGCGATGTATTGCTTAAGAGATAGAGGTTTTAAAGTAGTTTATGCCCAAAATGCCGATTTTGCTATTGAACCCAAGATTGGAGACAAGCTGTATTTTAAGGTGACAAATAATGCAGAGGATGTAGACAATTCTTGTAGCTGGATAGTTTGGGATAGTGCAGCCAAAAGCGCCAGTGTGATTCCGTTGCAATCGTGAGGGAAGAGGGAACGGTGAAGGGGTATTTTCTTGTTTTTTGGTGAACCAGCACTGTAGGCGGGTTTACCTGCGTAGGTGATTGGTGTTGGCGTAGTGTATCCGTAGGATTCACCCGCAGGGTATACGCAGTTGATAACGACTACTGGAATATCATTTTGGAGTACCCAAATATCGTTTTGGGGTACCCAAATATCGTTTTGAAGTACCCAAATATCGTTTTGGGGTAACCAAATACACTAATCATAATTATGTCCGGCTAAATACTTGTCATGACGCTAAGCTTGACAGACTCCCCGCAGTTCAATTGCGGGGATTCTAGCTTCAAACAGCAATTGCAGGCATAGCCTGTCTGACAGCCCTGTAAAGCCTGCGGTATAGCTACGTTTAGCTCGACTTTATCCATTTTTACGAAACCCAAAACCTGACGCTGAAACCATTGAGGTACGGTAGTTTTAGTTTTTGAACTTGACCGAAAATCAGTGACAGAAAAAAAGTATTTGCTAAAAAGCCAGGATTTTTGCCGGATAAGGAAAGCCGATTTCTTAATTTTGGATAAAGTCGAGCTTAGAGGATGTTTGAAAAGTCATGATTGATGTATCAAATATTTTTTACCCCACCCTAACCCTCCCCTTGGAAAGGGGAGGGAACTAGATTTCCGGTCTCCCCCCTTTCTAAGGGGGGATTAAGGGGGGTGATTTTAATCACAGCTAACCACTTTTCAAACAACCTCTTAGAGCGCAGCCTCTTGTAGAGAAGCTATACCCGAAGGCTAAGGGCGAACACTCGCAATCACAACTGTTTAACTGGACAGGATATTAATCTTTAAAAGAAAAGTTTACGCTTGCTTTTCAAAGACCATTAAATGCTGCTGTGGTAACAGGTTTTTGGTTTCCCTCCACACTAAACCCACAGCTTGCATTTCTTGGCGAACTTGCTTTTGAGTCATTTTGTGCAGGCGTTTAATCATGATAAAAGGATTTTCGCCCCTATACTCAACCAGCACTACCCTACCACCAGGCTTCAAGGCTTTCACAATCCCTTGCATGACTTCTTGGGGATAATCAAACTCATGATAAGCATCCACCATCAGCGCTAAATCAATGCTTGCTGATGGTAAGTTAGGGTCAGTCAAGGTTGCTAAGACTGGCTCGACGTTAGTAATATTGTTCTCTTTTTTGAAAAACTCAATAATATCCAACATTTCTGGTTGAATATCTACAGCTAAAACTTTTCCTTGAGTTAATAACGGTGCAATGCGAAAACTCATATAGCCTGTACCTGCACCAATATCTGCTACTACATCACTGGGTTTCAGGTTCAGCACGCTGACTATCTTGTTTGGCTGTTCCTCTGCTTCACGGCTAGGCCTTTCTAACCAGCCTGCGCCTGTATGTCCCATCACTTTCGCAATTTCTCTACCCATGTAGTATTTTCCAATACCATCTGAACTAGGCCGCGATCGCTGTTCGTAAATTGGAGAGATAGTAGATGCAGCAATTGCTATGTTATTCACATCGCACAGCCATCCCGAAATTATTACTAGGGCAATTAGTAGAAACCCTAAAAAATTATACTTCCAGCGATCAACCATAATTAAATTGGCAAACAAGAGGACGAGGGAAGGGATAAGGGGGATGAGGAAGTAGGGGAGAAATAACAAACATTAAACCCCAAACACCAAATAGCCTTTGACTTTTGAGTACAGACGCGATTAATCGCGTCTCTCCGACTTTTGACCCCGATCAATTAACCTCAACACTAACTATAGTGACTTTTGCCTTTGCCGATGTTGTATCATCGCCGAGAAAAACTAAATTGGGCATAGTGTAGGGATTAGGATAGCCAGCCGGTGGTGTAAAGCCTGTATATTGTCGTAAATTACCTGTGAGAATGGGTGTGGTAATTCCGTTGACAAATAGTTGATACTTACCGTCTTTGATAGATAGCTTATATGTTTGCGCTAAAGCTTTCGTATTATAGGACACATTTTCACCACGAGTAAAGCCAACATTTTGTGCCCAAATACTATTTTCCCAGAAGCCCAGTTCTAAACCGTAGGGTTGCGGTTCACTAGCTAACTTGTTGCTGATGACAATGATGCTGAAGCCAGCGCGATTCATGGAACTGTGGCTTTCGGAGTTAATTTGTACTTTAAATGTAACGGTGTAGCCTTTGCTACGATCCAAAATCATGGGAGATGGGCGGAAATAACCTGCATAATTGGCGTTAGTGCCACTGCTATCGAGAATCGTACCTTGATTAGTAGCGATCGCAGAAGGAACAGGAATCACAAAACTGCTGAGATACAACCATCGTTGCTGGGCAGGTGTTTGACTGGGAATTGATAAGCCGTTGTATAGCACAGCTGCACTAGCAGAATTTGCTCCTATCAGTAAGGCAAAGCCAGCAGTCAGAGTAGCTACTAGAGATTTTTTCATAATTCTTGATTACAAAGGTATTGTTTTGCAGATACTGTAGTGCTATCCCTGACAAGATGGTTTAGATTATACCTAATATAAAGTCCCCAGTCCCCAATCCCTTTTAAATTACAAACGGATCAAGTTGGCTACTAAACCAATATTCACCAACGCGCTCTGCTACTAATGGTCTGACGGTAAACTTAGGTGGAGTGCCATCTTGAACATCAATCCGCACACCTGAGTAAGGTAGTCGCTTTTGGTAACTGTAGCCACTGCGTCCGACATATAGCAGGGAATCGGCAACTTTGCGGGTTGGACTACCAGGGATTTCGGTAAATGTCTCCTGTAATTCGGTTCCCTCTGTTCGCTGGCGACGGGGACGACGACCACTGCCACCTGAAATAATGTAGTTGATATGAGAGTCAGCGTAGCCAGTGTCAACGGTGCGGAGATATTCTAGGCAATGGGCGTGACCACTGAGTATTAAATCTACCAAGGGGCGTTCTTTAATTAAGGAACCAAGAGTTTCCGCTACTTGTTCAAATACCCAACGCAGTCGGTGGCGTACTGCTAAGGTTTGTGCTTGATGCCACTTAGTTGCTTCTGTCACATAGGGAGGATGGTGGAGATAAATCACCCGTCCGCGCACCTCGGAGTTATTCCAAGATTCAATTAGCCTGCTACGCAACCAGTCTAATTGTTCAAAGTCAATTATTGGTGTGGTGTGGGATGCGAGTTGTTTTTCAATGTCTATTTTTACTTCATTGATTTGGTCTAATTTGGCACTAAGGTCATCAAGTTGTTCTGCTTCATTGGGTTTATCTGCGTTGAGGCGATCGCTCATTTCCAAAATCTGCACTTCTTCTTGATCTATCTGCTGGCGGCGCTTCTGCAATTCCCGGCGGTAAATTTCCCCCTCCTGGGTTGTCAGTAAAGGCGAAGGTTCGTTAAAAGTGTTGGAATCGAGAGCAAAAAAATCTATACCACCATATCTAAAGGTGTAATAGCGATTAGGTAAGCGGGTGAAAACTCCTGGTTCATAGCGCAAACATCGCCCCGTATCAGTTTTAGCAGTATAGTGGCTGTCTAAATGCTGTTGTAATTTTTCTGGGGAAGCGTTGGCGCGTAGCGACTTGTCGTCAGACATCGCAGTCAGATAATCAAGAAACGCTCGTGAGTATGCATCCCCTTGATTGGAACCATGCCAACCAATTTCAAAATCTTTGTAACGTAGTATCCGCCGTAGCCGTAATGTGCTACCTGTCAGCAGACGATACATCAAAGGCACATCATAGTAATCGTGATTGCCTAGTACTGGTAAAAACGGCAGATTAAACACCATGCGATCGTAGGCAATTTTCTGAGGATTTTCCCCACCTACCAAAAATTCCCGGTAAGGTTCGATAAAATTTGCTGGGTAATATTCATGGGAACCCACTACATAAATTACATCTCCAGTGTGCAACACAAAACGGCAATCATCCTTGTGAGCAAGCATGAGTTCAGCTACTTGTCGTTGGGGATGGTATCCGAAATGGGATTTCGTGCCAGTATCACCGATCACCATAAAAGAAAATTCTGGATTCTCATCCTGGTTATCGTCCACAACCATACTAGTTTGGTCTATTCCTCGTTGCACAATTTGGGGATGAAGCCACCGCACCCGTTCCTGCATTTTTTGAATTTTTACGGGAATTGGTGGTTCTGATATCAATCTCATGTTGCAAAGTCTAACGCCTAACCTTGATTGTAACGAGCTTCAGTTTTCTTGGCGATTTCACGGCAATCGGCTGCGATCAGCACGGTTTTTTATAGACATAAGCTAGACTGATACTGTTTTGGTATCACTTTTGCTATTGTGGTATTAACAAATTAATCTAGAAGTTTATAGATGACAGTCGCTGACATGCCACGACAGAAAAAACCAACTACTACTAGATCAACTAGGTTTCTATCAGAAATTGCCGAAGCATTAGATAAGTATGCAGATGACCAAATGTTGAGTTCTAATGCAGCAGTCAACAAGTTACTTAAAGAACGTCTGACAGAACTTGGTTATCTCAAGACAAGCGAGGTTCAATCATGACAGAAACACACAACTCACGTTCATCTCAAAATTAACGGGAGAATTGACAATGGTCAGCAGCCTTAAAGAACTAATTGATGAGCCAGAATTGTGTCATACTGACGACCCAGAGGAAAGATTTATCAGCAGTGGAGTGAGTTGGGAAAGCTATGAATCTTTACTAGCCAAACTAGAAGATAACTCTCATTACCGAGTTACTTATTTAGATGGAATATTAGAGATAGTGTCGCCATCAATCAGGCATGAAAAAATCAAAACGAATTTAGGGATGCTGTTAGAGCGGTTCTTTTACAGCAAGCGCATTGGTTTTATACCTATGGGAAGTTCTACTTTTAGAAACAAAGCAAAAAAAGTAGGTGTGGAACCAGACGAATGTTACTGCATAGGTGAACAGAAAAATGTACCTGACTTAGCTATAGAAGTAGTTGTCACCAGTGGCAACATAAATAAACTGGAAATCTACCGCAGATTAGGAATTGCAGAAGTTTGGTTTTGGGAGAGAAACCAGTTTCAGTTATACCACCTACGGGACAATTCCCAGAATGACGTTGCCACCGTTTACCCTGATACCTATGGGTATGAGCAAATAGCAACAAGTGATATACTGCCAGAATTGGACATTACCCTGCTAGAGCAATGCATTTCAATTTCAGATTCAATTCAAGCTATTGATGAATTTGAACAAGGGCTAAAAGCGGACAATGCGTAAAACAGATAGTCACGACAGCACGCAAGGGCAATCGCAATTTTTAACATAAATAGACAACAGACAATTCAAAAAATTCGGGGATATGGAAGGAACGAATTTTCACACATCAGATAGAAGTGCCATATATTAACTAAAAATTTAATGCTAAGTTATATAATTTATCAATTTGTAAGCAATGATTAATCGCTGGTTGAAATTTCTATCTTTGATAATATGTATATTTTTTCTAATAATTGCTTGCACGCAGGTTAAAGTAGCTAACAATAATTCCGTTGCCAAGTCCCAAAATAAACCAAATCAAGTAATATCTTCTCCTGCTTCCCCAAATTCAGAAACTAATTTAAATGAGCAAACTGCAATTACTGCGGCAGATGCACGTCTAATTGATATTCAATCACTCAACAAAAATATTGTGCTTGATATTCGCTATGCTTCACCAAATAACTTCCTGAAAAAGAAATTATATTCTGAGGCTAGATGTGTATTGCGCTATGGAGTAGCAAAAAGACTCTCGCTAGTACAACAAGATTTAGCCAAAAATAAATTGAATTTGAAAATTTATGATTGCTACAGGCCACTTTCGGTGCAAAAAGAAATGTGGAAACTCCTACCTGATGAAAGATATGTTGGTAATCCTGCCAGAGGTTCTCGACATAATCGTGGTGCAGCAGTAGACGCAACTTTAATTGATAGCAGTGGTAAGGAATTAGAAATGCCTAGTGCATTTGATGCTTTTACTCCAGCTTCCCATAGAGATTATAGTGGTGGCAGCATTCAATCTCGGAAAAATCGCCAAATTCTGGAAGATGCAATGCGAAAGCAGGGATTTACAGGTTTAGCAACAGAATGGTGGCATTTTGATGCACCAGAATGGGACAAATACGCTGTCATGGATGCGCCATTTAATAAGATTCCACGGAATTAGGGATTGGGGATTGGGGACTGGGGAATTGGTAATGGGGAAGAGTTTAATAGTATTAGTAATTTCTCCCCCATCTCCCGCCTACTGATAACCTGCTGCTTGCAATAAAAACAGCTTGGCATATTGTCCCCCAGCGGCTAATAATTCCTCGTGAGTTCCTTCTTCTACAAGTTTCCCGCTTTCTATAACCATGATGTTATCAGCCATGCGGACTGTCGAAAAGCGATGGGAAATCAAAAATACCATTTGATTTTGTGTCACAGTCCGAAAATGATTGAAAATATCAAACTCAGCTTGGGCATCCATTGCTGATGTTGGTTCGTCTAATACCAAAATATCTGCACGAGTCCGCATAAAAGCACGGGAGAGGGCAATTTTTTGCCACTGTCCTCCAGAAAGTTCTTGTCCTCCCTTAAACCAACGTCCAAGTTGAGTCTGAAAACTGTCAGGTAATTGGTTAATAAAAGGTTGCGCCATGCCTTTTTGAGCAGCATTTTGCCAGCGGTTTGCGTCGTCTAAATATTCCACATCACCGACACCGATATTTTCTCCGACTGTAAACTGGTAACGCACAAAGTTCTGAAAAATTACGCCAATGCGACGGCGTAATACTTCTATATCCCATTCTTGCAAATCTAAACCATCAAGAAAAATCCTGCCTGAATCTGGGGTGTAAAGTCGAGTAAGTAATTTAATTAAAGTAGTTTTACCAGAACCATTTTCCCCAACAATTGCTAATTTTTCTCCTGGTTTTAAATTTAAAGAAATGTTTTGCAATGCAGGCTTAGTGCTTCCTGGATAGGTAAAAGATACATTCTCAAACCGAATACCATCTTGGCGATTTAAACCTTTGGTAGCTGTACCCCAAGGCTGTGGTGTTTCTTCTTCTAAAAACTCATAAAGATTGGAAAGGTAGAGGTTATCTTCGTACATTCCGCCAATGGAAGTTAACGCGGCAGAAAAAGTAGATTGTCCTTGGCGAAACACTGTGAGATACATCGTCATATCGCCCAAGGAAATTTTACCCAATACCGTTTCGATCACAATCCAAGCGTATGCTAAATAAAAGGCGGTAGTACTTACCAAACTCAAAAGATAGCCCCAAAACCCCCGCCGCAAAGTTAAATCACGGTCTTCACCATAGAGGTTATTAAACAGCTGGCGGTAACGTTCCAGCAGCATTTCTCCTAGTTGGTAGAGTTTGACTTCGGTGACAAAATCTTCTCTCGCCAAAAGATTTTCTAAGTAATGCTGTTGGCGGGTTTCTGGCGCACGCCAACTAAACAGACGAAAAGCTTGACCAGCAAATTTTGTTTCGGCAATGAATGCAGGCATAGCAGCTAAAATCAGCACTATCAGCGCCCAAACAGAGAAGTTCACCAGCAAGATACCGTAAGTCACCAGTGAAAGGGCACTTTGCACTAACCCAAAGGTACGAGTTACTAAAGAAAGCGGGCGAACTGAAGCTTCTCTGCGTGCATTCAGGAGTTTGTCATAAAATTCCGAGTCTTCAAAATACCTCAAATCGAGAGTTAGGGACTTTTCTAAAATAAGTAAATTTACTCTCTGACCAAGTAGCGCACGTAACAGAGATTGACAAATAATCAGACCCCGCTGGCTACCCGCTAATAAAATTACCGCGATCGCTTCTAATCCTACATACAATAAAGGACGAGAAATATTGCCATCTGCACCAGCTTGGGCAGACAAAACCACCGCATCCACAATTAACTTACCAATGTAAGCGATCGCAGCTGGTAAAAGACCAGCAACTAAAGTTAAAGTAGCAAGAATAATGGTCAAAGCACGGCTAGTAGTCCACACCAAGCTAATAGCTCGTCCGCTATAACGAAAAACTGCCAGTGATTGACGCAGAGCGTTTCGGTTCTTTTTAGTCTTCATTATTCTTTTTATAGCGTGAAAACACCTGCGATCGCTCACTAATATCGACACGACTCTACCGACCTAACACCCATCAACCCGATACCCTTTAGCCCCACGCTTCTATCACAGACTGCCAAAAATAACTAATCAACACTCAGCACTTACCACGGGCTAAACGCCCCGCTACCGCTAACAGCACTCAAAACTCAGCACTCATTTGCTTTCCCTTGACGTTAATAATTACAATAAAGTCAAACACCTGACTCTGGAGTGTTGGCCGTGGGCTTATTTGATGATTTAAGTCGGTTTCTAGAAAACCGTTTAGAAGAATTCTTGCGTAATAATCCGCATTTGGAATTAGAAGCGCTGTTGGAACAGCTGCGCGAGCAAGAAGAAGATACTTTAAAGCTGGTTGCAGAGTTACAATTACAAGAGAAGCGATCGCAAGAGGAAATTTTGTCCACCGCTCAAGAAATCCAGCGTTGGCATATTCGTGTTCAAAAGGCGAAAACTGCTGGTAGAGAGGATTTAGCGGCTGCGGCGCAAGAAAGAGAAGCAGCTTTATTGCGTGAAGGTAACCAGCGCTGGGGACAGATGCAAGGCTTAAAAGACCGCATTAACCAATCTAAGGAACTATTACAGAAAATTCAGGTGCGACGGCAAGAAGTACAAGCCAAAGCTACTGAAGCACAGACAGTACGCGCTAAAACACAAGCTCAACAGCGCTTAGAAACCAATGGTTGGTCGAATTCAACTAGCAATTCTTCGAGTGGTTTTGATGACTTAGAAGATAAGTTTCGCCGTTGGGAAACCCAAGATGAGTTGGAACAAATGAAACGGAATATGGGGAAATAAATCAGTAAATAGTCATCAGTTATAGCCATTTTCATTTCCATAGAATAGATAATTAGATAGGGGTGCAAAGTCTTGCACCCCCTAAAAATTTGTTTTAAAGGTCACGTATAAAGTAAACATTAAATTCTCTAGTAAAAATTAAGTTCTGTAGGGTATGTTACGGCGCTGATCATGCATAGTGTTTAGTGAAAACTCTGATAATGTGCCGTGATGCACGTCTGATTTTAGCTCATTAAAGCCTAAAATCTGAATCATTGAAATTTTATTTAATTTATTAAGTTAGCTTTCATTTCTTGTTAAATTTAATTTAATCAGAATTTCACATCTCCCAATTTTTGTCTATTCAATATTTTTTGCAATTGCCGCAGTATTCCCTAGACTTGATAAATCAGCACTGAGGCATGGAACACAATATACTTTTGGATGTTTTATCTAGCCTACAAAGATTATTTGTAGGTTTTATTCCAGCCGCTATTTTAGGTGGTTTCATTGGCTACTTAATTGGTATCAATGGTACGATTTATCAGATATTTAAGCGGATATTTGAGATACCCCATAGTATCCCCCCTATAGCCTTGCTACCTATTGCGCTCATTGTCTTTCAAGAAAGCGAAGCCGCAATCGTAGCCGTAATTTTCACGGGTACACTCTGGTCAATGATTGTGAATACGGCAATTGGTATGCGGCATTTTTATAGGCAAAATAATCACTTTCGCGCTGCTATATTCCATACATTTCATGCTTTAAAAGTTAGCATTTGGGTAGCATGGTTTACAGTTATTGCCATAGAAATGGTGGTAGGCCCTAAAGGGCTAGGCTCGCTTGCTTGGGATGCTTATAAAACTGGCAACATCAATTACACTATTCAGGCAATCATCTATATTGGTGTAATCGGCAGTTTATTGGATCAGTTGTTAGATTTGAGTGGATATCTTTTAGTACAGTTTATCTCAGCAGGTAAAAAATCTAGTCAAGAGAATACCGAAAAATAAATTATCCAAAAATTAGCCAATATTCGTAGGTTGCGTTAACAAAGTGTAACGCACCATATTTATATCATCGGTGATGCGTTACGGCGTTCCGCCGAACATATCCTACAAATACTCAGCAATATTTTGGGGGATTTTTAATTATTTCTACCTGTAGTTGAAAGTCCTTCGACTATCAGAGATGGGGTGTAACAAGAGCCGTTCCAATCAGCATCACCACCTAGGGTTACTAATTGTTTCAAGGCTGTGTAGATGTTGCCAGCAACCATTGTATCTTTAACGCGCCCAATTACTTCCCCATTTTGCACGCGGTAGCCTAACTCAATATTGATTGAAAAGTCGCCAGACATACCGCCACCTTCACCCAGCATTTGATCAACAATCAAACCATCATCTAGTTGTTGAATCAAATCTTGTAGTGATAGAGAAGTGGGTTGAATGAGGAAATTAAATAATCCAGGGGTAGGATAGCTACCTAAACTGGGGCGAAAACCATTACCTGTACTGTCTATACCTAATTGTCGTCCGGTAGTGCGATCGCTATAAAAATGCTGTAAAACTCCATTTTGAATAAATACAATTGTATTGGTAGGGGAGCCTTCATCATCAAAAGGACAACTATAAGGCCCAGCTTGGGGGTCTTGATACAGGGTGAGGCTGGGTGCAATGACTGGTTTGCCTAAACGGTCTGCCCAAGGAGAAGCTTTTTCTAGCACGCGTTTACCATTTAATGCTGCTTGCACTGTACCCCAAAGCATATCGGCAGCTTTGGAAGTAAATAAAACTGGTACGTGACCGCTAGGGGGTGAGACGTTTTCTCTTGCCCAAATTAATCTTTGTAAAATTTGGTAAGCGAGTTTCTCCGGATCAAGTTCATCCCGTTGGGTTTGTCCGTCGGAAACACTTAAAAAATCGTCGCCCCTGACCCATTCTGCTGACATATAGCAGCTAAGTGTTGTGTCTGTATAGTAGCAATCTAGACCTTCGGTATTTACAAGTCTAGTATTTTCCACATCACATTCCCAATCACTATGGCAAAGTACATCGGGATATGTATCTCGAATCAAGGCGATCGCTTCTTTACCCCAGTTGACCAAAACCTCTACGGGCACACTTTTCCCCAAGTCTGGATAAGATGGCTTAAAGTTTTGTCCTAACTCTACTGCTTCCGGTTGATTGAGTTTACTCAACGCTAGAGAGCGTTCTACCATCGCTTGCGGTTCCACAGCACCGTAAGCCACAGTCAGCCCCGGACGGCCATTGCGCCACAGTCTGAGAGCAGTACCTTCAGATTGGCTAGTTTCTAGTTGTTTAAGGCGATTAGCCTCAAAAAACACTGGTCGAGAAAGCGATCGCGACTGATACACTTCAGCTGCTTCTGCTCCAGACTTAATTGCTAGTTCCAGCAGATGTTCTGCTAGCGTATCTTGTGATGACAAATTTTCAGAACCCATGACCCTTGGTAAATTATGGATTGTGGATTTTGAACAGCGGATGGACAAGGCAGTGCGTTCGCTTACCAGACTTGTTCGCGCAGCGTCTCTTTTCAAAGACGCTACTGCCGCGCAGATCATTATCCCAAATCATCGACATGTATCAGCCGTTGCCCTTTTGGGTGATTAAATTAGTAATTAGCTCGGTAATGACTAGTCATTTGTCAAAAGTTTTATTACTTTTTTCGTTGATCCACATACCGATTCCCCTCATGACTATGCCATTAATTTACGGCAGATTGACCTCTTGCAACAGCCAAAATCCGGCAAAAGATTCTGCTTGAGGATCTGACTGTACGCCGATAAAATGCACTCCATTGGCTTTTCGCTTGGCTTCTTCAAACCCTTTGGCTTCTGCCAATGTTTGAGGATTTTTGATATTTGCCAAAATCCAGCTTTCTGTCACACCAGTTTCTAACAGTAATCTCGCGCCGACACTCGTGTCAAATCTTAAATAAGCTAAATCTAAACCAGACATCCAGCCTGCGATCGGTAATGCCCTGGGTGAGAAAATTAAAATACCAGGAATACGGGTTTCGGGTGATACTTGCGCCAATTCTAGAGGAAAAGCTTCACCGAAACCAATCTCCCAGTCTGGCATCTCTGCCAAATCTGTAGCTTCTAAAGAAACAAATACCCATTGCTTACCTTCCAATGCATCAGGTAACCGTTGGGGTAAAGGACTTTCCAAACGCACCGAAGGATTAACTCCGCCTTGATACCCTGGTTCATTAGGATACACCTCCTCCATTCGCTGTTTTAGCCATTGGTTAAGCACCAACGTGTGGCGGCTAGCCTGAGCAGGAATACTTACATCCTGACAGGCTTTAGTAATCATATTGTTCATTTGGCGGCGGAAAAAGCGGATTTTGATTGGTGCTTCTCCAGCTTCAGCAATAGCTTCTTGTAACGCCGTCCGCAACCAACCCGAATTTACCTGCGTACTGGGACAATATTTAGCATAGCGAAACAAAGAATCTGTTTTTGCGCGGACATCCAAGGGACTTTCGCAGACTAAAACTTCCCAAATTTTTTTCTGATTTTCGTCCAAAATTGGACGGGAGTAAAAATCAATTTCCCAAATACTGCCCATGTTTTCTGGTAAAGATCTGGCTGTTATTATGTTTCTGATATTCTGATCATACGAGTCTTGGGGCAGCAACGGGCATCAACGCTACGCGGAATTCAAAATTCAAAATTCGTCTTGGAAAGTTTGACGGCAGTTGCTACAAGTCTCTTAACCGCAAGGGCGCACTGCCTCCTCAAGTCGGGAAACCCCTATCCTACCCTGCGAGAACGGCTTCGCCGAACGGGTGACGCTCCTACGGACGCTCGATGACTCGCTACCGCTTCGCTAACGGCAGTCCACAAGGGCGGCATAGCCGCACGTGTGGCTGCACTCACCGCCCACGCAACTTTCCGCAAAATTCAAATGAATATAGCGTCAGCATTGCATCAATTTGGGATGGGTGATTTATTTACACCGTGCTGTACTGGTTAGGTTTTTAGCTCTCTTGCGCTGGACTTCCACATAAAAATATCTCATTGCTTTGATGGCAAGGGAGCAGGGGGAGAGAAATTAGTAAAAATTAGTAACCTTTAGGGTGGGAACTAGTTATCATCAGGATTTGAACGAAAGCTCTGGCAGTGCCTACCCTACAACTGAAAAATAAACTAATTCACGAGTATTAAAGGCTCGTCCACGAGTATCAAAGACTCATTCACGAGTATCAAAGGCTCATTCAGGAAGTGGTGATACTAATTTAGAAAAATATTTCTTTCCCCAATCCCCAATCCCCAATTTTCCCCTCAAAGCAAAACCTGCTCTAATTGTTTATATAGTCCTAGCCTTAAGCTTCTTGTCCTATGATTGGAAGCTGCTAATGCTAATTAATAATTGAGTTATTTAGGTACTTTTGCATGGCGCTGGATATTTCCACTTTGCCTTTGGCATTTCAATTTACTTCTCCTGGCCCGATTCTGTGGAGAATAGGGCCAATAACTATCCGTTGGTATGGCTTATTAATTGCCACAGCAGTTTTAATTGGAGTCAGCCTTTCCCAGTACTTGGCGAAGCGCCGTAACGTTAACCCGGAATTACTCAGTGATTTGTCAATTTGGCTGGTAATTGGCGCAATTCCCGCAGCCCGGCTATATTACGTTTTATTTCAATGGACAGAATATGCCCAGCACCCAGAGCGAATTATTGCTATTTGGCAAGGGGGGATTGCGATTCATGGCGCGATTTTAGGTGGACTGGTAGCTGCGCTAATCTTTGCGAAACTCAAGCAAGTTTCTTTTTGGCAACTAGCAGATTTAGTAGCACCTTCGGTGATTTTAGGGCAAGCGATCGGACGTTGGGGAAATTTCTTCAATTCGGAAGCTTTTGGCGATCCTACCAATTTACCTTGGAAATTATATATTCCACCCGATCGCCGTCCCCTAGAGTTAGTTAATTTTGAGTATTTTCATCCCACTTTCCTCTACGAATCTTTCTGGGATTTAATGGTATTCGCCCTGTTGATAACGCTGTTTTTGCGGAGTTTGCAAGGTAAACCACGCCTTAAGATAGGTACGCTATTTCTCACTTACTTAGCAGCCTACAGCTTCGGACGCTTATGGATCGAAGGTTTTCGTACTGATAGCTTGATGCTGGGGCCACTCAGAATGGCTCAAGTCGTGAGCTTAATCGGGATTATTTTAGGATTAGCTGGGTTAGCTTGGCTTTACTTAGCTAAACGCCCTTTACCAGATGTGATTTCTACCCCGAAGGCTAATGGGGCGATAGAAAGGTGAGGGAATGGGGATAAGGGGTAATGGGGACTGGGGATTGGAGCTAAGGAGTGATGGAGATTGGGGAGATGAGGAAGCAGAGGAAAAATGACAAATCCCTCTTGAATCTAAACAAATGCCCAAAGCCAAACACCAAATACCAAATGACCCAAAAATAAAAAATGCCCCAGAGAATCTCTCCAGGGCTTAACCAGGGTGCATCTACCATTACTCTCTACTAGGCAAATAGAGGTTATCCGGAAAGACACGGAAAAATTACCAAAATTTTTTTAAATGAATTATCTTTTGTGCTGCGATGAGTGAATATACAGAAGAATTATGTCGTAAAACAACATTACATACTGTAGAACCAAAGGTTTACATTGTGGGTGCAGGAACCGGAGATCCAGATTTGTTAACGGTTAAAGCACAAAAACTACTGGCTGTAGCTGATGTAATTTTATTTGCCGATTCTTTAGTGCCTGAACATATTTTAGATCTTTGTCGCCCAGAGGCAGAAATTATCCGAACTGCAAATAAGACATTAGAAGAGATTGTACCGTTGATGACACAAAGAGTGCGATCGCACAAATCTGTGGTTCGTCTCCATTCCGGTGATCCTAGCCTCTACAGTGCCACCCACGAGCAAATGCAGCTTTTAAAAGAGGCAGAAATTCCCTTTGAAGTCATCCCAGGTATCAGTGCTTTTCAAGCCGCAGCAGCCAAACTGCAAGTTGAATTAACTGTTCCCGGTTTAGTGCAAACTATTATCTTGACGCGCATTAGCGGACGTACAGAAGTACCCGCCAACGAAGAACTAGCAACTCTTGCAGCGCATCAGGCTAGTATGTGCTTATATCTGAGTGCGCGTCATGTAGAAGCAGCCCAAGCCAAACTACTGGAATACTACCCAGCCGAAACCCCAGTAGCGATTTGCTTTCGCATCGGGTGGCCTGATGAAAAAATTCGAGTTGTGCCCCTCACCCAGATGGCTGACTGTACCCATCAAGAACAGCTGATTCGCACCACACTTTATGTAATTAGTCCAGCACTCTTACAAGCAACCGCGCGATCGCGTTTATATCATCCTGAACATAATCGTCTATTTCGCTCGTCTCATCAATAGTTATTGGGCATGGGGCATTGGGCTTGGGGCATTGGGTAATTGGTCATTGGGATTTCTCCTCTGCTTCTTTGTCCCTCCCATCCCCCTCATCTCTCTTCGCGCCTTTGCCGTTCGATAAAATTAATCAGGCAATTGCCCTTTTTTGACTCTTGACTCTTGACTCTGTTTCAATTTGGAATTGTTGACTATGCCATTAATTAAAGTACAAACTTCTGTTTCTGCTCCCGAAAGAACTGAAGTTGAGACATTGCTGAAAAGCTTATCAGCTAAGTTAGCAAAACATTTAGCAAAACCAGAAACTTATGTAATGACAGCGTTTGAGCCAGATGTTCCTATGACTTTTGCTGGTACGACAGACCCAGTTTGTTACATTGAAATTAAAAGTATCGGCACTATGAAACCTGACCAAACCAAGACTATGAGTCAGGATTTTTGTCAGCAGATTAACCAAACATTAGGCGTACCGAAAAATCGTATTTATATAGAGTTTGCAGATGCTAAGGGTGCAATGTGGGGTTGGGATGGCTCAACCTTTGGTTAAAGGTTAAAGGGGAAAGGTTAAAGGGTGAGTTCAAAGTTTTTCCCTTTCCCCTTTCCCCCTTCCCCTTTTTCCCTTTCTCCTCAAACAGTTTTAGGGAATTGTAACAGAGCGCAACAATCGCTCCACAACAGTTCTCGCACTACGCCCTCCCCTAGGGATAAGGCGATGGCAAAGAACGTGAGGAACGAGAAATTTCACGTCATCGGGAATAGCGTAATCACGTCCTAAAATAAAAGCGATCGCTTGGGTAGCTTTCTGTAAAGCCACTGCACCACGAGGACTGACACCAAGAGAAATCTCTTCATCCTGCCTTGTAGCCCGCACTAACTCTAGGATGTACTGTTGCAAAGGAGTTTCCACTCTTACCTGAGAACAGAGTTGGCGCAATTGAGTTATTTCTGGCAAGGTAATGCAAGCCGATAAATCAGCTACCTTGACTCCATCTGTAAGGTTTTGCAACATCTGGAGTTCTTCAGTCTCCGAAGGATAGCCCAAACTCAAGGACAGCATAAACCTATCCATCTGCGCTTCTGGGAGAGGAAAAGTCCCTTGATACTCAACTGGGTTCTGGGTAGCAATCACAAAGAAAGGTGTGGGAACAGCCCGCGAGACACCATCAACTGTTACCTGATTTTCTTCCATCACTTCTAGCAAAGCCGACTGAGTGCGGGGTGTAGCGCGGTTGATTTCGTCAGCTAGCAGTATATTGGCAAATATTGGCCCAGGCAAAAAGCTAAATTCGCCGCTTTTTGGGTTCCAAATATTTGTACCAGTGATATCGGTAGGTAATAAATCGGGGGTACATTGTAGCCGTTGAAACTTACCATCAACCGATCGCGCTAATGATTTAGCCAGGAGGGTCTTCCCAACACCAGGGACATCTTCTAGTAAAGCATGACCACCACCTAGGAGGGCGACTAGTACCAAACGGATTGCATCGGTTTTACCAACGATGGTACGAGACAGATTTTGTGTTAAAGCCTCAATTTTTTCTCTCATGCACCACGGGATTGGGGATTGGGTACTGGGGATTGGGTACTGGGGATTGGGAATTGATTATTTCACCCTTGTCCTCCTAGTCCCTAATCCCTAGCCCCTAGTATTCCCACTCAGCGCTCACAACTCAACATTCAGAGAGCAAAACTTCTTTGGCAACAGTGCAATCGAGTTGAATTTGTGTTTTCAAGGCTTCTAGAGAAGAAAATTTTTGTTCAGGTCGCAAAAATTGCACTAGCTGTACAGCTAGCTTTTTGCCATACAAATCTCCAGACCAATCAAACAGATGGACTTCCACCGATATCTGGGTACCATTGACTGTAGGACGGTTACCTATATTCATTACGCCCAATATTGCTTGAGCAGCATCTGCTGCCTCATCAAGAATCAACACACTGACAGCATAAACACCTAAACGAGGTAAAAACTTGTCTTTTGGTAGTTGGAGGTTAGCGGTGGGAAAGCCAATAGTTCTGCCCAGTTGTTGACCTTGAATCACAACACCAAAAAGAGTGTATGGTCTTCCCAGAATGAGATTTGCACTTTTGACATTCCCATTCTCTAGGGTCTGGCGAATCAGTGAAGTACTAATTGGTGGCTCTTGGGTCGGAGGACTACTGAAACAAGTACTGTCTACTGTTAAGTTATCGCTACCTGTATAAGTTTCTAAAGTAACTATTGTTACAGGTATGTTGTACTTAGCGGCGAGTGATTGTAAATCCTGAGCTGTGCCAGCGCGCTGTTTGCCAAAACAAAAATCTTGTCCAACGCTAAGTTGCTGACATCGCAGTTGTTGCACGAGAATCTTTTCTACGAACTCTTCTGGAGACAGAGCAGATAATTCTTTATCAAAGGGCAATAGTACCAGCTGTTCTATTCCCAGCGATCGCAATTGTTCAACTTTTTCATCGAGTGGAGTTAACAAAGCACGGGGTTGTCCCGAAAAAAACTCCTGGGGATGGGGATGAAAGGTGACAACAGTTGAGTATCTATGCTCGTCTGTTGTGATTCTGTGGTTTCCTGGTTGAGATGCAAGGGTGGTGAAATCATGAAGTGAGCGTTCTGGTAAATTTCCCTCATCTTCCACAAACTTTTGATCGCACGCAGTCCCTGGAACTGCTCTTTTTGCTCGCTGCAAAACCGGCTGGATGACTCTTTGATGACCAAGATGCACACCATCAAATTTGCCAAGAGCAACAGCAGTTGGTGTTAGCAGTTCTTCGGTAGAAGAACCAACCCACACAGAACACCCATTTTGAGACAAATTTAGCACGTGGATTCTGGGATTTTAGGTTTATTTAGCTATCAGCCACAAGCTACCTTATGGGTAACCGCCTAGGAGAAGACCTTGACGCACGTCCCACGACTCCACAGAGTTTTCATCTGGAGCGTTTTAGGCTCTGACTTTGACATCTTGTGTTATCAGCTACGGTGTTGATACTACCCTTTTGGCTATGAGCCAAAGCATATCCTACGGGAAGTCGCAAGCCAGGGTGTTTTGTGCTATATATCAGCTTGATTGCTCGTTGCTGAGTCCAGAGAACCCCACACCAAAGCCAAAGAGGATATAGCTGTAGCTTTTGGGTTTAGCAAGTATTTTACCTGCTCATCCCCGAAGGGAGCTAGTCTATGGGCATTTGCACTTCCCTGGTTAACTCGCAAAGCGTGTTCGCCAGTTTTTGCAGTTTACCTCAAGAGTAACCTCTCCCGCTGAGAGCTTCTGATCACCAATCTAATCTAAAATCCGCGATCGCTTCGACTGCAACCTTTATGCAGAAATCTTGCCTACAGGACAAGATTCTGATAGAGCAACAGAAACTGGAACATGAAGTACCATGCCTTCCCTTGCCATGATTGCACCGGAAAACTGCTCACTCGCTTTTTTCCCGACATTATCTAAAAAATCATCGTTGTGTGCGGGGTCATGGTGGAAAATTACCAGATTCTTGACATGAGCAGCTTTGGCTATTTTCACAGCTTCTTGCCAGGTGGAATGCCCCCAACCAATTCTGGGCGATGTTGGGGAATGGTATTCCTCATCAGTATAGGTAGAATCGTATATTAAGATGTCAGCATCACGCGCTAGCCAAAGGACATTTTCGTCCAGTCTGTCAGGAAAATGTTCAGTATCAGTAATGTAAACAGCAGCGCCATCACGCCAGTTAACTCGATATCCCACAGCTTCACCAGGATGGTTTAATGGTGCTGTTTCTATAGTAATATCATTGATGTGTATTGCCTGCCCCGGAGTAATGTCACAAAAATTTAAATTTGCCTGCATAATTTGCAAAGGCACAGGAAAATTTGGGTGGAGCATTTGGTCATTAAGGCGCTGTTCGATTGTGGAACCATCGGGAGCAATTGCGCCATAAATCTTAAAATTGTTTCCCTTAACGAACCCAGGTGCAAAGAACGGAAATCCTTGCATGTGGTCCCAGTGGGAGTGGGTGAAGAACAGATGACCTTCTAACGGCATTTGGTGCAACAAAGATTGCCCCAAAACATGTAGCCCCGTTCCACCATCGAACATTAAGCGTTTACCGCCCACTTGCATTTCAATGCAAGGGGTATTACCGCCATAACGCACGGTGTGTGGCCCTGGACTGGGGATGCTGCCGCGAACGCCCCAAAATTGCACGGTAAATTGGTTCTCTAACCTAGACATGGGTGTTGCTTTCTGGATTAAGCGGGCGATCAATAAAACAAATTGTTACTTATTTTCGTTAAGTTTATGCGGTCTTACCATTTTGGCAGAGGGGAATTTCTTGGTAAAACAGCATACCCTTTTTCAGGCTGGTTTTTTAAACCGGAGTGAGAGATTATAAAGCCAAAGCCTTAAGTGCTTTGGGCTTAAATTTAGCAGTGATATCAAGAGCGTTTCTACTTTATAGCCTAAATTTGTCGATCATGTTTTCACTACCTCCCCAAAGTTTCAAAGTTTTCTCTAGACAACAAAGTTTTTACGGAAATTTAAATTCCCATTCCGACAATTGTTGTAATCCAGTTGCGTAAGTAAGATTGTATTGTAATGGTGTGACACTAATGTGGTTTTTACGGATAACATGCACATCTATGGGAATATTTTGAGGCAAATTTAAGCCTTCTGGCGGTTCTATTTCCTCAAGAACTTCGCCCGTTAACCAGTAGTACGTCTTACCACGAGGATCAATTCGCTTGTCAAAAACATCAACGTAACGCCGCACTCCCTGACGTGTAATTGTGACTCCAGCAATTTCTTCCCACTTAACTGGGGGAACATTAACATTGAGCAACATTAACTCTGGCAGGGGTTTTACTGCTAGTTGTGCTACTAAAATTTGGGCAAAATGAGCCGCAGCTTGAAAGTCTTTGGATGTATGACTGGCAAGACTCAAGGCAACGCTAGGAAGACCTTCAATCACACCTTCCATCGCAGCAGACACAGTTCCAGAGTAGAGAATTTCCGTGCCCAAATTTGCCCCTTGATTAATGCCAGAAAGAACTAACTCAGGGGGTGTCTCTAACAAAGCCCAAAGTGCTAATTTCACGCAGTCTGAAGGAGTACCATCACAAGCCCAAGCTTTAACTGCGGGATGAAAAATCGACTCTACAATTTCGGCGCGAATTGGTTGGTGTAAAGTTAATCCATGTCCAGTTGCCGATCGCTCTCGATCGGGGCAAACTACAGTCACATCATGACCTGCTTCTGCCAAGCAGTTGGCCAGGGTACGAATACCCAAGGCAGAAATTCCGTCATCATTGCTAATGAGTAATTTCATCGTTATTGGTCATTAGTCGTTGGTCATTAGTCATTAGTTATTTGTTATTTGACATTTGTCAATGTCGAGGGTCACAACTAGCAGGCAAAAAAAACATCCTCAGACACCGAATCCCCTTTAAACTGGTAAACAGAGGTTTGGACTAAAGACGCACTCGCGTTCATCCTTTAACCTTCTCCTATAGGAGACGCACTCGCGTTCATCCTTCAGTTGATTCTTACCTTTGGCCTGTTAAGGTCATACTACTAAGCTGATTGGTGATTTGTACCAATTTCTGGAACTAATGACCAATGACAAATGACAACTGACTAATAACTAATGACTAGCAATTTAGAGGCTCAACTTTTAGCACTACGGCAGGAAGGAGAACAAGCGATCGCAGCCGCTGATACCTTAGAACGCCTAGAAGAACTCAGAGTCGGTTATCTGGGTAAGAAGGGGCAACTTGGGGCACTGTTGCGAAGTATGGGGCAGATGAGTGCAGAGGAACGCCCAAAAATTGGGGCGATCGCAAATACAGTTAAAGAATCCCTGCAAAATAGTTTAGATAAGCAGCGCACTGCCCTAGAAGCAGCTCAAATTCAAGCTCAGTTAGAGGCTGAAACTCTGGATGTCACTATGCCGGGAATTTACAGCCCCCAAGGCCGCATCCATCCTCTAAATGGTATCATCGACCGAGCGCTGGATATCTTTGTCGGCATGGGCTACACTGTGGCTCAAGGACCAGAGATGGAATCAGATTATTATAATTTTGAGGCGCTGAATACCCCACCTGACCACCCAGCCCGTGATATGCAGGATACCTTCTACCTGCCAGACGGCAATCTCTTACGTACTCATACCTCTTCAGTGCAAATTCGTTATATGGAATCTGAGGAACCACCCATTCGGGTTGTGGCCCCTGGGCGAGTCTATCGCCGAGATAACGTAGATGCCACCCATTCCGCGGTTTTCCATCAAATCGAGCTTTTAGCCATTGATGAGGGGCTGACATTTACAGACCTCAAGGGTGTAATTAAGGTATTTTTACATGCAATGTTTGGCGATTTACCAATTCGCTTCCGTGCTAGTTATTTCCCATTTACAGAACCCTCAGCAGAAGTGGATTTGCAATGGAATGGTCGCTGGCTGGAGGTTATGGGTTGTGGTATGGTAGATCCGAATGTGCTGAAATCTGTGGGTTATGACCCAGAAGTTTATACTGGGTTTGCCGCTGGTTTCGGTGTCGAACGCTTTGCGATGGTTCTGCACCAAATCGATGATATTCGGCGCTTGTATGCCAGCGATTTACGGTTTTTAAGGCAATTTTAGAATATGTAATTAGAACGCTTGTAAAGGTGAAACAGCTTACCTTACAAGCGTTTTATGTAACTAATTACGAATTACGTAGCTTGCTTCTCGCGCCTTGACGAGTATTACGAATTACGAATTAGTAATTATTTATGAACAGCGATCGCAATGTCCACAACGCCAATTAGCAGCTTCTTTGGCAAAACCAAAGGCGTTTAACAAAAACTGCCAGCGACACTGTTTAGTATGCAAATACTGATTCATTTGCTTGGCTGCTTGAAGTTGGGTTACTGGTTGCTTGTCCACCCCTTGTTTGATCATGTAATGGAAAGGGTCAAGCCAGTTTAACTGACCACTGCTGTGGAGTAAAGACAATGCCATTGCACCTTCGGGAAATTGTCGCGCTACTGCATTCACTTCCCCTTGTTGCGGCAGTTTTTTCGCTAGTTGCTGCGCTGTTTGTTGTTGCGATCGCATTTGTTGTTCAAAAAACTGCTGTCTTTGCTGATCTTCTGGATCTAACCAGCCTGTAGGTTCACTTACCAATGTCAGCGCCTCTGCTGGTTTACCATCCCTTCCTGCGCGTCCAATTTCTTGCACATATTCTGAAAGCAGTAGCGGCGCGTGAAAATGAATTACCCAGCGCACATCAGGTTTATTAATCCCCATACCAAATGCACAGGTACAAACCACAAATGGGATTTTACCACCTAACCAGCTTGCTTCTACAGCACGGCGTTCTGTTGCACCCAATCCGGCATGATAGCTAGCTGTGGCGTAACCCATCTCTGCTAGCCACGCTGCTAAATTTTCGCTATCTCTTCGAGTGCGTACGTAAATTAATCCTGCTTGTTGCGGTCTATTTTGAATAAATTTGATTAATTTTTGCTTCCTACCTCTGGGAGTCCAAGCGATGCAGACGTTGAGATGCAGATTCGGACGGTAGGGATTGAGGCGGTAAATATCAGGTTGTTGTAATTGTAAAACTGTGGCGATGATTTGTTGGGCTAAAGGGTCAGCAGTCGCCGTAAAAGCTGCAACACTGATTTTTGTTCCTGGTGGTTTTGATTTCAGCAATGCGGGCCGCACTGCCCCTAATCTGCGATAAGCTGGTCGAAAGGTTTCGCCCCACTGCACTAAACAATGGGCTTCGTCTAAAATTATGCCGTTAATCTGCAATTGCGGCTGACATAATCTTTCCCAAACTGGGGCACTTAGTAAAGTTTCTGGTGATAAATACAATAATCTAAGTTTTTGTCTTTCCAATGCTTGCAAAGTCAAGCGGCGTTGGGATGATGGTAGTTCGCTATGTAACAGCGCTGTACTCAGGTTTAGCTGACGTAGTTCTTGGACTTGGTTTTCCATTAACGCTACTAAAGGGGAAACTACCAAAGTCAATCCTGTTTGTAGCAGTGCGGGAAGTTGAAAACAAATCGACTTCCCTCCACCTGTAGGCATAATAATTAGTGCATCTTTTTGTGCCAATAAACTACTGACAATTTCACCCTGTGGTGGACGAAAATTGTCATAACCCCAAATTTTTTTAAAGGTAGCAAGGACTGCGTTCCAAGATGTGGTTCCTATTTGATCCATAATGAATAATAGATATAACCCTTTTTTGCAGATTCAATCAGCAGCAATTTTGAATATAGCTGCTGCTATCTAACACAAGGTTCAGTAATTTCATCAGTACTATTAAACTCAATCTATAGAAATGCGGTTGAATTTTTGAAAAAACTAGCTATTCCGCTATCTACTCTCCTTCTTTCCTTTTGCATGTTTTCTGTTGCCTACTTCTCCGAGTAAGTTCACAAATTAAATAGGAGTGCTATAAACAAATGAACGAAGAATTAAAACATAGATTCTATATCAGCACAGATCAATCTAAGCTAGATATCGAAATGATTCATAATTTTTTGCGAAATTCTTATTGGGCAGAAAATATTCCCTTAGGGATTTTGGAGAAATCAATTGCCAATTCACTATGTTTTGGACTTTACGAAGATCAGCAACAAGTTGGCTTTGCCAGGGTAATTACTGATTATGCTACTTCTGCCTTTCTAAAAGACGTATTTATTCTAGAGCCTTATCGCGGACAAGGTTTAGGAACGTGGTTTGTCCAGTATATTTTAAACTACTCAGAACTCCAAGATGTCCAAAAGTGGTTGTTAGGCACAAAAGATGCTCATGGACTTTATCGGCGCTACGGCTTTAGAAAATCCACAGCACCGGAAAAACTGATGATGCGTTCCAATCCCAATGCTTATCAACATCAAAATTGAGGCAGTGACGAAGATCACAGTCTCAAATATAAGTTATTTGTTATTCCCATGTGCTAAATGGGAACTATAAAGTTTGGGCATCATGAAAGTTTTAATATTATTAAATACAGTTTCAGATAGGTATAGCATTCAACTGAAACTGAGGTTACTGTAGCTTAAAAATATTATCCTTTAATTCATAATCCCTAGATTTGAAAAATATTCGTAATTTCGTTATTGTTTACTAATCAACTTAGAAAAAACCATTATTGAAATTTTTTATGACAGAGAATAATAAATAAACTTTATGAATACGCTGATCACTGGTACTTATGACATTCGTTTATTAGTTCTTTCAGTGGCGATCGCACTTGTTGCTGCTTATACTGCTTTGGATCTAGCTGGACAAGTCCGCACGTCTGCTGGATATGCGCGAATCGGCTGGTTGATTGGTGGTGCGATCGCTATGGGAACCGGTATTTGGTCGATGCACTTTGTGGGAATGCTGGCTTTTTGTCTGCCGATTCCAGTAAAATACGATATTTTCAAGGTGCTAATCTCAATACTGGCAGCAATCTTAGCCTCAGGATGTGCCCTATTTTTCGTTAGTCGGGAAGTTATGGGCATCTCCAATTTGCTTGGTGGTAGTCTGTTGATGGCGCTTGGGATTATCACCATGCACTACATCGGCATGGCTGCAATGCGCCTCTCTGCTAACATCCATTATAACTATCTGTTAGTCGGAGTTTCTATTGCGATCGCATTTATCGTTTCCTTAGCGGCTTTGTACTTGACATTTAATTTACCCAATCGCAGTACCAGCGCTAATCGCAAGCAAAAGATAGCTAGTGCGATAGTCATGGGTGCAGCAATCCCCATTGTACATTACACCGGAATGGCAGCTACTAGCTTTCATGTCTCAGAAATGGCAAAGATGCAATCGGCGATGAATCTTGATTCTTCTGTACTGTCCACTGCGATTGGCATTTTGACCTTTGCAATTTTAGGATTAGCACTACTAATTTCTTTAGAGACAACCGCCATCGAAAGAACAGTAGCCTTAGCCAATCTTGAACATGAAATTGCTGAACGTCAGCAGATAGAACAGCGTTTGCAACGCGAACAAGCACTGAAACTAGAACAGGCTTTAAAAGAATTGCAACAAACTCAAGCCAAATTATTTCATACTGAGAAAATCTCTTCTTTAGGACAGCTAGTAGCTGGGATTGCCCATGAAGTTAATAATCCTGTAAACTTCATCTCTGGTAATTTGTTTTATGCTAATCAGTACATTCAAGACTTAACTAAATTGTTAAACCTCTACAACCAGAAATTTCCCCAGCCAGGCGATGACATTGCAAAGGAAATTGCCGCTATGGATTTAGAATACTTGCTTGCAGATTTGCCTAAAATAATTTCTTCCATGCAACTCGGTACTGAACGCATTCAAGAAATCATGCAGTCGTTGCGAAATTTCTCACGAGTGGATGGAACTGCTAAAAAGACAGCCGATATTCATGAGGGAATTGAGGCTACCCTGATGATTTTGCAGCATCGTCTCCAAGCTAACTCCAACCGTCCAGAAATTCAAGTTGTGAAGCAGTATGGAACCTTACCGCAGATTGAGTGCTATGTAGGACAATTAAACCAAGTTTTTATGAATTTGCTCGCAAATGCAATTGATGCTTTAGAAGAGTCTAACAACGGTAAGAACTTTGCAGAAATTCTCCAGCATCCCAATATGATTAAAATTACTACTAGTGCTGAAGATGGTTATGCAATTGTAAAAATTACTGATAACGGATCTGGAATGCCAGAAGCCGTGCGACTACAATTATTTGATGCCTTCTTCACCACCAAGCCAGAGGGAAAAGGTACAGGATTAGGACTAGCTATCAGTCATCAAATTATTACCGACACCCACAACGGTAGTTTGCAATGTTTTTCTACTCTGGATAAGGGTACAGAGTTTATAATTCAAATTCCTCTAGCAATCGCAGTTGCTAATGATTTAGTCGCCACCGTCTCAGGAACTTTTAGAGCAGGAATTTCCAATTAAAAAATATTCAATTTGTAGGGTGGAATGTCATTTACTTAAAGCGGATTTAGATCCCCGACTTCTTGAAGAAGTCGGAGATCTGAAGAGCAACTTTTGCTTAAGTAAGTGCCATTCATTTGTAGGGGTAGGTTGGGTTGAACGGAGTGAAACCCAACATCGATCAAGACGTTGGGTTGAGGCTTTGCGAAACCCAACCTACAATTTTTTTTGCAACATTTTAGCCTTGCCACGCCACTACTGTATATTTTATTTGTTGGAAGTCCCTAAAAATTAATCGATTGCTTTGGAAGCTAAGGGAAGGGGGACAGGGGAGGACAAGGAAGGAGAAATTACCCATTACTCAGTCCCCATTCCACTACGGCGTGGGATTCAGTTCTTTCTCTTTCGATTGCAACGATGCATACAGCCTATTCAGTGCATTAACGTAGGCTTGAGCCGATGCAACAATTATATCTGTGTTCGCTGCATGGCCGGAAAATACTCGCGATTCATGGCGTAAGCGAATAGTTACTTCCCCAATCGCATCAATTCCGCCTGTAACTGACTGTACAGAGAATTCAATCAATTGGTTGGGTACGTTCACTACCCGGTTAATTGCCTTATAAACAGCATCTACTGGCCCTGTACCAATAGCCGCATCGGTTAATTCTTCACCTTCGGGGGTTCGCAGGGTAACTGTGGCTGTAGGTTGGGCATTGCTACCACAAGAAACTTGCACCAACTCTACCCGGAATAAATCGGGTGCTTGTTGGATTTCATCATTTACAATCGCTTCTAAATCCCAATCAGAAATTTCTTTCTTTTTGTCAGCGACTTCTTTAAACTTAACAAATGCTTTATTTAATTCTGTTTCTGACAGTTCAAAGCCCAATTCTCTCAAGCGCGTACCAAAAGCATTTCTCCCAGAATGTTTACCTAAAATTATTTGATTGTCTTTCAAGCCAATCAATTGGGCATCCATGATTTCATAGGTGAGCTTGTTTTTTAATACACCATCTTGGTGAATACCAGATTCGTGAGCAAAGGCATTTGCCCCAACTATGGCTTTATTTGGTTGCACTAGCATCCCTGTCAAATTGGAAACTAGACGCGAGGATTTATAAATTTGACGAGTGTCAATATTAGTTAATGGTTGTTCTGAGTCTGCTGGTCTACCTAAGAAGGGATTAAAATATTGTCTGCGGACGTGCAACGCCATCACTAATTCTTCTAAGGCTGCATTTCCAGCACGTTCACCAATACCATTGATGGTGCATTCTAGTTGCCTTGCACCATTTTTCACCGCTTCTAAGAAGTTAGCAACTGCCAAGCCTAAATCATTATGTCCGTGAACGGAAATAATTGCTTTGTCAATGTTGGGGACATTTTCTTTAATCCCCTTAATGATAGCTCCAAATTCACTAGGGGTTGTATATCCTACAGTGTCAGGAATATTAACTGTTGTGGCTCCAGATGCGATCGCTCGCTCTAATACTTGGTAGAGGAATTCTGGATCGGAGCGTCCCGCATCTTCTGGAGAAAATTCTACATCATCAGTGAAGGTTTTGGCGTAGGCAACCATTTCCTCGGCGATCGCCAAAACTTCTGATTTTGTCTTTTTCAGCTTATATTGCAAGTGAATATCAGATGTGGCAATAAACGTATGAATTCTACCCCGCGCAGCTGGTTTAATGGCTGCGGCTGCTGCTTTGATATCATCATGTTTAGCTCTAGCCAAACTACAAATTACAGGGCCATTTTCTGTACCTACAACTTGAGCAATTTTGTTAACTGCTTCAAAATCTCCGGGACTTGCAAAGGCAAAACCTGCTTCAATTACATCCACACCCAGACGCGCCAGTTGCTTTGCTATAACTAGCTTTTCGTCTATATTCAGGGTTGCTCCTGGACATTGTTCGCCATCTCGCAATGTAGTATCAAAAATGATGATTCGCTCATGTGGGGTTGTCATTGTTCTGTTCTTTGTGTTTAGTGTTGACTTTTTGCTATAACTACCTGAGATCTTAAGTTTTTTACTGTTTAGATTTGTAAATAATTGTTAAGCTATTAACCTTCAGTTTTTTCTATTCGGTCTCTAATATCATTCAAATCTATATATCTATCAGTAGCATTACGTAATTCTCTGGCGATCATTCCTTCTGTAGATACTACTGTAATATGTGTATTTTTTGAACGTAATAACTCAATCGCCCTTTCAAAATCTCCATCTCCACTAAATAATACGACTCTGTCATACTGGTCTACTGTATTAAACATATCTACAACAATTTCAATATCTAAATTAGCTTTTTGGGAGTATCGACCAGATGAATCATCATAATATTCTTTGAGAATTTTCGTTCGTACTGTATAGCCTAAACTAATCAGAGCATCTCTAAAACCTCGTTGATCTTGTGGGTCTTTTAAGCCAGTGTACCAGAATGCATTAATTAATGTTGTTTCTGATTGCTCGTGTTTAAAATATTCTAAAACTCGTCGTGGGTCAAAAAACCAGCCATTTTTTTGTTGAGCATAGAACATATTGTTTCCGTCTACAAAAATAGACAGACGATTCATTGGAGAACCCATAGAAAATTACACCTAATAATAGAAAAGAATTTTAGATTGAACAATAGATTATAGCAATTATCAAATGATCAATTTGCTAATATCTATAAAGTATATCTTCATGTATAGCTTTTATCTTAACCTCTTTGAAATCATAAAAATCGGTGAAACATTAGAGCAGATGCAGGATGCTGAACCTTTTTCATCTCAGACACTGCAAGAGTTAGCCTGTGGTCAAAATCTACCAATAAAATTGACTGAGTAACAGCATTCTTAACTGTATAACAGTCAAGTTTACTCCTAAAGAGGTATGGTATAGGTTCTCAAGTAGAATGTAGGCTAATGCCCATCTCTTGATTTTGCCATCAATAACAGGACACAGTTTTTGCACAATATCAGCATTGCAGCATTGACAGAAGTTGCCCAAGGCAAAATTCTGATAAACCTTCTACCGACGGCATACCTGTTGGGTTTGGTAGATGCTAACTACAACCAAATCCACAGACAAAGCGTCTTTAGCTTAGTTTTGTGGCAAAATCAGATATTGCTCCTTTATTGGAGAATAATTTGGGCAGTGTTTTAATGGAAAGACCCTGCAAAGACACACCAATAAAAATTTTCGGAAGCAGAAAGGATAGTTTACAAATGTATAAGTTTTTCATTTAACTCTAAATTTTATGTAGTTCGCTCAAATAGGGTCTGAATAAATATAAAGTGTTGTACCTAAATCAATCAATAACACGATATGGCAGAAGAACCTACGTCTACCGTAACTAAAAAATCTGTCTCTGCTGCCAATAGTCACTTAGGCAAACCAACTAAAGCAACTTCGACGGCATTAACTTACCATACCCAACTAATGTCTTGGTTTGGTCATCTGCTGACTGGTGTTTCAGCAATTGGGGCAGCACTGCTGAGTACTTCTGGTATAGGTATAGTGCAGTTGATGGAAAGTCAGGCACTTTCTACTTTTTTTCAACTGCGCGGGGCAGTCGCACCTCCAGAAAACATCGTGATTTTGGCCATAGACAATCAGTCTATATCAGTCCCTGAACAGTACTATAAAACAGATCCACAACAGTATGCTTACCTGGAACCACTGAAATCTTTTCCATTTAAACGTGCTGCTTATGCTGATGTCATCAGAAAATTGATGCAGGCTGGTGCCAAATCTGTAGCAGTAGACGTGATTTTTGATACGCCAAGTAGTTACGGTGCCGCAGACGATCGCCAACTACAAGCAGTCTTGCAAAAATACGGCAGTAAAGTTACGTTAGCGTCGCTATATGAAAATTCCGATTCCCATCAAGGCAATTTTAATAAACTAACGCAACCTCAGTCAATGTTTCGCATCGGGGCTGTATCTACAGGCACAGTAAACTTCCCTCTGGAGGTAGATGGCAAGATTCACCGATTAGCGGCTGAGTTTAATAAGTCATTAGATCAACAAGATGCACTAATAGATAAAGTGCCCTCCTTTGACGAAGCAGCGCTGAGGGCAGCCAGAATAAATTATTCTCGACCAAAAGGCGATCGCATTTATTTTTGGGGACCAGCCGGAACATTTGAGTCAATTCCCTTTTGGTACGTACTCGATCCACAAAACTGGAAAAACTATTTGCAGCAAGGAAAGGCTTTCAAAAATAAAATCGTGGTGATTGGGGCCACAGCACAGTTAGGCAATGATTATCATCCAGTAGCTGCTGGCAACAACTTGTTGTATCCGGAACGGATGTCAGGAGTAGAAATTCATGCCAACGCGATCGCCACCTTAATAGCAGATAAAGCGATCGCCCAAGGAATTACCAGTACACCTCTGCAAGGTTTATTTGTGTTGGGTTTAGTTGGGGGTGCAGGAATATTATCTGCCAGACGCAAGCGCGGTATCAGTAGATTTATCGTCAGCATTGCCGTTGCCAGTATCTGGGGAGGCATCAGCTATGTATTATTTGTAGATTACCGATTAATTTATCCCACCACCATACCAATGGTAGCGATCGCCTTCACTGGCTTATCCTACCTGGGAACTGAAGTCGCCAGAGAAAGCATTAAAAAACGCCAATTAGTAGATATCTTTCAAAAATATAAATCTTCGCCTGTTGTGCAGGAGATTATCAGTCAACAACAAGACTTGCTAGACTTACTCCAGCAAAGAGATTTAGCCGTAGCCGGAAAAATCCTGGGTGGACGCTACAGAATCGTTAAAGTTCTCGGTTCTGGAGGATTTAGCGAAACCTACATTTCTGAAGATCTGCAACGTCCAGGAAACCCACAATGTGTAGTTAAACAACTCAAACCAGCCAACACCAAATCCACAGGATTGCAACTCGCCAGACGTTTATTTAACTCAGAAGCGCAAACCTTAGAAAGATTGGGAATACATCATCAAATTCCCCTACTATTGGCTTATTTTGAACAAGACGAAGAATTTTATTTAGTTCAAGAATTTGTAGTTGGTCATCCCCTAAGTAAAGAATTACCACCTGGTCAACCACTTTTAGAAACCACAGTTATTGAAATTTTAAGGGATTTATTGCAAACATTGGCATTTGTGCATCAAAACAGTGTAATTCACCGTGATATTAAACCTAGTAACATTATCCGCCGACATTCAGACTGGAAACTTGTGCTAATTGACTTTGGTGCTGTCAAAGAAGTTACTACACTGCAAACAGAAAATCACGAACAAACCCCATTCACTATTGGGATTGGGACTAAGGGTTATGCACCAAATGAGCAATGTTTTGGCCGTCCCCAATACAGTAGCGACATCTATGCAGTTGGGATGATTGGAATCAAAGCTTTGACTGGTATCGCCCCCCACGAACTTGAAAGAGATGCGGAGGGAGAGTTGCAATGGCGAGATCAGGTAGTCGTCGGCCCATCCTTGGCAGAGATTCTCAGTAAAATGGTGCTGGAAGATTACAAGCAGCGTTATCAATCTGCAACAGAGGCGCTGGCTGCGGTACAAGAGTTGCTTGGTTTTTCAAATAGAAACTTTAGCACCGAAAACAACTTATTTGGCGATATTACATCTTTAAATGACGATCCAGACGCTCCGACGACACCTTGGGAAGGTTGAAAAATTCAAAATTGAAGAGAATACATGATTGGGCAGAGGCGAAAGGCATTTTATTGGTGTCAACTTAATATGAAACCTGCTTTGTGACAACGTTTTCCCCTCACCCAGCCCCTCTCCCAAACTAGGGAGAGGGGAGGCGGAGATTAAATTCCCCTTCTCCCATTTTGGGAGAAGGGGTTAGGGGATGAGGGCGCTTACATGGTATGGCTTTGGGCTTAAGTTGACACGTATGAAGGCATTTGCGCCCCTACAGATTGTATAAGATCGATTTTTCCACGTGAATAATTGTGCCGATCAGCATCCTTCAACCTGGTCGTTTGACCACATCATTCGTCCGTTTGCAGAAAAGTGGTAGCTAGGAAATGCGATCTGCTTGCAGCAGCGCTTCGCTGGACTTTTAATGCTAGCGGTGAATGTGATTATTTTAATCAAAAATGGTGTGAGTATACTGGACTCACTTTTGAGCAGTCTTTAGGATCTGGTTGGGTAGCCGCATTACATCCAGATGACGTACAAAATGCTTGTAACGTGTGGTTAAATGCTGTCACAAGTGGCACATTATATGAAAATGAATACCGCTTCAAAAGATCTGCTGATGCTACCTATCGCTGGCAACTAGCGCGAGGCTTACCCCTTAAAAATGAGCAAGGTATTGTAGTAAAGTGGTTTGGAACTTGTACAGGTATTCAGGAACAAAAACAAATGCAACAAGAGCGTACCCATTTGCTGGAATTGGAACAAGCAGCAAGAGCTAAAGCCGAAACAGCTAATCGCATTAAAGATGAATTTCTGGCTGTACTTTCCCATGAATTACGTACTCCAATAAATGCGATTCTCGGCTGGTCTATACCAAAAGCAGAAACAATACTATTCGGGAAAGAAAAAAATGCATACTCTAAAAAATCAGTTTATTGTGCTGCCAAAGGGAGAAGATATTGTTGATGTATATGTTGGTAAGTTAGGTAAAACAAGCGACATAGGTTTATTTCGAGAAACACAGCATAAATTTAATGCTGAACAAAAATTTATTGGTGACAAAGCTTATGTTGGAGATAATGCAATTACTACACCACATAAAAAACCAAAAAAATCAGAGATTTCACAACTACAAAAAGAACAGAACAAACAATTATCTTCACGGAGAATCGGTGTTGAACACATGATATGCCGAGTGCAAATATTCCGAGTAGCGAGTGAGAAATTTCGTTTATCTCGTCATCGCTACAATCAGGTAATAATGGCAGTATGTGGACTTGTCAGATTGCGACTTAACAGAGGAATTGTTTTTATGTGTTAATACTTGAGTTGATCTGAGAAAAAGGAATTTTTATTATTTCTATCTTTCCCTTAATAACTAATAATTGAGATCGATATAGCGTTTCTCAGTCTGGTGAAGTACAGTAGCAAGAATGGGTAAACCAATTA
>JAVRCF010000042.1:0-66729 GCA_034530935.1 Aulosira sp. DedQUE10 | reverse complement strand
TAGTACCCAAGTACTATTTATTAGCGATCGCCTGTGCCAGTTGCGTAAGTCCTGTTAAGAGTTTACTGTCTAACTTATTATTAGAGGTTAAAGCACAATTGCCTGATTCAGGTATTTTTGAAAACTGGTGGTTGGAGAACGGCCCAGATTGGGCTGAAAAATTAAGAAATCGGGTATGTAAATTAATAATTGATTTCCGTAGCTTGGGATATGATTGGCAATTCAATAATCAACAAATGAAACTATTAAATCAATATTATGATGGTAATAAGTTATTAGTTGATTGTCTTAATAGCGATTGTTATATGAGTCGTCCAATTCGTGAGGAAATTGAGGTAACTTTACTATTGCCTATTGCTGAAATTGAGCAAAGTCACTCTCATAAAAAAGTTTAATTTATAAATGGTAAATGTAAGCATAGGAAATTTTAAATTATTTATAATATACTGATGTTGGATTTTAGACTGAAATCAAATATACAATCCAAAATCCAAAACTCTCAGTCAACTTTATGTTGATTAAGTTAACTTAAATAACCTGCTAACACTAAGAATTATTAGCAGTAAATCCTTACTTTCAGTACCCCTCTTAATAGACATCTCCAAATCCAGCATCATAGTTACTGCCTTAGCTAAAGCATTAATGCTTGTATTTGCTACCTCCTGACGCAAATAGTAAATGCGATTAGGATTGCTGATACTGCACAGTTGAGCTAATTCACTATCTTTCTTAATCCCAGAAGCGTAGGCGTAGCCCGTCGCAGACATCGCAGATTTAACCCACAGCCAAGTTCTAAACTGCGTTAGGAGAGTAGCAACAATCACCATTAATGGTTCCGAGCGTGACAGTAAATCATCCAGCCGGTGCAAAACTTGATTAGTTTCTCCTTGGCGAATAGCAGATGCCAGTTGTAGGCTATTCTGAGTCTGACATGGCACTAACTCTTTTACTTCTGCAAGCTCAAGTTGTCTGCCATTACCATAGATATACAGTTTGCGTAACTCTGTGGCTGCACGGGTCATGTCGTTACCAATTGCTTCTGCTAGATATTCCACCGCATTCTTTGACAATACCAGCTTGATTTTTTTAGCCTGAGTAGCAATCGCCTTCTCAATCAAATCAGTACGCCAAGGTAGTATCAATAGAAACTCAAACAACTTGGCATACTTGACAAGATGTTTGTAAATCTTCAGCCGCTTATCTACATTGGTGGCGACAAACACCAAAATTGTGAATTCAGGCACTTGAACAAGCTGCTGCAAGGTTTCCAACTCAGTATCACCCCACTGCTTGAGGTGGCAATTTTCGATAATTACCAGTTTTTTACCTCCAGTCAGGGAACGAGTGCGAGCTACGCTGATGGCTCGGTCAAGGTGATCGGCTGGAAATCGGTGATAGCAAAGTGTGAGCCATTGGGCATCAATCTCTGCTTTGTATTGGTTTAGCTGTTCCTGAATAGCGTGTTGGTCGTCGCCTGTCAGCAAGACAATCATGCTTTTACCCTCCCATTACTGCTGAGATTGGCAGTTTTAATTAACACAGTTATTGGTTGTTGACTTTGGGTAGCCCGTTGCAGCATTTTAGCGATCGCCTCTTTACTACTCTCAAACTTATTCAGGTAAGCTGGTGTAACCTCTAAAATCGCCTTGTCACCTTGCAATTTAACGAGATGAGCATGAGCCAACAGCTTTTGATTACTAGGTTTAGCCGTATCCATCACCTGCTGCCAAATTTGAGCCAGGTTAGCGGTATTGGCTGCAACTGCTGGTAACAATTTGCTATCATGCCCTTTGTCATTTACAGGTTTAGCAGTTAGCGTCTTGGTTGCGCTGACAGACAATAAACTGGGTATCAGGTTCAGTAAGCAAACTTCTAGCCATACAGCAGCATTTACTGTGTACCGCAGATAGTTTTCTGCTTTTTGTAACTCTGTTAGAGACAAGTTAAGCGTCTCGAAATTCCAGTGATTTGCTAAAACCTTGAGTTGAGCATAGCTCACACAACCAGTCAGCAGGGATTGCTCTTTGGGTGCAGACTTGATAATCAACAAATCTCGGTATGTTTGCAGTAAGTTAGAGAGAATCAATTTGGGCGTTTTACCAGAATCTACTAAAACTCTTGCTACTTGCAGCAAGTTAAAGGTGTTGTTGGTGGATATTGCCTGTAAAATTGACATTAATTCTGTTTCTGTCACACCACCAGCGATTTCCATGACATGATTAGCAGTGATATCTTCATCTAAAAGACTCACCTGACCCAGTAATTGCAGTGCATCCCGCAATCCACCATCGCTGAGTCTTGCGATCGCTGTTAGTGCCTGATCATCAATAGAGATAGATTCTGCATCTGCTACAATACCGAGGTGCTGCACAATTGCCTGAACAGACAAAGTGCGGAAATTAAACACCTGACAACGGCTGACAATGGTAGGTAACACCTTGTGCAGTTCTGTTGTGCAGAGAATGAAAACAACATGAGGTGGCGGTTCTTCAATACACTTGAGTAAAGCATTGAAGGCGTTACCGGTTAGACAATGGCACTCATCGAGAATAAAAATTCGGTAACGTCCTGCAACAGGTGCTAATGTACTCCGCTCAATTAAAGCACGGGCATCATCTACACCATTATTAGAAGCAGCATCAATTTCACTGACATCTAGGCTATTACTGGTTTCAATTGAACGGCAGGATTGACAAATACCACAAGGTTGGTCAGTTGGTTTTTTAGTGTTGAGACAATTGAGGGATTTAGCAAATATCCGAGCAGTTGAAGTTTTACCTGTGCCTCTAGAACCTGTGAATAAATAAGCTGGTGCAATTTGCTGGTGTTTGACAGCATTAGTCAGAGCAGTTTTGATGTAAGACTGTCCAACTAATTCGGCTATTGTCTGGGGTCGATATTTTTGATGTAGGGCGACTGTAGACATAGGATTAATTAACCTTAATTTGTCGCCCTTACCCCTGTTAAGGGGGTAGAATTTTCACTCAAAATTAGCAGCTAATACAAACTCAAAATTCAAAATTAAGCATTTTGAGTATACAGTGGCAGTAAGAATTGACGCATTTCCATTTGCAGTTCTGGATTTGGTCTATCTCCATAAGGAACCAACATGGCAGGATGATCTGATTGTTGTAAGTGCATTTTGATAGCAGAACTGGGAATTGCCTTGGCTGCTTCTACTAAATACTTGAGGTTAAACTGGATATTCAATGACATTTCTGATGGTAGATGAGCAGCAATAACTTGATCGCCTTTGCCAAACTCCCGTTCAATTGATAGTCGTAGCTGCTGCAAACTTCCATCAAACTGTAAATAAATACCTTTCTCTTTTTTATCTGTTAACACAGCTAACCGTTCTAATGCTTTGACTAAGAATGCTTTTTCTAGGATTACTTCTCGGTCAAAGCTAAATCTTGCTAATAGCTGTTCGCAGTCAGGGTAAGTTCCTTCGAGACATTGACATCTGAGGATAATATCTTGCCAAGCAAAACCCAAGCGATTACTTTGGGCATCATACAACAGATTAATGAATTCGACAGAATCATCCAAGTTACGCGCTAGTTCCTTGAGGACTCGACCAGGAATAGTAAATTGTATCTCTGAAGATTCTACTTGTTTGCGGGGTTTTCTACCAATTCCTTGAGTTGAAAGTTCAGTGGTTGCGACTCGATGCCCATCAGTACCAATAAACTTTAACTTCTCCTGTGTAAGTTGGATATGAACTCCGGTCAAGATATATTTATTTTCATCAGAGCTTACAGCATAAATTACACCTTTCAAACCATCTTTGAAAACTGTTGTTGGCAGAGGAATGGGAGTAGCATCAATTGTAGAACTGGGTGGAAATTCTTCAGCACTAATGCCTCTAATTTCATATTTTCCATCAGCATCAGATAAACTGAGAGAGCAGATTTTTGTTTGCTTCTCCTCATCAATAAGCTGTATAATCTGAATCTGACTACTGAGGCTAATATTACCATTAGGGCAATGCTTAACTATCTCAAATAGCATTTCCACTAGCACAGTAATTTCACCCTTGAGCAACACCTGGGCTTCAAAACTTGCCTGAATTGTTAATGCTAAATCAGTAACAGTTAAATGTATCTGTTGTGTTTCGATATCTGCAATGATTAGAGCATTAGCAAGAATAGGATGGGTAGGTTTAGCTGGGGTAGCACAACTAACTAAAGAGAGTGCATCGTGAAATTTAGTTTGTGAGCAGATTACCTCCATTCCTGATTCTATAAGTGGTTGAGGGTTTAACTCTGATTTGGCAGAACGTTTATTAGTACGCTTATTTAAGATAGGTTGAGTTGAAGTATCAGCATCAGGAGATGTAGATTTTTTCTTTTTACCTGTAGATATTTTTGGGATATTTGCTGATACTTCATTTTCGCCTTTAGGAGTAGCTACACTTGTTTGTTTTGTCTGGTTGGCAGGCTTTACCCTTTGTTTCGATGCTGTTTGAGTCATGATAATTTATTTCTGGTTGCGTCATTGTTAGAAAGGTGACTGCGATAGCAGAAAAGAAAGATTGGGAAGTTTTGAATCAGATGCTTTTACTCTGTGAGACATACGGAAGTTTACTGATATATCCCATTTAACCGCTCTCAGGTAAGCCTTTATTTTAATCGTAGCTTTGGGAATATCTGGCTCCGCTCCTGAATTATTAAGTTCTACAAATGCCTCCAAAAGTTCTTTCCAATGCTTTTTAAACTGATAATTTTGCTGTTATTAGCAGATTCTTCTGTAGTGTTATCACCCAGCATAGAATCAGTTTCCAACAAAGAGTTCAGCAGTGATAGTTGATGCTCAATATCTGCCACATCGCGGTATATTCGAGACGGGTCTATTTTCATTCCTAAAGGTGTAGGAACGATTTTTAAATATTGGTTTAAGGCCTCCAGATAATTTCTATTGGCAAATTGTCTTTGTGCTACATAAGGACGCAAAATCTCTAGTAATTGGATAGCTCTTTTTATTTCTAGAGAATCAGAAGTACTATCAATTTGAGGTTGGCTTTCTCGGTAGCCTTTCATTTTCTTCTCAGCCACGAGATTGTGGAATTTAGAAACTGCTTGTTGATAATTACCGAAAGAGTGAACTTTTTGCTGAGATTTATAGCCGACCCTACCCCACTCAACAGTTAGATTACCTTGCTCAACTTTTGCACTCCAGAATTTGTTACTGTTATGAACCGCATCTACAAATATTAAGTAAATTTCCATATTTTTGACCTAATTCAAAGTAGTCTATTGTCATGTCAAATGAATATCTCAACAACAGATGTTCATTTGACAAAAGCTTCAAATCATTACTAATTTTGGAATACCTAATTAGTACGGAACCTAGAAGTACGAAGACCTTTCTTAGACACCTGCACAGGACTGGAAGCTGGTCGCGCAATCTTTGACCAAGACTGCATCCGCTCAACAGCAGCAGCATCTTGAACAGCTAAAGGGGTGATGTTTTGCTGACAATTTTCTAAATCAGCCAGTGTGATTTGCTGAGGTCTTCCCTCATCGAAAGCCAGTAGTGCTGCTTCTGATGCCAGGGTTTCCAACTCAGCACCACTAAACTTGTCGGTGCTAGCAGCGATCGCCTCTAAATATTCCTGCGGAACTTCTATACCAAAGCGTTCTAAGTGAATTTTGAGAATCTGGCAACGTTCCAACTCAGTAGGCAGATCAACGAAGAAATTCTCGTCAAACCGCCCTTTCCTCTTGAACTCAATAGGCAGCGCTGTTGGGTCATTACAAGTTGCCACCACAAACACCCCCGCCGTACACTCAGACATGAAAGTGAGGATATTTCCCAAAATCCTTTGTGAGACTCCAGAAGTATCGCCATTAGCTGAAAGTGCTTTCTCGACCTCATCAATCCACAAGATACAGGGTGCGATCGCTTCAGCAGTCTTGAGTGCGCGGCGGACATTGCCCTCAGATTCTCCAACCAAGCTACCAAGCATTGAGGCAATATCTAATTGCAGCAGTGGAAGGTTGAGTATGGTTGCAATGTTTTTCGCCACTATTGATTTACCTGTCCCTGGTGGCCCTGCCAGTAGCACCCCTTTAGGCTGAGGTAGATTTAGCGATCGCGCTTCTTGGGAAAATAACCGGCGGCGGCGTTGCAACCAATCCCGCAATAAATCCAAACCACCAAAGGGTATGGTCGCCAATTTACCCAATTCGATACCCATTTGAGACAGTAGGCGGGTTTTGTATTCGACAACCAAAGGGATGACCGTAGTATCAATTACTATACCTTTAGAAGTTAATCGCTCCTTAACAGTGAGCCGGAGAAAGTCGCTGATTTCCTCCAAGGTTAGCCCTAATGCTGCTCTTGCCAAGGTTTCTTTATCTTCAGTGGTGAGAGATACGGTAAAAGTTACCTCTTGCTCACTGGCAGATTCTTGCAAGTACAGTAAATATGATTCTAAGTGGTCTTGAATTTGCTCAATGCTGGGCAAAGGAACTTCACAGCAAGGAATTAGTCTCAGTAGGGATTCATGCAGTTGAATGTTTTGACCTAAAAACACAATTCGCTTTTCAGTCGGTTTGAGGCGATGGTACAAGTTTTTTACTCTGGTGAGGATTTCCCAACTCAATTGCAGGGAGTTTTTACCCACAAAAGGGTGAACATCTCCGAGGATAAAAACCCCATTACCGCCGAAATTGTTGATGTACTCGAACACATATATTAAAGGGTCTATATTATGAGGCTTTTTATAGGTCTCGACTGATTTGAACACCAGCCCACCGTCGTCAGCAATCAGACATTGCTCCAAGCCGGAAACTCCCAAATTCCAGAAGTACACAGGACTGTTAAGTTTGTCCATCACTTCAGTAGTTAACCACTGAATAATAGTGGCTTCTTCGGGGGACAGAACATCTATTGCCACGATGGGTATTTGAGAATCAATAGTGGTAATCAGGTTTGATAATTTCATTGTTGCGAATTTTGATCGGGTACAGGAGAAAGTTTTTCGTGAGTGGTAACAAGATGCACGACTACTTCATAAACTTCGGCATCGCCGTTAAACACTTCAGCAACTCCAGAAGAATTTGGATGAGCAATGGCGGAAATTAGGGCATTGACTAAAGCGCACAGTCCCTCCGCATTTCCTTTGATAATTACTGATTCCCGCGCTCCTTTTGAGGGGTAAATATGGAGCATCGGATAATCTTCAAGTAGTTCGCTCATAGAAAAATTGTGCAGGGGGATTTTCCTCGTCCCCCATCGAATGTTTAGTGGTGGAATGACACGAAGACAAGGAGGAATTATTAAAGAAGTCTTTCGCCTATCTCCCTTATCTCCCCACTCTCCCTTGTCATCATTTATTGGTACAACTGTTGTTGATGAGTAATCGTACTACGAAGCTGTTGCTGAGATTCTGGTTTGTAAATGCGATCGGCTTGCACTATACCTAAAGCTTCCTCAAAGGGTTGGGTTGCTTCTAGGCACGACAATCCCTCAAATCCCTCGGCTTCTATTTTCACTTCGCCTGTAACAGTGTCAAAATGTATCAAGATTGCCCGTTCCATAAATTATCTCCGAACTTGTTGAGTTTGCTGATGTGCTGAAAATGCGAGACGCAAAGTATGTACCTGACCATTGGTTTCTTCTGTGATGGTGCATTCTCCCAGATGTTCTTGTAACTGGGCTGCTTTAGCGCGAACCATCTTCTGTCCGTAGGCTTGTATTAAGGTGTGCGAAAAGAAGTCTTCTCCTAGTCGGGGTACAGTTTCATAGGCATCATGGATGAGTTGATACACTCCTGCCTCCTGATCCCACTTAAACCCGATATCTGCGCGGACACTTAAACTACGGCCAGGGACAACAATCTCAGCACTTTTCCCCTGGGAGTCGTCGTAATAACCTCTCAGCGATTGTGGTTTTTCATAAACTTGGACAGTAAGCTGCAAATCTTGTAGAGCTTGTACTAAACATTCACGGTTAGTTAGTTTTGTAGTGACAGTTGAAAAATGTGACATTTCCTACCTCTAAATACTGTGGACTGGTAAATTAATGAGAACAGTGGTGCTCGATTGTTTTTTCTAGCGAAGTTTGAGGGACATCGCTGTAGCTCTGGTTAAGCCCATACCCTCATCACTTGCTAATCGTTGGAGATGGCGTTGTTCATCCAGAAGCTTGGAGCAAATTTCATCCATTTTTTCCTGTAACTGAGAACGCCCTTGTGAATCCAGCTTTTTGGCATCCACAGAAGCGTTTTCGAGAACATTTTCTAGATGAGCCATCATTTGTTCAAGGCTGCTACCTGCTTCAAAACTGGCGTTAGCCAAAAGCATTTGGACTTTTTTGAAATGGCGTTCCATCTTCTTCTTGAAGTTGACTGGCTTGCGTCCTGGTTCCCAATTACTCAAATCTTCGAGCAACTGGGCTGCTAGTTGTTCTCCTCCAGCGATCGCTGATTCCCTCAGTGTTTGTTCTAAATTTCTGTCATACTGTTCGATAAACCGAGTTATTTGCCCTAAACATTCAGCTTGTTTCTCTGACAATTGTTCACTGATGGCGGGAATAATGACAGGACGACCAATTACTACTTGTAAATAGTCCTCTAGTTCCTCTAAACAGGGAAAAGCTTTGGCTAAGTTCTGCTTAACTTCTTGTTGTTGTTCTATAGATAACTGCCAAGCATTGAGTGAGAGAAATTTGTCAATACGTTCTTGATAGTCTGTGTACCCCTTGTCATACTCTTCTCTCAATTGAGTGCGTAAAACAGGTGCAATATTATCCCGAATTTCGATTAGTTGATTCCAGACCAAGGGTGCTAAGTCTATAGGACAAATCCAATCACCATTGTCATAATTCATCCATTCTTGCACTGAAGTAATTTCTTGCCTTAATTGGTTCGCTGCTTCGTCTAAAGCTTTAAAAACCTTGATGCCCTTTAAACCAACTTCTGAGCTTGTGACCTTAACTAAGTCAGATTCTTGTTCATCTTGAGAATATTTGAGAACATCTTTCCATTTGGGAGCATTACTCTTAGTTGTCTTCTTTAACTGAATCTTGAAGCGGATGCGAGTTTTGTTCAGTTTAGAGAGGTTATATCTTTCAACAACAGCATCTTTGAAAAAAGTTTCGGTTGAATTTGTAATCACTGCTTACACCCTATTTACTAGTAATAGTAATGTTTTTAACCTCTGTAAACTAAAGCTAACGCTTTAGTTGATAGCCACTAAATTGAAAGCAGCTTTTATTCATAAAGTTCATTATTTTTTAATAAATTATTATGATTATTTTCTATTTAATTTTAAAAAAATCTTTTTTTTAAAAAAAGTTGAAGATTACAAAAATTTTAAAACTTAAGAATTTTAAAATTACAAGATAATTTAAATTACAAATCTTATGTCTTTTCTCTGTATACGAAGTGCTTTTCTCTCAAAAAAAGCAATATTCAGATACACGACTTATTAGAGAAGTCGTGTATCTCATAGTTTATGAATTGAAACAGAACAATTTCTTTTTGAAGAGAGTGTTTTTACTGATGAGTGTAAACACATCTCTCAAAGCATGAAAAACAGTCACATCCGGAATTTTGTTCGAGATTGCTAGACACAATTATTACCGGATAACTAATATTCGCTGCCTAGCCCGTGAGCTAGAAACATAGTACAGACGATTAAACTCTCTAATTTTTGACAAGATTGCCTTACGATCATCTCCTGGTTCTGGATAAAGTCGCTTACTCAAATCTTGACCATCAATACCCGCTTCATTGAAAGTGCTACCTTGGCTATTATGAACAGTTAATGCAAAGCAGTTTCTGATGTTGGCGAACTGCTCTAAATGTTTGTAGTACTGTTTCCAAAGAAAGGGATTTCGTTTGGCACTTGTGAGTAAACGTTTGCTTTCTTGGTCAAATTGTTTTTGCTCATTTTCATGCAAAACGTAGATTTGACGGACAATACCTTCATCTGTCTCTACTTTTAATCTCCATGTATCATAATTGTTGTAACGATCCTCAAAGACATCTAAAATAGTAAACTCTGTAGATGTAGAAAGAATCGTAGTTTTACCATCAGGAGCAATCACAGGATCTCTAGTGATTAATCTCTCTCCTGGAATAAACCGATTGATATTTTCACCATATAAATGTGTGCGAATCTGCTGATTGTAAAAGTCAACTTGAGTATTAGTCCAGGATAAAATTCGGAAACAATCTGGGTTTTGAGCAAATTTTCTAGACATCTTTTTGCAAGCATAGCGCAACAAAGTTTGACGTTTAACCATCAACGCCCCATTACTTTTATCAGACAGATATTTGGCATAAGGCTCAAAAGGAAACTTACTCTTGATGACTGCATAGCGACAAGCAGTGACAAATTCTAACAAAGGGCTACCAGTTCCCTGACGCACAACTTGAGTCAATACTGCTTTATCTGGTACTTGAAAACTAGGGGATTTTCCTTCATTCACTGGATTTAACTGTGCTGGGTCGCCCATGAGAATAATTTTGATTTTTGTCCAGATGGATGATTGGTTAGCAACATCTTCTATCCAGTGCCAGAGTTGTTTACCAATCATGGAACAATTAAACTCAACGAGGTTGTCACCAACCCCGTTGGTCTTCAAAACCGGACGTGAGACTTTCACCTCATCCGGCTCCTCAATGGTTTGGTGCTTGTCACGCATACCTCATTACCCATTTATCCTGAAGTTTTTCAAGTTTTCTGGTGGGCTTAGGCTCGGCACTATTACAGCCGGATTTTATGCCGGGACTACCATCATTAGCAGTCTTTGTATCGTGGCAATGTCTGTGTAGGAGTTGGAAATTATCGTAAATATCCTTACCACCTTGCGATTTAGGGATTTTATGGTCAACTTCTAGCACGTCGCTTTCACGGAAGAACAAATCGCAGTGAGTACATTTCCCTTTCTGCTTTTTCAGGAGTGTTGCCACTCTTTTGGGCATTTCTGGGTTATTACCCATTCTTGTACTCCAATAAACCAGATTTCCGTCGTATGGTGACGATTCGCCTTTAACTTTCACATGACGCACTATCGGAGTGTCGTCGTGTTTTAGTAACCGAAGTGGGGTTGAACCTTCCTTCCTGGTTGCGAATACCCAGTTATCACCGTCTATGGATTGCCAGTACCTTTTTGACACCCATCCCCCGTTCTTTTTGGGGTGGCGGCGTTTTGACCAAGCGCTTAACTTTTGGTACGTGAGGTGGTCAATATCTGAGTAAGTTTCCTTACTTACTACAGTCGCGTAGTAGTTTGCCCATCCCCTAATAATTGGGTTTAAATGGGTGATTAGCGCCGCTTGCGGTGCTGCCTTGTGAGCTTCAATAACCCTAGCGATGTGTTCGTAATGTACCTTTTGCTTCTGCTTGCTTGGGGTGATGATTGTTTTAAAACCCTGTTTCGAGTGATACTTTCCTACTGGAAATTGTTGTATCGTGAAACCAAGGAAATCGAACCCTGGTTTTTCTTGCTCGTACTGTTTAAGAGTATGGGCGAGTCTCGTTTTACTGGGCTTTAATTCCAAACCCATGCCTTGTAACCATTCAGAGATAATCTCTTTGCATCTTTGGACAACGGTTAAGTTTTCGTGGAAAATCACGAAATCGTCGGCGTAACGGATTAGGCTGAGGGCTTTACGATTATCCCGTTTACCCCCTTTCAGCGTTTCTGCATATTGCTTTATCCGTTCTTCCATCCCGTGGAGGGCAACATTTGCCAATAGTGGAGAGATTACCCCGCCCTGTGGCGTTCCTTCAGATGTTGGAAACAACTGCTTATTATCCATCACTCCCGCTTTTAACCATGCTCGAACTTGTCGGCGGATGGTGGGGAATGTATTTAATTTTATTAGCAGCGCTTCCTGGTTGATGCGGTCAAAACATTTTGCAATATCTGCGTCTAGTACGTATTTAGGCTTAAGCTTAATTGCACTAAATATTGCTTCTACCGCATCTTGGCATGAGCGTCCGGCTCTGAACCCGTATGAGTTAGGTTCAAATCGCGCTTCCCATTCTGGCTCTAATGCCAGTTTGACTAGCGCTTGCAAGGCTCGGTCTTTCATTGTAGGTATACCCAAAGGTCGCTTTTCTTCCGTCCCAGGCTTAGGAATCCATACCCGCCTAGTTGGGCTTACCTTTGTACTCAGGTTTAAATTTCCAGTAAGTTCTAGACGTTGCTTTGAGGTTAGCGATTTAACACCATCCACTCCTGCCGTCTTCTTTCCTTGATTATCCTGGGTAACTCTACGAACCGCTAAGGCTCTTGCTGACCATGACTTCATCAGCGTCTTTTGGAGTCTGCGATATGCTTTCACATCACCACGGGCAGAGGCTTGATAAATTCTCTTTTGGAGCTTATACACGTTACGCTCTAGCTTACGCCAGTTAATAAAGTGCCATTCCACCATCAGTTGTTGAGACTGTGTATTAGACATATTACTCACTATTTGGGACTTTATCATCCAAATCACCGTAAGTCTGTCTGCATATTCTGGGCATTACCCCAGACATTCGCTTTTGACTTAATCTCCCCTACTCGCTGCATACGGTTAGCACCTACTCAGGTATTCGACCACCTGAGAGCAAACGAGAGGTTATCTCGTTCCGAATGACCATACTATGTACCTTTAGAGTGATGCTTTTCGCCGGGTTTATTGGAAGTGCTTGTTGGTCAAGAAGAAATTTGCCAACTCCATATCCTTTGCCTTTTGGCTCCAGCGCATTAAGCCTTATTTCGCTGGTTCTTCATTACGACGATTTAATCGCATCTTCAAGCCGGGGCTTTACTCATGGGTACTTTGCTTGATGCTTACTAACTTAGGCTGTCAGTAATAACACCTTTTCACCCCGCTTCAGGCGTTGATGGCTAGTCTCAAACCTGGGGGTGATGCTTTCACCGTTGCACCTACGGGGTAGGATTTGAGGGTTCTAGGATAATAACTCTCACCTACATGGTCATTCAGTTGTCAAGGTTCTGTACCTTGCGGCTAATCCTCCAAACCCTTAAGGATTTTAGTTTCTAGCCAACGATTCGCACTTCATCAATAAAGACAACATCAAATAGATTGATATAAGAAGGCCCGGTTTGATCCAGTACTTTCTCTTTACCTCTAGTTACCATACCCAGTCCTAACAACTGGTGAATGGTGAAGAATTCTACCCCAGTTACGCCATTTTCTGCCGCCATACGTTGCAGCACGCCTACAGCTTTATTAGTGGGTGCAGTCAGTACAACTCGCTTACCTGTAGCGACAAGAACTTTAGCTAGTTGGAAAACAATAGTTGACTTGCCAGTTCCAGCATAGCCAACCAGCAGAAATAAAGCAGACACCACGTTTGGCTGTATAAATGTCCACATTGCATCTAAAGCTTTTTGCTGCTGTTGGGTGAGTTGAAATGGAAAATAACCTGTTGCAGCGAAAGTAGGAAGTGTTTGTGTTTGGATCATCATCGCTTCGCTAATTCCATTAATTGATCCACTCAATGCAGCGATAGCTGTTAGTTTTGCTTCATCCTCAAGTTCCACTTCCCTACCCTTGGGGTTTTTCGGCAAAGTAGATAAAAATTTTAGTGACTCTTTATAATCTGAATATGTAGCATCATTTGTAATAAGTATTTCAGATTTCTTATTACAGGACACCAGGGGCAACCGAGAAGCAAGCACGCGTAGCGTCTTGTAGAGAAAGTATCGGTCGTTTTTTATCCGACTTCGCAAAGTCGCGTTACTCCTATGTCTATGTTATTTATCAAACAAAAATACCTGCCCTACGGGATTGTATTTTTCAGTGTGGGAGCAACCTTGCTAGTAAAGCTGGCACTAGAGTATCTAACTGGAATTACAAGTTCTTTCAGCTTGTGGCTGATTGCTATCTCTGTAAGTACTTGGTACGGTAGCATTATTTCAGGATTGATATCAGTGTTTTTGGCTGCTTTAGCTACTCATTACTTTTTTACAGACCCATCTTCTACTCTCGATAGCCTGGAATTGGTATTATTTGTTATCGAGGGTCTATTAATTAGTACGCTAACTGCTAATTTCCAGTCAAACAAACAGCGGTCAGATACTGTTAAAATAGCAGCCCAAATCAATCTAAAAGATTTATTGCAGAGTCAGCATTCACTACACCACTGTGAAGAAATATACCGGAAATTAACCCAAAATATACCAAATGGAGTAGTTTTTCACTTTGATCGAGATATGCGCTTTATGGGTGCTGAGGGCACAGAACTGCAAATCTTGGGTTTAGAAAAAGAAGAGTTCCAAGGTAAAACGCTGCACGAAACTGTTCTCCCTGAAACTTACGAGCTAATAGAACCAGCTTATCGTAGTACCTTACAGGGTACCCCAATGTGTATTGAAATCCCTTACAACAATCAAGTTTATCTACTACAAACTTTTCCAGTCAAAGATGGAAATAGCAAAATTATAACAGGCTTGGCAATCTTCCAAAACGTCACAAACCGCAAACAAGCAGAAGCAAAAATTATTAAGTTGAATCAAGCTTTAAATAGACGAGTTAAAGAACTACAAACTGTAGAGGAGGAACTGAGACAAAAGGCTGAGAATTTGTCCAAAATAAATCGAGTAAAAGATGAATTCGTTGCTGTCTTATCTCATGAGTTACGTACTCCAATACATAATCTTCACGGCTGGGCGCAATTATTGCTCACTGAAACTGAGATGGATGAAGCACTGAAAATTGAGGGGCTGGAAACAATTGAGCGGAATGCCTGTCTGCAAGTTCGCTTAATTGATGATTTGTTAGATCTGGCTAGGATGCAGAAGGGCGAAATGAATTTGGAGATGGAACTTGTTGATCTAGCAAGTGTAATTCGATCAGCAGCAGATACTATTCGATTGTCAGCCCAAACAAAGGGTATTCAAATTCAATTACATCTTGATGCTGCTGTATCCAACGTTTTAGGTGATGCCATTCGTTTACAACAAGTGGTTTGGAATTTGCTTTCAAATGCAATTAAGTTTAGTTCCAATAATGAAAGTGTAGAGATCAGGTTGGAACAAGTTGAGTCTCAAGCTCAGATTACTGTTATTGATAGAGGGAGAGGCATCGAAGCAGAATTTATACCATTCGTCTTTGAACGGTTTAGTCAGCATGACGCTTCCACTACTCGTTCTGCTGGTGGATTAGGGTTAGGACTAGCGATCGCTCATTACATTGTACAGATCCACAATGGCAGTATCACAGCAGCCAGTTCGGGATTGGGCAAGGGTTCTACATTCACGGTGAGGCTACCTATCGTGAGCATGACAGGGCAGTTGAGCAATGATGAACTAGTACTAGGAGAATTGCTGCATGGCAAGAAAATTGCCCAATTACAGAACTTGTGTATTCTGGTTGTGGATGATGATGCAGATGCTCGGATGTTAATGCAGACTGTTCTCCAAAGCGTCGGGGCAGATGTATTAGTGGCAGCATCAGCAAAAGAAGCATTAACACTTTTGGAACAACAAGCGCCCGCTCTACTGATTAGTGATATCAGTATGCCAGATGAGGATGGCTTTACCTTAATTCGTCAGGTTCGCTCCCGCAGCATAAAGCAAGGGAAACAAAGGATAGCGGTAAACGAAGTAATGCCAAAGGCGATCGCTCTTACCGCATTTGCTGGAGCCAAAAATGAGCAACGTATTTTAAAAGCAGGGTTTCAACTTTTTATTACCAAGCCAATTAAGCCAATGGAACTCGTGGACAAGATAATCAAGGTGTTAAAAACTTGATAAATAGTATAGCAATCCTAAAGCAGTTGTAAGAAAGAAAATAGCTGAAAAATTCCTGTGTATCAATGATTATTGGTAATGTGATAACAGTATCCTGGTTTTATCTCACGGGGTTTTCTGGACATCTTTCAGCTGGCGAGTGAGGTATTCTTGCTTGAATACCCCACTGATTACCTTACTATTCCCGTCAAATATCGCCTGACTAGCATGGTAGTATTTGGCGGGGTTCGTCATGGTGTGTAAGATGGCAATAGAAATGTATCCATCATCCTTTCGTTGCGACTGTGGACATCAATCGGATTTCTTTGAGAATACCGTCTCTGATATGAAAAACATGAGTATCCGTAAACGAGTCACTTTAGGAGACTCTGAAGATAACGAACACAGAATTGTTTTTTTCAAGGGTAAGGCAATAGAGATTATTTGCCCCCAACTCGGAACCTGCACAATAACAGACTCACAGTAACGGGTTTTAGAGATGAGTCACAGCGCCTCACTGTCAATTGCTTTGTAATTTAACCAGTGCATCACCTGTAGCGCTGCTGTCCTAGCCTGAGTAGACGGTCATTTAAGGCGATTCTTCCTAATTCAGAAATAACCTCAACTGGAACACCAACAGATGTCGCTGCTTCTTTTACTGTAACTCTACTATTTCGTAATAGGTATAAAACTTGCTGCATTTTAAGAACAACTGGATCGCTTTTGTTGGTGTAACCCCGATTAATAGCAATTCTCAGCCCGGTTTCAATATCATCTACTCTAGCTCTGCGATTTTTATCTATTAATAGTATCTGCTGTCCAGCAATTGGCCAAAGCGCAGTACCGGAGGTGATACCTTCTCCTGTTAGAGACGCTCTTGCTAGCTTGCTTTCTCTTGGAGGTACGACGAACGCATTTGCAATCTGAATACCAACATACCCAATGTTTCTACGCACTGGAACGATATCGAAGTTATAGAGTCGCTTTTGTCCTGTTTGGTCTATAGTTTGGACGAGTAAGTTAGTAATGGCAGTTGTGGTAGCCCCTGGAAACTTTAACGGTTGGATGGCTTTCAGAAAGATGGTTGTAGCGCGTCCACTTTTTAAATCTGTATCTGTGGTGTAGACCAGTCGTGAAGGGTCTGCTAACAAAATGTAGGCGATCGCCTCGTCGGTTTGAGTGAAGCTAATGGGCGTAGCACGTCCTGGAATAATTTGAACCTGAATCCTATTGCTTGCAGCCATATCCCGTTCAATCAAGCGATATGCAGGAGTTTGTGCTTGTGCATATATAACAGGTATAGTCACTCCAAACAGTATTGTGGTACTAGTAATAACAATAGTGGCAAATAATTTCATACCAATTTTGAATTTTGGACTAGAATTTTTGACTTATAGGCTGTTCCAGTAATCTCAAACATTAATTTGTAGAACATTCATTTTGTATGTATTCAATAGCCAGGATGCTCTACATGAGTCTATTCCAATCTGTTTTAGTTTTAGATATTGCTGAATCATGGGATGATTTCGCCCAATTTGGAAGGAATTTTCAATGGTTTCAACCACCAATTCATCCCGCATTTATGCAACGCTGAATTTTAAATTGCTGACTAACCATACCAAATTGGTATCATCTTTCAACTTTCAAAAAACTATTGACGACAACCGAGACTTCTGTACCTTCAGGTAAAAACTGGATATTTGGACGTTGAAGTAATTCCTGTACTGCTTGGTCAGAGCGTCTAGACAGACGTTCACTGACTGGACTAAAAAAGCCTTCCAGCGCCGCCGCCCAAATCTGAGGATTAGAGTTACTAGTAATAGTACTTTGGTTAAAAGTGCCACTAGAAACAACAGTGCTAGATTGAGTGCGGGGCTGATTCACTATGCTTCCCACTTTACCCAAACTACTGAGTAATCCAACTAATAAATCTTGTTGGGCAATATCTGTCCCTACATCATTCAGCTTTTTAGCAATTAACGGTTGCTGTCCTCGACCGCGAATGGAAAGAGTCTCAGCTGGAATGGTTTCCTGTTTAACTGTGCCTTGGGAGTCAGGGTAAATAAGTGCGATCGCACTAGCAGATACTAAGTTATTCTTTTTACCTACTGCCACTGTTTTCGTTACTACAACAGTACCAGCCGGGAGTGCCACCGTGCCATCTGTGGCTGTGAGAGGTTTAGTTAACTCGATAGCAAAGCGATCGCTTTGATTATTCCCTCCCTCATCCCAAATCATTGGCATAATAATTCTACCCGGGGCAGATGTACCTAGTGCTACTTCTTTATTTTCACTTGCATTGAGAGTATCTGGAGCTACAGGAGTGCGATTGAGGATACCTACCATTCCTGGAGTTAAGTTATCAGTTGTACTATCAGTGGTTTTGGAGCCAATTAAAACTGTTTGGATACCAGGGTCTTCGGAAGTGGAAATGGATGCTCTAGCTGTTGGTTTGGAGTCTGTTGAAGTTTGAGTGTTAACTACAGGTTCTGACTGAGTTTCAGCTACTTTAAAGTTACCGATTTGCGACTGTCCCAGGTTAGCTAGTTGGTTCCACTGCTGGAAAGGATCGATATGACTTTCAGGCTGTCGTCTTGGTGGTGAAGCTTGATAACTTACAGGATTTCGAGAAATATACCGCACTACTGGGGACGCAGGTTGAGAAATTCTTACAGGAGTGATTGGTGTTATGCGCGATGTAGGAGTTGTGCGCGGTGAAAAAGTTTCTTGAGGTGGAGATAGCTTTGGTTTGGGTTGATTTTGTCGGGTTGGACTTGGGGATTTAGTAGCAACAGGTTCCACTTTCAGTTGTTGTCGTTGGTCTTGAAACGCTAATCTACTTTTAAGTTCGGCAGATTCATCCAAAACTGGTTCGCCTGTGGGAGATGGAGTAGGAGTTTGCACTACTTGTTTGACAGGAGGTTTAGGTTGTAGAAATCCAAACCAGACCAGTCCTACAGAGCCAATAACTATTCCCACTAAGCCAACTACTGAACCTAGCCGCACACTAGGTTTTTCTGCTAACGGCCGCTCTACCGCTCCTTCTGCATCTTGTTTCAAGCGATATTCTTCGGAAATGAGATTACTGGCGGTAGGGTTATAACCTGCTAACAACTGCTCCTCTTCAGGGCTGATATCATCATCAGCAACCACAGTGGCTTGGGTAAAACGATGATTACCGTTATGAGTGTTAATTTCCGGCGACAAATCAGCAGAATTTTCGTTTAAGTCATCAAATTCATGGTTGTGATTTGAATTGGTCATAATTATAGCTTTTTACTTTAGCGTCGTTGCTGAGAATTGAACTCAACCATCTTGGTAATTTGCAGTCCAGACGATCGCACTTCATAAATTTTCTGTTCTACCAGGGGAGCATCTTTACCTAAAGAAGACCGAGGAATCTCCACTGCTTGGACGGTAAAGGTGCGGTTAAAAGGAATACGCTCATCTCTCCCAGTAGTACGGTCAACTAAGATTCGGGTAGAAATCATGTCTATTTCCCATTCCCCAGGTCGTACTGCTCTCGGTTCTGACAAATAGGAAATAATAGTGGTACTACGCATCTGACCTGAAAATAAGCTACTAGGAACTAATGCAGCAATCTTCGGTAGAGAAGCTTTGGCAAATTCCGGTTCTAGCAGCAGGGAAGCAAACCAAGCATTTGTGGGAATACGCCCATTTCTACCAACTTGAATGCCTTGGTCTGTTTGAGCGGTAATGGTTATACTTAATGCCCTGTCAATGCGTGCTTGCTGGGCTTCTTGAAGTATCCGCTCGTTGACGCGACTGGTAATGGCAGTCTGTTGGGATAGGTTTTGCAAAATCTGTTGGGTGACATCTAAACTTTGGGATTCCTCACCCAAGCTGACGTTTTCTTGAGTATCTTGTTGAGTAGCTTGCTTAATTTGAGCCATCTGACTTTGGGCTGTTTGGCTCAAAGTAGCCTGATTAGCGATACCTGTGGCAACTGTTCTAGTAGCATATTTACCAAGGTCTTCACGGATACTATAAGAGCTTTGACCATTGGTTTTGTTCTCCAAAGTTTCAGACAGCACCGCACCAGGGTCGTTGTTGACAGAACCGTTCATAATTCCTGCCAAAACTTTGTTTAAATCTGGAATCTGAATTGCACCCAAGGCAGAATTGAGCAGATTGCCAAGAGGATTCAATAGCTCATTTTGAGCGAAATTTTTGACATCTCCCACAAAATCATTGATTTGAGATGCTGTGTCTGAGGTAAAAATAGCACCAGTAGTTTTGTTATCAACAGCAACAGCTACTGGATCTTGACCGTTGTCTTGAGTGCGGGCAAAGGCTGGACTGGCGATAGAACCAAGTTCCAAAATTAAAATCAGTGCTATCAATCTGATAAAGGTAAGTTTAGATTTCATGATTCACTTTCCTTAATGCAGTTTCTAGATATATCAACTTGCGATCAGGCGTTCTTGAGTCTGTTGGTCATCGTTATTCTCTGGGCGATCGCCTTCTTGTTGCAGAGATGCTCCACTTTGGTGGGGTCTGTCCGCAGGACTTACGGCTGGGCGTACCCAATCGCGCAATGCTGAGGTTTGATGTATCTCTCGACCAATATGCTTAAAGCCTCTGTTTTCCTTCAAAGCAGGAATGTAAGCATCAGTAAACGCTCTCAGTCCTAACAGGTTGCCTTTAGCAGTATCTGGATACTGAGCCATCACCCGTTCTCGTGCTTCCCGTTCATCTTGGTTATTGGCAACACTGGCCAGCATCATTTCTCCAGGGTAAAAGCGGGTACGCCAGAATCTACCACCTGTTTCTACTAGCCAGCAGGAATAAGGGTCGCTGGTACGGGGCAAAAATGCTTCAGTCGCATTTTGACTGATAATATTGACGGGATAGCCCAGATACTGTTGGAAAGAAGCAATACCGCTACTGGTAATACGTCCAGTAATCCTATAGGTCATGTTCTGCATAATTTGAGCGCCTGTTGAACACTCGCAAATGGTATCCGGGTCTTGGGACAATAGCAGAACAGCAATGCCTTCTTTCCTTCCCGTGGCACAGGTTTCGCCTATAATCTGGGCAAAGCCATCTTTACGTAATAATACGGAAAGCTCATCGCCAATAAACAAACTTTTAGGATGGGATAGGGCATTACGGATACAGGCACTATGGGCGTTAATTGCCATCAAGTAAGCATCCTGTTCGTTACTTAATCCACTGAGGGCAAAGAATTTAATCGCCGGTAACGGGGAAAAAGTGCTGGGACGAGCGATCGCTTTCCCCAACCTAGAGGACAGTAAAGTGCTAACCTGATTCTGGATTTGGTTAAGTGCCTGTCGGTCAATTTCTTCAAAGGATCTCAGATTAAGGCGTTCTCTAGTGCAGAACTTGACGAAATCTGGTAGCGTGGGTATTTGCTGCCATTCTGGTGAAAGCCAGCCCATCTCAAAAGCTCGGTTGTAGCGAGTAATAATTTCTGGGTCTTTTAGAAATACGTCCAAAGCTTTGACTAGCAAGGCATCAACCCGTTGAGCTAGATGGGGGTTTTCGACTTTACCCATAGCGATGGCTGTTAATGCTTTGCGAATAAAGTCTTTCCAAGACTCCATACGCCGTTCCCGTTCTGACTTGTCGAACCGTCGCAAATCTGGTGGTTCCAGTAGGTTACTGCTGCCACTGGAAATATCGTAATATGCTCCTTGCTCGCCCAAAAGCTCAATCGCCGTCTTGAAAGTGCTGTTACCACTGGCAGAGATATCCATACCAACAACGGGAATATTGTTCGCTAATGCCTCTAAAGCAAAGCGCCATCCCAAAACGCTCTTTCCTGAGCCGGAAGTACCTGTAATTAGAGCGCGTCCAATCTGCTGGTGAAATAAGTCTACATAAATAGGCTTACCACCACGACTGGTAAGGAATTCCACACCTTGTTTATCAATGTCCTTGGGGACAGTTAGGGGCATGATTCCAGCCACAGTATGGGTATCCAAAGTTATTCTGCGTTCGCTGAGATTGCCTCCATGCAGCAACCATTTGCAGGTAATCGGCAGGGTTTGCAGCCAAATTTCCCAAGCAATATTACGCTCTCGAATTACTTTGGCAGTCTCAAAACTGTTAGCCAATAAGTTACAAGCGTGGGTTAACTCTTGGGCGCTGTGACGATAAACTAGAAATACAGGCGCACAGTGCAACGCTTTCGTGCCTTCGTAAAGTCGTCGTTGAGCTTCAAAGGATTCCTCCTGTTTAATTTCCGCTCCAACGTCCCGTCCCTGTCCTTTGGTTATGGCTAAAGTGCGGGCTGTTTTGGATTGTTTTGCCTGACGCGCCAGGTTGTCTTGGATGAAGAAGTCATTGCTGCGGCTGATTTCAATCCAAGCTTCTGTATCGTGGACATAGCTGGAAGCAAGGATTTTCCAGACCCACTTTAGCTGCTCTTGAGCATTAGACCAACCAACAGGGGGATCTGTTACGACCATGACTCCACAAACCTTACTTTTACCTGTCAGGTAAACTCGGTCATGATCTCCTCGATGTTCGGGACAAGCAGAACTTCCTTTTTGTCCTTCAATCAGTAATGTACAAATGTGCTTGTCGGTGGTTAGGATTTCTGTTAACTCCAGTCCCGTCTCAGTTTCCTTCAATGTAATGAGTTGGGGAATAGGAGGTGCTGTACCCTCATTAAATCGATTCCAAAGCCACTGCCACAAATCGGTAGCACTGCAAGGTGTTATTTCTAAGCCAATTTTGGTATTGAGCAGCAATTCCCACTGGATAAATCCTTGCTGAAATCCTTGGAGTAAAAGCTTTTTGAAAAACTCCTCTTGATAGGTGCGTTTGTTCCCTGTAATCAATTCAACTGCCCAAGAGCCAAATTTTCTACATTTTTCAATCAGTCTACCCACAAAATCCTTGTGCTGTGAACCAGCTTCATCATCGCTTGTCCAAGTACAGAAGGCAATTTGGTTCCAGATTTGGCGAGAACCTGCTTCCTTGAGTTGCTCCACCCGCAATTGCTCGTTGCGAAGCAGCACAGAAACTGGTTTCAAGTGGCAATAGTCTGCTAAGGCAATAAGTGGGGTTTGGCGTTTGTGGGATACTCCTTTGGTAGAGCCTGTCCGTAGCGGATATGACTCAGTATCATCACTATAACAGCCTGTACAAAAAGTAATTTTTTCACCGGGGGGTAGTTCTTTCAAACCCTCTTCGATAGAGCGGGCAAATTCGCTGACCTCATTTTCATGTAGTATGTCATGCAATCCAGCGATGCGAAACCCAAACACGAGTTGATACTGAGAGTTGCCTTTATCCAATAACAGGGCAGCTACTTCACGATCATCCTTCTTAATTTCTGCAATACAGCAGATGTTTACCTCATTTTGGAAGGGCATGAGCTTACTTTTGCCTCCATATTGATTCGGTACAATCAGCGGCTTGAATCGGATTTGCACTTGCGAGTCCCCGTAGCGCCGATGCATCCAAGCTGGTCGATATTCGGGAATCGGTGAGATGTAAATGCTGTTACTATTGCACCACTCTGTTCCCGGTGGCTTACGCCATCGATCTAAAAACTGATGGGGCTGGTTGCCTGTGAGAATCCACCAACTGATAATTAGCCAAAAGGAGGTGGCAAAGAACCAACCCATACCCAAACTGAGTAAACCATTGGTGAGAACATAGCAAACTACAATGATGGCAATCCAAGGAAGTAGCTGTTCCGCCGGAATCGGCCCAATGCTGGCTTGCTTGCCCAGAATTCGGTTGACTTTGATGAATTCTTGATTGTCTTGTGCCATAGTTGTGTAATTCTTTGGTGCTGCATTAGTAACCTAAGTTGCTAAATGTGCCGTGATATTGTCATTTGTGGGCTTTTATTGCTAACTTGGGCAAAAAGGACACGATATACTTCAAACTGATAATTTGAGTTTAAAAAAGCTAAAACCTAGTTACAGCAGTAACCTGGCTCAAAAAATTCCGAGAGAGCAAGGAAGCCCTTCTTGCCAGGAAAACATATCTGCGCTAATGCGATCGCTAATCACTAAATTTTTATCTAAAAATGTTTTTGAATCATATTTTGGCTGCTTTGAAGCATATTTAATGCCGAAAATTGAAAGTTGAGAATGAAATTGAAGTATTTCGATGCTCATTTTTTGAACAACACATAAATTCAACTTTTGGTCACATTATGATGCACTAATTAAACTTATATTCATGATTTGATTCATAACACGATGTTGCTGATTGGCTTTTGCTACTCCGACTATCCTCTGAATGTTCCATTGATTATTTTGACAATTTTTTCTGATACCGATTCACAATCTCGCAGTCCTATTGTCATCATCTGTAACCTTCCTTGGGAGAATTGGTATTAATGGGTATAAAATCAAGTTGGGTTTAATTTATAACTGAATTTAGCGGTGAAACTTGAAAGTAATTTGAGATTAGCTGGGTGTTCCTGTGCCATTACCGACAAATATAAAAGTGATCACATCAATGGCAATAACGATGGAGAATGCTAAACCAACTTGAGTAACAATTGGTCGCCAGTCGTTACCTTGCTGTGCTTGGTTATAGGCAAATAGAGAAGCAGCAGCAACCAGCAGCAAGAATGCACCTCGGATGAGGTTAAATGTTAAACCAACAACGTTGGCATCCAAAGTACTAGTGGAACCGCCTCCGGCTTGGGAACTTTGTTGAGCTAGATTGTTGAAGAAGCTTTCCAACCCGCTTAAGAAAATAGCTTGGGCTGGAGTTGCAAAGGTATCGAGTAAAGCAGTAACAGTAATAATGGCGGCAACAATATGCCAGAAGCGAATTTTTCTACCTAAATACTTTTCTAGAATGGGTACTGTCTGAATTACATATCCAATACTCGAGAAAACAATACTGGCACATCCCAAAATAGTGACAAATATAGGTTTTGTAATTAACAAATAAATTCCAATCGTAAGAGATATAACAATGAAAAGTAAATCTGTGCAGTTGATTTTAAGCTTTCTCAATTTGGTTGAAAAATTGCGAGATAACAGCAGCTTAAACTGAGAATTGTGAGATTTAGTGTTATTCATCTTTCTCTTCTCGATAAAATTAAACTTGCATTTCTGGTTTGCTGGCTTTTCTTTGAGTTTGTTTCTGGCGTTGTTTTGCAGTATCTTTATCAGTGTGGGCTTGGGTAGAGCGAGTTGATTGCTGATTGTCTAGTACCGCTTCTATCTCACGCAGGGGGATGCTGCACTGCAAAATGTCTGGGGGCTGCCCTGGTACTAAAACGGCATCAAGCACTTGTTCATCGTTACGATTAGGGTTAAATCCTTGAAGTAGCTGTGTGCCATTGGATAGTTTCACTACTTCAAACTCGTACTTGACTTTGCCCTTTTCAGTCCAGGTGAATGTCGATTCATCGTTGCTGTTAAATGGGTTAGGTAGCTGTTCTTGAAATTTTTGAATTAATGCTTGGGTGCTGGCTTTGAGAGCGTATTCTTCTTTCGACTGTGGTAGTTTGCAAATACCAGTCTTTTCATCAGGGCTGAGATTGTCTTGTGCGATCGCCCACTGTCCCTGAGTGCGAGTAGCAGCAAAAAGTGTTTCACCTTGGGTATTTTCTAAAGCGATGGCTACGCCCGCCGCAGGCATCGCTATCTGCTTGTCCTGTGCTTCTACCCATAAAGTTTTGTTACTGGAAATGGCAATACCTGCTTGGGGAGATTGGTCAAATAACTCACCAGCAACTTTGGCAAATCCAACTAAAGCATCGGCACAGGCAGCTTGTTGTTGCTGTGCTTGGCGTTTCGTTAGATGTTCTAAAATGTCAACATCTTCTGGTTGCTGGTTAGCAGAGTTAGGTTGGACAATATCTGCATCAGTTTCTGACTCGACAACAGTAGAATTATTCTGTGGTGCTGTCATCTGTTTTTCCAATCGGCTAACTACCATTTCTAAACGGTCAAGTCGCTTGGAAAGAACTTTCAGGTAGGCTTCAATTTGGTCAAGCTGTTCGCTGACGCTGGCATCCTTATTTAATTCAAATGGTTGTGATTGGTATTTGGGGTCTAGTTTGGAACCAAGATTATCTACTTTCGAGCCGATTTTGGTAGCAGCTACAGCCAATGGATTGTCTGCGGCTGATTCTTCAGATACAGTTTGAGAATCTTGAGCCTTTTGAGACTTTGATAAGTCCGGCTTGGCTTGTTGCAAGCGACTAGCTATGTTATCTACACGGTCATTCTGCCTTTGTAATTGTTTGAGAATTCGTTCCAGCCGCTTTTCATCAGCTTCATCTGCTAGCTGTTCTAAAACTCCTTGTCCTACCGCAATTCCCAGAGTTCCCAATTGTCCAGCTAGTCCAGCTAAATTCACACCATTTACTTCTCGTCCATTGGTAGCAGCTGTAGCACTTAACCGCGAAGCTTCGTCTATAGGTTCTCTGGATTTGGCGTTTTTAGCAACAGTTTTATTAGTCTTAGTTCTATCTTGAAGATTAGCTTGTGTTTTGGGTTGGGGCTTACTTTGGGTTTTAGTTGAGGTTTTGGTTTGAGTTGGGGGTATATTAATACGACTAACAGAGGACTCCTCTTCACCTAAATCATCTAATTCATCTATTTCAGTATTGAAATCGTCATTTGATAGGTCGTCTAGTTCATTGTTTATATCATCTATTTCTTCATCTTGTTCATCTAAATCGAGCAGATCGTTTTCTAATTCATCATCAATATCGTCAAGTTCTGTTGCAGCAAAACTGCAAATTTCAGCAATGTTAGAAGGGGTGAAGTAGTTTTCATCTTTACTGGTAATTCCTTCTAAATTTTTAATTAGGTACTTACCGCTAGTTCTGTGGCTGGGATCGCTGGTGAGGTAGAAGCGATAACCTTTAATCTCGTCATCATCGCCACCTCCTACGCAGAGTTCTACAGTAATGGGGGCTTTGCCTGATTCCTGGCTGTAATTTTCTACATAGGCTTTAAAGTCTTCGTGGGACTGGATAGAATCATTTTGTATTGAAGATGCGATCGCTTTATCCAGTGTGTTTTCAATATGGCGCAGTTTGCGGCGATCTGTGAGGTTTTCCCATGAGCGATTTTGAGAATTTTGTCTTTGCTTAGGTTTGGTCAGTGTTTTGGTAGCCATAGGTACTCAAAGCTGATTGCCTTAAGAGTTAACCTAACAAGGCTTGATCTGGAAACAGTTAGACCAAATGGCGATTTATAAGTTGTCCAGTTGGCTATTTCGGATTTTGGGAAATGCCGCTCTGGTTCCTTTTGGGCTTCCCGGATATCCAAAAACTTGAGCATTAGCTGTAGTATCGGGTACATCTAATACCGTTCCATCGACTGCCATCACTCATAGCCCAAATAGAAATGCCTCCGGAGTTTGTGCTGTTGCTAATGGACGTACTGAGAGCTTAAATAACTGACTCATTGCCTGACATTCTAATCTCTGCCTAACTACTTATTCAATGCCATTCTCACCCGTGCAAACAGTTGGGGTAGATATGTATAAAATCGCCCATGCCGTAGGTGCATTGCATCCACAGTACAGCTACCACAGTGTTCTCCAGGTGGAGGAACTGCCACCGAAAGTACATCTGCATCCGCAACACCAGCCCAGGGTAAATGACCAATGGGAGCTTGCAATGAATAATTGAGTTCCGATTCATTCAACCAGTCGCTGCTGATAAAATCTTGTTCGGCGCGAGAAGCTTGAAGTTTCCAACTAACGCGATCGCGAAAGGTATTAACTGCTGTTTCGGTATCTTTGGGATGAGCTGCTATTGCCTGTTGCCAAATCTTGGCTTGGACGCTGAATCCAAACCTTCCACCGCTAGCTCCTAACCAAACTCGATCAATCTCTTGAATTAAATTTAGGGGTATGGTTGCAGCGTTAGGTCCGTAGGGGTCTTTTTGAAGTGAGAGGAGACGACGGGTTTCTTGATCAGCAGCCTTCCAGTTTTTGGCATTGAGCATCTCGCAGGTTAACTTGTGCTTTTTGAGCTAGTAGCAATTTCACGAGCGCGGGTTGGAAACGATGAACGTGGAGTGGTGTCTGTCCCTGAAGATTGCGTAGATTCACATTTACTCGCCGGTCGAGCAGAAGTTTTAACACTCCTGGTTCCAAACTATTGGAGTGAATCACAGCCCCTTGACGATTTTGGATCGTGAGATTCGCCCCTGCTTGGATGAGTTTTTTGGTCACTTCTGGATGAGAGGCTCCGTAGTGCAGTGGAGTCCAGTTTTGATTGCTACGGGCATTTATATCCGCACCATTACGAATCAATAGCTGGGTAATATCTGCTTTTCCAGAATTGGCAGCAAAATGTAGCGGTGTCATTTGTTCCTTGTCTCTAGCATTCACCTGAGCGCCTCGATCGATCAAAAGTTTGATCACGGCAGCCGTTTTTTGACCAAAAACATTATGGAGTGGGGTATTTCCGTTCTGATTGCGGACATTCACCTTTGCTCCTTTACTTAGCAGCAATTGGGCATTTTTTGTCGATGCTCCTAAATAATGCAGGGGAGTATTTCCCTTGCTGTCTTTTGCATTCACATTTACCCCGCTTTGGATTAAACGTTGAGCCAATGCTTCGGCTTGAGAAGCCGCGCGGGGTGTGTCTGCATTGGTAGATAGCAAAAAGTTGAGGGGTAGCCACTTTTGACCAAATAGATCACAGGGTTGGTTCAAATCACCACCTTTGGCGATGCCTTCGGCGGGCGCAGCCATCGCTTCTCCTAATGCTATGTATAAATCAGGAGTATTCCCCAAGGGGCTAAATTTTTCCGATAATGTCAGACAAAAGGGAGAGACGGTATTGGTGGTTTTTTGTGGTGTTTGAGATTCAACAATAGATGGCATAATTACCACTGTACCGAAAGTAGTCAGGGTAATCAGAAAAATTGTTGAGAAGGGATTACAAGATACTTTATGGTTAAATTTCACCACTAAACCTCATCCAAGTTGAGAACTGTAGTTTTTCACAAGCGAACAGGAAAGAGAATAGGATTTTCTTCCCAAATTCTATTCGGAAAAAACTAGGGGTTTCAAAGTAGACGGGGTTTATGTGTGATTTCCTTATTCTTAGCAAAAAATTTAGTGATTATTTAGTGCAGCTATCCCCCAACTCCTAGCGGGAGTTTTGGTGTACTGCGTACAGGATGGCTACTTTGTATATATGAGACTTTCATCTGAACAAATTAGTTGCCGACTGATGAATATTTGCTATTTGCGATCGCTTTTTGGGTATCCCAATTCCATGATTTTGTATCTTTTGTCTGAGCAAAACAGACCAAGTGCGATACGCGAACTAGTTTATAACTTAGAATTTACCCCATCCTTAATTACCTTGGCACGCATTGTAGGATTAAACGATTATAAATTAAAACAGGGTTTTCAACAGGTTTTTAACACCACAGTATTTGGTTATTTGCAACAACAGGACTCGAAAACGCTAAACTGTTATTGCAAGATTCTATACTTAACGTCACGGCTATCGCTCGACGGGTTGGCTATGCTAGTCCTAGTTCCTTCCACCGCGCTTTCAAAAAGCATTATTGTCACCAGTTGGGAACGGAAAGCAATACAGGTAGAACGACGGGCAACTATTACTAAGCTTTAAAAGCTGCGCTTTGGGGACATTGATGCTTCTTTAGAAGGCATTATTCCCGCTTTGTTACAATTGTCCCCCGATGAATATATGGATTCACTCTGACAAGCTGACCGTGAGGAGTTATTATCGCGGTTTCAAGGATAATCGAAAGTTGATAAAAGTGACTATGCGATTTAGCACATTTAAATAATCTCCTTCCTCACTTCACGTCAACTCAATATTCTGAGTGCTAGTATGGTGTCCATTGTTTGATAACTCATGTTTTCTATGTAATACTCTTTCCCTCTCTAAAATCATCGTTTCTAGCTCACTGGCACGTTCTTCTGATAGTGGCAATATCTCCTCACCCGTCTGTAAATTGCCTCGACAAATCGTCCGCTTACCTTCATTTCGCACAATAAAATCACCACTGGATTGCACATAAGCAGTCCAATGACTACCAATTTTGAACTGCTCAATTTCATTACTTGTAGATTGATGGACTTGTCGCTGCTCGTAGGTGATAGCGATCGCTCCTACCAAATTATCAAACATTTCTTTACGCCAAAGTTCACGGTGAATGGCTCGAAATTCCCCAGCAGTATCTAACTTTGGTTCTGATTCCGGTAATGGAACTTCTGGCAGATTGATTGACTCAGGATTAACTTTGAGGATAATACTAGAGCCATCTGGTTGCAAAGTAGCTGCAAATGTAGCACCAATCGGCAGTTTCGGACTGTCAGGAGCAAAAGTGCCTAAATTCTCACCATCAATCTGTAATATCGGTGTACCGTTGTAACGATAAAATTCTGGATGAGATTCGGGTAACTCAAAAACTCCCACTTCCAAAGTAACGCTGCGCTTTTTCCATTGCTTACTAGCAAAGTTTTCATTAGCGAAGTCATTGTATTTTATACCCAACACTTTAATTTCATCAAACTGAAAATCCTGAAGCTGTTGACATACTTCCTCTGTAAACAGGTTATATGCCAAAGCACCAACACCTGAATCCTGACGTGATGTTGCCCAACTATGATCTGCTGGAGGAATAATTCTCAAATCCTTCGGGATATTAAGTTCATCTAAATCGTTAATGTTATCGCCAAATTTAGCTGCTAATTTATCAACTACTTTGGGGGATAAGTTTTTCAAAGCAAATTCAATTAGAGGTAATTGAGGATGAATCGTGGCATCAAATTTAATTCCCTTTTGTTCTAAAGATTCTTTCCATTTAATAGCACCTGCACCGAAAGGAACACTCAAAACATAAATATCCTGTGGTAATGCAACACTTGGCAGTTCATAATCATGCTCAAACGAAAACGTAATTTCCATCTGTTCTGCCAGCTTTAAACAGTCTTTTCGATGCCGATCTAATTCTGGACGGGTATGTTGTGTGTGCCACAGCGCTGCCGCACCTTCTTTGCGAGAGGCTAGGCATTGGCGGAGCTTGTCCGCACGACTTACAAACCGTTCGTCTGGGGTGGGGAATAATTCATCAATTTCCGCCCGATAGCTTTCGTAGAGCTTCCCTAGTTCCTCATTAAAGGCTTCCCTGTCATCTCCCACCCGTTCCTTAATTTCGTCTCTAGCTTGCTGAAACCTTGTTTTCAGTTCCTCCGCCCATTCCAAGGCATCTACAGATAGCGTCTCTTTGGGAAATAGGTAGCGAAACTCATGCCTATCTCTGCTGCGAATGCGTGTTGGTTCCCACAAAGGATTGACTACAACTCTTGCAATGACGTTAATTGAGCCGGGAGCATCCGCAGGCATGGCAAAGGAGCGATAAAGCCGTTCATCTTTCTTAAAGTCAAAGAAGTAACTGGGGTGAGACTCTGACCATTTTTTGGCATCGGCGAGTAAATTTTCCCCACCTATTTCCTTGATATCTTCCAATCTTTCTGCACTTTTGGGCGAATCTACCTCAACCTGAAGTGCCTGAAATAGACGGTTTAGTAGCTTCCTTTGTCGTCTGCCAAATCGCTCGACATTCTCCCCGTCTTGGGGCATTGATGACTGTACAAGCCCAATGTTTGTTGCTACTAGCCCGACTTTATTTTGACTGCTGGCAGCAGCAATCTCTGCTAAATTTTTGTATTTTAAGTTGCCTTGTTCATCTGTAATTTCCGTATACGCCAGCTTAGGGCGTTGTTTAACTGGCTCAAATCGTCCCGGTTCACCTGCGCGGAGAGTTTCTTGAGCAATATTAGGCAGTTTACTGGCAGAACTGACCATTAATTGGTCGCCGTCAAAATCGGCTTGATGGTATTCCTCGGCATCCTTGGGGTGAATCCAAACTACGTTGCGAGTTTTCCTCAATTCTGGATCGTGGATGTTTTGGTAGAGGCGGATGTTGTCTGAATTGACGATGGGGTAACGGGTGAGAATGACATCTCCTTCCGGTAGATGGGGTACACAGATTGTGCCACGAGTTAGGCGATCGCATGGCATTGCCATACCCGAATTATGGTTGTATCCACCCTTAATTGCTAGATCACGCCATTGATTGGCTATGTAATCGGTGGCAAACTTGCGAAATTTGGGGGTTTCAATCAATTGACCATATTTATCGCTGCGTAATAGGGAAATCCAGCGAGATTCCTGCGCTTGATTGTTAGCATTACCCTCAATTTCGTTAAAAGCTTCTTCTGACTGCTCTTGCTGCGATCGCTGTTGTTTGTCATATTGTTGAATGATATATTTTGCTAACACCAAGGGATTGCGCTGCAACTCGGCAAGTTCTCTAGCTTTTTCTTCGGTGGGTTTGCTCAAATCTTCTTTGATTGCTTCTTCTGAGTACCAAATGGTAAACTGCCAACTATTATCGTAGCTGGTAGCTTTGGCGTTACCTCGATTACCAATTACCGCTTGGGGAAACTCATAGTCACCGCAGGGTATTAAGTTTTTGAGTTCCGACTTTTTAATACCTTTAATTGAGGAACGATCCATAATAATGTCGTAGCCTTGGGCATCAGTCAAATTGGCATCGGGTAGGAAAGTACCTTTGGACAAGAAGCTGGTTTTTGGGTACTGAGAATTATCTGGTTCAGTCCAATTACTCCTCCAGGCAAACCGAAATTGGAATGGACAATTGCCTTCTCCTCCTAATTGTTTGGCAAGTTGGGGCGAAATCTTGCCGTGACAGTCTCCTGTTTTATAATGAGCATATTGTGGATCTTCAAAGTCCACAATTTTAACTCGCAGCCCTGTAAAAGTTTCTGAGCCTTTGTAGCAATTGCTAACTAGTAAAGAACCATAGCGACAGGCAGTATCAGGTTCTGTAGCGAATAAGCGTCTAATTTTTTTATGCAGTGAACCATCAGCAAAGTAATAACTGTTACCAGAACTGAAAGCTAACTTGCGTCGGATTCCATCCTGAAAGGTTCTTTGTCTTAAATGGTTGGCATCTGCATTTTTACTGTCAATTTTAACCAGTAGTAGAGATTGTAAATCTTCTGCTTCAAACATCTGTTCGAGCAGAGAATTTTTAATGATTTCTGGTTCAGATAAATATCTCCCTTTACCATTATTATACGACCCATCAAAGATAGGTATGCTCAAACCAGAACCTTCTAAGACTCTAGTGGTTAAATCCATTACCAATAATCTATTAGATAGCTTATCTAGCAAGCATGAGACTCCAATATTCACCTTGGCACGAAATTACACTCGATAAAATCATCCAAGTGGATAATTTACTGATTTCATGGCAGACGGTATTTTATACGGTATTAGCTCTGCTGGCAGACTTCCAAGAAAGTTAAATAGCTGAACAGCGCTTTTAATCGTATTATCATTTCCCCACTGTGTTACTTAAGCTACACAATTTTGAAGCTACCACTAGATTTTATGAATAAAAGAATTCAACGGCTAGAAGATGGTTTATTAGTAATGCTTTATGACGATGACCCAGATTCACCAGAAGATGAGTTGATCACTCCTTCTGATGATATATCCCAAGATGAGCATTACCCCGAATATGCTCATCTCAAACCTGGTGAAAGCATAATAATTAAGGAAAATCCTATCAAACCTACATCAGGTTTTTATTATCCAAGTGGATATGAAGATTTAGATGAATTTCTCAATAGCGATCCTGGGGCAATTGATAGACTAAGTGATAAAAGTTCAACTACTCGTGGTTGGCGTCCACCTGAACCAGATGAATCTTGGTGAAACTTTCCTTAGAAGGCTCGAACTAATAAGTTATACCAATTCAAATAATGTTGAGACACATAAATTATTCGTAAGGGCGCAAACAATATTGTGTTCCTACCTATCTGTTGCATTCTTTTTTAAAATTGGTATTACTATTTTAGATAGCTGCAATCCTTGATTATCGTTTTTTTGATGAAATATGTAAGTTATTTCGGTGTAATTTTTCATCTTAATTAACCAAATTTTCTAGGTGGATAGAATCAGCAATCAGGTGATTAGACAGGTAAATAAACTGTGAAAATACTGCCTTTTCCAACAGTCGATGAAACAGAGATATTTCCTTGATGGGCTTCAACAATTTGACGGGACAAATATAATCCTAAACCGTTCCCCTGACGCTGATGATTACCCTGTCGAAAGCGATCAAATAAGAGTAATTGTTCTTCTTGACTAATGCCAATTCCTGTATCCTGAACTTCAATCGTTAGCCCTTGAACAGTAGAATTGAGGCGAACTTCTATTGACCCAACATCACTGAAGCGAATGGCATTACCGACTAAGTTAGTGAGGAGTCGGCGTAGTTCCAGGCGATCGCCTCTAACCTTAAATAAAGAAGCTTCAGTACCTTCTGCCAAGACAGCTTTGAGAGATAACTGTTTAACATTAGCCAAAGGCATTAGTTCTTGCACTACCTGCTGGCATAATTCCCACATATCAACAACAAAGAAATCTAGAGTTTTGCCTCCAGCTTCATACTGGTAAACTTCTAACAAGGTATCGACCATTGACAACAAAGTTTGGTTACTCTGAGCCATTTGTTCTAAAGATTCACGCATTGTTGATAAGGTATTGCCAAAAACACCTCTTTGCAGCAAATTCAAGAATTGGTCAGCAGCTATCAACGGAGTTCGCATATCGTGAGTCAGTCGAGTTACAAAATCTTCCCGTCGTTGATTGAGAAAAAGTTGTTCGTCCATACTGTGTTTCAGCCTCAGCAAAGCCCGCACCCTGGCCAGTAATTCCTCCTTATCTATCGGCTTGCGAATAAATTCGTCTGCACCTGCATCTAAACCTTTGACTACACTTGATTTTTCATAACCTGTTACCAGCAAAATTGGAATAAAAGGTAAGTTTGAGTTGTGCTTAATTTGCCGAGTAACTTCATAGCCATCCATATCTGGCATCACTACATCTAGCAGTACCAAATTCGGAGGAGATTCGGCAATTTGTACCAATGCTTCAGTACCATTGTGGGCTATGGTCACGTTGTATCCCTTCAGCCTCAAAGTGACTTGCAGCAAGCGGAGACTATCAGCTGAGTCATCCACAAGCAGAATTCTTTGGTTTGTTTCTTCTGAAGTTATATTCATTAAACAACTGGTTATACTCTTTGAACTCTACAGGTGGTCACTGAACTTGCCGAAGTGTCGCAATCTTATAGCTGGGGTCTAAACTCCCATCTGTAATGCAATTACTAATTCGTAATTACGGATTCTCAATCTGCTAATATGTTAGAGCCAAGGTTCTTAGTTAAAGATAAGATGCATCCTCCTGTGGGTATGATGTAGGCACAGGTGAGAATAAAGTGTATTCGTTTTAGTCTAACTTCAGTGTTTTTATATTTTTTTAAGACTTTAGGAAGATTTTTTCAGAGAATTTTTAGATTAAAGCACTAAATTTAAATTTCTTAACATGGCTGGAAATATTAGTGCAGACTTAGTTATGTAACTGCTTTATGTCTCAATAGCCACTTTTTGGCTCAATAGCTAAAATTTTTCGTCCAATAGAGTAATCCTTTGCTTCAAAGCATATTCGACAGTTAGAAAAGCACTAATTACCAAGCTGCTGAGGTGAATGATGGGAGATATTCGAGTGGCAATTATTGAAGACCACAGCTTAACGCGGATTGGGATGCGTAGTTCTCTCAATGAGCAAGAAGGTATTGAAGTAGTAGGTGATGAAGCTACAGCCTCCGATGGCTTGAAACTACTCCAAAGCACAAAACCAGATATAGCGATCGTTGATATTGGTTTGCCAGATAAAGACGGGATATGTCTGTTGCAGGAGTTTCGAGAATCTCTAGCGCCGTCAGCAGCACAGACTAAAGTCATAATGCTCACTTCCTTTGCCAAAGAGCAAATGGTACTAGCAGCGTTTGCAGCTGGAGCAGACTCTTACTGTGTGAAGACAATTAAGTTCGAGTTGTTGCTGGAAGCGCTGCACATGACGTATGAAGGTCAGTCGTGGATTGATCCAGCGATCGCTCGTATTGTTCTCAAGCATACTCGTCCTGGAGCAGCGACTGTGGTGAAACCGAATGCTACTCAAACGGTAACTATCTCTGCAATTGACCGAGAACAAGCAAGCATTCTGAAAGCAAATCCACTGACAAATCGTGAGCAACAAGTCCTCGAGTTAATTGTCCAAGGCTATACCAATAAAGAAATTGCTACAAAACTTTATCTTAGCTTGGGAAGTGTAAAAGTATACGTGCGTGGAATTTTGGACAAGCTTTGTGCAAGCGATCGCACTCAGGCGGCTGTATTAGCTTTGCGGGCTGGTTTGCTTAATTGAAGTCACTGTACAGTTGATTCTGTACAGTGCTTGGTTGTCTACGACGAGCTACGCCTAAGCACAGGAGCGGCTCGGGAGAATCGCCTGCATAATACTGGCTTGCGTTGTATACAGAGATTTGCCGCTACCACTCTCTAAGTCAAAATAAGTAGCAAATCGTCGAAGTTTTCCGGTCGTCAATTGCAACAAATAATCAAAGGCTTCCGCAGCTACTCGCTGGTTAATACTCAAGGACTGGCTATTAAGCAAAGCCATTTGTTCACAGGACAAGTTGTTGTCTGCCAACTCTTCTGGTTGTGGAACCAATAGGTCGGGTTGCTGTATGATTGGGGCAGGTAAGCGAAAGCAGCCCAAAGCCTCAAAATAATAGTCATTGAGATTAGTAGACAGATGAGAACCTAATAGTACCTGACCACTACGCTTAGAGTTACCACAATCTAAATGCCAAATGTGAGGCGCAGAACGATGAGTATTGTACTCAAGTACTTGGGTAATTGACTCTCTGGCTTTGGCATTATCTACGCAAGCAGTGATAACAATCAGGGTATTGTAGCTGGGGACAATCCATTTGGGTTGGAAAGGTTGAGCGATCGCTGTAATTTCCATCTTCCAAGCCAGGGAGTAGCGCAGCGCCAGCATTTTGGCTTTGTTGAGTCCAATTTCTGCATCACAGAAGCACTGGCGTAAAACATTAGCTGACTCAACACGATCCGGATCAACAAAGCAAAGTTTCACCTGTTTACCTTGTTGAGAAAGAACTCTGCCTAACCGAACCAAAGAAGCAGCCAACCAAGAACCAGTACCACCGCACCCAACTAGCCACAGTTCTATTTTCGAGTAGTTGACACTCACGACAGGACAAGCATTTGCCAAATCAAGATTTAGCTCCATAAGTTCTCCATCACGTTGATGGGCGGTACATCGGTACTGTAAAATTTGCAGCCAGATAAAAGCGAGACATCAACCATGAAAAAGTCTCGCTCAATGTCAAACACTGCTCTAGTAGGTACATCCCAACAGTGGCGAAACAGTCCAACCCGTAATTTAATCTCTGGTTTTTTGGTATTAACTCTACCTAGTACCGCATAGATACGAAAGCCAGATTCGTCAGCATTATCAGTAGTAGAGAAAAAGGCAGCTAAGGAACCGTGGGAATGGATATCGAAAGCCGCTTTATGGTGGGAAGAGTCGCTACCAGAATGGGTTGGCTGACAGCTAGTTGGAGTTTGAATTTGCTCTGGGACTTGTAAATCCCAGCCTGCATCAGTACAGTGGAGGTGAAAGAGAATTTCGTGAAATTGATTGCCAGCTTGATAACTCAACCGCCACATTTCCAGTAGCAGCGCTTTGGGAATTAAGGGAGTGACTTTGAGATAAGGTATTAAATGAGGTAGCCCTTTGATAGTTTGGGTACTCAAGCAAATGGGCATTAATACCTCTATACCAGGACGAATGGCTCTAGCAAAGATACCATTTCCGGCATAAAGGTACTCTAGTCCAGTGCTGGTGTGTGTTGGCAGAGATGAAGATGTGACAATTTTGTAACCAATAATACCTTCAAGCAATGGGTTCATCAAGGATTTCCTGCACAAGCATAGCGACACTTTTTTGATTGCCGATAGGCACAAGGTCAGATACAGGATAGGTTGCGCGTCTACATCTTTTGTGCAGTTTTAGAAGTTGCTGGCGAACATTCTTGCGGCATTTTTGTGATTTACTTATTGTTAAATGGTTGGTGAAAATACTAGAAATAAACAAATTCCAAGCATGGTTAATTGATAGACCATTAGCAGCCGGTGGTTCGTTCACTCCCCAACACACTTGTCCAGAACTATAGACATTCGGTAATGGCACATGAAAGGCTAATGATTGAGGAGTAAATTCCTTGTCTTTAATTGCCCAAACCCAATATTTTAATCCCTTACCCACAAACACCATTGCAGGTAGCGGAACAGTTAAAGTACCAAGTTCATCGCAATTGATCTTATAAGTAGCTGGGGGTATGAATTTTACCAGATATGTGTCTGTACTGCCCGTACCCCAACGCACAATTCCTGGTTCCATCCAACCTGTATCAATAGGTTCATTGCTGAAAGCAGTTCTCAAAGCTGCGGGTGAGATACATTTGTAAATATGAGCTTCGGGAATTTCTTTGTCTTTGTGGTGGAAGATGTAAATACCATCCAAAAATAGCAATTCTGCTAGAATTACTGGAGATTTTCGGGGATGATCTGCCAAAATTGCTCGTAAAATCTCGCCTGATAAAACTGCTGTCGATGTAGTTTCAATTAATGTGGTTTCAATGCTTGTTTCCATAGTTTTAGTAGGATTTGAGCATGAGGTTTTATGTCTGCTTCTAGCCAATCTATTAAGTTAGTTGCACAGTTCAGCATTCGGTCAGCTTGCCGCCATTTTCTGGTGAGAAAATCAATAGATGCTTTTGACCAAGGTAAAGAGGTGCAATCAGGTTGGTGGTAATAATCGTCTGCGTATTCGTCCAACCAAAGGTTTTTAGTTTCATGGTCTAGCAGTTTTAAAGTTAAAGGCAGAAACTTTAAAGGATTATCTAAGTTATGACACTGCCGTTTTAGTTTTTTGTAGTCAATTTTGTCTGGGTGGTCGATGTCACTGTACGTAATTTCGTAAATTGCAAATTCACTATCAAACCAATCGCTACCTTCTGGGTCTATGTCATCAAGCCAACAGCGACCATTATGACTAAAAGGTAAAAGTAATTGCCAACCGTCTTTAAGATGTTCAATTTCTCCATCCATTGTCCAGTCAATACCCATTGGCGTAATAGGAATACTGTGCAATCTTTGTTCGTAGGCTGTTTCTATAGTCCAGTCGGATAATGGAAACAGATGAGTGTAAATCAGTACAATGAATTCCAGTTCTTTGGGACTATGGCAATCTACATCTGTCGGTGGATAAATATTAGCTTGGCTGGCTGCCCATTCAGTGGGGAAGTAGTGCTGATACAGTCCTAGTAAGGAGTAGATATTGAGTTGGGTTTCCAGATAATCGAGTGATTCTGTCGCATCTAAGGTAAATTGATACTGACTAAGGCTGTAAATTGCCTCTGCCATACTGAGGGGTACAAGGTGAGACATCTTTTAGTGCGACTCGTCATTTATGGGGGTCGGAATTGAACACAGAGTTAGGGTGTGGAGTGAACTTCAGTCAAAATGCAAACTGCTGCAATTCGGACAATAATTTATCCCTCAAGTCAATTTCCAACCCCTTTTGTCAGCAGTCAAAAACCTTCAAAGATAAGGCTAGATGTGGGAATGCTGGCTTTCAGGGATTTTAAGGTTTGGTTGAGCGACTGAGAAAATTTTGTCCCAGATGCGATCGCTTCTTCAATCTGGATTGATAGCTGTTCTGCATTTTGCCAGTCAATTCCGGTAACGACCTGACGTTGACGCATTTGGTAGCACATTTGGACTGCGGGGTTGATTTCTTCAGGAGCCACTATCAGGAAATCTAGACAAGAAGCACCTTTTTTACCGGGCTTCTTGATGATATGAATGGGTTCTCCTGGTTTCCGCTCAATGTCTGCGTTTGCCAGTTCAGCGCACAGAGGAGTGAAGGCATCCCGTAGTAATTGGTCGTCAACCGCGATCGCCTCCGGAATCCAGTGTTGTTGACCTTCGTAGATCACAAGTAATTTGTTGCTATTTGTAGTATTCATGGCATTTAAAACAGTGAAATTTGCGTAGTATTACTAACTGGCTTGGTAGTATCTAAGCTAGTAGTTTGACTGCGAATTGGAGTCTGTGTAATGTGTGCTTTATTGGTTTTGACAGCTTGAGTCTGAGCTATATTCCGGCGAATTTGGCGGTTAGGAAAATCGGCTTTCAGTTCGTCCAGTAGTTGAACAATTGCAGGTGGTAAATCACCCAATTCATCTTGAGTGAGCATGATAACTACAGGGAAATCACCGTGACTGCTGGCAGCAATCATTACAGGTCTATCTCCTGTTTGTTGTGTAGGTAGTAGGGTGATAACGATTTGAACTTTGCATTGCTCGAAAATAAATGGTTCTAATTGATTTACCCTGTTGGTAGCAAATGTTTCTATCTCATCACCCTCTAACTGATGAGAATCGATTTCATCGTCGGTGTAGTTATTTTCATCACTTACTGGTTCTAAAAGTTGCAAGAAGTTAGGTTTACCTGCACGCAAGCGTTCCCTGTCAAATAGCAATCCTAAAGCTTGGAATTGTTCTTCAGCAGTAGTTTTTCCCTGTGGTTCCCAAATGTAACATTTTAAGGTTTCAGGTGTAACAGTGAGATTGGCTTTGACAATGGCCTGTTCTGGTGTTAGCCATTTTTTGGTCATAACTTTTTGGGCTTTGTTAATGGTGTGCAAGCGGTTGTGGCGGTAGCCAAAAGCAAAAACTGTTTTTGAGAGTCGAGTACTGCTAGACTAAAAACGTATCCCGTTTGCTTTTCTTCAGGAGCCATGTCTACGGTAATTACCCAATCCCTGACCCTGGAGGAGTTTCTCAAACTACCAGAAACAAAGCCTGCCAGCGAATATATTAATGGTGAGATTATTCAGAAACCAATGCCAAAAGGGAAGCATAGCCGATTACAGTTAAGGCTGTGCAACAGTATCAACGATGTTGCCGAAAGCCTGCATATTGCTTATGCCTTTCCAGAACTGCGCTGTAGTTTTGGTATTCGCTCAGTAGTACCTGATGTAGCGGTTTTTAACTGGTCGCGTATTCCCTTTGCTGCTGATGGGGAAGCACCCAATGATTTTCTGCTTCCTCCAGACTGGACAATTGAAATTCTTTCTCCCGAACAAAGTTCAAATCGAGTCACAGGTAATATTCTTTATTGCTTAGATCATGGTTGCCAATTAGGTTGGTTGATAGATCCAGAAGATCGTTCTATTTTAGTCTTCCGTCCAAATCAACAACCAGAACTTTTGCAGGGTGATGAGCGTTTGCCAGTGTTACCCGGGATAGACTTAGAATTAAGTGTTGCTCAGGTGTTTGGTTGGCTAAAAATGAGCAGTTAGAGAAGCACATGAAACACTATTTCTTTTAGGAAATAGCCTTAATCCAGTTATGTTACAACATATTTAGTTTTTATAGTCCCAATCTACTTACAGCTATTTTTAGGTCAATCAATCACATTTTTTAATTGCACACAAAGGCGGAAAGAAGAATATAAGAGTTTGGTTTAAAAACATGAAAACTGTTGTAATTGTCAAAAAAGATTTATTATTAGCAGCCAACAAAACAGTGAAATGCCTGTAGTTGGCTGCTCAATTAGTTAAAGCTATTGCTAATTTAAAAGCGAGTCTTTGAAGTCGTGGATTGCCGTTGCTGTTAAAGCATAGACAACTCGGCGCTTACGTTCGATGTAAGTGCCATCTACAGGAATACCTTTTTTCCAAGCAGCAATAATAGCTTTCTTGTCTGCTGAGTAAACAGTCTTTTCTCTGCGGTATTTAGGAGGCAATTGTTCTGCATCTATCAGCACCTCACAACTTGGTGGATTTTCTTTAATTGTGATCCGAAGTGAATTACCAATCATTTGCTCAGGTAGAATTCCGGCAGCAGTTTGTTCTAAAATGGCTTCATCTAATTTTTGTCGCCAGCGTTCTAGTCTTAACAGTACTGATTGATGTACAGCTTTTAGATGTTCTAGTCGTTGCTTAATAGCCACTATTTCAGCATCTAGTTGTAATGCTAGCTCTGCTTGGATATCAACAACTTCTTCCTGAACTTCCTGAGTTTCCCAAATAGCGGTGATAATAGCAGCTTCCTCTTCAGGAGTTTGGCAATTACTTAGTTGTTCCCAGAGATGAGCCGCAGTTTGGGAAAGTCTTACTAAGGATTGTTGAGCGAGTGCTAAATTCATAACTACCACTCCTGACAAACTTGGTAGTATTCATATTCAGCTTCAATCTGTTCTAAAATAGCTATAGTGCCTGAATCTAAATTAGTATTGTCATATAAATTTGAAGTGACCTTTTGTGTAATTTGAGGATTTTTACAAGCAGTAGCAGTTGAGTTAGGTGAAGTTGAAGTTGTTTTCAATGTTTGCATAAACTTTGCTTGCTTAACGCCAGAAACAATGGCGCGATAGCGCGTCTGGTAAGCGCAGCAACTTTCTCTGGCAATAGCTAGGATTTCAAATCCTGACACAATTATCCTAAAAATTCCAATTTATTAGTCGTTTTGTTCTTTGCATTGCCTCAGTTGAATCTGGTTTAATGGCCAATGCTTTACCATAAGCAATACTAACGCCATGTGCGACTTATGGTTTCGTTACACAAGTCAGGTGTATGAACGATTGAAAAGAAAATTCCCACAGTCCGCACTAGAGCGAGAAAATCGTTACCAGTGACTGGAATGAGGGAAAAATGTTTTCTATAGAAGAGTTTATCATTGCCGTATTTTGCTGTGTTGACGATGTGCTGGTGGAAATTACTCAGATATACCCAATCAAGAGACGAGGTTTTGCGCCGAGTTTGACAGAGAGTGAAGTTTTAACAATGGAAGTAGTGGCAGAGTTTTTGGGAATAGATGCTGACAAAGACATTTGGAAATACTTTCACCGTCACTGGTTAGAACTGTTTCCGAAGATAAAGAGTCGCTATGCTTTTATTCGTCAAGCAGCTAATTGTTGGCAGTACAAGGAACTCATACAACAAAAATTAGCACAGTATTTAGGGGCATACTCTGATCAACTTCATTTGATTGATGGCTTACCAATATCTTTGTGTGGCTTCAGTCGCGCTCCCAACTGCCGAAGTTTTAAATCCCAAGCGGATTATGGTTTTTGTGCTGCTAAAAAACAGACGTACTATGGGTTTCATGGGCATTTAATCATTAGTAGCACAGGAGTTATTAGTGGGTTTACCCTGACTCCGGCTAATGGCAGTGAACGGGACGCACTTTGGGATTTAATCACGCGAATTAAAAGTTTATTAATCGGAGATAAGGGTTATTTAAGTCAGTTCTTGTCACGAGAACTTAAACAAGTGGGTATTACTTTACAAACCCCTTTACGTTCTAATATGTCTGACTCTCGTAGCCAATCTTTAGTGCGATTAATGCAACGCTTTCGTCGCCTAATTGAAACAGTAATTGGTCAATTAGTTGAGAGATTTCATATAGAGAAGATTCGAGCTAGAGATATGTGGCATCTTACCAGTCGTCTCAATCGCAAGATTTTAGCTCACACCGTCTGTTTCTGGCTTAATCGCCACAATTGTGACCCTCTTCAGTTCGACGAACTTGTTACAGAATATTAAGTTGCACATGGCGTATACTAGCTTCTTGCTATTGATTTAATTATTAAACACAAGCAACCTGATAACTACTAATGTCTACTGGCTATTATCCGGTTATCCTTTATCCACCGTTAGCAAGGCGGTTTGCTAACAGCGATCAAAAAATGGGGTATTTAAAAGCATTGTTTCAAGGATACATTGCATTACCAGATGGAAATGGTACAGCCAAGCAAGGCGTGAGCGAAAAGGAGTTTTTTCGCTATTTACTGTGTGCGTTTCCAGGAAATCTTATCTGTCAAGCTGTTGAATTTGAAATTCCTGGTTCACCCCGACGCTATTCAGCCGATTTTATCCTTTACCATCAATCTTCTGGATTAGCTCTCGATATTGAGATTGATGAACCTTATACTGGAGATACAGGTAAACCTCACCACTGTATTGATGTTGATGACGATAAAATCCGTAACCGTTTTTTCTTGCAACGCAATTGGTGTGTGGTGAGATTTGCAGAAGTTCAGGTGGTACGTCATCCTTGGAGTTGCTGTAAGGCGATCGCTCAAATCATCGCTCGGTTGACTGGAGATGATAGTGTATTCATATTATTGCAAAGATTGGCTGATGTTCCTTTACAAAAACAGTGGACAAAGCGTGAGGCTAGGCTGATGGCTAAGAACAATTATCGCCAGTCTTATCTGCAAAAAATGGTAAATTCAACCTAAAAATAGTAACTTCAATACTCATCTTTTACCCAATAGAGAAAAGCCCGCCCCTACAAAATATTCTGTCAATTCCCAGATCAAATAAAATTGAAATTTTAATACAAAAGCTAACTCTGGTGACTATTATTCAAGTTCCCAACTTTGCGGCTGTGGTATTCGACTTTGCTTGGGTTGCTGTTTGTTCAGGGTTAGCATCCCATTCCAGCCTGCTTCACCGGGAGAAACTTTTTTGGCTTGAGGTAGTTCAGCTAGTATCTCAGCTATCAAGTCCTCAACTTTCTCATTATCTTTAAAAGCAATGACCACTGTATCGATCGCTTGCAAAAGTTCTAGAGGTAATTGCTCGCTATCGTCTACACTCCAATACAATGTAGGTTTGCGCTTTTCTTTATCAAAAGTTGATTCTAAGGCAATGACAGAGAGAACTTCAATCGGGTCACTTAGTAGCACTGCTCTTTTGACTGTGGTATCTGTAGCAATCCAAAAACTACCATTTTTTGTGCGTTCAGAGTTAACGGGAATAACGGTGAAGTTACCTGCTGGTTCTAACTGCTTGGCAAGAGTTGGAAGATCATCGAGCGTGCGTTCCACAAATATTGCTTGACCTGCAAGACTTGCATAGAGCCAACCCTTTTCATACAGTTCTGCAAGCAGAGAATTGGGTAAATTGTACTGCTGGCTTAGGTTTAGGCGTATTTGCTCCCAGTTTGCTGGTTCTGGTATGGGTAAGGAATTGGTCACAGAAACAGAGAACGCAGTATTTTCAACTTGCTCTATTAGCTTCTTTGTGCATTTGTCATCCTTTTTTGGCGCTGCTATTGTGGGATTTTCAACAGCTTGGTCTATCAGTTTTTGAATGCGTTGATCATCCCGCTTGGGACTGTAGTTTACACCGCGATGCTTTTGTAAACCAGGAAAGGTATATGCTTTACCGAGATGTGTACCACTAAAAGCTACACCGTCAAGTTGGTAACTTATGCCTTTGACTTTGCCTGTGCGAGTATAACCGACGCGGACATTAATACCTTGTTGTTGCGATCGCTCTATTAACTCTGACATAGTGGGATGGTCGTGTGTTGCTTGGTCGAGCGATCGCTGGAGTCTCACTCTAACGCTTTCCTCTCCAGTTCTGGCAAGTTGCCTACGTTCGCCAGTAGTTGGACTGTGCTTATCTTTTTCCCAACTTGGTTGCACCGATTGTAAATTGTATTCCTGCTCCAACTTGCGAATTACCGCTTCACTTCTGCGATAATCCCAGCTATCAGAAACTGTAGTGCCATCTAAGCGAATGCGACTGGCAACAATATGTATATGGTCATGTTCTCGATCAATATGACGCACTACTGTATATTGATTCATGTCAAAACACATTGCTTGCAAATATTTTTGGGTAATTTCATGCCAAGTTTCATCATCCAAACTCTCTTGGTGAGGCAAGCTGAGGGAAGCATGATAAACAGCCCTACTAACTTTTGGGTTTAGTTGTCTAGAGAACCGGAACTCAGCCGCCAGTTCTCGTGGGTTGTTTCCTTCCATGTTCCCACCAATTTGTTTAGCTCCTTCTTTACCAAAGAGATAGTTTAATAGCCCTCGAAAACTTTTGCCTTTAATCTGCTTGCCAATCACGCTTAATCTTGTAAATCGCCGATCAAATCGATTTCAGTAATCTCTCGTCGCACTTGTTTCACCATATTCCTAAGTTGTTCTAACAATGTTCTATTTACAACAATCGGTTCTCCCATCAGTACTGAAGTATTGATTGCTTTAGTTATTTGATTGAGATTGTTGCCAATTTTACCTAGCTCCCAGTAAGTTTGACCAGCCACTTTAGTGACACGCCGGGGCAATTGGTTTTTTAGAGTCTTGCTACGAAACAATTCACTAATTGTGAGATCGTTTTCAAATGCCATCTGCTGTGCTTTTTCATATTCTTTTGGAGTCAATCTAATATCTATCCTTAATGAGCGCTTTTGCATTACCAGTGCATTAGTTATTAGTTTTTTCAGTTTGACAGTATTGTTACGAGTAGTCATTGACCAACTGTCTATTTTTGAATTTGTAATGCAAAAACAACAAATTTAGTACCATCGCTACGCACTTCTATTACTGTGCTAGAGTGCTGTAGGCGATCGCTGTCTTGCACCATCACAGCTAGTTTTGATTGTTTTCGTATCATCTTCCCCTCTGTCACGGTGGTTGACCTACTGAGGTAGGGGAACCGTGAAAGGAGGGCAAGCTTGTTGCCGCACCTGGAAGTGCGTTTTTTCTCCCAAGAAAAAATGTCCGGACAGCAACATAGCTTGCTACTCACCAAAGGTTTTTTTGGGCTACTCGAATCAACTGCTGGATGAATATGTAATGGATCTCCGATGGATTTGTATTGGATCTCTCATGGCATATTATTTGTCAATAATTTATTATTGTTGCAACTAAAAATTATACATAGAATACGTAGGTCATCCAAATGGATCTCTATTGGATCAACATTGTCACTGTAATGAATCTGCAATGGCTCGTTCGTGGAACCGGCATGGATCTGTGATGGCACACTTTTCTAAATCGAATTTCTTAGCAGAAAAGTAAGGACTTAATTAACAGCAGCGAAAAAAATAACCAACTGGATAAAATTTGCCTCCAACAAAATGGTCAGTAGAGTGATGTTCACAGTCAATATTTGCATTTAAGTTAAAAGCAGCTTTTATGGATAATCACAACCACAGTCAATGTCAAACCTGATAGTCAGTTTTGACCCTGGTGCTTCCTTGACCAAGATTGTTTACGAACTAGCAACTGAAGGCAAACCATGTTTGATGACAATGGAACCAGAGATGCTGAAGTTGCCTCAAAGTTCGATTGACGCTTATATGTCGAGTCGCAAGGGTCTTGAATCTCCTAAACCAGTAGATGAAGCCTGGGTGTCAAGTCCTGCAAATGGTGATACACAATGTACAGTAGTTGGATTCCTGGCACGGCAGTTTTCAGCATCTGCCAGACTCGATAAGCTCAAGTACGAAACCTCAATTCACAAAGCCTTGGCGGTTATTGGTGCGATCGCTCAACACAACAAATTGCCTAACAGGTTTTCACTATCACTGACCTCACTACTGCCCTATGGTGAATATCAAAATCGTCAAGCATTTGAGCAACAATTGCAATCTGCACTCAAGGATTTTAGATTTCGGGGTCAAAGATTGCGGGTGAAGCTGGAGCGATTCGAGTGCTTACCCGAAGGTGCGGGATTGGCAATGATACGCCAACGCCAGAATGGTAAAGAATGGTTCAACGCCCAAACCATCGCAGTGCTAATGTTCGGGCATCGCAATACCAGCCTTCTATTATTTGAACGGGGTAAGATGACGGCGGGTTACACCAATGGGCTGGGCTTTCACCAAATGGTAAAGCGAGTAATTGAGCGCACATCTGGGCAGGATGCCACTGTTTTAACCTCTGCCATCTATGCAGCCGGTTCAGATATCACGACTGATAACCAAGCAATTCGCACTCTGGTCAAAAGTAGAGAACCTAAAAATCTTGATTATGAATTGCAGATGATTGTTAATGCCATTGCTACTGCTAAAGCTGAGTATTGGTCTAGGCTTTACGATTGGCTGGAATCAACTTTACCTGCGGTGAACGAGGTGATTTTGAGTGGTGGCGCAGCATTGTACTTAGAGCAAGAGTTACAAGACTGCTTTCAAGAAATTTCAACTTATTGGGGAGCTGATTTACAGCAGCAGGTACAAGAAGTATTCAAGGATAAAAGTAATGATTATTGCCATACTTTCCGAGAGCAGGAAACTTTGTCGTTTAGGTTGATTGATGCGTTTGGTTTGTTTATGCGGTTTAGAGCGCAAATCGAGAAGGTAGCATGACTATGACTAATAATAAATTACGTGAAAATCATGACACTAATAGACAGCGCAAAATTTTTAGATTTTCTTACCATCCTTACTCAAATACGGTAGACGGGCAATTAATTGCATATTTGCAACAGGGAGATGAAGTGCGTTCTAGCAAAGAGATGGTATTACAGGCATTACGAATGTGCTGGTTGCCTTTAGCATACAAAGCACAAGCAGATACAGGTGTAGATATTAGCGATCAAGAACTACGTCGGGTAGGGTTGATTTGTTGTCATGCCCTGGAACAACATTTGGCTTATTTGCGGATGGAACTAGGATTACCACATAAATCAAGTGATGTTTTGCCTATGCCTATAAGCACTATGACCAATCCTCAAACGCTTGCTACTATGTTCGGTCTAGATACAAGTAATTCTAGTCACAGTAATCCCGATCATAGTAGTAGCCAAAATAAAGGTAGTAGTAATAGCAATAACAATGGTAGCAGCAAGCCAAAACACAAATTTGATTCTGACTCCTTCATTCCTGGCGAGGGGTCTTTCTATGATGAAACAGACAATATGTTTGAGGATATTTAAGTATTTATTAATGCACATTTAGTAAAATTGCCAAGGAGATTTCAGATGGCAGCAATTCACTTCGTTGATGGTGAAAAAGGTGGAGTAGGCAAGTCATTATTTGCACGCGTTATGGTGCAATACTGTATTGATAATAAACTATCTTATGAGTTAGTAGAAGCAGACCAAAGTAATCCAGATGTGGGTGCATTTTACCCAAATAATCATAAAAAAGCAGTTTTTAGCGAATCAGAGCGTAAAGCTTATGATGCTGATGAAATTTTTAATTTAGCACTCACAACTTCTGTAATTGTCAATTTGCCTGCTCAAGTCTACCCAGCAGTAACTGACTGGATTGAGCGTAATCAAATCCTAGAAATTACTGGAAAAAATAAGGTCAAAATATATAAATGGTTTGTTTGTAGTGGTGGATATGACAGTGTTCAATTATTTATTCAATCTCTAGAACGCTTTGAAAACAAGATTAAGCATATATTTGTACGCAATTGTGCTTTATGCGATGACTGGAAACACATAGATGGACGTAAGGATTTACAGGAATTAATCAAAGCTTATAAAGTAGCTGTCATCAATTTTCCCAAGTTCAGCTATCGAGAGCGGGATATCCTTGATGCTAATCAGATAAATTTTTCTGCGGCTAGAGATTATGGAGAGTTAGGTGTATTGGGTAAGCAGCGATTACACAATTTTCTCAAAAAAGCTTTTGAGGAAATTGAGAAAGCTAAAATTTGGAATCTGACCGTAGCTTCAATTACTTCCCCAACCGAAAAAGTTGATGATGCTAATGCCAACAGCAAAGTTGCTACCAAAAAGTAATCTAAATGACATCTCTGACCATGAAATTAGATTACCAAATGAGCTTGGGAAGGGGCGAATTAACTAAAAGTAAATACAAATATGAGTAAATCTCACACAGAAGAACTTGATTTAGATGATGAATTTTTGGATTCAGTCGCTGCTAGAGGTAAAGGACTGAGCCAAATTCCTTACCCAACTTTACTAGATTTAGCCATTCGAGGTAAAGATGATTCATTTAAAGCCAGGGTTTGGGAAATAGTAGTTCAAACTGGAGTAGACCCTGACGACCCAGCATTTCTGATGATGATTGCTACTGGCAGGCTACAAGTGCTATTGGAAGACAATCCCAAAGAAATGGAAGCAATGTTTGATCTGTGGCAGACACAGCTTTATGACCATCTCCAGACATATGAAAAAATAGCAGTAAAAGGACAGCAAAAAGCGATCGCTCAGGCAGTGACAGCATTAATCAGACGTACTGAATTTGAACGTGCTATTCATTCGGTTCCCTCTCTAATTGCTGCGGGAATATTGCTATTAATTGCAGCAGGAGTGGGTGGACTGGTAAGTTTAGCTGGAACGTCTTGGTATCAATCCAGTCATCTAGATCCTGCTGGGCCACGCCAACTTACACAAGTAGAAGCCGATGCTTTGGAATGGGCAACCAGTAATGAAGGTAAGTTTGCTCACAATCTAATGCAATGGAATCAAGATTTGCTGAGTCGTGACCAAAACGGTCAACTTGCTTGTGCAAAGGAAGCCAAGCGTTTGGGGGTAACACTCCAAATTGGAGCAAGTAGCAGAAAAGCCTCGTCCGGGTTCTGCACTTTATGGATATCACCTGCTAATCAGCGCCAGTTTGTATCTAAGCCCAAAAATTAAGGATTGTGAATTAAATAACCTACATAATCTCTTTCCTTTAAGGCTTTGGTATTGCCAAACCACTGTCCTAAAATTTGGATCTTATTAAATCAACGTTCCTAACGGACTTTCAACTAAAAAAATATCCTATCCCTGTGGGACGCTAAGTGTAGCTTGCTTCCCCATAGGGGTACGAATTTAGAACAGGGGTGGAAGACAGGAACAGTCTTGTTGAGTCCAGAAATTGGGATAATTGTTTTTTTGGCGTTCCCTTGTTTGTCAAGTTCTCAATCGTAGAGGAGGATTCAGCAGATGTTTACCCGCAAAGTTAACTGGCTTTGGCTGCTGGTAATAGGAGGTACAGTTACAGCCTGTACCCGTTCTACTCCTGTAAATCTTAGTGACAAGGATGAGAGGAATACAACTCAAGCACAAGCTGAAACTGTGCCTGATTATCCACCAATGTATGACGTGGATGTTAAAGTTTGTGGCAACATCATTGCCCCTCTAAAGGAAGGAAAACGTTGTGTCAATAAACAATTACGTTTGTGGGGGCCAGTAGGAGAGGCAAAATTAGTTCGTGCTGGTATTTCTCTGCCATCAGTTTCTAGCGTAGAGCATAAATTGGCGATCGCCTCGAAAGGCTGTTATCCTGTTTACTCCCAACCTTCCCAGCAACAGTTTTATTGGGCTGATTCCATTATTCAAGTCAACAGGGGAGGAACTGCACCTACAGTTGAGGTCAAGCCAACTCAACTTTCAAACCAGCAGATTTATGAGTTAATGACCAGTAAACTTTCCAGTCGGACAATTACAACATTTGGTGGGGTGGGATGCGAAGCTGCATCTTCGGTAAAATAAAGCTTTTACGGTTGAGGGTGGGTGGGCAAAAAAGTTACCCTCCATTTTAGTGGGGCTACTGTGAGAGCCAGCAGGTAGTTAAGAAGCTTCAGCCCATCTAGCTTTACGTTGTTATTTATGAGCTTTGCGCCGCTCCCGTACTGCATTCAATTCTGTTTGTCGGATGCGGGCGGGAAATACGATGCCCTGAATTAGATAATTCAGGGCATCGTATTTAATCGTCAATTTCTATATCTTCGTCATCTTCATCTTGTTCAAAATCGTCATTTATCAAGTCATTAGAGTTGCTATTTAAACCATTGAGTCCGTCCATACGTTTAGACCGAGCAGCTTTATGAGAAGCACGTCTATCTCGTATTTCATCAAGATTATTCAAGCCGTAAAGCTTGCGGGCATAATTCACCAGTTCTTTTAATGGTGTATTTACATAGTCCTTACGGAACTGGGAATTATGTTTGTCCCAATCAAACTCTTGTCCGTTAAATCTGGCTGCTGCTGCTAATTCTCTTCCTGATTCTTCCCGCAGTACTTCAATTACCATCAGGTGTACTTTCTCCTGATAAGTCATTACTCGTTCTAAAGCAGGAATATGCTTTTCAATTTTACGTGAGGCTTTAGCAGTTTTGCGAGCGCTAATGTTAATCATGAGATTTACTCCTTCATATTTATATTTTTCTCCTAAAAACCGCATCGAAAGATGCAATTTATCTTGTCTTATCTGACTGAATCAAGGAAAAAATAGCCATGTATTGTTTGAGGTAATACATGGCTATTTCAAGTTTTATTCTGTGAATTACTGAGAATAAACCGAAATTATTTATTCGTCTTCATCTTCTTCATCTAAATCTTCATCGAGTTCGTCATCTAAATCGTCAAGTTCTTCCTCTTCTTGTTCTTGGAAAGAATTACGACGTTCCAGAGATGCGCGGTTGAATTCCACTAAATCTGCTATTGCTTGCTCTGGATCAGTGCTAATAGTGTCATACAGCATACTCATGAAAATTGCCACTATTTCTGGTGCATATTTGAGTGCATCTGGTTGTCCAAACAATTTAGGAAATAATTTTGTATTCCATTTCTGCCAATCAAACTTTTTGTTACCACCTTTCTTTTTCACTTGAGCAGCAATGTCAAGTCCGAGTTTTTCACGGGCTGCATGACCGATTTTTGTGGAAACACGGGAATCTCGTAATTGTAATTTGACACCGTATTCCTTGAAGATTAGATTCCGCAATTCTTTCAACAAGGCTAATGCCTCTTCTTGTGGTGAAGCATTCGCTACCTTTGATTTAGTTGTAGCAGATGTACCATTAGTTTTGGCAGATGTTTTAGCATTAGCTCCGTTGCGATTGTTGTTATTGGTTGTAGCTTTAGCGATTCCTTCGGAGCGCTTTGCGTAAGCCATTTTACAGCTTCCTTTAATAAAGTGAATTTTTTTCACTTCCTTGCCGCAATCGCGGCTTTCACATCCATTTACTTCCAATTTCAAACCTATGCGGAGCAGTTTCTGAAATTAACACTGTGCTGGAGGCGATCGCTCTTTTTCATGTAAGAAATATAGCCAACCCGTTAGTGATAATTATCTGTTTGGCTAAAGCACCAGTAACAAATTTGCTCTAAAAGGGAAAAGTTCAGTAATTAAAATCAGGTTTATGAAATTGATAACAGACTGGCCTGCTCTGGCTGAGCAAAATACTGCAATTGTGGCTGTGGAGTATCATACGCCTGACAGAATGCAGATATTACAGCAATTTTACAATTGGGGTGAGGATCGTTCTTTGTCAGTCTTTGTCTGGAATCCTGGTTACTGTAGACTACAGCAATTAATTCGCCATCAAAGTCAGTACATCTTACAGTCAACTGACAGGGGTAAAAAAGGGGACATTATTCAGTATCTTCTGGAGGAATATCAACCAGGCATTTATTTACTGGAGGGGGTGCTAAATGAGAGTGATGGTAGCAAAATCAGTCAAAAATGTAGCTATCAATTACTCAATGCCTATCATCAAGCTCTCTGGAGTAAACAACATCATTACTGGGTGTTATTGGAAACTTATGTTCAACTACCGCTAGAATTACAGCCTTTTATTCCCATATTGTCAAATCCACTTCCAGACAAAGAGCAGGTGCAGCTGGTTGTGCAGCAGTTTTGTGATACTTGGGTTGGGCGTAGCGATTATCGCCTTAAGAACTGTGCGGAATGCGATCGCTATCCAAGCCTCAAGACAACAGAAAAAACATCAGCACTGCGATCGCTCTTTCGTGCCTGTCAGGGTTTACCCATAGGCGAGATAAATATGCTACTACAGCAATGTCTGGGTTTTGCAGCACAGCTTGAGGAAATCGCCCAATTAGTGCTAAAGCATAAAGTTAACAAATTGCGGGGACGAGGTTTAGAATACATTGCCCAACCGGATGTACCTTCAGCCGGGGGATTAGATTTACTAGAAAAAAGGTTGGAAACTATTACCTATCTACTTCAAACAGAAGCAGAGCAATATGGATTGAAGTTTCCCACTGGAATGCTGCTTTGGGGTCCACCGGGTACTGGTAAGAGTCTTTCTGCCAAGTTAGCAGCTAAGAAAATGGGATTGCCACTGTTAGCAGCTAATTGGGGTGTACTATTGAGTGCTTCTCATCCCGACAGAGCATTAAAGGAGTTTATTGCTTTGGTGACTTCCCTTGCTCCCTGTGTACTTTATTGGGATGACTTTGATAAAGGCTTTGCTGGCTGGGACTCCAATGCAGATGGAGGTATAGCACGACGTTTATCTGCTGCTTTACTAACTTGGATGCAAGAGCATCAAGAGCCAGTTTATACAATTGCTACTGTCAACCGCTTAGAAATGCTACCTGCGGAATTAGTGCGTCGTTTTGATGATATCTTTTTTATGGACTTACCCCATGAAGGGGCAAGATATGAAGTATTCAATTTACATTTAGCCAAGTATTTTCCAGCATTTAGAAACAATAACTCTCCTTGGAGCGATGACCAATGGCATAAGTTGTTGGCAGAATATCGTATTTGCAGTCCAGCAGAGATTGGTAATGCAGTCCGTCGTTGTGCTGAAGAGGCTTTTTATCAAAGTAGACCTGGGGAAATTGAGTTTGAGGATCTGCTGAAACAGCGACAAGAATTTACACCAGCTATGGAGCGAGAGTCAGAACAGATACAGGCAATTCGCAATCAGGCTATTTATGCTAAACCAGTAGCTGGTCAGGATGTTTCTCGATTTGCTTATCAGCACCGGGAGTTATTTGGGTAAGCCGAATCTAATTTTTGAAATTATCCATCACATCTAGTAAAAAATCTTGATGCCAAGGTTTAGGCAGTACTGAAAGTAAAACAGTAATAATTCTCGCTTGCATTTTTAACGTAGTTGTTTTCAAAATCAACTGACAAGGCTGCTGAGCAAAATTTTGATGATCAGAATAGACTTCTGACGATAAATCATCATTCGATTGGTAATCAATAAATGACGAGTTTACGTAAATCTTAATCGAATTAGTGTTGTCCTCTAAACTATGTGATTCACGTTCAGAATTATTCCTAGTGCTATTATAAGTATCTAATAAGGATAGGAATATTTTTAGCCACTTTTTCCAACAACCACCAAACTCACTTGCTAATTTAGAAATATATCCTTGGCTAATACCAGAAACTGCTTCAACTGTGGATTGAGTAATTTTTTGTCCCTTCTCCCAAAGTTCTTTAACTGACTGCTTTATTTTCCACCAAGATTTTTCATCTTTAGAACCTGCTTCAATGGTGATTGAAGCAGCGTTAATAATTTCTATTTCCTGGTTAATAAAGCTAAGGTCATAGTCAGCACAGAAGTAGAAGTAAAGTTGTTCTTTAGTTCGATTATCCGCTCGTAAACGTCCTATACACTGTCTAATTTCAGCTTGTGTTGACCAATCTATAAAGCTATTGAATTCTTGACTACCAATAGTAGATTTTGAAATATAATCGCTATTATGCAAAGTTAAGTAAAGCGCTTCTAACGAGCCAATATTTTGGTAGGGAATACCAAAAGTGGCTAAGGCTGACACATCTTTAAAATCATTCGACCCTCGACTATCTCTAAACCAACCACCATCACCTTCTTGGCAGAATTTTACAAAGTCAATGAATTTGATATCAGGGTGCTTTACTGATAATTCTGCCCGTAGTGCATTAACTCTACTTTGGCAATAGTCAGTGCGATTTTTAGAAACTTGTCCTAGTCCTGTGATTTGAATAATCTTCAAATTTCTGTTTACCGATACCTCTTGTTCTATAGTTAAGATTTCTTCACTGTTAATGCCCATCCACCACGCTAAGTATTCAGGAGAAGCTGTCGCATCTAGATAAACATTCCAAGCAGCAGCTTGTGCTATTGATGTATGTCTTTCATTACGAATTGAAATGAGTAATTGACCCTGTTCTATTCGGAAATTACCTGGGATTTTTCTACCCCAGATTTGTAAAAATGGTACAACCCAATTTAGAGGAATATCTTGCTGAATTTTTTGTGTTATTTCAAAGCTTTTTTCACCAAAACGTTTTCGCAATGTTTTAGGTAAATCATTGAGATTGGCTCCATATTCCCCAGTAGTATTAAATAGATGTTCTAAATTGGGATGTAAAATTTCTGTAGCGACAGCGATGATTTCATCTAAATTATCTGGTAATTCACCCAGCATTTCTCGCACGGCTGTATCATTCCACCCGTATAATGGTTGCTTGATTTCTCCTGTCAAGCATTGACGCAATAACATCCACACAGGCTGCAATTGAGTATTGATTTGGGGGTAGTAAACAGTTATTTGGGCAATTACTTGATTTAAATCTTTGAGACTAGCAGCGATCGCAGTAATTGGTTGTACTGTCCGCATTGCTTCATCCCAGAAGACACCGCTATTTGACCAGTCGAAGTTATCAGTACCGGGGGCGCTATCAGGATGGGCGCGGATGTGATCGCACTTTAGAGCTTCTCTTCGCATAAAGCGATGTCCAAACCCAGCACCTGTAAGAGAACGACAAGCTTCGAGTAAATGGCAAGTACTGCAAACTGGATTTTCTGTACCTTCCTGAATGGAGATATTTTGGTTACGTAAGGCTGCAAAGATGGAACTGCGATGGCAGTTACCAGGTGTGTCAGCGAGTTCCCCATTTTTAGGCCATCTCAAATATTGTTTACCGTTAGGTGTGGAGTCCCATACCATTCCTGAATTGCGAACATCCAGATACTTGTAATTACGTTCAATAGTTTCTGTGGTTACATTTCTCGCATGAGTAGTAAAGTACCAAAGTTTTTCTACTCCTAAAGTTTCAGGCTGAACAATCCCTGCATCATAGCTTTTGGATGTTCCTGTGGGACTTTTGTCTAAAATATGTTTCCACCCAGCAGCAATGGCTTCCTTGTAAACTTGTAACCGTTGACCTTTCTTGAAAACTATGTTGGGTGGATGCTCAAAGTCACCCCATCTAGGTAACTTCCCTGGTTTGTACTCAATTGTACGAGGAGTGATGTTTTCGGCTTCTATGTGGTCTATGCTTCGGTGTACAGGATTTTGTTTACCAAAACCGTTTTTGGGTCGATAACGCTCCACCATTCGCCGAAACCACAGCTTGAGTTTGTAGAGTATTCCCCATTCTCTATCTACACCAGCAAGAGCTTTCTGGATTGCTTCTGGACATAGGGCAAAGAAATCTTCTGGTGTGATGGTGACATTGTTCCAAGTTACACCTACTTGATATCCACCTTTGCGGCAGTACTCAACACCTCTGGCATACTGGCGGATTAAATCTAAATTTTCTGTGGAGTCTAGGGCTGGACGCAACTCAATCACCTTCTCCTCTACTCGATGAAATGAACCGATTTTGAGTAGTTTTCTGATTTGGTGATGAATATGGCATTTGTTGAGGTAAGCAGCAGTGGTAATCAGTTTAATTTCGTTTTGGCGACCTGCTGCAAGCAATTCGTCAATGTCCAAGTGTTCTTTAGTCTCCAGTTGCCCCCAATCACCCACCGCCAGATGATATTTTTGCGAACGGCATTGTTGCAGTGTTTGTTCATTAGCTTTAGCGATATGAGGATTGAGACTTGCCCCAGCATCAGGCATGAGGCGAATTTCTTTAGGACGCAAGCGTTTGAGGTAATCCTTTAGGGTTTTTTCACCGTAATGAGCAGCACCCGATGTACCAATGACAGCAATGTCAGTTTGTCCAGAACGCCATAAGAAAATTGCTGTGAGTAGAGACTTAAGCGCCCCCTCACAGAGAATCACTACTCTCGCTCTTTTAGTATTGGGGTGTTTCCAGCAAAATAGTGGTAATTCCCCATTTGGTAGTTGTGGCCCTGTTCCTCCCTGATTCATACCACTTAGCCAGATGTATTTGGGGTTAGTACGCAAAGTGGCAATTTGAAAGCCAGTGATTTGAAAATTGGGGTCGAGGGCTGCGATCGCTATGCCTTCCCTGCCTAAAAGTTTACCAAAGGGGGAAATGCCAGGGAGGTCAGATGTTATGCCAAGGGGAGTATAAACACCTGGTTCCCAACTTCTTAGCCAACCTAAAGTTTCTAGCCAGTTAATTTCGTCAGTACTCAATTGCCTATTCTCTTGTAGATGCAAGGCGTGTTGAGTACTCAAAGTTGTCACAGTTTTTTGCAACAGCAGCCCGAATAGTTTATTGCGTTTCTCTACACTTAACCACTGCTTGACCTTGCCATTGCTTGAGTGGTTTTGCTGTCGAAATTCTAGTTTCTTTTCTTGAGAGTAGTGACTGCTGTCGTCCTTAACAAATAAACCGCCCATGTCGTTACGCAGCAGCTTGATGAAGCGATAACCTGCTGGTGCATCCTGTTGGCTAAAACTCCGCAAGCACTCAATTAAGCCATTGGCAGGGATGGCGCAGCCGTGATGGTTGCCGCAGATGGGGCAGGGATTGCGTTTGCTAGTGTACTGACGTTTCATAGACGCAACTTGCTTAAGCGGGAGTTTGAATTTCCCATGTATGAGATTTATGTGCGTCTGTAAAATAGCATTTTGGCTTTTTTCGCTAATTTAGTACTTCACTATATATATAGATCAATATGATCAGATGAGTACTTTTTGTCAAAAAGCTTGCTGTATAAGTGTTTGAAAAAAGCAACTATCACACAAGGGGGCGTTATTATCACGCGAGGGGGCGTTAATTTTAGCGTGTTTGAGTACTCAGCGATAAGCATTGCTGTGTAAAGGTTTAAGCTAAAATAGCCCTCATATCAGAAGCCAAATATCACATGAGGGGGGTAATTTGAGGTGAGTAGTGAGGGTTGAGTACTCGCAGCAAAAAATCGGGCTAATACTTGTGTAGTTCCATTAAAGTCAACAGCCTACCTTAGACCGTTAACAAAAACTATGCCCAAAAGTGAACCTCCAGTCATCCAGCCTCCTTTGCCACGACCGTCGCGGTGGCCTTACTGGGTGTTTGTCCCGCTCTGCGCGTTTGCATATACTGTGTTCTGCTTTACTTTTATTATGGCTGCTTGGGGTATGCGCGGTGAATCGAAGCCGTGGTGGTATATGGTGGCCCAGGTGCTGGCAATACCGGGCGTGTGGTTGCCCCCTTACATTGGCGCGCCATTATGGGGTGGAATTATGGGTTTCGTCCTCATCCGACTGTTCCGGCTGATTCGGAGCCGTCGTCGCTGAGCTTGGGTCTTTATGCGGCTCAATCTAATGGTTGGGGCTGCTCTTTAAGTCTAGACGACACAGAATTTGCAAGCACTTTTTTGAGGCATTTTCCCATAAAGTCAATACGCTAGCCTAGACCAGACCCAAAACTTCTTTGAGCTTTACAGCATACTTATCTGCAACCACCTTATCACTACCCTCAGTTTCAATATCTCTCACCCAACTCTGACTCATCCCTACCACATGAGCAATCTCCCTTTGACTTATGCGCTTGGCTGTTCTAATCTGCCGTAAAATAGCCCCAGTAAGTTCGCTTGTTTGAGTTAATTCAAAAATTTGTGGTGTAGCCTCTGCCTGGGAATGTGTTTTTACTATTTTAGAGGTGCTGACTATGGTGTGTGCATTATGATTTTTTGTCTCATGTCGAGAAATTTCTTGAGCAGTTTGCTGTTTTTGATTCTCAAATTTACTCAAATGATTTTGGCTTTGAACTGACACCTTCAAAATCAACTTTGCAGGCAACAAAACATTTTGAATATAGTTATCTGGCAATCTTTTAGTTCCAAGAAGCTCCTGATTTCGTTCTTTTGCAGATAAATTACTCAGTTCATCCGGCATCGCCCATAAAGGTCTGAGCCATAATGGGTAAGTTTTATCATCAAACTCTATTTTGATACCAACCTTATCTTTTAAAACTAGTAATGCCTCTTCCAGATTTTCTTTTAGTCTCCAGCCGTAACGATAATCATTAATTGCTTGTTCAATTTGATAAGATGGTAAAACGTTATTCAATAAGCTATGAACTGTGTAAACACCATTCTTGTGAGCGCGACTATTCTGAATAATGTACAATGCTAAACTAGTGGCAAGTTTCTGCTGATGTGGATCTAGATCAAAAACTTGCTTGGGGATAAATCCATACTGGTACAGAGCAGTTTTTGACTGCTCACCTTGGGAATTGAGGAAATTATAAGTCCAAAGACCTGGTTGTACCCGGATTATAACTTCGCAAAGGTCATCATTGTCTCCGAACAAATTTGGTTGACTATATTCCTGTACGCTCACCATCCAAAGCAGGCAACGCTCTTTGATACAAAGGTTTAACTCCCCTTCATACCAGTGGATAACTGCACCCAAAGTCCCTACTACCACGGCTAAGTCTGCGATCGCCTTGAGTCTTTGAGATTTTGTCAGTTTTTTACTTTTATATATCTTCAGTGTTTTGATAAGTTCTGAACCTCGCAAAACAAATGGTTGCTTCCAAGGTTCTGCTTGTCGAGCTGCATATGTGGCGAACACAGCATGAAGCCTTGCTGCCATTACACCATATTGCTCCAGAATTTGATGTTCGGCGCAGTCTAAGATGTATTGTGGTTGATGCTCTTGTTTATTAAGAATGTAAAACTCAATATAACGACCCTTTCCAAATGGTTTTTGGAAGTAAAGGCTGCCATTACTGTACTCACTCCAGTCTGGGTGCTTAAGGTATGCTTGAGTGGCACTAATAATTGGTGCGCCTGTTGCGGTCATCTCGTAGTTTTTGCTTGTAAACAGCGGTGGTTTTGTAAAAGGAAGGTTTTTTGGTTTTCTAAGACGCTTATTTGTTTTTGCTGTTGGTGGTACTTCTAACCCAGAAATGCTTAGTTGATAGTTTGATGATTGAGGGTCAGCATACTCTATTTTATCCTGTTTGACCGACATTAAGGTTGCCCTCCCCAGCCACGCAAGATATGCGATTGAGAATTGGGGTGAGGGGTAAATGTCAGGATAATTTTTAAGGTATTATCTAATGCATTAAGCCATACTGCTTTCAATCCCAACAGTTGTAAATTATTTGAGTTGTATTTAGGAATGTCTGCTTGTTTGCCCATAAACGAAACCAAAATCATATAATTTGCTAAAGAAAAAGCAAACAGCAAAGTTTGTACTGCCACATGGCAGTAATGACCAAGTTTTGTAACTATCCTCGCTAGAATAAGTTTGTCAGGTTGAAGAGCGCCCCTTTTGGCTGTTTAAGGCTTTAGGACAACAATTTCTGTTTTGCATTACATCGAACACAGACGTGCTTGAGTTAGCCTTGCCTTTTTCAAGTAATTTCTGACACCTGAACATCGATAATATTCTGGTGAATCTGCGCCTTTGGGGATGTCTCTTTTTTGAGAACCGCCGCTTTCAGAAGCTTTGCAACCCAGTCAACTACAACTAAACCAGATTCTTTGGCAGCATCTTGTATTAATGGCTGTAAGTATGTAGGCAGTTGTAGATTTAAGGTAAAGGTTTCTTGTAATGGTGGCCGAGACTTGTTGATTTCATCTGACTCTGCCCATTGATGAGTCCAGAATTCGCATTCAGCTGCCCGTTGATTACCGTCCTTTTCGATAAAGCTCAATTTCCCCAGTTGATAGCAATAGAAGCTTTGGGGGTCATCAACAAACTCTCGGCTGCAATGAGCACAGTTCCAGCAGCTGCGCGCAACTGATTTTGTAGAGTTGTTAGTTGATTGTTGTTGGTTAGGAGTTTTCTTTTTCCTAGATTTGGTTACTACACTACCTTGCTGATATTCTTTAGCAACTTGGGCAACGTGGACAGATGTAACTTTGCCACTTGGAGCCGTAGAAACTGCTTTATTCCAAGCTTCCCGTTGTTTTTCGGGAGGTAGTACTGTTAGAGGACGGGCTTGGCGCTCATTGGCGGGAAGAATTTGTGCGCCATGGCGCACATTTTCATAAACTGAGGCTGCCTCAATTAACTGATAAGCCGAACGCCGAGACATCTCCCAACGAGTAATGCAATATTCCTCAAAATTTTTGTAGTCTTGCCGATATAAACGTTGATCTTGAATCTGGCGTAAGGCTTGTCCTATTTCCCAAAATGCTCTTAATCCACGTTCAACTGTAGCTTCTAACCTCCTTAGTTCTTGCGCCTCAGTTTCGCTAATAATTTCTATGTGCGATATATTTTGACCATTAGCCTTGTTTTGCTTATGGTCTTGGTTTAACTCCACTGGCTCACTATCATGAGTAGGAGTAAGAAGATTAAGTGTATCCAAATCAACGGTAGAGTTAGAGGATGACATTGATATGTTTTTTCCTCTGACAAGGTTTAAAGTCTTTGTGTAAACTGAAGGTATACTTAACTACGCTGTTATCAACAGATGTTTTTGTATACACATTAGTAAGTTTGCACGATGCAATAGTAAGCATTGCACAATGCAATAATAATTACATAGGATGCTTTAAATTTCTTAATAAAAATATTTTGTATATTATGATACAAAATATGATAATTTATTGTGCATAAACATATATTGTGATGGTCGATATCACCTCTGATTTACCGAAAAGGAGGGCTGGTGAAGCTGGGGAGTCTCTTGGAGAAAGCCCTCCGTAGATGGTCGGAAGCCTCCGAATTCATTCGGAAAAAACAAAAAAACACTTGCTTCGAGACGCATAGGCGCTTTAAGCAATACCTCCGTGACTTTTGCCTAATAGTTTACGCTCTTGTTCTTATTTGGGAAAGCTGGTCTTTATAGCCCAAAATGCCTGTATTAAAACCAAGGAAGGAAAAAACAAGTATTCTAAAAAATTCCTAAAACTGAGATAAATTAATCACCGTGCTAATGAAGTCGAGACTTGATGGTGTTCGAGTGAAAGCATCCCTTACGAATATGAAGAGTCGGGACATAAATTTTTGGTTGGTTTATTTATTTACAATTACTTGGGGTAGCTGAAACCCTTGTAAATATTAGAATTTTAGTCTTAAATTAGTTATATTTAGATTAATAATCTAACTCCACAACGGCTGCCCTAGTATCCTTTAGTGGTTAGTATCCAGTGGTATAAATACTAAATTAAATTACGTAAGTATGAAGCCTCCAGTATCATTGGCCACTTTTAATTCCGGGTCTTCTACAATGCAGGAACGCCAGAAACGATTAGCTCAGTTGATTGAGCAGCTGTTACAAGATGGCTGGACTCAAACGACCTTATCTGAAGCGCTCGGTGTAGATTTCACAACTGTTTATCGGTGGTTGAAGGGTAAAACTATTCCCGAAGCTGATTCTAGGAACTTTCAGCGGTTAGCGAAGGTAACTGGTGGCGATAGTGTATCATTACAACTCTACTTAGATGGAGAAATTTCGCTATCCACATACTGCAAAGATTTGGAGAAACAACAAGTGGAGGGTATAAAAAAACGTAAAATATTGACTTCTGAACAGATTAAAAGAGAAGTTTTAGCACAGATTTATTTACTTGATCCAGCAGATATTGCAGAAGTAATTTCTACAAGTGTAGCATTTTTAATTAAACGAGCTTGAACGAATTATACGTATCTATTAAATTGAGTGATTTGATTTATACTTTTAGGTTCGCCTGATTATCAAAGAGCATTAAAGTTGCATGTCTAGCCTCAGTTCCGACATGGTTCGCGTTTATTTGCAAGGGATTGGTCAGTTTCCCTTATTAACAGCAGACCAAGAAATTGTTTATGGCAGGCAGGTACAGCAAATGATGACCATCGAGCAACACTTTGATACGCTCAGCCAACAATTGAATTGCGAACCAACTTTGAATGAATTAGCTGTTGATGTTGACAAAAGCGAAACTGAAGTAACTCAAATACTTCAGCCAGGGAAACGAGCAAAGCAAAAAATGGTGACAGCAAACCTACGGCTGGGGTACTACTATCTAAATATTGATAATTAATACCTTCGGTACAGGAGGGTAATTTTTCCAGTACTTGATTTTTCAGGCGATCCAACAGAAATGGTTGAATAAGTTTTTTGAGTTTGTTGTGTACTTGTTTATCCTGAAATTTCTCAATCGGGATAGCAAAGCGTTGATTGAAGCTTTCAAAGGAACGCAATAACCCAGGATTAATAAAGCGAAACAAATTTCACAGTTCGCCGAGGTAGTTCTCAATCGGAGTCTCAGTAGTAATTAGTTTAAACTCACCTTTGAGGTTCATCGCCGCTTGGGAAAGTTTGGTGCTCATATTTTGGATTACCTGGGCTTCATCCAGCACAATCATTTGCCACAGAGACAAATTAATTTTGTTTTAGTACTTGTTCAATTTCTACTAATTTTTGGCGTAGTACTTCTTGAAACTGTAGTAATTCAGAAGGATTCGCTTTTTTGAGCGACTCTAAAGAAAGTTTTTGCAAACGACGAGACGTTTGTGTTAAATCCTGAGTACTAGTATCATTTGTTACTGATGATTTTGATTGAGATGCTAGCACCTCAGTAACTAATTTTCGTGTAGCAATAGCAGATAATTTTTCAGCTATTACTTTCTGCGTAGTTTTTTCTCTAATGGAATTGGCTTCTTGTTCAGATAATCCTAAATTTTTAGCTGATAGTTTTTGTAATGCCATTGCATGAACACCTTTGAGTCCGCTTCGGATTGCAATTTTTAGGTCTTCTGCCAAAGATAGCATTGGAAAAATGTTGGCATCGATAGAAGCAGGATTTAGTTGTAAATCCAATAACACCCTTAATACTGCCTTCTCTGACTCACTTATATCTAAAATCTCTAGTTCTTGCTCTTGTTCTTTCGTATCCGCTGTTACTAGTTCCAAAACTGACTTTATACGCTTTTGTGCGTTTAAACGTCGTACTACTGTTGACAGGAGGCGCGGAATGTCTTGAATATTTAACCCAGTGATTGTAGATATTTCCCGTACAATCGCTTCTGCTTTATCAAGAGGATTAAGATCTTCTCGATGAAGAGAAGTCAGTAATGCTTTGCGATGTAAAGTAACTGGTTCTGGAATTATTACTGCTTGTATAGTTTGCCAACCTATACTCTTAGCGCTTCGCCAGCGTCTTTCTCCATCGAATATTAATAGATGATTATCTCTCTGAATCAGAATAATGGGTTGTAGTTGTCCATCTCTGCTTAAAGAGCGAGACATTGATTCGATACTTTCAGGCAAAAATGTTTGTCTAGGTTGTTCTGGATTCGGCTCAATTTGTTCGAGAGAAATTGATAGAATCCCTGATTGAGATTCTAGTTGTTTTCGCAACTCTTTAAGTTGTGATTCTAAATCGCTAGAATTTTTAGAACGGAGTTCCTCAATTTCTGCTTTTAATTGCTGTATTTCTTCCTCAGCAGCAGATAAATGCTGAGATTGCTTCGCACCTGAAAAATAATTCGTAAGATTAGGAGTTTTACGAGCGCACATAATTATTTTGTTCTTTTAGTTGTCTTGGGCTTTCCAATTAGATTTATAAGATACGAAGTAATTTCCTTAAAATCATCCTTAGCAGGATGGCTAGGACGATAAATATGTAATGGTAACCCTTGACCACTAGCATTGACAAATTCTGCACTATCTCGAATTGGTGAAAATGCTCGAATCTTCATTTGCTCCAACTGTTCAGGTAATGCTGCCAGTATCTGTCGATGCGTACTTCTGCGGGCATCATATTGATTAGGTATAAATCCTAAAATTTCTGGAGTGGGGTTTAAGCGCAAGTATTTGCAATGGTAGTAGTACCACTCCAATAGATGTGCCGCTCCTTGAATTGATTTCGGCTCTAACTGTACGGGAATAATCAGATGTGTACAAGCTGCCAAAGCCATTAAAGGTAGTGGACCCAGAGTTGCTGGGCAATCAAAAATAATTACATCATGTTCTAATGGGTAGTCAGTTAGACAGTCCGCTAAGAGATAAGCTCCTCGTTTGTGAAGTACAAGCTCATCTGCTGTTTGGGTTAGTACCATTCCTCCTTGACACACGACAACTTTATTGATGTACTGACTCCAGCATGGAGTTAGTGGCCAAGCACCCTCAAATTTATCTTTAAGAACCTCTGCTAACGTCTGTTCCGGTTCTGGTGGATTTAATCCACAAAATAATGTCAATGAACCTTGGGGATCTAGGTCGAGCAAAGCTACATTATATTTACGTTTTGCTAGCTCATAAGCTAAATGAACTGAAAGTGTAGTTTTACCACTACCCCCAGCATTACTGATCACAGCTAGTCGAATTTGCATGGTTTTGCTTCAAATACTGTTTTAAGATCGGACGTTTAGTGTCTCGATATCATATATCAATATATGATGTGCTGAATTATTTGCTCTTATCGAAAATTTAGGTTTAAATCCTCGCCCTTGTAGCGTGACTTTACAAGCAATTTACTAAAATGTAAAGCATGGAAAAACCTTCAGGTAGCGATTCTATTCCACCACCAAGCGAATTGTTATTAATCTAAGAGAGAGGATTAGAAAAACTAAAATAGTTTACAAGCAAGGCAGAAATAAGGATGCCATTATCCGGAGCTAGTGCCTGCCAATGTTAATTTTGTGGCAGAAAAAATTTTAGACAACAGGTCATATCTAGCGGGGATTTATTCTGATGGTAAGTCCAGGAATAAATGTTGTACCACAATTCTGTTACGCAGGAGAGTACACTATTGACTCTGGACTTGAACAGAAAACTTACCGTTGAATTACCAGTTGTCTAGATCCTAGCTTTTATCTGGCTTTGCTACTAGCTCGCGAATACCATCAACATTGAGAAGTAGAAAATACGATTGATTAACTTAAAACTCAGGATATGGAATGCCTCTATCCGTTCAAAATACATGGGGTTTAATACCAATACATGATTTTTCCGATACTTTTGGCTAGCATTCATGGTAGGGGTTGTAACTGAATGGACTTATTTGATCAACATCTGGCTCAAGTCACAGCAACAGAAGCTCCACTGGCAGCCAGAATGCGTCCTTTGACACTTGATGAATTTGTTGGTCAAGACCATATCCTTGGACAAGGAAGGCTTCTGCGACGTGCCATTAGTTTAGACCAACTGTCTTCACTGATTTTTTATGGACCCCCAGGAACTGGCAAGACCACTCTGGCGCGTGTGATTGCTAATACAACTCGCGCTCATTTCATTGCTATCAATGCTGTACTATCTGGTGTCAAAGAAATTCGTTCAGCAATTGAAACCGCGCAAGAGCAGCGCAAATTCTACAACCAGCGGACTATCCTTTTTGTAGATGAAGTCCATCGTTTCAACAAATCCCAGCAAGATGCATTACTGCCGTGGGTAGAAAATGGGACAGTCATTTTAATTGGAGCAACCACAGAAAATCCTTATTTTGAAGTGAATAAAGCGCTAGTCAGCCGTTCGC
>JAVRCF010000041.1:0-67248 GCA_034530935.1 Aulosira sp. DedQUE10 | reverse complement strand
TTGAATGGTCTGTTGTCTTACAAAGTTTGGCTTTATAGAAGTTGCGTGCGCTCTTAAAGAGCGCCCTTGCAAACTTCTCTTACCCAAACCGACACCGCCAAAGCCAGTTCGCTCAACTCTTGGAACCCTCCGAAGTTTTGTGGACTCAGACCGTCCCCACAACAGCACTCTCCGCACACGACTGGCTCAACTTTGCGCTATTTACGCCGTGCTGTACTAGGTAATAAAAGAATCAGAGATTACGCATTGTTTTATTTGCCAATCCCTGTTTTTTTTGCTATTTTTTCGCGCCTAGATGTGGAGCCAGGAGAAAGTGGTCTTGCTAGAATTCTCTCGTACCTACTCTGCGATATTCATCGCTATAGCCAGGTATCAGCTTCACGGATACTGCAATGATAACCCCCAAAGTAAATGCAAAGGTGATGCAGCTCATTGCGGTATGACTCACGCTATGGGAGGAGAGCCATATTTATAAAAAGTATAATTTGTTACAATAAAATTCAAACATAATACTTGTATAAGTAAAAAATAAGCTTTTGATTAGAAAACTAAATTCTAAAAATTAGCTAAGTAACATACATTTCACTAAAAGCTTACCTATCCTTAAACTTTTAACTTTATAGTTTAAGTATAGAACATATAACATTAGTTACATGAATCAAGCATTAGTGCTTTTACTGTGATAGATAAAACTGTTATAAAGCAAGAATTAGAAAAACTTTAACCAACTTCTAATGTAGTCAAAATATGTATAAAATTTGATAGAAAATCGCTAGTAGATTTTCTGAAACTTCAATTATTAGTTTTTGATTTCCTCTGGAATTACTCCATTAAGTTTCTCTATATCCTCCATTATGTAAAAGAATAGATATCTCTATAATACATAAACTTTGATAGCAAAAAACGCAGTATTATATAGATTCGATGTTGGTTAGGAAGAATGAGCAATCAAGCTGAGTATCTCAAAATTTATTATTGAAGTCTATCTTTGTTTTGGAAAAATTGACAGATTTAAATGCTTATATTAAAAGCTAATGAATTAATTCACCTAATAGTAAATTACTGCATATTTACAAAACATCAGAATAATATTGACTAGTTTTAAATCAAGCATCTTTTATCAAACCCATCTTTTGAATGTATACCACAAGTACTACTCCACAATCTTCTGTTACATCACATAACTCCACTCTAAATGAACACTTACCCCAAAGAATATTTACTCGTCGGCAAGTGATTCCACAGCGTAACGAAGTACTATGGCGCATTGAACGAGGAGCAGTTAGGACTTTAACTTGGAGCGAAGATGGAACATTTATCACTCTGGGTTATTGGGGACCAGGTGATATAGTTGGTTATCCTTTATCTAAAGTTAAACCATACCAAATTGAATCGCTAACAAGCGTTGAAATGACTGTTATGCCACCGCATATTTGGTATCAAGATATTGATGCTTTATTATCTCATATTCAACAGGCAGAGGAGCTATTAAGCATAGTACATCGCAAACCAATGTCGCTTCGTTTGTGGCAATTTTTAGTTTGGTTAAGTGAAAAATTTGGTTGTGACGTAGAACATGGCAAACTGCTTGATATCAATATAACTCATCAGGAAATGGCAGAAGTTCTAAACACAACAAGAGTAACTGTAACACGACTTTTACAACAATTTGAAGATGAAGGCAAACTTTTGCGTCACAAACGCCAGATAATTCTGCAATTAACGAATGAAGTTATGAGAAAATAGGGTAAGATGATTTTGCTTGATTTAGTGGAATCATGGCTAAATTAATTAAGTAAATGCCCTAATAGTACAAACTTCAGGGAGCTTTACTTAGAAGCTAATAAGTTTTAGGTGTGAGTGAAAGTTAAACAATGAGACAAGCATTTTGGAGTCTTATAAAGATTAGTCCATTTGTTGTTGCGGCTACATTTTTAGCTGGTAACAGTACCTTGGCTGCTGAAGCAAACGAACCTATAAATGGTGTTTCTGAGTTGTCCCAAGGGTCTAATAGCATGGAGCAGGTGACATCCGTTTCACAGTTTTCGGATGTACAACCTACAGACTGGGCATTCCAAGCTTTACAATCTTTGGTTGAGCGCTATGGCTGTATTGCAGGTTATCCCAACGGTACTTATCGTGGTAACCGTGCTTTGACCCGTTACGAATTCGCCGCCGGTTTGAATGCCTGTTTAGATCGAGTTAATGAGTTGATTGCTACAGCTACAGCTGACTTGGTAACTAAACAAGACCTAGCTACTCTACAGCGTTTACAGGAAGAATTTTCTGCTGAATTAGCTACTTTGCGTGGTCGTGTAGATTCTTTAGAAGCTCGTACTGCTGAACTAGAAGCCAATCAATTCTCTACAACAACCAAGCTAGTTGGAGAAGCAATTTTTAACGTAGGCCAAGCTTTTGGTGACACACAAGCAGTCCGTACCGGCTCTCCAACTACAGACTTGGATTCCAACACCACCTTCTCCGATCGCGTTCGTTTAAATTTGTACAGCAGCTTTACGGGTAAAGACCAGTTGCAAATCCGCTTGCAGGCGGGCAATGTTGTCAATAATGGTAACACCGCTTTATTCGGTAATGCTTCAACAGGAACTAATATGACCCGTCTGTCATTTGACGGTTTTGACACTAACCCCAACAGCGTTGGCATAGATAAAATCAACTATGCTTTTAACCTGAGTGATGCAATACGTGTCAAGGTTGACGCTAACAATGCTGAGTTGTTTGAAAACGTCAACAATTTCAACCCAGATTTTGCCAGTTCCGGTAAAGGTTCTATATCCCGCTACGGGCGTTTTAGTCCCATCTATCGTCAAGGTGCTGGTGGTGCTGGTTTGACTGTTACCTACAATCCTCCGAAAAGTCCTATCAGTTTTAGTGCAGCTTACCTAGCCAGGACTGCTAGCAATCCTAATGCTAATAACGGTGTGTTTGAAGGTGAGAGTACCATCTTTGGACAATTAGTTTTCCAACCTAGCAAAGCCTTCAACGTAGGTTTAAGCTACGCCCGCACTTATCAGCCTACTCCCAACCTCTTCCAAGCAACAGGTAGCGCATTTGCCAATAACCCCTTTGGTAATAACATCCGTACTGAATCCGACAATTATGGTATAGAAGCTACCTTCCAAGCTAGCTCGAAGTTGGCTTTTAGTGGTTGGGCTGGCTACACCACAGCTGATGCGGTAACTGGACCTAGTAGAAGTGCAGATATTTGGTACTGGGCTGCGTCACTTGGTGTCAGAGATTTTGGTGCTAAAGGCAATGTTTTGGGTGTGCTGTTTGGGCAACCACCTAAGGTAACTGGCGGTAGCGGTGGTATTGCGTCAGAATCTGGCACATCCTATCATCTGGAAGGTTTATATAAGGTGAGGGTTTCTGACAATATTCAAGTCACCCCTGGTTTGTTAGTGATCTTTAATCCGGAGAACAATAATAATAACGACAACATTTACGTAGGGACTCTGCGTACCACCTTCACTTTCTAGAATTGGTAATTTATTAGTATTAAGCTGTTGGGTGGGCAATTAAGAGCATTGTTAGTGCGGTCAAAATGCTCACCCTATAAGAGATTGAGAAAATCTGTATGAAAATTAAAACTGCGATCGCTTAATGCTAAAAACCCATTAACCTAGTAATCATCAAAACTTATCCCGCCTAGAGGCGGGTTTTTGTTTGAGTAAAAATTATTACATGAGCTTAATATCTTGCTGATTAGACAGATCTGTTGGGGGGCGATCGCTACTCCAAGCCCACCATGTATAACCACAATGACAATTATAAAATTCCTGCCATTTGCGGCGATGATCTTCTGTCATCACAGGCGATCGCCGATTTAGCCAAACTTGTACTGCTTCTCGGCTACTTGAGTTGCAGTTCGGACAGCAAAACTGATGAGCATGAATTGCCTTATACGTCCATTCAGGCGGGGTGGGGGCAAAAGCTTCCATGTAGTTAAAATTTTATTTTTAATGGTTATCCAAAACTTTGAGGTTTTGAACTTCTATGCCAACGGGTACCATATAATCCCGCTACATTATACACTTACTCAATTGATGACTCTGATGCCTTTGTCTGTTCCTTATGACAAATGAAAATTTGCAGAGGTTCTCATGTGATTAGCCATCACAAATCAAAGGTTAGCACGAAAAGTTAATTTTTTGCATAATTAAATACTATGCATATTATGGATAATTATTAAATTTATGGAGCCAAACGCTGAAATTCGCCGTCTGCTAGATGTCATGCCTGCTTCGGCACGAATGCTTGCGAAAATCGTCAGCAAGCCCCAACAGGCAAAGGTAATTGACGCTTCCTTGCCACTTCCTTGGAATCAAGAGCGGCCAATATATATTAATTTTGATTTATGGTTTCGTCTTGCAAAATCACAACGAGATTTGTTGTTGTTGCAAAAGGTTAGCTGGTTGACGGGGGTGAAGTGGTTCAAACCTGACATTTATCAAGGTGTGCTAGTCGCAGGGCTTTTAGGTGGATTAGTAGAATCAACACAGTCAGATGTCGTAGGTGTAGCGATCGCAGTCGGATTAAGTGCGATCGCAGGTTTTCGCATTTGGCGCACGAACCAATCTCCAGAGTTAGAGTTAAATGCTGATGCAGCTGCAATTCGCATTGCCGGGCGGCGGGGTTACTCAGAAGCAGAAGCCGCAGAGCATTTGTTATCTGCAATTGAGACAGTAGCGAAGATTGAGGGGCGTTCTGGTTTAAATTTTAGCGAATTGATTCGTTGTCAAAATTTACGAGTGATCGCTGGTTTATCACCTGTGGGTTTACCAGAAAATTATACAAAGTAAGCTTTTACGCATTTAAACAGCATATTATCTCATTAAATTGCTCAAAAGTCAATGCCCCATGCCCTATGCCCTATGTCCTATGCCCTATTTAACATCGGTTACTCGCCAGCTAAGTTTTAAGTTAACCCAGAAATTCCAGATGGTAGCGACTGCGATCGCAATTAGGTTGGCGATGTAGCGGTTAGGAAGGATAAAATTGAATACCAAATTCAAAATCAGTACATTTAAAACCAGTCCAGCCAAGCAAATTAGATTAAATTTTAAAAAGCGCTTCAAACGTTGTCGCCATTCCTGCTGCTTCATTGAGACATCAGCAAATGTCCAAGCATCATTCCACAAAAAATTATTGAAAATCGCAATTTCCCCTGCAAGGATTTTGCTACGAGTCAGGGGTAAGGCTAAGGTTGTAGGATCACTGAGCAAATAAAGCATAGTCATATCTACAAATACCCCACTGAGTCCCACCAAGCCAAAGCGCAGAAATCGACCAATAGGGAAACCTATGTTTTGACTCATTTGTTCTAATTTTCCTGTGGCTTTGCTAACTCGTCCTAAACGTCCTGTGGATAGGCGCAACTTTAGGAGGTGGTGTAAATAATCGACATATTGCTTCCATGTCACTTTGCTTTCACCTTCTTTGCGTTCGCAGAACACATAGCCTACTTCAGCAATTTCACGGACTCTTCCCCGCCCAATTACCTCTAAGAGAATTTTATATCCAACGGGATTCAGCGTTGCTCCTGCGATCGCATTTCGACGCACCATAAAATAACCACTCATGGGGTCGGAAACTCTCCCCAGTACACTTGGTAGGATTATCAATCCCAAAACCTGAGCGCCACGGGACAAGAAACGCCTGACAATACTCCAACTACTGACACCGCCCCCTTCTACATTACGGCTAGCTACTGCCAAATCTGCACCTTGTTCAATCTCCGCCACTAATTGCGTCAATACCTCTGGGGGATGCTGTAAATCTCCGTCAATCACCCCTAGTATATGACCTCTTGCCGCCTGCCAGCCGCGAATCACTGCTGAAGACAACCCCCGTTCCTGTTGTCGTCGCATTACTCGCAACTGTGGGTATTCTCGCATCAGGGATTGTGCTACTTCCCAAGTGCGATCTGGACTATCATCATCTACCACAATCAGTTCATATCGTCCAGGAATTGACTCATCCAGCACTTGGCTCAATATGTTGACAACATTTTTGATATTGTCACGCTCTTTGTAAGTAGGAATTACTAAAGAAAGAAGGATGGATTCGCCACCTTTATCTGCAATCTTAGAAGGCAATTCAGAAATTTGTAATTTGCCAGATGGTATCGGCAATAATAAATTAGGTTCACTGTAAAGCATTAAGCAACATCCAAATAGGAAACGGGTATATTAACGGACACTTATTCTGCTTATTAGCTCAATTTGATTACTAATCTACACTACTATTAATCTTCTGGATAATTTTACGATATGTTTTTATACAAACTTTACTAAGTCTATAAGTATATTTTTCTATAACCTAAGAATTAACCATACTCTTATTAAGTTTACTCAATTTTAGTCATAAATTAAAGGTAGCTTTAAGTACCTACTTAATTTTTCAGATAAGATCAGAAAAATTCTTGAAGAAAGATATGTTTTTATAGCGATTCTTTCAAGACAATATAAGCTTATTAAGCTGCTTGCTAATTTTGTAAAGTTGCTCATTTTAAAGGATTCTCAAAAAACATCTTACATTCATTATCATTTTCAATAAATATCATAATGAGCATATCGTAATCTAATTGCATTTTTGGATAAAAAGCCTACTCTTGAAGTTGAAGCTTAGATTGGGTATAACTTAGCATTCTGAGATTTAAAAAATTAGGTGATCATCCAAGATTTAAGCTTTAGCTATACCTAAATTTTGGATAGAAAACTTATAATATTTATTTTTCACGAAGAATTCTTATATTCTTTCCCTTCTTGTTGTCTTAAAAAAAGATTTTTTGATGCAATTTAAATGATGAAAAATATACAATCTGTAGCTGTGAAATACTTGCCTTTTCCTGGGTTAAGATTTCTAATAATTATTTTATTAGCTTTAGGAATATTTTTTCGTTTCGTCAATATCGATAGCAAAGTTTACTGGCACGATGAGGCATACACTTCATTAAGAGTTTCTGGTTACACTAAATCAGAATTTGTCCAACAAGCTTTTAAGGGAAGTGCAATTCCTGCTCAGTCTCTCCAAAAATATCAGCAAGTAAATTCTGAAAAAGATGTCATCAAAACAATTAACTCTTTGGCAGTTGATGACTCTCAGCATCCTCCCCTTTATTACGTAATGGTCAGATTATGGATGCAAATTTTTGGCAATTCCGTAGCAGCTACTAGAAGCTTGTCAGCCATAATAAGCTTGCTAGCATTTCCTTGTATTTTTTGGCTGTGCTTAGAATTGTTTGATTCACCGATAACTGCATGGATAAGTGTAGCATTGCTAACAGTTTCACCTTTCCATGTAGCTTATGCCCAAGAAGCGAGACAGTTTAGTTTATGGACATTAACTATTTTATTAGGTAGTGCTGTCCTACTAAGAGCAATAAGGCTTAATACTAAACGGCTCTGGGTAATCTATGCAATAACAGTAGCACTAGGATTATATACATTTTTGTTCTCTGGATTAGTAGTACTTGCCCATAATGTTTATGTATTTACAATTGAACGTTTTAAATTCACCAAAAAAGTCAGAAATAATTTAATAGCTACAAGTGCTGGTTTTTTAAGTTTTATTCCTTGGGTTTTAATTATTATTAATAACTTGTCTCAAGTCAAGAATACAACAGCTACTGCTCAAACTAAGCAATCCTTATCAAGCTTAATTAATAGTTGGATTCAAAATATTAGCTGTTTATTTGGTGATTTCTGGCGTTACGAACAATATTTACCAGACTTGCATTTTTCAGCTTTGCGTTGGGGTCAATTTTTAGTTCCTCTTTTAGTAATTTTAGTAGTATTTTCTTTCGCATTTGTTTATAAGAAAACTCAGCCAAGAGTATGGCTATTCATTTTTATTTTGAGCGCTGTACCTGCTTTTTCTCTAATATTACCTGATTTAATAATAGGAGGTAAGCTAAGTGTCCGAGCTAGATATGTTATCCCATGTTATGTTGGCATTCAGCTAGCAGTTACTTATCTTTTGACGACTCAAACTATATTTTCTAGGTTAAAAACCCAAAAGTTTTGGCAATTAGTAACAGTCGTATTAATTTCTGCTGGTGTTATCTCATGTTCTATTAGTTCACAAGCTGAGACATGGTGGAATAAAGGTAGTCATGAAAATATCCAAATAGCTCGTGTGGTAAACCAATTAGTAAAACCGCTTTTAATTAGCAGCACTTATTCGCTGAATATTGGAAATTTAATGTCTATTAGTCATCGGCTAAATTCAACAGTATACGTACAGCTGTTACTTGGAGATAATCAACCTCATATTCCTGATAGTTTTAGTGATGTATTTGTATTTAATGTCTCTAAAGAAGTTAAGTTGGTAATGGAAAAAACCTATAACTTCGTAAAAGTTGAGAAAACTAATAGCCTCTGGCGCTTAGAAAAGAAAATCATTTAGTTTAGCAAAGTTTAAGCAATATAAATCAATAAAATTATGCTAAAGCAGAAATATAAAAATTGGATTTCTTCTATTATGATAATCCAATTTGTTGGGCTGATATTTTTAGGAATGCTAAATTACAAAAATTCCCTAGGAAGTCACGACATAAACATCTATTACCAATATTCCTTGAATTTATTAGAAGGTAAAATACCCTATCGAGACTTTAATGTAGAGTATCCTCCGTTAGCACTTTTAAGTTTTGTTCTACCAAGAATTTTGACCTTAGGAATGTCCAATAACTATCATGTATATGTATGCATATTCTTGCTGATTAATATAATCCTTGTCAGTATAAATTCACTAGTTATTTTACAAATAATAAAAGCTTATCATTCTCAAAGAAAACAGATATTAGTACTAATATCTTATACCTTATGTTCTTTTATACTCGTGCCTGTAATACTCTGGCGTTATGATTTATTTCCGACATTATTAACAGTTTTAGCTTTATTATGCGTAATATCTACTCGTCCTAAATTAGCAGGTTTTTGCCTAGGATTAGGTATAGCTGCAAAGTTGTATCCAGTAGTAATGCTACCGATATTTGCTGCTTACTATTTAGCTCATAAAAGCTACCAGGCAATATTAAATTTATGTTTTGGTACTGTTAGCGCAATTATTTTAAGCTTTTTACCGTTTCTCATCATCAAAAATAGCAGTTTATTTTCATTTTTGAGTTATCACAAGGAACGTGGTCTACAAATTGAATCATTACCAGCAGGACTAATTACTCTAGCTCACAAATTCGGCTTGATAGAAATTAAAACAGTTGGTAATTATGGCTCTCGTAATATTGTCTCTCCACTAGATGATAGCGTATTGCACGCCTTACCTTGGCTATTTATTATCATGTACAGCATCATATTACTAAATAGCTTGTATCGTTTTCGCAAAGAAAGTTATCAAAGTGAATTGGTTAAAATAAGTAGTTTAGTAGCTTACACTGTTCTATCTCTGTTAGTATTTATTATTACGAGTAAAGTTTTTTCTCCACAATATTTAATTTGGATATTGCCTTTTGCAGTCCTGTTAAAACCACATCAAATTTTATTGACGCTGTATATTTGTGTCACCACCTATATCATGATGTCGGTTGGCAATTTTCGTGAACTAGATTATACTAAAATACTCTTCCTAAATGCTAGAAATGCTTTAGTTTTAGGATTAAGTATATGGGTATTTATAGAGTACTTACCTAGCTCATTTAATCGTGTATTCAAGCGCGACAAATTTTAAGTAATGAGTAATAGAGATATCAAAAATTTAACTTCAGACACAGAGTAGCTGATTTATTGCCAAAATAAGAAATGTGGTTTTGTCTGATGAAATGTGATTATTCAAACTATTGATGATATTCTCGACCGTGCCTTTATGGGGGATGATATATCTCCAGCAGAGGGAGTGGTACTGTTAAAACAAACCAACCCAGAGGCGATCGCAGCTATTCAAAGCACAGCTGATAAACTCCGCCATACTCAAGCAGGTGATACGGTCACCTATGTAATTAATCGCAATATTAACTTTACTAACATCTGCGAGCAGCATTGTAGTTTTTGTGCTTTTCGGCGTGATGATGGCGATCATGGTGCTTACTGGTTAGATTGGGCACAAATTTTAGAAAAAGCTACAGATGGGGTGCGACGAGGTGCGACGGAAATCTGTATGCAGGGGGGATTGAACCCACAAGCTCAGATCAAGGGCAAATCTTTGCCTTATTATCTCAAGTTGGTGGAAACCATCAAGCAGGAATTTCCCCAACTACACTTGCACGCTTTTTCTCCTCAAGAAGTGCAATTTATCGCCAGACTTGATGGGCTTGATTATGCTGATGTGATTGTGGCTTTACGGGATGCTGGTGTAGGCTCAATGCCAGGAACCGCAGCTGAGGTGTTAGATGATGAAGTCAGGCGAGTACTGTGTCCAGAAAAGATTGACACAGCTACTTGGCTAGAAATTGTCAGTACAGCACATCAGTTAGGCTTGCACACGACTAGTACTATGCTCTCAGGGCATATCGAAAGCGCAGAACAGCAAATAGGACATTTAGAAAAATTGCGATCGCTCCAACAAACTGCGATCAAAAATAGTTATCCAGCAAAAATAACTGAGTTTATTTTATTACCATTCGTTGGGCAAGAAGCGCCCAAACCCTTACGTCGGCGTGTAGGGCGGGATCAACCGATTTTGCATGATGCGCTACTATTAGGTGCTGTAGCGCGGATTTTCTTAGGAAATTGGATTCCCAATCATCAACCGAGTTGGGTAAAGCTGGGGCTAGCTGGAGCGATGGCAGCTTTAGTTTCGGGTTGTAATGATATCGGTGGCACATTGATGGAAGAACACATTACAACGATGGCAGGTGCTGTAGGTGGTACATGTATGGAAGTGGAAACATTACAAAAAGCGATCGCTTCTCTAGGAAGACCTTACCAACAAAGAGATACTTTGTATCAGCAAATATGAATTAGGACTTACGCAACTGGTACACAATTTATTCGAGTCCAGGTTTTTTAGAAATTTGACACTAGAAGGCTTTGCCGGAAAAAATCTGACACGCAGCTTTAGTCCTATGAATGATCAATTCTGAGAAAAATCTGATAGTTCATCCTTTATGCTTCTCCTATCGCAGACGCTACGCGTAGCTTGCTTAAGAGCAGGAGTACATCCTTCCGCATGATCCCCAAGATACCAATCCAAGATAGTATTGACGTTGATTTATGCGTTGTTTTACTTAATGCTTATGAAGCGCTATTGGTCGCGTCTGCTTGCCCTGCTTTTAGTTGTAACCATCAGCTTAATGGGCTGTTCTAGTCCTGATAGTTTGACAGGAGATTATCGTCAAGACACCTTAGCGGTAGTCGGGATTTTGAGAAATGTCCTAGAGTTATCCGAAGATACACCAAATAAAGCAGCAGTTCAAGCAGAAGCGCGTCAAAAAATAAACGATTTTTCAGCTCGCTACCAGCGAGCTAACTCTGTTTCTGGTCTTAGCTCTTTTACCACGATGCGAACAGCTTTAAACTCCCTAGCTGGACACTATAGCTCTTATCCAAATCGTCCCGTGCCCCAAAAGCTCAAAGATCGCCTAGAACAGGAGTTCAATCTGGTAGAAGCAGCGCTGAAGCGCGGTGGTTAACTATCCTCACAACCAGAGTCAAGAGTTTCGACATTATTGAGACTTTTGACTCTGCTTTGTTAAGTTTAATTGAATCAGGTAAACTGCTTTTGAATTTTGCAAAAATTTGCTAATAAGGAAATTCTCCATAGCAAATTTTTGAAAAAAAATTGATTTACTTGAATAACAAAATGCGGCAACAGAAATAGGGGTTTGGGAGTCTTTCACAATTAGACTTCAAAACCCCTATTTTTTTACCCTAGAATTTTATCTGTGTCACCCTTAGCTAATTGATTTGGGTTGATGACTAGTCCTCTTGTACAAATTATTTTGGCAAGAGTTAGGGAAAGAATTATGGGGAAAAGAATAATTTCATTTCTTTGTCTGTGACTTTACCTTTACCCTTGGCCCAACTTATATAAGAAGTCTAGTGTTTTGCCTTGCCACTTTGAAGTATGCCTAACCGTCCCTTGAACGTCACAAAGTCAATATTATTTGTCCGCCGCCTCTTAGCTGGTGTTTTTAGTAGTACCTTATTGATTTCCAACTTTGGCAGTCAACCAGCACAGGCGCAAGTCGGGGGATATTGCCATTTATCGCCCACAGCCGCACAAGCAAAAGAAAACTTACGCCTTTTGGCACTCAAAGGTAATGAAGATGCCCAAAAGCGCTATCAGCAGATTTTAAAACAAAATGCCAAGGAATTACAGGAGTGCCGTAATCGTACTTGGCCACAAACCCAAGCAATTTGGTTGCGTTTATATCCCTGTGACATTCAGCCGGGAATACTTGACAAAACTATGGATAGAATTGTCAACCGTGGCTATAACCAAGTTTATTTGGAAGTGTTTTATGATGGCCAGGTACTTTTGCCAGCAGCCTCTAATCCCACAATTTGGCCTTCTGTAATCCGCACTCCAGGTTCACAAAAGGTGGATCTACTCACAACTGCTATTAACAAGGGACGACAGCGGGGCTTGAAGATTTACGCCTGGATGTATACTGTCAACTTTGGCTATAGCTACGCCCAGCGTCCAAACAGAGAAGGGGCGATCGCTCGTAATGGCAAAGGTCAAACTAGCTTATATGTTGTTGATAACGGCACTCAAGTATTTATCGACCCCTATAACTTACAGGCAAAACGCGACTACTACCAAATGGTGCAACAGGTGCTGCGCCATCGCCCAGATGGGTTGCTATTTGACTATATTCGCTATCCGCGACAAGCAGGAAGTGATTCCATTGCCACCAAAGTGACAGATTTATGGCTATTTAGTGCCGCCACCCAAGAAGCTTTATTTCGCCGCGCCCAAAATAACAAAGGTTTAGACTTAATTCGCCGCTTTTTAAGTAAAGGATATATAACCACAGGCGATATCACGGAAGTCGATCAGCTTTATCCCCAAGAAGGAGAACCTTTATGGCAAGGTCGGACTTCGCCAGGGCAAAAATCTCTTCTCAATCCCATTAATAGACAACCGTTGTTGCAATGGGATTTGTGGCAGCTAGCTGTTGCCCACGCCATGCAAGGTATCCTCGATTTTGTCGCCTTGGCAAGTCATCCAGCACAACAACAAGGCATTCCCTCAGGGGTGGTGTTTTTCCCTGAGGCTAACCAAACTTTAGGACAAGGGTATGATTCGCGCTTACAACCTTGGGATCGATTTCCTAGTTCCTTGCAATGGCATCCTATGGCTTATGGGAATTGCGGTGATGTCAGTTGTATTGTCACCCAAGTACAACGGGTTTTGAGTATGGCAAAACCAGGTACACAGGTAATTCCAGCCTTAGCAGGTAAATGGGGAGGCTCGATTAGCAATCGTCCATCTTTAGAAGCACAAATGCAAGCGCTCCACCAATCTACCCCCCAAATCAAGGGAGTGAGCCATTTTGCTTATTCTTGGCAATACCCTGAACATGATAGCGATCGCAAGTTCTGCCGCAATCAGTGATTTAATATCCGAATGTTGGGCTAAAAATATCGCAGCCCAACACACAGCGTTGAGAAATAGGAATTGGCAAGATGTCGTTTAACTCAGTTAATGATATTTTAAATGTTCTAGAAACACAGGCTAAGTGGCAAGAACAACCTTTTCAACGCTTGCTGCAATGTTGGGCAGAGGTGGTTGGAGCAGTAGTTGCTGCACATACTCGACCATTGTCGATTCAGCGTGATGTTTTACGGGTGGCGGCTTCTAGCGCTGCTTGGGCGCAGAACCTAACTTTTGCACGTCAGAAGCTAATTTTGAAGTTGAATGAAAAGCTACCAACTCCTTTGGCTGATATTCGCTTTTCTACTGCTGGTTGGCACTCTTCTCCAGAACCGGAGAAGCCGCAACCAGAAGTTTTGGCAAGCGATCATCCTAGCTATGTAGGTGATGGAAGTAGTTCTCTTAATGATAAAAAGCCTAATACTACGCATCCAAATGCAGCTTTTGGGCATTGGGCAACAGTAATCCAAATGCGATCGCATGGCTTACCCCTTTGTCCTCAGTGTCAATGTCCTACTCCACCTGGTGAACTTCAGCGTTGGCAGGTTTGTTCTCTGTGTGCTGCTAAGCAGTTATAGAAAGAATTAGGGAGACGAGGAAGAAAAACCTTATTGTTAACTTCAAATGATAGTAATCACTCACCCATTTTTTGAAGAACTTACAGATTTAATACTTCCTTAACCCTTACTATGTATTGGTTACAATTTTCCTGTGTTCTATTTTTAATTGAGATTGCTTAATTTTTATTTATATATTTGTGTGTGTTTGTCTCCGAAATTGGGATAAATAAAATTGATTGAGATAAGTAGAATCGCTTTTAAATCCAGATTTTTCCTTCAAAATCAGTCTTATAGAGGTTGCAGAAAAAGTAAACCAATGCCAGCAAGTCGCTCAAAGTTCCAAAACATATCAAATCCAAACTACTATGACGTACCCGTCTAAAATTTTATTTTTAATTTAGAAATTACCTTTACAGTGATTGCTAAATTACTATTGAGCGTTCTGCAGATGTGCTGAATGCTCTAAAAACAGCCTTAGTCAGTTTAACTTAACTCTCGTTTGATTTCGGTTTAGGCGAACTCAGCCATAAAAAATTATGATTGGCAAAACTAGTTGCTGATTCTCCATTAAACCAAATCGATGCTGAAATAGCTTGCTGCTGTTGTCCAAAACCTGTCTAATTTTTTCTCAACTAGACAAGTTTTGGTTGGATTATGTCAAAAGGATGAGCAATCAGCTATAAAAATCTACCTTAAATAGTATGGCTTAAGGGTGAAATGAAAAAGCTAGTCGAATTCAGACTTTTCATTTTAGCGTTGATCCCCAATGGTTTTTTGTCAAAATTTACTATGTTAGCACTCTAACGATCATTGAAATATATAACAAGATTATAAAAACATCATAAAGTTTATTTTTTACTTGGGATCGCTAAAACCCATACAACATAATGCCTTCTGGCATTAAGACGCATTTATATATAGAAGGAAAATATAAACACATAAATTCGCCCTAAATAGCAAATAAAAGATGAACCCATATGAAACCTAATAAATTTTTGACATCTGCCTGTAGATATTGTCGCCATTACAATCCAGAAGGTCGCCGTGGTGGAATGTGTCAGCAGTTAGGCGCGCCAGTTCAAGGAAGCTGGAAAGCTTGTTCTTTGGCACTACCACCCTTTGCACCTTCTTGGGAAACCTTAGAAGATGCTTGGAGTCTACCAGATGCTACACCAGTTGTAGTTGTTGCTGGAACTTTACCTTCAGATTTAGAACATAACGATATTATTCTGGTTGAGGAAACTGCTGTCTGTACTGCTGAACAAGCGAAAACTGAGACAGTACTAATTTAGTCATCTATATATTGCCCGACTAATACCAAATTTTGGATTTTATATGTAGAATTGGTAAGACTTAATAGTTAGACCTATTTGGTATGAGTTTGTATTCTGATTAAAATTTAAGATTTGACTTTAAAATTGTTAGTGCTGTAAAAATCAATTGACATTTAAAAAAATCGCGCCTTTTAGTAAGGCGCGATTTTTGCATTTTTAAGGTAACCAAGGGAAATCGCGAAAATTTGGGGGACGCTTTTCTAAAAACGCTTGTTTGCCCTCAGAACCTTCTTCTGTCATGTAATACAGTAGAGTGGCATTTCCAGCAAGTTCTTGTAAACCAGCTTGTCCGTCACAATCAGCGTTGAATGCTGCTTTCAGACAACGAATTGCGATCGGGCTTTTCTCTAAAATTTCTTGCGCCCATTGAATTCCCTCGGCTTCTAATTGTTCTACTGGCACAATGGTATTCACTAATCCCATTTCTAGGGCTTGTTGAGCATTATATTGACGACAGAGAAACCAAATTTCTCGAGCTTTTTTTTGTCCGACAACCCGGGCGAGGTAGCTAGCACCAAAGCCACCATCAAAACTACCGACTTTGGGGCCAGTCTGCCCAAAAATAGCGTTATCAGCAGCAATTGTCAGGTCACATATTAAATGTAAGACGTGCCCACCACCGATCGCATATCCTGCTACAAGGGCAATTACTACTTTCGGCATCGAACGAATCAGGCGTTGCAAGTCCAGCACATTCAGGCGGGGGACACCAGCATCATCTACATAACCCGCGTGTCCCCTGACACTTTGATCGCCACCAGAACAGAAGGCGTATTTGCCATCAGTGTGTGGGCCTGCCCCTGTAAATAAAACTACGCCAATAGTTGTATCTTCGCGAGCATCACAGAAAGCATCGTACAATTCAAAGACGGTTTTAGGGCGGAAAGCATTACGTTTATGGGGACGATTGATGGTGATTTTGGCGATGCCATCGTTTTTTTGATACAAAATATCTTCGTAGGTTTTGGCAGTTTGCCAGTTAACTTGCATTAGTATGGATTCCGCTGTTGTGCTTGAGAATTTTATCGCGGACGAAGGGACAAGCGATACCTGTGGTGGGCTACGCCTACACTAAAATTAGTCTCTCCAGCTTTTACAATCAAGTCTGGTAATTGAATCGCTATGGAAAAATGCGACGTGACTCCATCTTTTACAAATTGTTCAAGCAATTTCCAGGATTATTGTTTGAATTGGTAGACTTACCACCCCCAGATGCAGCTGGTTATCAGTTTGAATCGGTCGAGGTGAAAGAAACGGCTTTCCGGATTGATGGAGTATTTTTACCCCCAGCCAATTCTTCCTCAAAAGTAGTATTCTTTGCTGAGGTGCAGTTTCAAAAGGATGAAGACCTCTACCACCGCTTCTTTAGCGAATTATTTTTGTTTCTCTACCGCCACGCCATCCGTTACGATGACTGGTTTGGAGTAATAATTTTTCCTTCTCGCAGTCTTGAACCGACGAATTCCACAATTCACCGCGCTTTGTTGGAAAGTGGTCAAGTCCTGCGGGTCTATTTGGATGAGTTGGGGGATTTACGACAACAACCTTTGGCAATCGGGTTGATGTTACTGACAAATATCACTTCTGAAACAGAAACAGTGTCAGCAGGGCGGTATTTGCTAGAGCAAGCACAGCAACAATCGGAACAAGCGATAATAGATTTGGTGACAGTGATTTTGCTCTACAAGTTTTCTACCTTGAGTCGAGAGGAGATTGAAGCAATGTTGGGATTGAATTTGGAGGAAGAACCACGGGCTATTCGGGAAGCGAAAGAACAGGGACGTGAGGAAGGAAGAGAAACTGGTCGAGAACAAGAAGCGCGATCGCTTATTCTCAGACTATTAAACCGCCGCTTGGTTAATATTCCTGATGCGCTGCTGTCTCAAGTTCAAGTGTTGTCGCTGGAACAGTTGGAAGAATTGGGTGAGGCGTTGTTGGATTTTTCTACTCTTGCGGATTTAGAAGGGTGGTTACAAGATTAAGCAAGAGGGTAAATCTCACGCAAAGGCGCAAAGAGAAGGGCGATCGCACTCCGGTAAAATTCTCATGGCTACAAGTAAAGCTTCTCGAAGTGAAGTTGGAAAACACGCGCGATCGCTTATTCTAAGACTATTAAACCGCCGCTTGGTTAATATTCCTGATGCGCTGCTGTCTCAAGTTCAAGTGTTGTCGTTGGAACAGTTGGAAGAATTGGGTGAGGCGTTATTGGATTTTTCTACTCTTGCGGATTTAGAAGGGTGGTTACAAGGTCAAACAAGTGAAAAATTTCACAATATTTTTGCATAGCGCCTATAATTTAATTTTGCTATTCAGCAATCACTAAAAGCTAAATTTCAATCTCTGCTGAAAAATTTCTCAAATTCTCCTGTCGCCACTTGCTATCATTTTTACGATTTGTCTGCAACTCTAAAACCTTGATTCCCTTATTTGGAAGTGGGTTTAATCTTTGCTGTAACTGCTGCCAAGAAGTTATTAATTCGTGCTCTACACCATAGGTAGCGCACAATTTAGTAAAATCAATATTCTGGGGTGTGCCAAAAAACTCTTCAAATGGTGGGTCGAATTTGGCAATGGGCAACATTTCAAAAATGCCGCCGCCATTGTTGTTGATTAACAAAATTGTCAGATGTCCAACAAATTTATTGCGGATTAAAAAACCATTGGTGTCATGCAATAAAGCTAGATCTCCTGTTAACATCACACTACTTTGATGGCGATGGGCAATTCCTAAAGCTGTGGATAATGTGCCATCAATGCCATTTGCACCTCGGTTAAAATGCGATCGCACTCCTAAATTATTCGGTTTCCAGAAAAATTCTACATCCCGCACGGGCATACTGTTGGCGATCAATAACGGCGTTCCCGGCGGTAACGTTTGGGAAAGCAACCAAGCGGCTTTACCTTCAAATAACTCTTCCATTGTCGCTAGGGTTTGGTCAACAGCTTCCCTCACTTGCGTTTCTGCTGTACACCACAGTTGTAAGTAGTCAGGAAGAGGTGAGGAAGATGAAGAAAATTTTTCTCCCTTGTCCCCTTTCCTTATGTCCAAATCTTCAATACTCATCCGCAAATGAATCGTCCTCCCGTGGAGAGAATCGAGGTTTTGGTCGCTGGGATCGATTACCCAACGTCGCGGTTGTGTAGTACTTACCCAAGTACGCAGTTCTTTACTTGTGGGCATTTCTCCTACTTGAATCACCATTTCCGGTGCTAGCTGTTTTGCAAATTGGGGATTTCGCAAAATTTGGTCGTAGGTAGAAATTAAATAGGGGTTGAGATCGGCGTAATTTCTGACTGGAGAGAGTCCCTCTGCTAGAACGGGCCATTTGAGGGTTTGAGAAAGTTGCGCGATCGCTCTACAATACTCCTGTGGTTGCCGTGGTTGAGCTACACCAGCGATAATGATTCCGCGATCGCATTGTTGCCATTCTCGGGGAATGGGCAATGGGGAATGGGCAATGGGGAATGGTATGGAGTTTGTGACTGCTGCAAAAAATTCTTCTGGGTAAAAGTGTGATTCTAAATAGCTAAAATCAGTGCCATCAGGAAGAGGTGCTAAGGGGTCACGTAGGGGAATATTTAGATGTACTGGCCCCTGGGTGGGAGTTTGCGATTTTTCCCAAGCGTGGATTATCGTTTGTCGCAGATAACCTAGCATTCCTATATCTGGGGAGGGTAAAGCTAACTCTGTTTGCCAGGTTGAGTAAGTGCCATAGAATTTCAACTGATCTATAGTTTGACCAGAGTGGCAATCTCGCAATTCTGGTGGTCTATCAGCAGTTAATATCAGCAGGGGTACGCGACTTTCTCTAGCTTCTATCACCGCAGGATAAAAGTTTGCTCCAGCTGTACCAGAGGTACAAACTAGTACGACAGGCTTACCGCTAGCCTTAGCTTGCCCCAAAGCGAAAAAAGCGGCAGAGCGTTCATCTAGAATGGGAATTGCTTCAATCTCAGGTATTTGCTGGGCAAAGGCGACTGCTAGCGGTGTAGAACGAGAACCTGGACAAATAATTGCACAAGTCAACCCTAAGCGCTTTAGCGTCTCTGTTAAGATATAAGCCCAAAGTTGATTAACATTTTTACAGGCGATCGGCATTCAAGCAAACAGAGCTATAAGTTAGCAGCGTTGGTAACCAGCGCCCATAGCATTTTTGCATACTTTTTAGAGTTCTGAGTCTATTCAGTGCTGAGTTATGAGTTATAGAAAACATGGCTATAGGCAATGGAAGGGAGATGAGAGGACAAATGACCCTTGACTTTTGACTCTTGACTCAACACTGACGTTAAAATCCAGAATGCAAATTTCGCTGGACAAGTGTTATGGATTGCATTCATTTAACGGGAATTCGGGGCTATGGCTACACAGGGTATTTACCTGAAGAACAGGTGCTAGGGCAATGGTTTGAGGTGGATGTAAAATTATGGCTAGATCTTACCAAGCCTGCTAAAACTGATGCGATCGCAGACACTCTAGATTACCGCAGTGTTATTAGCTTGGTGCAAAATCTTGTGAAGACATCTAAGTTTGCTTTAGTAGAGAAATTAGCCAGCACTATTGTAGATTCTATTCTCCAAGAGTGCGATCGCGTCACCAAAGTTCAATTAACTCTTAGCAAACTTGCTGCACCTATCCCAGATTTTGGGGGCAAAATTAGCATTGAATTAACACGAACTCAGCCCATTACCTAAAGCTTACTATAGCAGTCCAAAACTAAACATGAGAAAAAATCAAGACTGAAATGCTTCTCAATATCTACTTTAAGCCTCTTCTTTTTCTCAATAGTCAATTAGGACTGCTATAGATTTTTAAATTTTCCATTGGTAATTTTTAATTATTTCTCCTTACTTTTCCTTTTCCTTGCATAGTGCTGAAAATTTTTTCATTGGGACTACTTTTGCTAACTAGTAAAGCATGGCGTAAATAAATGCAAAGTTGAGCCAGTGGGTTGGGCTGTTTCCCCGACTTGTACCCCTACTAAAGCAGCAAGCTACGCGCAGCATATCCGACAGGAGACGCAATTGCTACCAACTGGTGAGTCCAGTCCTGTACTACTTCCCGGCGGGACGCTCCGCGAACGCAGAACCCGCTGTAGGTAACTGGCTTTACGCTTAGAGCGACGCAGGAACTTTACCCGTTCGACAAAGTTGTTCCCGCAGGGTAGGGCGTTGGGCGCAGCCCTTCTCGCAGAGTAGTCGTTCCCGCAGGGTAGGGCGTTGCGGTGCGTGGGTTGCAACAATTGAGAAACTTTTCTTGGCGTAGCCTCTCCCTTTGGGAGAAGACGAATTTTGAATTCCGCGTAGCGCTACTAGTTTTCTGCGCGCCGTCAAGATGCAAAATCTCATATTGAAAGCTCTCTCAGGAAGCTACTTTTCTCCCTACTTTTTTTCACGCCTTACATCATCTATTCTGGAAATTATCAAAAAAATATTTTATACGTCAAGCTGCATTGTGTATTCACTATTTAATATAAACAATTTATCATTTTTGGTTCATAACTCAAGTAGTTTTGAGTGTAGTGTTATACATTGCTATTGCAAGTAATCAGTAATCTCAAAAACTACATTCAGTATATTGAACTAATAAGTAAAAAGTGTATCAAAAAAACAAGCGTGTTTGAAGTTAATTGTCTGTAATGCTTGCAATAGCTGGAGTGAGTTCCACATTACTTGTATTATTTGATTTTATAGTAATTTTATTAACATTTAAATTTTACAAAAATCTACGTATCCTTTACAGTATTCGCGCTTTTTCTTTCTTAAAAATTTCTCAAGTTTTAAAATATCTCTTTGCTTTTTTGTAATTATATGTTAACTTACATTTTTCAATTATATCTTGCGTTATGAACTGGATATTAACTGTATCATTAGTAGCAAAATAGAGTAATTGAAAACTTAGTTATTATTTTAGTCAAGCCACTACACAGGTAGATTAGAGATTGATTATCATAGGATTATTGATTTTCAGAGTGAGTTGAGACTGAAAATAAAATCTGAACCTTAGCCAACAGATTAGTCTAACATGTTCGACCACAAAATCCTAGTTGTTGAGGATGAAAAAGTCCTAGCTTTAGATATAAGAAATAGTTTGCAGAAGTTAGGATATTCCGTTCCAGAAATTACTGCCTCTAGTGAAGATATCCTCAAGAAAGTAGCAGATACAAATCCACATTTAGTATTAATTGATATCTGCTTAGCGGGGGAAATTAATGGTATCAAAATTGCGGATATTATCCAGAATCATTTCCACATACCTGTTTTATATTTAACGGAGTATTCAGAAGATATCAAATTACATAAAAAGCAACTAAGTGAGCCATTCGGGTATATTCTCAAACCATGTGCTGAAAAAGACTTACATTTTGCCGTCGAATTGGCTCTTTACAAGCACCAAATCAGCAAAAAATTTGAGGAAGAAACACAGAGGCTGACGGCAATTATTAACAGCATGGGCTGTGCAGTAGTGGTGACATATACCAATGGCCATATCCAAATGATGAATCCAGTAGCGGAAGCGCTTACAGGTTGGAGGCAAGATGAAGCATATGGTAAAGATTTAGCAGAAGTTGTAAGCTTGATTGACAAAGATATGGATGAAGTAATAGATAATTTAGCTACACAAGCAATACAAGCAGGTGAGGTTTTGAATCTACCAGATAACTGTACCTTGCTGGCCAAGGATGGGAAAAAATTACCCATTGGAGATTCTGTTGCGCCTATCCGTGATCTTGATGGGAATATCAGCGGCGCGGTTTTAGTTCTTCAAGATATTACTAAACGCAAGCAAATAGAAGCACAATTGCTGCGTAATGCATGTCATGATGCGCTGACAGCGCTGCCCAATCGAGTTTTGTTTATAGATCGCCTTAGACAAACTATTGAACGTAGCAAACGGCGGAACGATTACAATTTTGCCGTTTTATTTTTAGATTTAGATGGCTTCAAAGAAATTAACGATCGCTTTGGACACGCAACAGGAGATGATTTTTTAGTAGCGATCGCGCGACGATTGGAGTCATGTTTACGTAGTGGAGATACTGTAGCTAGATTTGGTGGTGATGAGTTTGCTGTGCTTTTAGAGGATATCAAAGACGTTACAGACGCTACCAACGTGGCCAAACGCATTCAAGAATCTTTAAGTATGCCACTGAACATTAATGAATATCAAATATGTCCTACAGCTAGCATTGGAATCGCTTTGAGTGGTCATGGTTATGAAGAACCACAAAACTTGCTCAGGGATGCTGATATTGCTATGTACCGTGCTAAACGTCAGGGAAAAGCTTGTTATGGTATATTTTGATTAACTGATTTTTAGTCTGTTGTCAAAATCATCAATCAGTTAGTTGTTAGTTAAATGTCTATGTAATTATGAATAGGAAAGCATTGACATGACTACAGCGCCTATCAGCAAGACAGCTTATAGATTGTTTAGTCAGCAGGAAAATCTAAAAATATCCTAAATTTTCTATCTGCTATAAATCCTATTTCATGAAATCTAAAAATTCTGTTATGGAAAAAACAGAAAAACAAAAAATGCTCTCTGGTGAATTATATCTTGCAGAAGATCCAGAATTGGTTGGTGAGAACAAGCGAGCCAGTCGTCTCCTACGAATGTACAACGCTACAACAGAAGAACAGCAGGAGCAACGACGACAAATTTTGCAAGAATTATTCGGTAAGGTAGGAAACAAAGTATCAATTGTGCCGCCATTTCACTGTGACTACGGCAGTAATATTTCTGCTGGCGATGGATTTTATATGAACTATGGCTGTGTAATTTTAGATTGCAATACAGTTCATATTGGTGATAATGTGTTGTGCGCTCCTTATGTACAAATATACACTGCCTACCATCCGACAGAACCGGAGATTAGACTTTCTGGTAGAGAACTAGCTGCCCCAGTTAATATTGGTAATAATGTCTGGATTGGGGGCAGTGCAATTATTTGTCCAGGGGTAACAATTGGTCACAATACTACTATTGGTGCTGGTAGTGTAGTAGTCAAAAATATACCTGCAAATGTCGTTGCTGCGGGCAATCCTTGCCGCATTATCAGGCATTTATAAATCAATTTTGGATTTTGCGGAAAGCTGCGTGGGCGGTGAGCGCAGCCACACGTGCGGCTATGCCGCCGAGTGGACTGCCGAACCCGAAGGGGTTCCCCGACTTGTAGCAACTGCCGTCAAACTTTTCAAGACGGATTTTGGATTGGGAATTGCCTTCTGTGCATAGCTTATGTGAATCTATCTGTCGCAATCATTTTTCCAATTGGTATAGCCGTAGTCACACAGGTTAGGACATTTTGAAAGCATGAAAGCTAGGAATAGTAATACTTTTACCTCCTGCCTCCTGCCTTCTGCCTCCTGCTATATTAGTTCAGACTTTTCAGTCTGCCAAAATTAAAAGGGCAGGCTTTTAAACCCACCCTCTAAAAACTAAGTCACCAAATTTGAGATTTGAAATTTTGGAGCTATTTTGTTGGACTGGTTAAGAGCGTTGTAGCATTTAGGCACCTTATCAATCTAAAACCCAAAATTGATAACATCAAGCACTCACGATATAAGGCGAGTTAATCGCCGCTACACGACCGGCATCTACTAAAGCTTGATAAACTAGCGTCACTACCTCAGCGCGTGTAGCATCGCGGGTAGGGTTGAGTTGTTTGGGATTCGGGTAATTGACGATAATGTTTTTGTCTAATGCTTTTGCTACTTCATCCTTGGCATAGTCAGGAATCTTTGCTTGGTCGTCAAATTTGAAAGAGGTTGTATCATCCGCAGATAACCCAAGCCCATTCACCAGAGAAACGATAACTTGCACACGCTGGATATTTTGGTTGGGGTGAAAAGTACCATCAGGAAACCCAGCCATAAACAGACCTTGATATGCCTGTTGAATTACTTTAGATGCCCAAAAGTCTGCTGGTACATCTTTGAATTTACTAGCAGCCCGGTTTGGGGACGGGTTAAAAGCCTTAACTAGTAAGGCAGCATATTGTGCCCTTGTCATCGTAGCATCAGGTTTAAATGTGCGATCGGGAAAACCGCTAACTATTTGCTGTTTGACCAATTCCCGAATAAAGGCAGCTGCCCAATGATTACCGATATCAGTTAAATCGGTGGGTGCGGGTGTGGGTGTGGGTGTAGGTGCCGGGGTGGGTGTTGGCGTTGGCGTTGGTACTGGTATCGGTGTAGGTGTTGGGACTGGTATCGGTGTCGGGCTTGGTGTGGGTGTAGGTGTGGGTGTGGGTGTAGGTGTCGGGCTTGGTGTGGGTGTTGGCGTTGGTGTCGGGATTGGAGTAGCCGCAAACTCTATACTACCCGTGACTTTAGACGGATCTATTTGATTGCCCACAGAAATCAATTTATTGGTACCTGCATTTTGCAAATCAAACTTACCGTTGTTGCGTAGGACGTTACCCCCTGGACTATTAGCACTGCCTAAATCCGGTAGGGCATTTGCAATCACTGTCAGACCATCATCAGTGTTTTTTTCACTAAAATTATTACGTAGCACAGGACGCGCTGTACCGGATATGACAATCCCAGAGCGATTTTCGGAAATTTTGTTATCTATGAGTGTGGGTGATGCAGCATCACTGATGGCAATGCCGAAACCTGTCTTGAAGAAGGTATTACCTTGAATTTGCCCTTTAGCATTTTTAGCTATGGAAATGCCATTGGCAGCATTTTCAGAAAACACATTGCTTAGTATAACTGGATTAGCTTCACCAGTAGCAAACACTCCCTCACGCTTGGATTGCGTAAAAGTGTTATTAGCAACTGTGGGTGTACTAGATTCAACCCAGACTGCAGAACCACGACTAGCTAGATTTGTTACAGTAACACCCCGAAGTTGTGCCCCATTGAGCAATACAAATGTAACATTTTGTCCTGCAAAAGTACGGCTGAGGTAGTTACCACTGCCTTCAATCAAAATTCCACTGCCTTTATTGGCTTCATTACCTACTACCGTCACCTCCGATGCAACGGTTAAGGGGAAAACTTCACCACTAGTTGCATTGTAATTACCTTCTGCCAGTTGAATTTTGCTGCCTGGAGTAGCAACCTTAAGAGCTTTGGCAATCGTTTTGAGGGGGGCTTGTTGGCTACCAGGGTTGTTATCATTGCCAGTCCCTGGATTTACGTAAAAATTTTGCGCCATATTTATACTGCGAAAAAAGACATAGATATACTAGCGCTAACTAATGAACTAGGTAGCAATTCCTAAAGATTAAATCGCAACCTTGACTTCCAGGGGACGATCATACATTCCGCAAAAATTTAGAAGAATCTTTGCTTGACGGTGAATAATGGGAGAAGTCATACCATTTCTCTGTGAAGCTGTATATATTTACCCCCGGCTAACGCCGTCCCCCCTTAGCAAGGGGGGACTACAGGGGGGTCTTGTTATGTGCATCTTCATACAGAATTGGTATCAGGGCAGTTGTTGAAGGTTGTCTTGTGCAGTTTAATTTCTTTGGGACAAAGTATTTCTGGGCTTGGCGGCTTCCTGAGGCACAAGCGATCGCTTTCACAAAAATTATGTTTTCTTATCTTTTGGCCAAATAATCAATTAAAAATAAGTCATATTACTTATAGAAAAAACAAAAAAGCTGAAACTGCAAAAAAGTAGAGTCTCAGCAATGATATTCATTCTATTCACTATTCACAGTCAACAAGATATCTCAGAGTCCTATATCCGTGAGATCAGCTTAAAAACGAGGTTTCCCAGCTATTTGATTAATTATCTCTTGCTCCAAGTCTGGATTTCAGATTTTGTTGCTACTGTGTCAGCACTAAAGTATTCTTTGGCATGATAGAAATCATTGCTAGATTCATTTTTCTCATTTATGCCATTCACCAATAAACCTAAGACGTTTTGACCAGAGCGCTCTAACATTTCTTTAGCATTATTGGCACTGTTAGAATCAATTACTCCAGGACGAGCTACTAATAAAATTCCATCAGTCATGTGGCTTAAAGTAACAGCATCGGCAGCAAGCAGCAGGGGCGGGGCATCAATAATTACAAAGTCATATTGACTGGAAAATTCTTGAATTAATGAGGCCATACGTTTAGAATCCAACAAAGCTAGTGGATTAGGCGGTCTAACCCCAGCCGTTAAGACATCAAGATTATCAATAACGCTAGACGCAGCAGTTTTGAATTCAGCTTCACCAACAAGTACTTCGCTCAAACCTGCTGTATTGGTTATTTGCCAGATATGATGCTGTGTAGGAACTCGCATATCTGCATCAATTAATAAAACTTTGCGTCCTAATTGAGCGATCGCAGCTGCTAAGTTCGCCGAAACTGTAGATTTGCCTTCTTTGGGGACTGCACTACTGACCACAATAGTTTTTAGCACCTTATCTGAACTCAGAAATCTCAGATTTGCCTGAATCATGCGGTAAATTTCGCTAGTTATGGAATTAGGCGAATCTATGACAGCAATTTCTTGAATAGCTACTTCTGTTTCTCGATAACGTGAGCGAATCTTTTTCGTAGACGAGGGAACTATACCCAATAAGGTATAGCCAAATATTTCTCTGATTTCTTTAAGTGTTTTCAGAGATCTATCTCTAGTTTCTAAAAAGATTACAGCAGTAGTGGCTAAAAATGCACCTAACAAAAGACCTAGCACCAAAACGAAAGGTTTTGCGCCTAATGTTGGCTTTTTGGGAACTGAACTTTTAGCAATGATCCGAGCGTTGGGTGTGTTATTGTTTTCCGCTACCTGCAATTCTTGAACCTTTTTCAAGAGAGTTTGGTAGGTTGATTGAGCAACATCTAGCCTCCGTTGTAGTTCGCGTTGTTGTTGTTCCAACTGAGGTATGATTCTTATCCGTTGTTCATAAACAGAGCGAGATTTGTACAACGAAGTAAGTTTTTGCTCTAAGCCTCCGCGCTGAACTTCCGATTGCAGAAAATCTCTAATCAGGTTTTGTTTGGTTTCCCCTATTTGTAATATTTTTGGCTGACTATTTACTTGCCCACCACCACTTTTGTTAATTTCTTTTTGCAGGAGAGCTTGTAGGTTAGCTTTCCTTTGTACCAAATTAATAATTACAGGATTATCATCTAAGAATCGACTACGTTCAGTAGCCAACTGTCGGTCTATATCTTGTAGTTGGGTAAGAACTCCCTGCACCGCAGGTGACTGACTAACTGCACTTTCAGAGAGCGCTTGTTGAGAACTTAGATTTACTTTCTGACGCAGTTCATTTGTTTGAGCAGTTGCTTGATCGAAGTCAGCTCTAGCATTGTTAATGTTGCTGTCTAAATTCCCAATAATCGCAACTGCTGATTTTGTCTCCTCTGCCAAATCGACAACATTATACTTTTGTTTAAATATACGTAGCGCTGCTTCTGCTTCCTGAACAGCACGTTTATTGTTAGGAAGCTGCTTGGCCATAAATTGCCTTGTTGCTTCCGCTTCAGAGCGATTTGTGAGGATATCATTCTCTAAGTAGAGATTCATCATACTGTTAACTACTGCTGCCGATTCTTCAGGACTAGGGCTTTTATAGCTAACTAGCAACACATCTGTGCCACCAATAATTTTAAGATTTAAGCGCTTTTTCAGTGCTTCATCTGTTAAAGGTTCGCCTTGCTCGGTTTTCAGTTGTAGTTCGTCTATTGTTTTTTGCAACAACAAAGGTGAAGTAATTACTTCTATCTGAGTAGTGATGGGATTTTGAGTTGAGACAAGAGGTTTCAAATCTCCTCTAGATCCTCCTTCAGAATCGCTAGGCAAGAGATTACTTCCCACTACATCAAAAGAGGGTGTTTTAAATAATAATTTGCCTTCTGCTTCATAGGATGGCTTGAGAAATGTTGCAGCTACAACACTAAGAGCCACTGTAGATGCAAAGATACTGGCGGCTGGTATCCATTGCCGTTTCACTATCGATAAATAACGACCAAAGTCGAAATCAATAGATTCTCTAGATTCCATAGCTCTTCTCAACAAAAAGTTTTCAAAAGTGCAGGTTTAAGGCAATAAACTAAAAGACTACTTACTGAAAGCTGGCATCAATTCTTACTACTGGTATTAATAATACTGTTTAAGAGTAGTATATACCAATTAGATTACAAAACCATAAAGTTATCTATAAGAGCTTTAATTAGAGTCAGTAGAAATATTGAACTTAGCGTCTGGGTGCATTGTCAAAAGCTCTAGCGATCGCATTCCATGCCAATTTAGGTTTGAAGTTAGCATCCCATATTAAAGGTCTGACAGCAGCACCATCCTGACGAGATCCAAATTCTGAAAGCCATGTATAGCGATCGCTCAGTCCCCAAGTGATGATAGTGTTCACTGCTGGTTCCTGTAAGACTGCGCCAAGGTAATCTTCATAAGCAGCAGCAACTATGCGATCGCGAACAGCAACATCCGCAGGTAATCTTTTGTCTAAGACATCCATCTCCGTCACCATAATTTTTAGACCCAAGTCAGCAACTTTGTGCAGAAAATTTTGTACCTTTTGAGGATTAAAGCGAGTTTCATTTCCTGAAAGATGTGATTGCATACCAAATGCATGAATTGGTACTTCTCTAGATTTTAAATGCTCTAGTAACTTTAAAACAGCATTCCTTTTCGCTTCATCTTCAGGAGTGTCATATTCCAGCCCATAGTCGTTATAAACTAATAGAGCTTTGGGGTCTGCTTCAGCCGCAATACGAAAAGCAAGTTCAATGTAATCTGGGCCTAAAAGCTCCAACCACGGCATCTTTCGCAAACCTCTAGGGTGTCCATCCTCAACTGCGATCGATTCATTGACAACATCCCAAGAGTGCATTTGTCCAGCATAATGACCGACGACTTTTTGAATATGTTGCGTCAAAAACTGCTTGGCATTTTGCTTATTAACTGTCTCTTTAAACCAAGAAGGTAAAGACTGGTACCATACTAATGTGTGTCCCCGCAACAACATCCCATGATTACGTGCGAATTTTGCGAACCAATCGCCTCTCTTAAAATCAAAACTATCCGCAGTTGGACGTATTAGATTCCACTTGAGAAATCCTGCCACTAACATCTCACATTCTCTAACAAGAAGGTTTGCGAGCTTTGGATCTGCTTCTAAATTTAAAGTGCCACAATCTGCTCCATAAATTAACCCCTTACTAGCAGCACGCTTTTTTAAAGGGGTTTGTCCAACCACGCTGAAGTCTCTTTTTAAAGGAGAGACATTTTGAATTCGCTTAGGGGGATGCATTGCTTTGCTCATTGTCAAAGCACCTATACTGGCCGCACTTCCTAAACCTAAGTAAAGGAAACCTCGTCTACTCCGCAACCAATTGTTTACCATTTCGCATCATCCTCTATATAAGTTAAGTTTATTGATTTGAAAGCACAGGGGAACTCGGGGAGGAGTACAAACAATTCAAAATTTAAAATTTAGGAATCTTCTTGACCCTTGACCCTGGACTTTTTACTTTTGACAAAACATTTTTATTCGTCCTGGTGTACACAGTTCACAACTGCTACTTCATAGACTCAAGCTTTATTGGAACTGTATTGCTCCCATTTGTGTAATCTATCATTGGCTTGGAAACAAACCAGTAGGTCTACAAAAAATGCCGTGACTGCTACAGGCAAAAACAGTACTGCTTTATGCAAGGATAGGTGAAGCAGGCTATTAAACCGACGCAATAGCAACCATGCTGGAATCACCCAGCCATTTTGTTGGGACACATTTGATTGAATCAACTTGCTTACCCATAATGGATCTTGGTCATTGCGAGACTTGATAATTGAACCAGCATCTTGCTGCTTGTTGCAGCTTGACTGTAAATCGTTATAGATTAACGTGTTGATTGTGTTAGCCAAAATCAACCATTGCTCATGTCGGAGTAAGCGACGGATATCAGTATAAGCTTCAAAGATATGGGAGGCAGAATTAGCACGCACCACCCGTTCTGGAACTTCCGGCGAAGTTAACAAATCGGTAACTACCATCTTCCACAAGAAGCCGTCTTCGACCTCAATACCTTTGGGCATCCAAATTCTATGTAATACCGCAGCGCGAGTACAGTAAAGCTGTCCGCAGATCCATACTGATTTAGCTCCTGATACTTTGGAAACGTAAAGAGATAACTTCTCTAACAGGCTTTTCTTCTCCTTTAGGGCTACGTCCTTCACTAAGGTATCCACAGATACCCAAGCATCCGGATTGACTTCCAGAGTTTCAACCATTGAATGCAAAGTACTGGGAGCAAGAAACTGAATATCAGCATCCATCAGGAATAAGTAATCAGCACTGGGATCAGAAAACTTATGGATGTAATGATTCCAAGCATTAGGCTTACCCGCCTCTTTGATTTCGCAGACGCTCCAAGATACGGAAGGATTAGGGGTAGACTGCACCAAATTTTGTAATGCGGTACTAGCGATCGCGGCTGTCTCATCAGTACAACCATTCGGTACTACCACAACTTCAATTGCTGTGTTGCTGTCAACTTCTTGAAATATACTCTGTGCAAATAAAGATTCCAGCGTGCTGCTAATACAATTAGCTTCATTATAAGCAAGTATACCAATACTAATTTTCACTTTTATACCCTCTAATGATTATTGATGATTAGTTAAATTTTAATGCCTGAACACGCTGCTTCAATACCAGCCAAATAAACGTAGGATTGCCCAAAATATATCGCTTCCACAATCGGCTAGGTTCAACTATCAGACGAAACAACCACTCTAGTCCTGTCTTTTGCATCCAAACTGGCGCTCTTCTAACCATATCAGCAACTAGTTCAAAGCTAACTCCAATGCCAATAGAAATTGGCACGTCTAACTCTTGATAATGTTGAACTATCCATTTTTCTTGTTTGGGCGCTCCTAAGCCAACAAAGAGAATATCGGGAGATGCAGATTTAATCTTGGAGTTGATCGATGCTAATTCTTCTGGCTGGTTTTCAAATCCATAAGGGGGGCAATAAGTTCCCACAATTGACAAATTTGGATGCCTAGCTTTGAGCTTTTGTTTAGCTTGTTCAGCTGCTCCCTGACGACCACCTAGTAAAAATATCTTTAATCCCTTTTCTGCTGCTACAGCACATATTTTTTCAAATAAATCTGTGCCATTAACTCTACCATTTAAGGGAGTTTGCAAAAACTTAGCCGCCCATAACAGCGACACTCCATCTGGCACCACTAAAAAAGCTTGGCGATAAATCTCCCGAAAATAGGCATCTTTTTGTAAAGTTAAAATATGCATAGCATTAGGAGTAACCACATATTCTGGATTACTCCTTGAGAGTGCATGATTGACAATTTGGATGATAACTTCATCAAAACTATATTTATCTATTTCAACACCACAAATGTTAATTCTCATGCAGTACCTCCTCAGATAGATGAAATTGTGATATTGAATAATAAGTCTCTGCTAAATTATGGCAATAATTCCTAATATCAAATTTTTCCACATTCTGCCTAGCAACCTTGCCTAGAGAAAGCCGTAAACTTTCATCTGCAATTAACAACTGTATTGCTTGTGTTAACTGTTGAATATTTCCGGGGGTAACTAACAGACCATTGTGGTTGTTAACTAGTAATTCAGGTATACCCCCCACGGGTGTTGCAATTATAGGTAAACCCCAGCCCATAGCTTCCAAAATAGCCATCGGGAGTCCTTCGTTATAGGAAGGCAAAACAAATATATTGGCTTGAGATAATAGCTCATTTATTTGTTTTGAATTAATCCAACCTAGAAAAGTTACCTTTTCTGTAAGGTTGAGACTTGCAGCCAGCTGTTGTGCTTTGGTTATCTCCCCATCTCCTGCCAGAATCAGCTGGGTAGAGGCTTTTTGGCTATCGGGCAATTTAGCGAATGCCTCAATTAAATCAAATGCTCCTTTGCGTTGACCGACTCTTCCACAAAAAACCAAATTTACCTGAGTAATATTTTGACGATTGGCAACTTGGGCAGGTAGTTCGGTGGGATTAGGCATAACAATCACTTGTTTAGGATTTAATCCCAGGTTGGTAACATAGTAATCTTGCCAGGTATTTGAGAGGACAATAAATCTTTGGCATTGACGAAATATCCAACTGACAGGTTTTTGTGCCCATTGAGGCAGCTTACTGTAAGTTAAATGAAATTCGGCTCCATGAGCGTGCATCAATACAGGCTTACCGAATATTAAAGCCACAATTACCAAAATCGCTTTGCGTAAAACACTACCACCATCTGAAAGATGAATGTGTACAAGGGCAATTTTTTGAATTGACAGACACCATAGTAACTTTACTAAAGCTTTAGCAAATACTATACCTCTATGTATGATAGAACCTTCATCATGACTGGTAATATGCTGAATTTGAATATTAGGAGAAATATACTGAATTATTAATTTTTCAACAGTTGCGATGCCTCCATTTTGTTCTAGACTGGCTCCTACCATTAATATTTGCATTTTGCTTATTAACCTTGAATTAAGTAATTTTGCTGCTTTTGATTGATGCTATAAAGAGTTTTTTTCTTCATTTGTTCATGTACTTGAATGTTCATTGAAGAAGATAATGCTATGTAAATGATCCAGCCAAGATTATCAGACTCAAGTAATGCCGTTTCTGTTAAGTTAATTAGCACTAAAGAAGTCATGTGTATTACAGGGAAAAAGTCTTCTATTCTTCTACTAAGGCGAACAAAAGCTAGTGCTTTAAAGTAATTTATTCCAAAGCCAATCAAAAATATTGACAGTCCTAATAAACCCAAATTGAGCCAGAGTTCTAAAAATCCATTATGGGGATGCGTAGGAGTCCAAGGAGCAGCACGCCATATATAAGCAGACTCTCCGTTCCAGCCGTTCCAGAAGCCGCTATATCCATATCCCAACCAAGGGTGTTTCCAAATCATGTCAAATACGAGAGACCATAAATCTCCACGACCGCTAAGATTTGTATCTTTACCAAAAACACCAAATATTAAATCTGCGTTATTGGTAAACAAAAAGTAGATAATTTGCCCTACTGTTACTACGGCTAAAATTGTAGGTATCATTACATAATAAGGTAACCATAAAGCTCGAAAAGCTATGAATACACCTATTAGTATTATTAAATTTATCAAGGCAGAAGTTGATACGGAAAGTAATATTAATATTAGAGATAAACCAAACCCGCACCAGAAAAGTTTGCGATTTTTTTTAAATCCAACAGCCATCAGCAAAAAGATTGTACAGCTGTTGAGCATACTGGAACCAAGACCATTTTTGTGTACAAAGATTCCTCTCCATTTACCAGCATGTACTCCGCCCATAATTCCGTATTTAGGTAATGCTACAGCAAAGATAAAACTCAGCACGATCGCTATAGCAAACATCCAAGCTAATAGTTTTAATTGTTCTTTCAAGGTATAACGGCTAGACAAGTAAATTCCGAATAGGCTTGAACCAATCAATCTAAAACTATTTTTCAAAGTTAGAGCAGGTGCAAAAGACCAAAATATAGATAATAAAGTTATCCCTAACAATAGCAAAACAAATTTATTTTTACTTAATACATAAATTGTTTTTTTCCATCGTAAACCTAAGAGAAATAATGTTATTAAATAAATTAATATATATGCTATTTGGTATATGCTAGTATCATAATTTACTTCGACATCTGACTCATTTGCACCTCCTGAAAGGATGAGAAGCAAAAGACCACCAGAATAAATTAGTAATGCAACAACTGTAAATATCTTTTCAAGAACAATCATCTTTTTATTTTGTAATAACCTACATTAATTATTATTGAGTAGTGAATATTCATTAGAGTAATTTTTGGTATACTTCTAGTGTTTTATAGCTAATATTATCCCAATTTAAATCTTCTTTGCAACGAGTTATCATTGCATTTTGAATTTGATGATACAACTTTTGATCGCTCAATAAATTAATAATGGCATTAGCTAGCGCTTGCACATCGCCAGGTGGAACTAACAAGCCATCTTCTTGATCTCGAACTATCTCCTTTAAACCACCCACTTCCGAAGCAATTATTGGCGTTCCCATACCATAGGATAAAGCTGCGACACCACTTTGAGATGCTTCAATATATGGCAAAACAGTGGCTGTGCTACGTTCAAATAAACTGACTACATCTTCATTAGAAATATAACTATTAATAATTTCGTAGCGCTTCTCGTCATAGCCATCAGGGAAATATTGATAAACATTTTCACCTCTACCTGCAATAATAAGTTTAACATCGGGAATACGTTCAGCAACTAACGGCATTGCTTGCAGCAAATATTTTAAGCCTTTGTATGGCCAAATTCGTCCGAAAAATAGTAAGGTACATGGCTCTTTCGGCAAGGCATTTTTCCGGCTACGGCGCTGATATAAACTGCCAAGTTCACCATGTAGTAGAATATTAATTCGTTCTTCAGGTATACGAAATTGTTGATTTAAAGTCTGCTTATGTTGCTGAGTATGAACAATTAATTGCTGTGAACGGTAAAAAGCAATAGGTCGGGTGTATTTAGAAGCAAATACTTGCTCTGCATCACCTGGGTGGCCAAACACATCATGAATTGTTGTCACCATAGGCGGCATTTTTTTGAATAAAAGGGTTAATAAATACCAAATATCATTTGATTCTTGAACATGGAGAACATCAGGCTGAACCTCTTGAATAATATGCATCATTTCCCACATGGAAAATATGTTTTTGGGGTGACGCATAGCCGGTTTTTCAAATCTCAGCACTGGAATACGATCATCAAGTACACCCTGACAAGCGACAGCACTTTTTTCTTGTTGAATTAAGGTTAATTCAACATAATTTACTAAACTATTGGCTAATTCAATAGTGTAGTCATCAAAGCAAAAATTTAGCAGCGCAACTTTAATAGCCATTTGATTTACAATTAATTTTTAATTTTTACGTCCTAAAATTCCTGTGCGATATTTATATTCATGCTACTTGTTTTATTAGTATTTAAATAGGCTAAGGTCTGTGATTGTTTTTTAATGCAACTGCAAGCATATTTATGCAATCTATAAATTATGGATAGATAGTTATAAAAGTGATGTGCATGAGTATTTCATGTTGTTTAATAAACGAAATTATTTATTATTAAACTTAGCTTTATTTAAGATTTTTTCTCTTATTTTATTAATTCCTCCTAATTGATGAACAGTCATTGAACCCATTAATAAGCCATAAGCACAAATTGATAAAATTAAGATTACTAAAAAATCTAAATTAAGTTTTTCTAGTAGTACAAATACAATTAACATTAAAAATGTAATTAGTAGAGGACGACGGAGTACGTGCCATAAACGTAATGAAAAGAGGCGACTATATGTGGTATACATATATAAGCTAAAGCTGAATAAGGACATAACCAAACCCATCAATGCGGCACCTAATAGTTTATATTGAGAAATAAATACTACGCCTGCTAATCCCCCAAGCGCAGATGATAAAGCAACTTCGATAAGGTTAAACTTCTCTAAACCGTTCGCTATTAACAGATAACTGAGCGCTCGAGAAAATGTAGATGTAATAATTGTTAAGGAAATCAAATATAGAATTATATCTGCTTGTAAAAAGCTTTGATCTTTATAAACGAATAATAATAATTGCTTGCCGAAAAACCACATACCTATCGCGAACGGCAAGCCCATACAAAGTAGAAATTCAATAATATTTTCTGTAGATTCTCGCTGTTTTTCCTTACCCAAATATACTGCTTTTGACATACTGGGAAAGGCTGCCATATTTGCACTATTAGCAACAATATAAAAGGGCTGCATTAATTGTGTTACAGCACCGTAGAGACCTATTAAAAACTCATTACCTAGCAGCGAGAGGATGAGTAAGTCTAACTTACCTGCAATAATTCCTACACCTTCAAGAGCAAAAAAAGTACGAGCAGCTTTGATAGTATTGAAAATAAAATCCTTCTGAATCTGCCATTGAGGTTTAACCATTTTTGTGAGTAACATCCATTGTATTGCCGTAATTAAGGTTTCAGAAATAATTAATATTCCAGCAATATATATTACTCCATAATGCATTTGCATTGCCCACAGCATTACCAATAAACGTAAAATGTAAATTGGCACTGTAGAGATAGTAATTAAATGCATCTTCTCTTGGGCTTGAAAAATCGCCTCTGTAATATTAGAAAGCGCAAAGGGCATAATAGTTAAGCCCATAACGTAACAAACAAGTGAAGTATCAGCACTATAAGGCAATAAGAATACCCAAATTACAAGTCCTAGATAACCAATAACGCTAAGAATTAATTGTAATAAAGTTCCATTTACGAGATAAATAGGTGTTTCTTCTGGTGAACGAGCTAATTCTCGTGTAAACAAAGTTTTTAAACCTTGAGAAGCAAGGTTTACAAAGATATAGTAATAGCTAATTGCCAATAAGTATTGCCCTAAAGAATAAGCTCCTAAATTACGAGCTATAGCAGCAGTTAACACAAAGGTTGTAATCCCTTGTGTCAAACGATTGATTAAAAGTGACAGAGAATTTGTGAGTACTTTTGTCTGTCCCATTATTTATATTTTTGGTATGACTTTGTTGAGAAAAAGGCGCTATGGAAGATTTGGACTATTATGATCCAATGGCAATTACATGATTCTTTTGTTTCTTGTTCAAGACATTATTGATATCTTTAGACAAGTAAATATTTGGCGATGCTGTAAGCAATCATTTTTGCTTGTTAACGTTTTTAGTAAGCACCTTCTTTGGTCAAAACTACTTTGACTGTTTTGATTAAAATTTCAAAATCTAGCCAAAGTGACCAATTTTCAATATAGCTGAGATCCATCTGTATTACTTGCTCAAAATCTAAAATGTCGGATCTGCCTGAAACTTGCCAAAGTCCTGTAATCCCAGGTAAAACTTCATGACGGATAAAATGGTGTTCGGAAAACTTATCTACGTCTCTGGTAGGTAAAGGTCTAGGCCCAACTAAACTCATTTCTCCACAAAGAATGTTAAAAAGTTGAGGTAATTCATCTAGGCTATAACGACGGAGAAATGCACCGACACGTGTAATACGAGGGTCATTTTTAATCTTAAAGATAATTCCATCTTTCGTCTCATTTAATGTCTCTAACTCTCTTTGCAGTTTTTCTGCATCAGACCTCATGGTACGGAATTTCCATACTTTAAAAGGTTTGCCACGTAAACCTATACGGGTTTGCCTGTAAAATACTGTACCTGGAGAATCTAGCTTGATTGCTATGGCGATTACTAGAAAAATCGGAGATAACAACAACATCAATATTGCTGCTACGCAAAAATCTAAACTTCTCTTGATACAAAAATCTTTAGACGTAATTATTGGACAATCTAAACTTAGACAAGTTATGTCGCCGATTTGATTAAATTCTACATTTCTATAAATGTTTTTTATTTCGACGGATAAAAGATGAACCATTATGCCAGATCCCTGAAATAGCCAACGTATAAACATTCTATTTTTTATGGTATTCCAAGCGATAAAAACTTCAGTTACGCCCAAATCATTGAGCTTTTCTAAAGTTTCTTGGCGATAATAACGATCTAAGCATCTAGCGCTGGCAGTTCCACAAATTATGTAACGCTTTTCTTTTTTAATGAGGCTAATAAACTTTTCGGTGTCTTCGGGATCGCAAATAATGAAAACATAAGACTGTCCTAATATTTTTTGATTACGAAGATGTTCAAGTGTAATATTAATTACTAATCTACCAATGCTAATAAAAGCTGTACTGAGCAACCAAGACCATATTAATGTTGAGCGAGTAATATCAACATTTGGTTCATATAAAAAAACAACAACTAGTATTAACCCGTGGGCAAAAGCTAGTGTTTTAAAAATATTCAAATAGTCATAACGCTTTTTTCCAGGTTGATAATTACCTTGAATTGCTAGTGCTAGTATTTGAATAGCAATAGTCATAAGTAGTGATGAAAAACTGCTTGGTATTTGCCAAACAAAATCTACAGCATTAGTATGATATTTAGCTAATATCCAAGCTAGGAATAGAACTGTGCAGTCTAGTGAAACCAGCGTGAGCAATCGCAGCCACCATAAACCCTTTCTTAATCTGACAGATACGGATGCACGTAAATCTAGCGGAGCCTCTCTTAAGTTGGTATTCGTTACAGTTTTTATTGTCATAAACTTTACTCTGATTACTTAAGTCAGCAAGAATATTTAGTTTGCTTTATTGCAAATTGAAGTAGGTTGATTAAAAACTTTAGTGCCAAGCTCAGTAAGCACTGCTATATGTTCAGCAGAAATGTGCAATTAAGCTATATATGCACAAAACTTTCTGTCTCTTCAACTCGCCAAAAATTGACAGCAGAAGAGTTTGCCAAACTTGTTGTCTATTAGTTCTTAATTCAAACTTTACGTAGTAGCAAGATGTAAGTATTTAAGGTTTCCTCTTGATTGCGGTGGCTTGTTATCCGTATAATTTATATACTCGCTGTATTAATTACGGCTTTTGTACCACAGCGCTTATGTCTTCAGCTATCAAAGTTTTCAGGTTTTACCTAAGTTATTGTGCTGGTAAGAGGTAATATATACTCGGCTGGTAGAATGTAGTTTACACATCATAGCCTCCGAATATTTCATTAAATAGCTTACTGAGCTTGCCTCCCCAAATGTTACTACTACTTAGATATTCTTTCACCAAATTAAGACTTGATGAATCTATCTCGAGAGGGGGATGTAAGTTAGTCGGTAGAAGGTCCCTGGTTTTTAAAGCTATCTGTTTCATCTAACTCAACTTTTGGTTTCGCATGAAAGAGCATTCGCTAGTTAGAAGTTAACATTTCTAGCTACCATACCTACAAAATTCACTGCATCTTTACCGAGTATTTAATTTTTCTGTCTAACCAAATTTATTTTATGTTGATAATATAAAGAAAATTTTTAATTACGTATTTATGCTAGAATCACCGAGCAATTACGGAAACTAAATATTAAGTTAAGTAAAACTCAATTATTAATTCCTATGGCTCTACCTGCTAAATGAGCAGTAGTCCAAGCACTTTGGAAGTTAAACCCGCCTGTCACGCCATCTATATCTAAGACTTCTCCAGCAAAATAAAGACCTGGAACCAACTTACTTTCCATTGTTTTGAAGTTGATTTCTTTAAGATTAACACCTCCACAGGTGACAAATTCCTCTTTGAAGGCTCCTTTGCCTGCAATTAAGTATTCTCCCTGAATCAGTTCTCCTAACAACTTGCTTAAAGCTTTGTTAGATAGTCCTGCCCAGCGGTCTTCTGTAGTTATACCTACGCTTGTAAGAATATATTGCCAGAGACGGTGGGGTAAGTCAACGCCGCGATGGAGAGCAATTGGCCGCCTTGCCCATTCAGTCTTGACTGCTAAGATTTTTTGCCGTACTTGTTCTGGTGACAAATCGGGTAACCAATTAATCAATAATTTCGACTGATAGCGACTTTCATGCAAAACTCTTGCACCCCAAGCCGAAAGTTTCAGGACTGCTGGACCACTCAAACCCCAATGAGTTATGAGTAATGGTCCTGTTTGTTCTAATGCGGGTTTGCCACTCATAGGCAAACGCAACTCTACAGGGTTAACACTAATCCCAGCCAATGCTCTCAACTTTTGATCGAGAATGTTGAAGGTAAATAAGGAAGGGACAGGCGATTCAATGTGATGACCTAACTCTTGGGCAATTTTATAACCCACAAGGCTGCTTCCTGTTGCTAGCAGTAAGCGATCGCACTTTAGCCTTTCTCCTGACTTCAAAACAATCTCAAACCCTGTTGTCTCGGTTTGTCTGTTGACTGCAACAACAGGTGTTCCAATCCGAAGTTCTATCCCAGATGCTGTTGCTGCATTCATTAAACAGTCAACAATCGTTTCTGAACTATCAGTGATGGGAAACATCCGCCCATCAGCTTCAGTTTTTAGCTTGACTCCGTGGTTAGCAAACCAAGCTACTGTATCGTTGGCTTGAAAGCGACTAAAAGCACCCCGCAGAGCTTTTCCGCCTCTAGGGTAATTTTGCACCAACCTCTCGGCTTCAAAGCAAGCATGAGTGACATTACAGCGTCCGCCACCAGAAATGCGAACTTTCGCCAGTGGTTGACGGCTGGCTTCTAATAAAATAACTTGGGCATGAGGGTTGACATTAGCACAAGCGATCGCACCAAAAAATCCCGCAGCACCGCCCCCAATAACTACAATTTTCAACGGCAACAACTTTTAAATTATTTTAATAACAACTACATTTCTAGACTAGCTGTTATTTTCACTCTTATTCTGCTGGTTCAAATTCTTCTTTATCAGCTCCGCAAACGGGACATACCCAATCCTCAGAGATATTTCCAAAGGCTGTGCCTGGTTCTACGTCACTGTCTGGATCGCCTACTTCTGGGTCGTATTCATAGCCGCAAACACTACAGATGTACTTGGACATTGTGCTTCCTCCTGGTAAATTGCTGATGTTGCTGCACTATATAGATAATGTTGGCAGCACTTTACCATAGGCTTGCTACTCTTATTCACTGTCTAAAGAAGGGTCTGTCATTTGCTGTTTGTCATTTGTCAATTGTCCCCCTCATCTCCCTCATCCCCCTCATCCCCAATCCCAAATCCCCATTACTCCTTATCCTCAGAGGGGTCCCCGAATTCCCCAGTCCCCACTCCCTTGTCCCTTGTTCCTTTTAAAACCGCCACCAAGTTTTTTGGACGTAACTGAGAATAGCGACTGCGATCGCTCCCAGTAATAACAGCCAAATAATTCCGCCGGGAATAAAAGTGAGAAGACCAAAACCTCTCAGCAGCCATACGGCTATTCCCATGCCAAGAAGGATACCGAAAACTTGGGTTAATCTACGATTTAAAGAAGATTGACTCACCTATCTTGCCTCTAATCTCAATATTTTTTGGAAGTAACTTGCATAATTGATAATGTTTGTGCCATTCTATCCTTTATAAATTTACTTTTTCAGCTAATAGTGTTACTCGAGTAAAAGTGTTTCAATATTTTATTTAAATTTTCTTCATCTAAAATACATATTCTCTAAGTATATTCACTAAAAATTTACCGAGAAATCACTATTTCCGGAAAGTATATCTGGTTGACTGCAACTAGAATTTAAGGGATTGGAATCGATCTTATTTGAAGGTTCGTAGTTCCAACTCTGTGAGGTGGATAAGTTGAGGAGTAACAAAAATCAATATGTCTGCGTCTCATATCTCAGACTCAATTATTACAGGTTCGGATATGCCTTGGAGTCAAAACGAGCAAAAGTTGCTAATGCAGGGTGAAATATTGGTGAAAACCGAATCGCACACAGCTTGGGGTGGTGCTGTCACGGCTTGGATGTATGTGCCACTAGTGCGATCGCAGGTATGGCAACAACTCACTGACTACCCCCGTTGGGTACATTATTTTCCCGATATTACTAAAAGTGAGGTTTTGTCTAAAGGAGAGGCTAAACGTCTGTATCAAGCTGCACAAAAAGCTTTTTTATTTTTCACAGCACAGGTGGAAATTTACTTAAATGTTGTGGAAGTATTGGGACAGCAAATTCAGTTCCGTATGGAAAAAGGCACTTTTGAAGACTTTAAAGCTAATTTAGAGCTACAAGATTGCGGTAATGGCACAATGCTTGCTTATAATGTGCAAGCTACTCCAAATCTTCTGATCCCCTCTATTATTATTCAACAAGCAATGAACTTTGAGTTACCTGCGAATATGCGTAAAATGCGGCAAGTGCTTTGTAAGGGTCAATAACAGCAATGTCACAGGCAAAAGCTATTTTGGAATTCTGGTTTGGTCATCCTGATGAACCGGGTTATGGCAAACCCAAGTCTTTTTGGTTTAGCAAAACACCGGATTTTGATGAGGAAATGAGAAATCGCTTTCTTCAAGATTACCAAAAAGCAGCAGGGGGATATTTAGATGATTGGGTGGATTCACCAGAAACCTGTCTAGCGTTGATTCTGCTGCTAGATCAATTTCCCCGCAATATGTTTCGTGGGACTCCAGAAGCTTTTGCTACTGACTGGGAAGCACTTTCAGCAGCACAGCAAGCTGTTGCTAAAGGCTATGACCGTAAATTTTTGCCTGTGCAATGCTGGTTTATTTACTTACCCTTTGAACATAGCGAAAACCTAGCAGATCAGCGTCGGTGTGTGAAGCTATTTCAGCAAGTTAGTCATGATCCTGAAAGTGCTAGTGCAATTAAATATGCATTTCGTCATCTGGAAATTATTGAGCGTTTTGGGCGTTTTCCCCATCGTAATAGCATTTTAGAAAGGGCTTCAACTCCAGAAGAAATAGAGTTTTTAAAACAGCCTGATTCGTTCTTTTAAAATAATTTAATAGCAAGAGGCTTTCTTACTTAATCTAAGAAAGCCTCTTGCATTAATATTGGGCGCAATACTACTTTAGTACTGCTGCGCGCAAGTCAAAAGTCAAATAGACCAGATTCCAAAGTTTTGGGGTATTTCTAACGGTATGTTGATTTACTCCACACTTTACTAAAAAAGTATTGCTAAACAAACGAAGCAAGCCTAGCAAGGTGGGATTTAGAGGATGTTTTAAAAGTCCTGTCGTTGGTAGCAAAACGTTTTAGATCCACCATTATCCACGCCACTTGCTACAACGGGGGGAACCCCCACAACGCAGTGGCTCCCCTTAAAAAGGGGGACTTTGAGAAGTTTTCCCCCCTTTTTAAGGGGGGCTAGGGGCAGGGCTGATTAATTCGACAAGGTATGTATTTTGTCAATACCATTGGCGATAAATATTCGGGCAAAAGTCATGAATTGTTGACCATTTTGATGCCTAATATTGAATGCCAATTGAATACCTTGCTTATTTTTCATCTCCTGAACCCTTGATTTTTAAAGCCTTTTAGGGAATGAATCGGCCCTGCTTTTTAAGGGGGGCTAGGGGGGATCAACCAATGCTTAAAATCACAACCAATCACTTTTCAAACAACCTCTAAGCTAAATTGATAAAAATAGAAAATAAACTATATAGACTGCCTTTAATAAAAATTGCCAGATTGAGCAAGATTTAAAGAGCTATCGGCAAAATTTGACTCATTTTCAAACCATACTTGGTCTAGATCACTTTCATCGAAATTATAGCCCTGATTAGCAGCAAATCTGACAATCTTAGCTTTATCCCAATGGCAACTGCCGAAAAATCCTCGGCTACAGCATTTATTTTGATATTGATCATAAATTGCTGGCTCTGATGTCAGCAGTTCATAAAAAGCTTTAACCTGTTCTAGCGACATAAAATATTTTCTTCCTATAATTTGAATTTTCTAATCTACCTAAAACTACATATGAACTAATCCTGATTCCGGGTTGATAATCTAGCCTTCAATATTTTGATACATAGTTTTTACAAAATCTTGTAAAAGCTATAGTAGTTTAGCGTTCTTGTACTTGTATCTAGTGAATTAGCTGTCTATGTCATCCATATTGATGAGTTCGTAGTAAATACTAAAGTCCAGACTACGAGCTTGTTTATTTGTCAAAAAAATGACATGAAGCACTAGTAATATCAATTTGGGATTTTGTTTGGATTTTACCGGTTGCACGCAACCTCTGTACAATCAACAAGGCTGTTCCAGCAATCTCAAACAATACTAGCGATCGCAATTCGCTATCAACTATTAAAAGGATGATTGTAAAAAAATATTATAATGTAGTTTTAACTACTTAGGTAGATTTTTTTGTAGAAAAAATAAAATTTCTTATAAGCTCCTACTTCCACAAGAGTTAGACAGTATAAAGCTTGGGAAATTTGAATTTATGCTGTTGAACTGAATAGCAAACCCTAATGATTTTTGTAAGTTATTGCGCGCAAAAACGCCAATAATTACAGCAATTCTTGGCGTTTTTGAGTGAAATTATTAAACCTGAATTAGCTACTAAACACTTCAACGGGTAAGCGACTGAAGGAAAGGCGTTCATTTTGCACATCTACAAAGATAGAGTCGCCATCGTTGAATTCACCGCGCAAGATAGCTTTAGCAATCTGTGTTTCTAACTCTCGCTGAATTGCTCGCTTTAGTGGACGCGCTCCAAACACTGGATCATATCCAACTTCGGCTAAAAAGTCAAGAGCAGCATCAGAAAGTCTCAATGACATCTTGCGATCGCTAAGTCTTTGGCGCAGTCTATCTGCTTGTAACAAGACAATCTGCCGCAATTCCCGCTTCAGCAAGCCGTGGAAGATAATAATTTCGTCGATGCGGTTGAGAAACTCAGGCCGGAAGCTATTACGCATTGCATCCATTACCCGATGGCGCATTTCGTCATAACGCCCATCATCTCCGGCGACATCGAGAATGTACTGTGAACCGATGTTGCTGGTCATGATAATGATGGCATTTTTGAAGTCTACCTTATGACCTTGGGCATCGGTGACGCGACCATCATCGAGAATTTGCAGCAACACATTAAAGACATCTGGGTGTGCTTTCTCGATTTCATCAAAGAGAATTACTGCATAAGGACGACGGCGAATTGCTTCTGTGAGTTGTCCGCCTTCTTCGTAACCAACGTATCCCGGAGGCGCACCAATTAATCGTGAAACAGCGTGCTTCTCCATGTATTCCGACATATCGATTCGCACCAAAGCTTCTTCAGTGTCGAACATATATGCTGCTAACGCTTTTGCTAACTCGGTTTTACCTACACCTGTGGGCCCTAGGAAAATAAAGCTAGCAATTGGACGGTTGGGATCTGCTAAACCAGCACGCGATCGCTGAATTGCATCTGCTACAGCTGTGACGGCTTCATCTTGTCCAATAACGCGGTGGTGGAGTTCATCTTCTAGGTGCAGCAGTTTTTCTTTTTCTGATTCCACCAGCTTACTGATGGGAATTCCTGTCCACTTAGAAATAATTTCCGCAATATCCGCTTCTGTAACTTCTTCCCGCAACAGTGATTTGCCAGTTCCTTGGGCGCGTGAGAGTTCACTTTCGGCAGCTTCCAGTTTACGGTGTAAATCGGTTAACTTACCGTATTTTAATTCCGCAGCCCGATTGAGGTCGTAATTCCTTTCTGCTTGCTGGATTTCCAGGTTAACTCGGTCAATTTCTTCCTTGACAGCTTGAATTTTATTGATAATATCTTTTTCAGATTGCCATTGGGTATTTAGGGTTCTTTGTTGTTCTTTAAGATCTGCAAGTTCTTTTTCGAGCCTTTCCAAGCGTTCTCTCGAAGCAGCATCGCTTTCTTTTTGCAAAGATAGCTTCTCCATTTCCAGTTGCAAAATCTTGCGATCAATTTCGTCAAGTTCTTCTGGTTTGGAGGTAATCTCCATTTTGAGTCTAGCTGCAGCTTCGTCTACTAAGTCGATGGCTTTGTCTGGTAAAAAGCGATCGCTAATATACCGACTGGATAATGTAGCAGCAGCAACTAAAGAACTATCAGAAATTCTCACCCCGTGATGGACTTCATAGCGTTCTTTCAACCCCCGTAAGATAGAGATTGTATCTTCCACACTGGGTTGATCCACATAAACTTGCTGGAAGCGTCTTTCTAAGGCCGCATCTTTTTCAATATACTTGCGGTATTCATCCAAAGTCGTCGCCCCGATACAGCGCAACTCGCCCCTAGCTAACATCGGTTTTAACAAATTCCCCGCATCCATTGCGCCTTGAGTTGCACCAGCACCGACAACAGTATGAATTTCATCGATAAATAAAACAATATTGCCGCCGGATTCAGTAACTTCTTTTAATACTGCTTTCAGACGTTCTTCAAATTCACCCCGGAATTTCGCCCCTGCAATCAAAGCACCCATATCTAAGGCGATCAGCTTGCGATCTTTGAGGGACTGAGGCACATCACCAGCGAGAATCCGTTGTGCTAGTCCTTCGGCGATCGCAGTTTTACCAACACCAGGTTCACCAATGAGTACGGGGTTATTCTTGGTACGGCGAGAGAGAATTTGGATCGTGCGACGAATCTCATCATCGCGCCCAATCACTGGATCGAGTTGACCTTTACGCGCAGCTTCGGTGAGATCACGCCCATATTTTTCCAGCGATTGGTATTTACCTTCTGGATTTTGGTCGGTCACTGTCTGGCTCCCCCGAATTTGTTTAATAATATTTTTTAGCTTGCCTTCGTCTAAACCAAATTCTTGGAATAAAGCTTTACCAAAGCGGTCATCTTTGGCATAAGCCAGCAATAGATGCTCAATTGAAATATATTCGTCCTTAAATTCCTTACGATAAGCGTCCGCCCGGTCTAAAAGAGTATCCAAGCTGCGTCCTAAGTAGACAGAAGTGCTGCTACCTGATACTTTAGGCTGACGTTGAATAAATTGTTCAGCGCGATCGCGGATTTTTTGGAGATTTACACCCGCTTTAGTCAATATACCGCTAGCTAGACCTTCTTGTTCTAGCAGCGCCTTCATTAGGTGTTCGCTTTCTATCTGTTGTTGTTGATATTGTTTAACAATATCTGGGGTATGGGCGATCGCTTCCCAGGCTTTTTCTGTAAATTGGTTTGGATTAGTGGGTTGCATAGGCTTGTGGAGAAACCACTCCAGACACAGAGGGGATAACTAACACTTAGGAAAGACGGTTCATCCGTGTTTGCTTAGTGTTCATGGCAAAGAGAATCAGATTCGTCCTGATAAAGTCATTGTAAGAAGACGGTGACACATAGCTGGATCGGTCTTCACGTCTTTCTTAAGTAGTAGTATTAACCCAATTTGCAGGCCTTGTGTGATCGCCACTGCAAATCTCCTGTTTTCCAGCAAAACTGGGGATGCTGATATTATGGCAAGCGATGTCTGTCTTGAAAAGTTCAGTTCGGCGGAAGCCGCCGCTCCGACTTTTCGCTACGACGGGCTAAGCCTACGCAAATTGTCTGATCCCAGAGTCATACCTAAGTAGTATCGACAATTTCATGATCCTTGTACCATAATTTTTTTCGGATTCGAGAGTGACCCTAGACCCATAGCGACTTTTCATGAGATATCGCTTACTCACTGCTGATGAAATATTTTTTAACTGAAAAAATTGCAGGTTTTCTCAATGAATCGTCCTCAATTTTTCTCATTCCTTCTTCAGTAATAGCACTTAGTTATATGTACGTAACAATACGCAATTATTAAAAAAATATAAATTGTGATCGGCTAAAAGGCTTTTGTTGATATAAATTATGGCAATAATATCTATGTATAATTTATGTGTAAAATAATAGAGATAAGCCAAGCGTTTACCATCAAAACTCAACCGTAAATACCCGGATGTTCCCCTCCCCCACCTAGAGAAATTCCGCAATAACACGGTTACGCGGATTTGTCGTTCCGAGCAAAATGACGATATCCAGTTAAGGAGGGTAGATTGATGACAAGCCCTGTAATGACGGTGATTCGAGTCAACTTAGAGAAAGCAAAAGAGGTTGCTCGAAATTGGGAGTTAGCTTCATATAGTGAACTGAGTGCTTATTGTTTGGAAATTTTGCGGGAAATAGGATGTTCCAGTAATGAACTCCCAGTAAATTTACAGACTCGTGAGCAACAGCTAAATTTCATCACAGGTTTCGCATCTTATGCTTTTGGGGAGGTTCTAAATGTCCAAAGTGCTAAATGAAGAAATATTTCATGAACCCGAACAGGTAGAAGAAATTTCTATACCTGTAACTGAAGAAGATTTGTTGATTTTACTGCAAAAATTTTCAGGCTTTGAAATTCCTACAAAGGTGTTTTCCCAAGCCGTAGCTATTGCTACTTATGACCGTGCCTCAGCTTTCCGTTACGCTGATAATTATGTGAATATCCTCAAAAATAAGAATAAACGTAAGCACTGGCTGAAGTTAGAGCCTGCACCTGATTTTCGTCTTGATCAAAGATACGCAGATTTGCAAAATTAGAAATTGCAACCCTTGCCATTGATAGCGAATTGAGACTAAACGAGAAATGACTCAGCATTGGCTAGAAAAAAGATGATTCTTACACTTGAGATTTACTCAACCAAGTTATCTAAGTATTCATCTAGTTCTTTGTACCAAGCGTTAACCACATTAATGCGCTGGCTATATCAAGAATTGAGTTTAGGTTTCGTTTCTCAATTGATGGATTTGGAGGAGTTGGCTGCGCTGCTTACTGAAATTGATAACATCCAAATCCAACACCTGTAAGATTTTATCTAAATTTAAGCCTAATACTAAGAATCTAGTGCTGCTACAGAGAAGTCAAAACTCAAAATACGTTGATTATGGGCTTTTGTAGTGTTTTGAACTTGACTTTGATTTACGCCGCAGTTTACTAGATATAGCTTCTAATTTGGCTTGCAACGATTATCTTTTCTGTCTTCTTAATTTATTTCTTAATAAACCCAGGTTTGGAAAACAACTGCTCAAACCAAATATTACCTTTATTTCCTTTCAAGCTATTTTTAGTAATTGCTGATGTTGTACTGGCACATCTACCGCTTAATGAGTCCGATTGATTGGTTCTTTTGCGGTGATAATTGCTCTAGCTTCATCTGCAATTACTATTTTTTTTTCATGAAGACCTGAGGATAATCGAATCACTTACCGAAATTGCAAGCAATAACCATGCTTCTACTAGCTGATTAAGGTTCCCTTTTAATACGGAAACTTCCGCTCTCGCACTTCTACTGCATAGTCTTGTACCGCTTTAGTAATAGTATCTCGCAAATTGGTATAAACTTTGGCGAATGGTGGTTGCTTTTCTAAAAGTCCAAGAATATCAGAAGTCACTAACACTTGTCCATCACAGTGAATTCCTGCACCAATACCAATAGTGGGGATACTTATTTTTTGCGTAATCTGCAATGCTAAATCTGCGGGTATATGCTCTAAAACGATCGCAAAAACACCCGCTTGTTCCAGAGCGATCGCTTCATTTAAAATTCTCTCTGCGGTTTCCTGGGTTTTACCCTGTTGTCGCAAACCGAGTTGATGGACTGATTGTGGAGTCAATCCCACATGACCCATAACTGGGATTCCCGCTTGCACCAAACGCGCGATCGTTTCTACCATTGCTGGGTAGCCACCTTCCAACTTCACAGCTTGAGCACCAGTTTCCTTCAGCACCGAACCAGCTGAGTGCATTGCCTGTTGGATACTTTCTTGATACGTCAAAAATGGTAAATCTACTACTATCAAAGCGCGTTTCACACCACGCCGTACAGCTTTGGCATGGTATAGCATTTCCTCTAAAGTAATAGGAAGTGTTGTTTCATACCCAAGAACCACAGACATAGAATCCCCGACCAGGATTAAGTCTACCCCAGCTGCATCAAGTAGTTGAGCGATCGCATAATCCCAGGCTGTCAACGCTACAATTGAGCGTCCTTGTTGTTTCCATTGAATTAATTTTTGGGTGGTAACTACCATTTTCAATAGGGGCTAGGGGCTAGGGGCTAGGGGTTAGGGGCTAGAGGTTAGGGGCTAGAGTAGAATTACTAATTCTATATTTCTAGTCTCCAGCCCCCAATCCCTAATCTCTACTTAACAGCGCGACTAAAAGCAAGATGGGGTTTTGCAGTACCCACTTTGGGCATTAACCAAGCGAGACCTTCACTAGTGCCAATCCACAATTTATTAGCGATATCAGGGGCTAGGGCAAGCACCCGGCTAGAAGGAAGCCCAGTCACCTGGTCTAATAAAGCTCCTGTATTTGGATTTAATCGTAACAAACCATTGTTAGTACCGATCCAAACACTACCATCTTGGGCAAAGCGCACTGCTGTAACATTACGTCCACGTAAGCGAGTTACAGATCGCAAGACTGCACCCGTTTTTGGGTTAATAACTAACAAATTATTCGGCATCCCCGCCCAAATTAATCCTTCTGGACTAATCGCTAAAGCTTGTACGGTTGAGCCAGGTAAATCAGCAATCCGCTTCATAATCAAAGCATTAGCCGTATCTACTCGTATCAGTCCATCTAAAGTGCCTACCCACAAATGACCTTCAGCATCTAAAGTCAGGGCATTAGCACTAACACCAGGCAAATTTTTTAAGGTGGTCATAATTAAGCCTTGATCGGGACTAATTAACGCTAAACCGTTATCAGTACCTGTCCACAAATAACCCCGCTTGTCAATCAATAGCGATAATACTCGTTTGGAAGGCAAAAATAAATTCTGCGCGGTGATTTCGCTAGTGCGAGGTTCTACACGGATTAGTCCCTCATAATTTCCTACCCATAAACGTCCTACTTTGTCTTGAGCTAAAGCACTAATAGCCACATTAGGTAAACTAACGCGAGACACAATCTTGCCAGTTTTGGGATCAATACGCGACAAGCCCCGCCAAGAAGCTACCCAAAGATTTCCTGTAACATCTCCTAACAAGTTAGTTACACGATAATCAGTTTCTATTGAATGCTCTTGCGATTCCCGTTGATCTGGCAAGGGGTCTACTCGCGGAGGCGGTGCAGAAGCAGGGTAAGCGGGAGTAGGCTTAGACGAATTAGTCTCAGGTTTTTTTTGTGTCGGAGCAGGACTAACAGTTTTTTGCGCTTTTACTGGATTTGTCAAAGCAACGATTCCAATACTCGGCAGCACGATGAATCCCGCTAGGATAGAACTAATTAATACACTAGTACGCTTATAAAACAATACCACGGTGACATTCCCTTTAGTGACAGTACCTAAGCCATCAGACTGCTTACAGAAGTCAGGGAAAGGGCTTTAAGAGATTGATGTTCTTTTTTCCCACCGCTAAAGAGATCTGTTGCTGAAATTGGCTGAGGATTAATTTCAGTGTTCCCTTAACTAGTATTTTTTAAACGCCTTCAGCAATTTTTCTCTGGAATTGGGTATTTGGTGTTTGGTTAACTAAATCGATGGTTCCCTAGTTCCAAACTTTGCTCTAATTGTCATTACCAAATACCTGAGTTACCGCTAGATGTGAGAACTTGGACTTGCCCAAGCTGCGGTACTCATCATGATCGAGACGGTAATGCAGCAATCAACATTAGGGCAGAAGGTATCAGAATGCTGTCCTCCTCTGAGACCTATCCATATATAAACATCTTTCTTAACATTGCGAGAGTATAAACTCACGTTTTTAGAACCCTGATTCGCTCGTTGTTCATTCTCAATAAAACCCCAGTTTTAGCGAGAAGAATAAGCGCAAATTTATCAAGTATGTCTAACCCCTCAGTCTCTAAGATGGTTATAAAACCTGGGTTTCAAGATTGTAAAGAAAGATGTGGGTAATGCATAGCTCTGGGACGGGGGAGGCTAACGCCAATGGAGAGGATGTAAGACCAATTCGCGGACGCAAATCCAAGATGCGGCAATCTTCTGTGAAGTTGGAAGCATACACTGTACCGTCAGGTCAGTGTAGGTAGTTCACTCCTCTTCCGTACTAGTTTCTTCCGTTAATGACTGAGTAAGCAAAACTGGGCGAGATACGTGAAAGCAGAGCTAAACTTTTACTTTTCCCAACCTTGATCTCAAAGCGATCGCGCTCTATTCCTTTCAAGGTTTCAAATGCAACTCGCTTGGCTGTAATCTTTGAACCAGCACTTTTGCTCAATGCTGTATCAACCATTGGAGGAATAACTTCAAAAACTTTGATGTGAGAATCTTGAAGCTGAAATCGTAAAGACTGGGTAAACGCACGTAACCCTGCTTTGGCAACCGCATAAAACGGAAATGCTGCATTCGGTGCAAACACTAAAGCAGTTGTCACATTTACAATTGCTGCTGATGGTTGTTGTTTCAGGTGTGGCAGAAGTTGAGTCGCTAAAACAATTGGAGCGATGCAGTCTATCTCAACTTCGCTACGAAGCTTTTCTTCTAACTCACTTGCATGAGTATCACTCAACTCAATCAGCTGCGAAATTCCTGCATTATTAACCAATAAGTTCAAGTTGGGCAAATGAGCAAGAGAATAGGTGATGAGCGCTGAGCGACCTTCTGGCGTAGAAATATCAGCCTGACTTGTTTTTATCCCAGGCAAACAGGCACTCGCTTCATCTAGCTTGTCCATGCGTCTACCACAGATAACAACCTGGTTTCCTGCCCTTAAAAAAGCATCCGCTAAGGCAAAGCCAATACCTGTAGCTCCGCCCGTGATGAGAACTTCGTTTCCTGAGGTTTTCATAGAATTTTGTGAGATTTAACTGCAACGATTGCCTAAAGGGAATGGCACTAAGTACGACATTTTATTAGTTTGTAGCGAATTCTCTGCGTACCTCGCGCCCGTTTACATTGACACCTGCGTTGATGGCGATCGCATCCACGGGTTGCCCGATCGCCTTAATCTTGTGGTAAAGCATCTCAACTCCTTCATATGTCGTCAGATCGGCTTGCACCGTCTCAACCTTAGCACCCAATCCCTTGAAGGCAATAGCCGCCTCATTGATGCTTGAACCAGTAGACGTAACTAAGAGATCAAAGCCATTTTGGGCAAATTGTTTAGCAAGTTCGTACCCAATGCCGGTGGAGGCACCCGTCACGACAGCCAGGGGACGGGTTAATGAACTGTCCATGATGTTTTACTCCTTCCACTGCAAACTACTGATGGAGTTGCCTGTGCTGAATAATTGCTTTAATTCTTTAAAGACATTTGGAATGCTGTTTTCTTGCAACCTATAAAATTTATTCCTTAACGATTCCTCCACCAGAGGCCTATACAGCCTCAGGCGAGCATTTGTAAACTATTCTTTACAAAATGTTTAAAACTTTATGTAATAACAAATTTAAATATATAAGTTAAAAAGTTTCAAAGTATAACTTATCGATTTCTTGATATATTGTGAGACAAGTTACAAATTACGCGGTATGCAATTTTTGTCTTGCGCTCACCATTCCTCTAAACCCACCTCAAGCCAAATCACTCTGAGGATTTCCTTGTAAATCAACGAAAACCAGCAGATGTATGAGCAAAAAGCCCAAATATCTATATGCTCCTTTAGGGAAAATAGGTAAAAGCCAGTCTTGCAAAGCAGCAAGGTTAAATGGGCTAGGCAAAATTTAGAGGACTCAGAGAAAGAGATAAAAAAAATTTATATGCCTGGGACAAAGGAAAAGTAGAAGCACATAGTCCTGTGCCTCTAGAAATTAAGGAAACTGGAGATCATGTCTTGGATAGCTCACCAAATGTTCCTGAATGAAAACCCCTAACAAAAAATTTTCCTAATCTTCTCCTTGACTACAGGGGAACAGTGCGGGGTAAGGGGGAATTGCACGCAACGTGATTTGTTAAGTAATAAAGTATGACTTCTGGGAAGGGAATTTATGTCTTACGCTCAAACGAAGACTCAGAGTAAAACTGGGTATAAAGCCGGGGTTCAAGATTACAGACTTACTTATTACACACCCGATTACACACCTAAAGATACAGATCTTCTAGCGGCATTCCGGGTTACACCCCAGCCTGGAGTTCCCTTTGAAGAAGCAGGTGCTGCGGTAGCGGCTGAGTCTTCTACTGGTACTTGGACAACTGTATGGACTGACTTGTTGACCGACCTTGATCGCTACAAAGGTCGTTGTTACGACATCGAACCAGTTCCCGGCGAAGATAACCAATTTATTGCTTACATTGCCTATCCCCTGGATCTGTTTGAAGAAGGCTCTGTTACCAACGTGTTGACCTCGATTGTAGGTAACGTATTTGGTTTTAAAGCCTTGCGGGCACTGCGTTTGGAAGACATCCGCTTCCCTGTAGCTTACATCAAGACTTTCCAAGGTCCTCCCCACGGTATCCAAGTTGAGCGTGACAAGTTAAATAAATACGGTCGTCCTTTGCTAGGTTGTACAATTAAGCCCAAATTGGGTCTGTCTGCCAAGAACTACGGACGCGCTGTATACGAGTGCTTACGCGGTGGTTTGGACTTCACCAAAGACGACGAAAACATCAACTCCGCACCATTCCAAAGATGGCGCGATCGCTTCTTGTTTGTTTCGGAAGCTATCAGCAAAGCTCAAGCAGAAACCGGTGAAATCAAAGGTCACTACCTGAACGTTACCGCTCCAACCTGCGAACAAATGTTGCAACGGGCTGAGTACGCTAAAGAACTCAAACAGCCCATCATCATGCACGACTACCTCACCGCAGGTTTCACTGCCAACACTACATTGGCTCGTTGGTGCCGCGATAACGGTATTTTATTGCACATTCACCGTGCGATGCACGCTGTAATTGACCGTCAAAAGAACCACGGTATCCACTTCCGTGTATTGGCTAAAGCCCTACGTTTATCTGGTGGTGACCACATCCATACTGGAACCGTAGTTGGTAAGTTGGAAGGTGAGCGTGGTATCACAATGGGCTTCGTTGACCTGTTGCGTGAAAACTATGTTGAGCAAGACAAGTCTCGCGGTATTTACTTTACCCAAGATTGGGCTTCTCTACCTGGCGTAATGGCAGTTGCTTCTGGTGGTATCCATATATGGCACATGCCCGCACTAGTAGAAATCTTTGGTGATGACTCAGTGCTGCAATTTGGTGGTGGTACACTTGGTCACCCCTGGGGTAATGCTCCTGGTGCTACAGCTAACCGCGTAGCTTTAGAAGCTTGTATTCAAGCTCGTAACGAAGGTCGTAACTTGGCTCGTGAAGGTAACGACATTATCCGCGAAGCGGCTAAGTGGTCTCCTGAATTGGCTGTTGCTTGCGAACTGTGGAAAGAAATCAAGTTTGAATTCGAGGCTATGGATACCGTCTGATAAAGGCTGAAAGTGGTATGGATAGAGGCTGGAGTTAAAATTACTTCAATTATTTCATCCTTTATCCTTCATACTTCATACTTTAAAGGCTGGGGTCAAGCATGAATCTTAAGCAAATTGCGAAAGACACAGCCAAGACTCTCCAAAGTTACCTGACTTATCAGGCGCTAAGGACGGTATTGGCACAGCTAGGCGAAACTAATCCTCCATCGGCGATTTGGCTGCATAACTTTTCCGCCGATAAAATTCAGGATGGAGAAGCATATATTGTCCAACTGCTAAAGGAGAAACCAGATTTGGCATTGCGGATCATGACTGTTAGAGAACATATTGCTGAGGAAATCGCAGATTTTTTACCGGAAATGGTTCGTACTGGCATTCAGCAAGCCAATATGGAACAGCGTCGCCAGCATCTAGAACGCATCACTCAAATAGATACATCAAACCCCAGTCTGCAACCAGAACAGCAAACAAGCTCAGACCCGAACTTGGATAACTTATCAAGTTAGCTGAACAACGTAGTAGTAAAAATCGCAACCCCTTAACAAAAGCTATGCAAACTTTACCAAAAGAGCGTCGTTACGAAACCCTTTCTTATCTACCTCCCCTTTCTGACGCTCAAATTGCCAAGCAGATCCAGTACATTTTGTCCCAAGGTTACATCCCAGCAGTTGAGTTCAACGACACCTCTGAGCCAACAGAATTATATTGGACACTGTGGAAGCTACCTTTGTTTGGTGCTAAATCTACTCAAGAAGTACTAAACGAAGTTCAATCTTGCCGTTCTCAGTATTCCAACCAATATATCCGCGTTGTGGGTTTTGACAACATCAAGCAGTGTCAAATACTCAGCTTTATCGTTCACAAACCCAGCAGATACTAAAGCTTGCAAGCTGAATTAATCTTGGGGAAGCTTTATGTAGTTTATTGATTCCCTGTAGGAGAGGTAGAATTATCTACCCCTCTTTTTTCATGTCATTTCTTTTTTGAATAGCCGCAGTGATGTCAAGATTGAAATCCGAACCACAAGAAATCAGAATATGTTTCGTGGGTGAATCTTTTGTCAATGGCACAGGTGATCCGGCTTTTTTGGGGTGGACAGGTAGAGTGTGTGCTAATGCCCATCAAAAAAAAAAGGATATGAGATTACTTATTACAATTTAGGCGTTAGAGCCGAAACCAGCCGATATCTTAAACAACGTTGGCTGCAAGAAGTATCCTATCGTCTGACTTCAGAATCCGACGGTCGAGTTGTGTTTTCCTTTGGGGTTAATGATTCGGGATGGGCTGGGAAGCAGCAAGGAATTGATTTAATAGAATCTCTCGAAAATACTCGCACTATTTTAAGTGAAGCCAAGCAGCTTTACCCTGTTTTGATGGTAGGCCCACCACCTTGTGGAGATGTCAATCAAGAACAGAGAAACCAACAACTTGCTCATCTATCTCAGCAGTTTGCTTTAGTTTGTCGTGAACTCGATATTCCTTATCTTGACGTGTTTTCTACCTTGGTAAAGTCATCTGTATGGTTAGCTGAGGCTAAAGCCAATGATGGGGCGCATCCCAGAGCAGCAGGTTATGCGGAGTTTGCAGCCATTGTCCAAAATTGGGATGCTTGGTTAAAGTGGTTCACACCTTAAAATGGTATTGAAAATTATAGATGGCGATTGAGTCTTTTAGCAGCATTTAGAAAACAATAGCCTATTTTTCTTACTGCCACATGAAAATTTACTATATCACCTTAAATAATTCAGATGAAGCACGTCAGATTGGTCGTGCTTTGTTAGAACAAAAACTTGCTGTATGCGTCAACTGGTTTCCGATTACTTGTGCTTATGTATGGCAAGGAGAAATTACAGAAGAACCAGAAATAGTGCTAATTGTAAAAACTCAAGTAGGTTATCGAGATGAGATTGAAAAATTGATTAACCAGCACATTAATTATACTAACTTTATTGCAGAAATCTCACCCACAGATATTAATCAGAAATTTTTAGACTGGTTGAATCTGGAAGTTCCGATACGTACTTGAAAATAGAGATTTAAGACAGAACACAGATTCATTCATAAAATACGAGCTATTTTTTGTGGTGGGCACTGCCTAATCTTCCCTCAACCCAGATTTTATATTGTGGACAGTGCCAAATCTATTGATTAAAATTACTGCAATATATCGCTATTACCTGTATTCAAGGCAGCTAGTGTCTGTAAATTTGGCACTTCTAAATCAGGTTTAGCAACTACTGGTAAGTTAGCACCAACGCCTGCTTTACTTGCTCTCCGATTAACCCAAACTGTTGATATTCCTAAAGATTTAGCTGGAACAATGTCATGATAAACGCTGCACGCTACGTGTAATATTTGTTCTATAGGTAGTCCAATTTTTTCTATTGCGGCTCTAAAGTTATTCAGAGAAGGTTTGTAGCTTTTTACCTGCTCTGCTGTAATTATCCAATCAAACTCAACTGCTAAATGTTGTGCAGAATAAGCAAAGAGATTATCATCTACATTAGAAATAATTGCCAGCTTAAATTGTTTTTTAAGAGATTTCAAAGCCTCTATAGTATCTGGGAAAGGTAGCCAATGCTTAATCGACGCACTAAGGGCATATAATTCTTCATCACTAGGTTCAAAGCCAAATTGTTCGCCAAATCTTTGGACTACTTTTCTAAGAACTTCTTTATATGTTATATATTCTCCTTTCTGAATTTCTGCTTCAAATTCTGCAAAAAGCTGCAAAATTTGTTCATCATCTAAATGATGTCTGTGGGTAGATAAAATTGGCTTGAGCGCTGCTAGAATCCCACTCTCCCAATCGATTAGAGTGCCGTAACAATCAAAAGTTAAAACCTTGTACTGATCAAAGTTAATCACTTAATCTACTCCATATTAAGTACAGGATTTCATAAGTTTATAACGAATTAAATTTAGCAAGACTCTGCATTAGCAGCTAAGAGCCTCACAAAGAAATGGTATGAAAACGCCTTAACCTAAATTTGTACCAATATTAACTCAACCTTTGCTAATGCTGTAAGCCTTCATAAGAAAATTATGGGGTCAAGATGTTAAAATACGGTATCTCGACTGAAATATAGATGTATAGGTGTCATCAACCCAGAGCCAAAATCCAGATTACAGGTTTTTACAAGTTACTGCGTAATTTCAGGGCATTAGATTCATGAACCTGGAATTTCCTAAACTTCGTATATTCTGAGGAAAACAAAGTAGAGTCTAGTACCACAAGGCGGAAGTCAAAATTCGTCTTCTCCCAAAGGGAGAGGCTACGCCAAGGAAAGTTTGACGGCAGTTGCTACAAGTCGGCAAAGCCGCCCAACGCACTGCCTCCTCAAGTCGGGAAACCCGCCCACGCAACTTTCCGCAAAATGCAAAAGTCAAAAAGTTTATAAAGTAAGCTTTTTGGAGATTTGGGATTGGTGGTTTATTTACACCGTACTGTACAAGACCGATGCACCTGATAAATAAAAAATCAGATGACAGTGTTTTGCAGGGTTTATTAGTAAAGCTGTGAAAAAAAATCAGAACAAATGGTTACTAAGTTTTAGTAACTATCATTTTTGTGTAGCTTGTGTTAGTAGCATCTACATCTCATGCTTTAGAGGATGTTTTAAAAGTCCTGTCGTCTGTAGCAAAATGTTTTAGATCCCCCTAAATCCCCCTTTTTAAGGGGGACTTTAAGAATTTTTCCCCCCTTTTTAAGGGGGGCTGGGGGGATCAACCAGTGCTTAAAATCACAGCCAACCACTTTTCAAACAACCTCTTAGATGTGCATTTTTTTTGGAGTTTTCTTAACTAGATGTGAGGAGTACAAATGCTTGAGGCTATCTCTGTTGCTTGGCTATTATTATTTTTTGGCGATTTACTTTCAACTTTCGTTTACCACATACCCGAGCATGTTTTTGGTAGCCTCCACTTGAAAACGCATCATACTTGGAAGAAAGACTTCCGCCACTATGCTATTTTGACGTTAAATCCCCAAGTTTTATTAGATGGCGTGTTGGGTGCTTTGCCTTATTTGGTAATGGCAGTAATTTTATGGTCTTTCTCTCCAATCGGCGTAATCTCTGGACTACTTTTGGGTCAGTTTCATGTTTGGTGGAGACACATAAGTGTTTTGGCTTGGGAAACTCCAAAGCCTGTGACTATTTTATGCCAAGTTCTATTCATCACTACACCTGAGAGACATTGGCTACACCATCAAAAAACGAACCAAGGTTTTGGTGATATTTTCACTTTCTTTGAGCAACCTTCGCTACTGTGGTTGCGCTGGCTACGCCTGCTGAGGATTCGTTTTCGTTACTCACGTATCTAGCTGAAGTCTAACTTAAGCAAAAATCGCTCTTAAGCTGCAACGAGTTTGCGATCGCCTGTTTTCTGCTGACTCGAATGATAAAATCTCTGCAAACTACGAAAAATCATAATTTGAGCCTGCTGATGCAGGCTTTTTGGATTGTGAGATTAACCTTCAATCGCAATAGCGATCGCTCTTGTTTATCTCATGCCCAACAAAACACCTACAAACGCGATAGAATCAATACTCTCAGATTAATATTTAATCATATTGATAATGTCTTATAGCGACTTTTCGCTGTCAAAAGTCAAACGTGACTTTAATTTAACTACGGTTGAGAACGGACGGTTTTTACCCGAAACACAGTCTATAGAACCTAGTCTTTACCTTAAAGAAGCATTAAGCGAAGGACTACCACTAGCAACAGCGACTGGTTCCGAAAAAGCTCGCTCAGAGTTAATTATTAGTCCTATTCTCGTAGAAGTTAGGAAAATTCTTGAACGCAAAGTCAGCTTTTTTTCGGGTGAAGATTTTACTGTTGCAGCGGATTTAGGCTTAAGTGGAGTGTGTGATTTTTTAATTAGCCGCTCACCCGAACAAATATTTATTGAAGCTCCTGTAATCGTGATTATTGAAGCGAAAAAAGGTGATTTAAAACCGGGTTTAGGGCAATGTGCAGCAGAAATGATTGCCGCACAAAAATTCAATGAAACCAATAATATACCAATTAAGACAATTTATGGCAGCGTCAGCAGTGGTACGGCTTGGCGATTTTTGAAATTATCAGGGCAAACACTGAGTATTGATTTGAATGATTATACAGTTCCTCCAGTGGAAATACTATTGGGAATGTTGGTTTGGATGGTGCGGGAAGGTTAGATCCCACATTCCGCACCCTAAACTGTCACAAGCGGTTATTACGGAGGTGAATTATGAAAAAGAATAAAAAAATACATTTATTTCTAAAAAAACGAATTTTGGATAGGAAAATTTATTCCGATGTATTGTCAATAAAGAGCAAAAAACAATGAGGGTGGTTTCCGGAAAAATCAATAATATAGTTTTATTCTTAAAACATTAACACTTAATCATAACTTATGATTCTCCAGAAATAAACTTAAAAACAGCATTAGAACTTAAGCTCATTAATAAAATTAATGAGTCAAATTGGATAATGAAAATATTAATAATATCGATAAATCAACTTATATATCTGTAGTAATTACGGCAGGCTTCTGGGAGGAATAAGAGAATATACTTCATTTCAGAGGTCAAATTATAAAATTCTCTTTTTTGTTGAAGAGTAACAAGATGAACTGATTGAAAGCATTGAAATATCCAGCGCATAGTTGGATTGTTTATGGCTTTTCCCAATTGATTTTTGACAGTATAGTTTAAGGATTTTAAACTTGCTCTAATTTCTCTTTGTGCTAGAGTATAAACTAGCAAACATAGCCCCATTATCATTGTTAATGCTTCTATTCTTTCGCTTGCTTTCAGAAAAATACTATCTGCTAAAAATCAAGGATTTTTTAGAAAACTAAATCCTCTCTCACATGATTGCTGCGCTTTATATTCAGACAGCATTTTCTCATTGCTCAGTTCTTGTTCTGAGAAAACATTTGTAGCAATTATAAACCTTCCTGCACTTAAAGCTTCTTGCTCAATAACATCTTTGTTTTCATCAACCGTTGCTGAGATTTGATAATGTTTTGATTTATTTTCTTGTTTGATGTTGGAAATTTTTTCTGTAATTTCGATATTTGCTACCTGATGATATTTAAATTCTTTACTTATTTTGATTAATTCTTTTCGGTTCTTCAGCAGCACAAGCGAATTTTTCTTGTGCTAGTTTTTTTAACTTAGTTTGAGTATTTATCAGAGCTTTTTCTATTTTCTTTGATAATAAGAGTGATATCTGATATATTCTTACAGCATTTAAACTAATTGCTAAGAATACTGTATCTACTCCTTTTATAAATATTTTATCCAATACTCTGCCCAGTTTATCATCATTGAGATATTCTGGTTTTACTCCTACACCAATTAAATGTTCACAAGCGATTAATTCAAAGAATTTTGGAAACATATATAAAGGCTGTGACATCATACTTAAGCCGTTTAAAATCATCGCTTTTACTACCTGACCCGCACTGACTTTTTCTCCTGGCTCTGAAGAGAGTAAATTATTAATTATTTCTATAATCCCAATTGAATCTACTATTCCTGCTACTATCCCTAAATGATCAATCTTCTTCAATTCAAGGTCTTTTCTACTAAACATGGCAACAGAAACTCCTTAAAAGTATCTGTTTTCATTTTCTCATTTTTCTGTTAATTCCAGATTTTGAATCAAGTTTTTCATCAAAATAACCTAACAACTAAAATTTTGTCTAAAGTCCAAGTTTATTAACTTTATATCTAACTTAATAATAAATATTCCTATTTAGCTCCAATAAATTCCAGTCAATTCTCTCAGCAATAAGTTCCTATGTACTAAATACATCCGTTTCCTTGAGGTGTGACAGTTGTGGGTGCGGAATGTGGGATAGCAATCCTCCAGATCCCGACTTCTTAAAGAAGTCGGGGATCTGAACTCCGCTAATATATCTAGTCTTTTGAACTTAATATTTCCCCGCCTTCTAATAGCGGGGTTTTTCTCAACACTTTAGAAGCTGTAAGTTGTCTAATATGAAATGCTTCATCTTCAGTCGTGTCTTATTGACATTTTTCACCTTATTCTGGATTTCTCCTCAACTCGCTTGGGCTGGTGGTGATGTCAATACTGATAATCAAAGCTCGACGACAACCACTTCTTCTACCGCTAATAATTCGGAAACACCATCAAATTCTATTAGTAACTCAGAAACTGCCACAACATCAACATCAACACCATACGTCCCACAACAAACAGGGATTGTGCAATTTAATAACTCTAGTTTAAGCACCCTTACTTACCCTAATTGTGGTGGAGTTTGTGCCTTTGGTATTGTGAGATTAACCCCAAGCGGTAATGGCAATGTTAATCCAGAAGCAGTAATGGGTGTGGTAATGCAATTTGATTCTCCAGAAAATCGATACGCTCAAGCCCAAAGAGATTTATCCAAAGCTCAAAGCGATCGCATTGTTCATGAAGATCAAGTATCTATATTAACCAAGCTTGCAGATGCAATTGAACACTGCCAGGATTCCCGCGCTCATCTGCTGGCGCTTTCTGCTGCTAAAAGTTTGGGTATGACTCCTGAGCAGTTGTTATTTTATGCCTACAAGCAACCAGGGACATGCAATTCTAGTTTTGGTAATAATAGTCGCTAAAACTAAATTCTGTAATCCAGGCTACAATTATCTAGCCTTTGGGCGATCGCCTTTCTTGGTCAACAGTCTTTTGTATTAAGAATTACTAAATTTCAGATGACTAATAATATCGCTATATGGTTAAATAGTAAGCATAGCAATTACCAAATAAAAAGTGCAGTTCGGTATTTGCTTAATAATTTTTAATAATCAGCGTAGCAAATACTGACATATAAAATCAATATCTGCAAAGAAATATGTCATTATGTTTATCGAATTGTGTCAGTTAGACGACAAAATGACCATTTGGTAAGCGTTTTCTGATAAAAAAAATTCATATTGATAAATAAAAAGTCGAAGTTAGCAACGGCAGCATCAGCCGTGATGAACTTCTAGTAGAGAACGCGCATCAAAGGAGCTTATCTGCATGTTCACCCACGTCAAGTCCACCATCAGACATATTGCGCCTGATAACTTACGCGGACGTAATTTAATCAAGGTGGTCTATGTCGTGCTTGAGTCCCAGTACCAGAGTGCATTGTCGCAAGCTGTTCGCACCATTAACTCAAATCATCCCAATCTGGCGATTGAAATCAGCGGGTACTTGATTGAGGAACTCCGAGATCCAGAGAACTACGCGGAGTTCAAACGGGATATGGAGACTGCCAATATATTTATTGCCTCACTGATATTCATTGAAGACTTAGCGCAGAAAGTAGTAACGGCTGTAGAACCATACCGCGATCGCTTAGATGTTGCTGTGGTGTTTCCCTCAATGCCAGAAGTTATGCGCCTCAACAAGATGGGCAGCTTTTCTTTGGCACAATTGGGTCAGTCGAAAAGTGCGATCGCGCAATTCATGCGGAAGCGCAAGGAAAAATCCGGAGCAGGATTCCAAGATGGGATGCTGAAATTGCTGCGAACGCTGCCACAGGTGCTAAAGTTTCTGCCAATGGACAAAGCACAAGATGCTCGCAATTTTATGCTCAGCTTTCAGTATTGGCTGGGGGGTTCACCAGAAAACCTGGAAAACTTCTTGTTGATGCTGACTGATAAATATGTATTAAAAGGTGTAGATAAAGCAAATCTGCCATCTGCTACATATCAAGCGCCAGTTGTTTATCCAGATTTGGGGATTTGGCATCCTTTGGCCCCGAATATGTTTGAGGATGTGAGAGAATACCTCAATTGGTACACCACCCGTAAAGATATCTCCAAGGATCTCAAAGATCCTTTAGCTCCCTGTGTTGGGTTGGTATTGCAACGCACTCACCTAGTTACAGGCGATGATGCCCATTATGTGGCCATAGTGCAGGAGTTAGAATCACTTGGAGCCAAAGTACTACCAGTATTTGCTGGTGGTTTGGATTTCTCCAAGCCTGTGGATGCCTACTTTTATGAACCAACTACCAACACGCCATTAGTAGATGCTGTAATCTCCTTGACTGGCTTTGCCTTAGTAGGTGGCCCAGCTAGACAAGATCATCCCAAAGCAATTGACGCACTCAAGCGCTTAAATCGCCCTTACATGGTAGCGTTGCCTCTAGTATTCCAAACCACAGAAGAGTGGATGGATAGCGATTTGGGGTTACATCCAATTCAAGTAGCCTTGCAAATTGCCATACCGGAATTGGATGGAGCCATTGAGCCGATAATTTTATCAGGTAGAGATGGTGCAACCGGAAAAGCGATCGCACTCCAAGACCGTGTGGAAGCTGTCGCAAAACGGGCGCTAAAATGGGCTAATCTCCGCCGCAAACCCAAGCTTGATAAAAAAGTTGCAATTACTGTTTTCAGCTTCCCACCAGATAAAGGTAACGTAGGCACAGCCGCTTACTTAGATGTGTTCGGTTCTATCTACCAGGTGATGAAAGCCCTGAAAAACAACGGCTATGATTTACCGGAATTACCGGAATCAGCCGAGGCGTTGATGCAAGAAGTCATCCACGATGCCCAAGCACAGTACGCTAGCCCAGAACTTAACATCGCTTATAAAATGTCAGTGCCAGAATATGAAACACTGACACCTTACTCGCAACGCCTAGAAGAAAACTGGGGCGCACCTCCCGGACACCTCAACAGCGATGGGCAAAACCTGCTGATTTACGGCAAACACTTTGGTAATGTGTTTATCGGTGTTCAGCCTACCTTTGGTTACGAAGGCGACCCGATGCGGCTGTTATTCTCCCGTTCTGCTAGTCCTCACCACGGTTTTGCTGCTTACTACACTTATCTAGAAAGAGTTTGGGAAGCTGATGCTGTGCTGCACTTCGGTACTCACGGTTCCCTGGAATTCATGCCAGGTAAGCAGATGGGGATGTCTGGTGATTGTTATCCAGACCAACTAATTGGCACAATTCCTAATCTGTATTATTACGCAGCCAATAACCCCAGTGAGGCGACAATTGCCAAGCGCCGCAGCTATGCCGAGACAATTTCCTACTTGACACCTCCGGCAGAAAATGCTGGTTTATACAAGGGTTTAAAAGAACTCAGTGAGTTGATTGCTTCTTACCAAACCCTGAAAGATACAGGACGCGGTATCCCCATTGTCAACTCCATCATGGATAAATGCCGGATGGTGAACCTGGACAAGGATATCAACTTGCCCCAAACTGATGCCAAAGATATGACCGACGATGAGCGGGATAATATTGTCGGCAGCGTCTACCGCAAGCTGATGGAAATTGAATCTAGGTTGTTGCCTTGTGGATTACATATTATTGGTAAACCACCGACAGCAGAAGAAGCGATCGCAACTTTGGTCAACATCGCCAGTTTAGATCGTCAAGAAGAAGGTCTTCAAGGCTTACCCGCAATTATCGCCAACAGCATTGGGCGTAACATTGACGATATTTACCAAAATAATGACCGAGGCATTTTAGAAGATGTCCAGCTATTGCAAGACATCACCTTAGTCACCCGTGATGCAGTTAGCGCCCTTGTAAAAGAGCAAACCGACGCAGAAGGACGAGTTTCTCTGGTTTCTCGCTTGAATTTCTTTAACATGGGCAAAAAAGAACCTTGGGTAGAATCATTGCACAAAGCTGGCTATACCAAGGTTGACACCGCCGCCTTAAAGCCACTATTTGAGTATTTGGAATTCTGCTTACAGCAAGTTTGTGCTGACAACGAACTCGGTGGATTACTCCAAGGCTTAGAAGGCGAGTACATTCTACCTGGCCCCGGTGGCGATCCCATCCGCAACCCGGATGTATTACCCACAGGTAAGAACATTCACGCCCTCGATCCCCAATCAATCCCCACAACTGCGGCTGTGCAATCAGCCAAAATCGTTGTGGATCGGCTATTGGCACGAAACAAAGCTGAAAATGACGGCAAATGGCCAGAAACCATCGCCTGTGTGCTTTGGGGAACCGATAACATCAAAACCTACGGGGAATCCCTAGCGCAAATCATGTGGATGGTAGGTGTACGCCCAGTTCCCGATGCTTTGGGAAGGGTGAACAAGTTGGAGTTAATATCTTTAGAAGAGTTGGGCCGCCCCAGAATTGACGTGGTAATCAACTGTTCTGGTGTATTCCGCGACTTGTTCATCAACCAAATGAACCTGCTAGATCAAGGCGTGAAGATGGCGGCTGAAGCGGATGAACCTTTAGAAATGAACTTTGTCCGCAAACACGCTTTGCAACAAGCCGAGGACATGGGTATTAATCTGCGTCAAGCAGCAACTCGTGTCTTCTCTAATGCTTCCGGTTCCTACTCGTCAAATATCAACTTGGCGGTAGAAAACAGCACTTGGGACAGCGAAGCCGAGTTACAGGAAATGTACCTCAAGCGGAAATCCTTCGCCTTCAATTCCGATAACCCCGGTGTGATGGATGAGTCACGGCAGATTTTTGAAACTACTCTGAAAACTGCTGATGCGACTTTCCAAAATCTCGATTCTTCCGAGATTAGCTTGACGGATGTTTCCCACTACTTCGACTCAGATCCCACCAAGTTAGTTGCAAGTCTGCGCGGTGATGGCAAAACACCAGCATCCTATATTGCAGACACCACCACAGCTAATGCCCAAGTGCGGACATTATCAGAAACCGTGCGCTTAGATGCCCGTACTAAATTATTAAATCCCAAATGGTACGAGGGAATGCTATCTCACGGTTACGAAGGTGTGCGCGAACTCTCCAAGCGATTGGTAAACACAATGGGTTGGAGTGCGACAGCTGGCGCTGTGGATAACTGGATTTACGAAGATACTAATGAAACCTTCATCAAAGATGAAGAAATGCAGAAACGTTTGATGAACCTTAATCCGCATTCTTTCCGCAAGGTTGTATCAACTTTGTTGGAAGTGAATGGACGCGGTTATTGGGAGACTAGCGAGGAGAATTTAAACCGCCTCCGCGAGTTGTACCAAGAAGTTGAAGACCGGATTGAAGGAATAGAATAGTTATTGTACGGCAGGCAATATGCCTGCCTTAATTTGTCATCATCAGAGTTAACTAAAGAAATTAGGTAACTCCCTAGGTATGACTGTAAGGATAATTCCATTGAGAGAAGAAT
>JAVRCF010000040.1:0-68337 GCA_034530935.1 Aulosira sp. DedQUE10 | reverse complement strand
ACTGCTTTCGGGTTTCTTCCTGATTATACTTTCCCCGTAGTAACAAAAGAGGGATTATGCCGTAGGCTAACGCACCTGTAATTGTGGAATTAAGTTGCAATTAATTAACATAGCTGGAAATCTTCGCATGGTGAGTCTTGATGTGCGATTACTTGCTAATGATATTTTTAGTTTTTTTTAAGTGTAATGTTTATAGTAAAAATTACACCCTAATATTCAATTTTCTCTGTTACCCAAACTCGAAATAACTTCAACAAATAGCAGATCTTCCTTTGTGTCTTAACTAGTATTATTACAACAGGTTTTGGCAGATATCTCGTGTGCTTAGAAAATGGATAAAGTAGAGCTAAGTTTGGAGCATAAATTAATATAATTATTTCATCTCTTTTGCTTGTGATTATGATTTGAAGATGCGGGCACCTCTCGATTATGAGAAATAGCAATAGCTTCCTTCTTATTGACTAAAGCTATTATGTAACCTATAGTATTATTAAATACTTAATGTTTAGAGGAAATCTACTTGTGTCAATTAGTATTTATGCCTTTTACAATAATAAAGGTGGTGTTGGTAAAACTACCCTTTGTTCTAATGCTGCAACACTTTATGCCAGAAACAACCCCAATACTCAAGTATTAGTAATTGATATGTGTCCTCAAGCTAATATATCTCAATTTTTGCTTGGAGGAGGAAAAAATGGGTATAAAATGAATCAAAAATTACAATCTTCGTCTACTAGAAGAAATATAGTCGGTTTTATGGATTGGCTTTTAAAAGGTAATTCAAATTTTCGTAGTCTTAAGAATTCATTTAAAGTTCAAGTCGCTCCTTATAATAACAATATTGCAGCTAATTTATATTTGATAGCTGGCGATTCATTTTTAGAGTCTCTTTCATTAGCCTTAAACTATGCTGTTATTAATCCGGCAAATAAAAAAGCTTGGTCGGAATATATGACAGCAATAAAAAGATTATGTGAACATGAATTTAATAGTGAAATTTATCATAATATGGTTGTTTTTATAGATTGCAACCCTAGTTTTTCTATATATACACAAATGGCTTTAGTTTCTGCTCATAGACTGGTAATTCCAATGATGGCAGACTTTAGCTCACTTGAAGGCATAAAAAGTCTTTTTATGCTACTTTTCGGAAAATACCCTTCTGCGGCCTTAAAGCAGTATGCTGATGGTATAGTTACTTTTAATAATCAGGTTGAACACTTTAAATTGGAATTACCCCTAATTTACGAATTCGTTTTTAATAACTATACAATTAAAGATGGAGTTGCAACAGCATTTGATTCTATAAGAACAGAACTAATCGATTTTTGCTACACTCAATTTAAAAAATTTCCTTCCTTATTTGCACCTTGTATGAATAATCCCACGTCTAGACAAGAGTGGGAAGGATATTACATTTCAGGAATAAAAGATTTTCATACATCAGGGAAAGTATCATCATCTTTGGGTATCCCTATGTTTCAGCTTCCCCATCAGTCTAAATACACAATGCCAGATGGTAGTGAGGTTAAACTTCCTATTAGTAACTATTCACAAGCTTTAGAAAATATAGAATTATTTGTAAACAAGATAAGCTAAATTTAAAAATGGTGGGCATTGCCCACCCGAAATTAACTGAAGATGCCCGCAAAAAAGTCAAGAGTTTCCTTCAAAGCTTTGATGAAAATATCAATTTCCTCACGGGTATTGTAGAAATATAAACTTGCCCGTGCGGTTGCCGCAAGATTTAAGTGGCGGTGTAATGGTTGAGTGCAGTGATGTCCAGAACGGATGGCAACGCCTTCTTGATCTAATAATGTAGATAAGTCGTTGGCGTGGACTTCTGAGGTTGTAAATGACGCTAAAGCTGCTCTACCCTCTCCTTTAGCATCTGGTTTGGGGCCATAAATCCGAACTTGGGGAATTTGCTCTAATTGATGGAACAAATAAGCTGTTAATTCGGCTTCGTAGGCGTGGATTTTATCCATACCAATACTGGTAAGATAATCTATAGCTGCACCAAGAGCGATCGCTTCTCCAATTGCAGGTGTACCCGCTTCAAATTTATGGGGTAATTCCGCATAGGTGGAATGGTCTAAATAAACCTCAGCAATCATCTCACCACCACCAAAAAATGGTGGCATTGATTCTAGTAATTCTAACTTGCCATATAAAAAGCCTATACCAGTTGGGGCACACATTTTATGACCGGAGGCTACTAACCAATCACAGTCTATTAGTTGTACGTCAATAGGCATATGAGGGACACTTTGGCAAGCATCCATTAAGAATTTCGCGCCGTATCTGTGAGCAATCGTAGCAATTTCTTGGACTGGGTTAATACAACCCAAGGTGTTAGAAACATGAACCACCGACACCAATTTTGTTTTGTCGGAAATCAGCGATTTAAACTGTTCTAAATCAAATGTTTCTTCTGGTGTCAATTCGACAAACTTGAGTACCGCACCCGTTTTTTGTGCCACAAATTGCCAAGGAACTAAATTACTGTGGTGTTCCATCACCGACAGAATAATTTCATCTCCTGGCTGCAAATTGTTCATTCCCCAGCTATAAGCTACCAAGTTAATCGCTTCACTCGCATTGCGGGTATAGACGATTTCTTGACGCGATGCAGCATTGATAAATTTGGCAACTTTATCTCTAGCACCTTCATAAGCATCAGTAGCTTTAGCGCTAAGAATATGGGCACCTCGATGTACGTTGGCATTATACTGTTCGTAATAATCTCGCAGGGTGTTTAGCACCAGCAGAGGTTTTTGGGAAGTAGCAGCATTATCCAGGTAAACTAAGGGTTTACCATTAACTTCCTGATGCAATATGGGGAAGTCAACGCGTACTTTATCGGCTAGGGTTTTGGTAGAAGTAAAAGTCATTGGTAATTAATGATTAGTCCTATGTCATTTGTCTTTAGTCATTAGATGTCTTCAGACTCTTGACTGTGTTTAACAGAATCTCTCGCAAAGAGGGAACTGGTATTTGATTAATGATTTCAGCAGCAAAAGCGTTAATTAACAAATTTCGGGCAGCGTTTTGATCAATTCCCCGACTTTGCAGATAGAATATTTCATCATCTTCCAACTGACTAACGGTAGCACCGTGAGCGCATTTCACGTTATCTGCTGTAATTTCTAGTTGGGGTTTGGTATCAACTCTCGCTTTGGATGATAGTAGCAAATTCCGATTTAATTGTGCTGCATTTGTAAGTTGTGCTGGTTTGGGCACAAAAACTTTGCCATTAAATACAGCATGGGCGCGATCGCCTACAATACATTTATGCAACTGCTTACTCACACCGTAGGGATGATTGAGTGCGATCGCACTGTGAGTATCCGCTAACTGATTACCAAAAATCCACGTCAAACCGTTGAGTGTTGTTTCGGTTTGCTCGCCAGTTTGCAAAATCTCTAAATTATGGCGTGACAGCTTTCCACCAAAGCTAACTGCATTACAGGTATAGCGACTATCACGAGCCTGAGCGATCGCAGTTTTCCCAATATGAAAAGCCTCTGCACCTTCACGCTCAACTCTAGTGTGACTCACTTCGGCATTCTCAGCTAGCCAAATTTCCGTAACCGCATTGGTAAAGTAAACCTCCCCTGGTGTTTGTTGCTGGTTGGTATACTCTTCAATAACAGTCACCTGTGAACCACTTTCAGCCACCACCAAACAACGCGGCTGCGAAATCGTTGGCTTCTCACCAGCGACGGAAATAAACAATAAATGAATTGGAGTTGTAACTACTACATTCTTTCTCACCAATACCACGGCTGCATCAGCCAAGCCAGCAGTATTCAGAGCCGTGAAAACTTCTTGCGTTCCCTCAGCTTGAGCTAAATACTGCCGAATAAGCTCCCTTTCATCTGCCGATACCGCTGTCAAATTACTGACAACCACACCCGCAGGTAAATCTGCAATTGCAGACAACTCTGGTGCATACACACCATTAACAAATACCAAACGACTGTTAGCGGCTTCTGGCAGAGTTAGCGAAGAGATATCAGTAGAGATTAATTGCGTTTCTACCTGAAATTCCACCTTTCGCAACGCTGATAAATCCGTAAAGCGCCATTCTTCATCGCGGGTGGTGGGAACAGTTCCATGACGTACCCAATTAGCAGCGTCTTGGCGGATTTCTTGCAACCAATCTTCTGCTTTTTGTGCTGTTATCTGATCTAATAACCCAGTTAGATAATCATCTCTATCCAGCAAATTAGAAATTGAACTGGGAGAAACTTTTATAGTCATTACACACCCACCTCAACCGCAGCGTCTTCTAGAATCCAGTCATAACCGCGAGACTCCAACTCTAGCGCCAACTCCTTACCACCACTGGTAAGAATCCGCCCATAAGCCATTACATGAACAAAGTCTGGCACAATATAGTCGAGTAAGCGCTGATAGTGGGTGATCAAAATCGTCGAATTTTCTGGACTCGCAAGCTGGTTTACCCCACCAGCCACAATCTTTAGCGCATCAATATCTAAACCAGAATCAGTTTCATCCAAAATTGCTAACTTTGGTTCTAGTATCGCCATTTGCAGAATTTCATTCCGCTTCTTTTCACCACCAGAAAATCCTTCATTCACACTGCGGTTGAGGAAAGCGGGATTCATCTTCACCACTTCCAACTTTTCCTCAACCAAATCGTCAAAATCAAAAGCATCAAGTTCCTCTAAACCCTGTGCTTTGCGGCGAGAATTATACGCCACCCGCAAGAAATCTAAATTGCTAACACCGGGAATTTCTAAAGGATATTGAAACGCTAAAAATACACCGCTTCTCGCCCGTTCCTCTGGTTCCAATTCCAGTAAATTTTGTCCCTGAAAAATTATCTCACCACCAGTCACTTCATATGCTGGATGTCCTGCCAATACCTTAGAAAAAGTACTCTTTCCAGAACCGTTCGGCCCCATAATCGCATGGATTTCGCCTGCACGAACTTCCAGATTTACACCCTTAAGAATCGGTGTCCCATCAACTGTAGCTGTCAGATCCTTAACAGACAGCACAACTTCACTATTTTCAATAATCATGTTCTCTCTCTTTTCTCTGTCTCTTTCTTCGTGCGCTTCCCGAAGGATAGCCGCTGGCGCGTCTATACAGTTCGTTATTTAAACCACAGATGAACATTAAGTTATTCGCATTCATCTGCGGTTTTAATATTACCCAACACTGCCTTCTAATTTCAGGCTCAATAATTTATCAGCTTCCACCGCAAATTCCATTGGTAGCTGATTAAAAACATCCTTGCAGAAGCCGCTAATCATCATCGAAATGGCATCTTCTGCCGAAATGCCCCGTTGGGCAAAGTAAAACAGCTGATCTTCCCCAATTTTAGAGGTAGATGCTTCATGTTCTACCTTGGCACTATTATTTTGTACCTGAATATAAGGGAAAGTATTAGCATGGGCATTATCCCCAATCAGCATTGAGTCGCACTGAGAATAATTTCTCGCACCTTGCGCTTTCGGGTTCACTTTCACTAAACCCCGGTAGCTGTTACTAGAGTTACCAGCAGAAATTCCCTTAGAAATAATTGTGCTGCGAGTGTTTTTACCAATATGAATCATCTTCGTACCGGTGTCGGCTTGCTGCATATTATTTGTCAGCGCCACCGAGTAAAATTCACCCACAGAGTTATCACCCACCAACACGCAGCTAGGATACTTCCAAGTAATCGCTGAACCTGTTTCTACTTGAGTCCAGGAAATCTTGGAATTTACACCCTGACATAAACCGCGCTTGGTGACAAAGTTATAAATTCCACCTTTGCCGTTAGCATCGCCAGCATACCAGTTTTGGACTGTGGAGTATTTAATTTCGGCATTATCCAGCGCCACAAGTTCCACAACAGCAGCGTGTAGTTGGTTGCTGTCGTACATCGGCGCTGTACAACCTTCTAAATAAGAAACATAGCTACCTTCTTCAGCGACAATTAATGTTCGCTCAAATTGTCCCGTATCACCAGAATTGATGCGGAAATAGGTAGACAATTCCATTGGGCATTTTACGCCTTTAGGAATATAGACAAAAGAACCATCGCTGAATACAGCAGCGTTCAAAGCCGCAAAGTAATTGTCAGCTACGGGAACAACGCTACCCAGATATTTTTTTACCAGTTTTGGGTGTTCCTGCAATGCTTCAGAAATCGAGCAAAAAATTACGCCGTCTTTAGCTAGCTTTTCCTTAAAAGTTGTGGCGACGGAAACGCTATCAAAAATTGCATCAACAGCAACATTCGCTAGCCGCTTTTGTTCAGATAGGGGAATACCTAGCTTCTCAAAGGTTTCTAGCAAAGTGGGATCTACTTCATCCAAACTTTCCAGCTTTTGTTTTTTCTGTTTCGGCGCGGAATAGTAAATGATATCCTGGTAATTTATGGGTGGATACTTGACATTAGGCCATGTTGGTTCTGTCATCCTCTGCCACTGGCGATACGCTCTGAGGCGAAACTCCAGCATAAATTCCGGCTCATTCTTCTTGGCGGAGATGAGGCGGATAACGTCCTCGTTTAGTCCACGCGGGATAGTGTCGGCCTCAATATCAGTGATAAAGCCGTACTTGTAGGGTTGGTTGACTAAGGTTTTGACAGTGGCACTCATCGTTAGTAATCTCTCGTGTTCTTTGGACTCTCTTTAAATCGGAGACGGGCTTGGTTTGAGCCGATTCCCATCTCGCATTACTGAGTGGTTACACGGCTGTTACAATGGGTTTGGAGACTAAAACAACAACAATGTTGTTTAATGTATCTTCATTTTACGCTAAATTAACAACAACAATGTTGTTAAAGTCAAATTTTCCAAGAAATTTTTTGGACGTTTGCAAAGCGTCTCCCAAAAAAGATGGCGACTACCCACCAGTCCTCAACCAAGCAAGATATTCTGGAATATCTCCAGAAACACTCACAAGCAACTGCTTTTGAGCTAGCCGAAATCTTAGAAATTAGCCCCCAAGCGATTCGCCGCCATCTCAAGGATTTGGAGTCCCAGGAGCTAATTTTGTATTCGAGTCAAGTGCAGCCAGCGATGGGGCGGCCACAGCACGTTTATCAACTAAGTTCTAGAGGACGCGATCGCCTACATCGGACAACAAGCGATCGCTTTGGTGATGGTTATGGCAATTTTGCCGTTTCGCTGCTGGATACCTTAGCAGAAACGGTAGGCAAAGACCAAGTAAAATCAATTTTACAAAAACAGTGGGAGCGCAAAGCCCACGAATACCGCGATCGCTTAGGTCTAGGTTCCCTAGCAGAACGTGTGGCAAAATTAGTGGAACTTAGACAGGCGGAAGGCTTTATGGCGGAATGTCATCCTGTAGATTCCTGTGAATTTAAGACGTGCGATCGCTTCATCTTAACCGAGCATCATTGCGCTATTTCTAACGTTGCCGAATCCTTCCCTAGTATCTGCGGTCATGAACTAGAAATGTTTGCCGCTGTATTACCAGATTGTACAGTCGAGCGCACCCACTGGATTATTAACGGCGAACATCGTTGTGGCTATTTGGTGAAAGCGAGGAGGTAGGGATTGGGATTGGGGACTGAGGACTGGGAAGACAAGGGGACAAGGGGGACAAACCCCAAATGACAAAGCGCAAAGTCTGGGCGGAGGTTTCCTCCGTTCCCCGCAGGGGTTGCCGCAGGCATCAGAACTTTGTAAGAATGACAAATGACATATGACAAATGACAACTTCACCATCAGAACAGTTTTTAAGTTTAGAAGAGTCAGCAAAAGTAGACGCAGCTTTGTTGTCTTCTCCAGAAAAATTTTTAACAAGATTAACAATTTCATCCCTTAAACTCTTAAAGCATATTGCTCAAGAATATGGTGTTGCCATTGAGGATTTAACAACATCACAATTAATTGCCTGGTTTGAAAAAGATAGTAAAATCAAGCGTGAACAAGGAATTGAAGATTCATTCTTGAAGTGGTAAAGCTCTCTTTTCATAGGTTTTTAGTTGCGCTTTAGCGCCATTTCAGGTACTACAATTGTTATCTTAGCGATCGCATATCAATAAAAATATTAAATATTGAGACCCCATGTTGCCTGCGTATATCGCCCAATGGAGCCTAAATCCTGCTTGGCGCGGGTAGTAAGGCGAAAAGCTGGCATCAGGATAACTGTTCCTTATCCAGTTCTTCTAGCATTCCCTGCAAGGAATACTCAGTAAACCCGCTATTCTCACCCTCTTCCAAAGCCCGCCTTAGAGTGGCCAGCTTGATTTCATGCTCTTCCAGTAAGCGAAGTCCAGCACGAATAGCCTCGCTGGCACTGGAAAAACGTCCGCTCTCAATCTGGCGGGCAATGAACGCTTCAAAATGCTCCCCTAACGTAACGCTCGTGTTTTTCTGCATAACACGTCCTCTAGCAAAGATATACCAATTTATATTATATATTGGTATATGGTAAACAGTATTTTGTACTTAATGTCAATGCCGCCGCTATTTTACATAATGTTATACTTCCTACGGCATTCTATTAATAATAAGTTGATTAAGCCAATCTATTTGATGTGTTTTATAATTAAAGTCTTTGGATTTGACTTGCAGCTACAATTTGTTGAACAGTCACCTCTAATTCCGGAAAAGTCACAGATATAATCCGGTCATTACCTGTAAACTTTTGCACTTGATATTGACCATCAATTAATTGATAAACAAACACTGTAGGCAGTTTGGGATTACCAAGATAAGCACGAGACGCGATCGCTAAATAATCCACAATCCAATACTCAAGAATACCCAGTCGCTGATACTCATCTAGTTTATCAATATAATCATCATCCCAATTAGTTGAAGTCACTTCCACAGCCAATTGAATAGGCAGGGTCAGCGCACCATAAACTAGCACATTACTATTCCACTGTGATGCTTTAACTACACCCACATCAGGATTTCTACCTTGTTCTTCTCCTGTGCTATAAAATGTTCTAACTACCACATCTTTATCAGCAATATAGTCAAGTTGTAAACGCCTAATTTCATCATTGAAGCCCAGCATAATAAATCTTGCTACATTCTTATGCGCCCTAGTCGGTTCTACTTTTATAATCTCTCCATTTACTAGTTCATAGATACCAGAACCCTCAGAGTAATGTTCTAAAAAATCCGCAAAAGTTAATTTTTGTACTGGAGTTTGAACCATATTTATGAACAACTAAATACAAAATTTAATCTCATCAAAACTTTGCGTTACTTTGTCTTGAAAAGTTCTGATCGGAGGAAGCCTCCGCTCAGACTTTTCGCTGCGCTTACTCCGCGTAACTTTGCCTTTAAAAATTAATTATCCCCCTCTCCACCAACAGAGAAAGGGATTAAATTCCTTATAAAAACCAACCGTAAGAATGCAAACCTTTACCTAAAAGATTCACACCCAAATAGCAAACCCAAACAACAATCAAGCCACTAGCAGCTAAAATTGCCGGACGACGGCCTTGCCAACCGCGAGTAATTCTGGCGTGAAGGTAGGCGGCAAAAACTAACCAAGTGATTAATGCCCAAGTTTCTTTAGGGTCCCAACTCCAGTAAGAACCCCAAGCTTCGTTAGCCCAAACAGCACCCGCAATAATACCAATTGTTAGTAAGGGAAATCCCAAACCAATGATGCGATAGCTGATATTATCCAGGGTTTCTGCAAGGCTAAGACGTTGGGGTGACAGAGGTTCTTCAGGAGATGTTACAGTTTGCGATTGAGGCGCAGTTACTAAATTTAAAACTGCGGTTTTACCGTTACCGTTGCTATTGCTTTCATAGCGAACAAAGCCATTATTTTCGACCGCAGGTGCTTGTGGTTCAGCAACTAATTCACCTGCTTTGTGCAACTTATAGCCATTGCTGCGATAGCCACCAGTACCAACAGAACTGCCTTGTAGTTGGATATTTTGACCACGAGTGACGATGAGAAAAGCGATCGCTAACAAGGAACCCACCATTAAAGCAGCATAACTCAACATCATCACACTGACGTGCATCATCAGCCAATTGGACTTCAGTGCAGGTACCAAAGGTTCTGCCACCTGCATTTGGGATGGTAGTGTCAGAGTAGCAAAAGCCGAGATTCCCATTGCCACAGGGGCAGTTACTACTCCCACTAAGCGGCTGCGGCTAGAATTTTCGGCAATCAGATGGACGGCGGTAATTCCCCAAGTCAAGAAAAACAACGATTCATACAAATTACTCAATGGAAAATAACCTGCTTCTATCCATCTTGCCCCTAATAGGGTAGCTATGCACAAATTCGCGATCGCCATTCCAGCTGTCCCCAAAGCAGCCATAGCTGGAAGATTTGGAAAAGCTGCCCCAGCCCAATACACCAGCATGGTGAGGAATAAGACAGCAAAGGAGGCATTGTCCAGCCAGTTCTGGAGTACAACCAGATTCATAAAGTGTTCTCCCCAGTGGATTCGTTAAAAATATTAATTCTGACTGTTATGATCCTATCTGCTTATAGGGTATTGGGTCATAGGTTTTTCTAAAGTCGGAGAGACGCGATTAATTGCGTCTGTATTCAAAAGTCAAAGGTCATTCATTTGTCCCCCCTCATCCCCCTCATCTCACTAGTCCCTAGCCTCTAGCCCCTAGCCCCTACGAATGGTCAGCTTTTTTCAGTGCCAAAAAAATATCATAGCGAGTACTGCGATTATCACTAACAGCAGTTGTCACGCCAATAGAACGGGTTGCGGCTAACCAGGTTTGTTGATTGGGAAATAAATTCGGTAGCGGAAAATTTTTCGCTGTCTGTTCGACATCTAGGAAAAATTGCCCATTGTTCGGATTGGGTTCTGAGGGTACTGTTTGTTGAAAAGGAATGGTGCTGGCTAGTGTATTGGTGGGTTTGGGAACGATTTTATCAGCGATTGGCGCACCGACTATTAAAAAAGCAATATCTCCATCTAACCAACCGTGGGTAGCGGTTAAGGTTCCATAAGGTGCAACCCAGTTGGTTACGGGTTTACCTGCAACCGATGCTGGTTGGATTTTGAATTGGTATTGAGTTTTCATAACTTCATCGAGATGTTTTAAGGATGCTTCACCCAAAGTGCGATCGCTTGCTTGTACCATAAACAGCAACCCAGCTCGAAAATCTGCTGTAGAACTATCTTTTGGAGTGTTGGGAATGACTGATAAAGAAAATTCGCCTTTCATCCAACGCAGTAAATCCCTGTCTAAATCTAGATTGATCAGGGATTTTACCCCACCTCGCAGTTGTTCTGGGGTGATTGGCGATAGAGGATTTCCTTGCGATGTTAAAGCGTAGTCTGCCCACAACCGCTGTAAGTTACCGCCAGAAAGCATCATTAAGGTTTCTGCCGGCACCAGGGTTTGCATTCTACCTGCTCGATTTTCCACCGCTAGCACTCGCTGACTATTCGGGTTGAGCCAGGAAACACCTTTTAAACGTATTCCTTGTGGTTCTAAGTTAATTGTCCCCGCCAAGCCTTGGTTATTTTGCAGTTGAGCTAAAACTTGGGCGGGTAATTGGCGATTTGGAGCCGCCGCAGCTATCCTCGCAGCCGTTGGCACATTCACATAAAACTGAGCAAAAGGCTGATAATTGGCAATTTTGGGAAAATTATCGGCAAAACCCCCAGTTGTGGCTAGGGAAGTTTTATTTTTGTAAGCATCAATGGCTCTTTCTGTAGCTTTGGGATCATCAGTAATAACTAAGAACTGCCCATCTAATACTGTAGCTGAAAGGTTTTCCCCTGCTTTACCATCGGTTTGCTTGATCGCGAAACCTTGGTATGTGCGGTCAATCCATTTGCCTTGTTTTAAGCTTTTGGGTTGAGCCAAAAGGCTTTGAGCTTGTTCTGGGTTTTTTACTGGCAGAACCATTACCAGAGACTGCTGACTTGTTACCAGATTTGCGTCAGTGGAAACTGGCTTGGGTGGCGGTTGACTAGCTTGAGGTGCAAGAATTGCGATCGTTACCTCACTTCCCACCCAAGGCTGAATATCTTTTTGGAAATCATAACCATTATTAGTGAGAAAGCGATCGCGTAACTTGACTAAATTTTTATCTATTTCTGCTTGGGTTTCTTTTGTCCCATACTGCCGCAATTGCTGCCATTGTTTAGGATCTGTGGTTAGAGAAACCGCAAACAGAGCATCTTGAGGAATAATAGTTGCACCTACTGGCAAATCTCTAGAAAATAGTTTTCCCTGGGTTAATAACAAATATGCTGCACTCCCTCCACCAATTAACAACCCAGCAGCCGAAAGCGTCAGCACCAGAGACGGTCTCTTTGTTTTCTTCATCGCAACAGACACAATAGGCAGTACCATTGAAACCCATACCTCATACTTGCGAACTCATTACTTGATTTACCAAGTAAACCAAAAGCTTAGACATTCTCTAGGGCAGCTAATTATCTTAATTTATCCACCCTGAATATTTATCAGCCTTTGTTAATCAACTTTCCCTAGTATGTCAAAAGCACTGTTTGGCTGGTTAATTAGCTTTGCTAACACACTTTAGTTTATTTTGCCGGACAATACCAAAGTCACTCTATTATTCCAAGCGTTCTGAGGATATAACTAACTTGACAAAGCTGCAAGTCAATAGCCTCTACTGTGCCATAATGCGATCGCTACTGTAAAATTAAGTAGAAAGCTGAAAAATGAAATCTTGTCTTAAATAAACGATTTGGCTAATATTACATCGTTTTAATATCAAACAATATTCGTCATTTTAAATGATAAATACTTAATTTATCTCAAAAAAAGTAAAATATATAATATTTACGGTAATATATGCTATTTTTTGCTTTAATAATCCTTCTAGTGGCAATTTATGTCTTGAATAAATCATTAGATTTTTTCAAGTTAGATAATGTTATTGTTAATTTTTGTTATTTATTATTTAGCGAAAATACTGGTTTATGTCATGAGTGCTGATGGGTAAATAAGTTCGTAGTCAGCACTTTAGTCCTCGATTTTTCTGCAAAAAGTGTGCTGATTACAAACTCACAAACATTCATAAAAAAGCTCACTAGCCAAATTCAAACCCAAATTTTCTACAAGCAGGTTTGGCATCTCCAAGAAAAAGACTACAGCTTTGTATCTTAGTTTTTTACTGCTGGCTAGAACTTAGCTGCATAGGACCCAAGTATTTAGTTAAATAAGGCGAGAAAACTTCATAAATTAATGTCAAAGGCTGTCCGTGATGCCAAAACAAATAGTGACGACCCCAAAAAGGCCCATCCACTGCAAAACCAGACTCTAAAGCAGGCGAGCAACCATAGTAAATTCCTTGCACATCCCGATACAATTCTGTGCGAAGACGAGCTAAACTTGCCCAAATCGGTAATGAACGGTTTTGTAAATACTCATCTACATGGCTAGCTTCCCACCAAGAAGTAGCATATGCCAATCTTTGACCAGACGCAGTCCGCAGCCAAACCTGTCGCCGCAGTCTTGGACCTGGCACAGCTTGAATTAAATCGGGAGCCGCATCCGAGTCTGTACCAATTAATGACATATCGATTACATCCACTTCCGTAGGCTCACCTGTAAGTAATTCTAAGTGGCGTGTTGGTGAGCCATCACCCAAAAGAAGCATTTGCCAAGTTGGTGCTAGCTGAGAGTGGGGTAAACTTTGCTTGATTACCTCCTCCCCACCTTGCCAAATCGGAGTTAGGCGATGCCATGCTACTGGCAGTGTTAAGTTGTCTGTCGTTCTAAAAGTTGCAGTCAATGTTCTTTACAAAAGTTCACCTATTTCTATGAAAGCATAAAAAACTAGTACCGCTGCGCGGAATTCAAAAATCAAAAGCTCACATTGTCTGCTTTTCAACAGTTTTGAATGGTAGATTTATTTTTACCATGTTGTACTACTACTTAGTACTAAGTCCTGATGCGATCGTTAAAGGTCAATAGCCTCAGGTTTTTCTACCCTTGACTGTTGACCTTTGACTTGTGACTATTCACTAAAAAATGCGGATGGCGAGACTCGAACTCGCAAGGCAAAGCCACACGCACCTCAAGCGTGCGCGTATACCAATTCCGCCACATCCGCACGGCTTTTCTCACTGAACATAGAATATAGCATAAATTTTCTGCCAGTGGATACTAGACGGACAGAAATATAGTCTCCTCACAAGAGATATTAAAAGGGGTATAGCCAACGTGGGATGCACAGTAAGCTTGCACAGCCTTTGTTCGGGTAAATGCAGCAGGAGACTAACAATAGGAATATTGTTAATCTAGTTAAACCCCCGTAGGCGTTCTCAGCCAAATCCTAGCCTTTGGGAGACTGCTCAAAGGGCTGATAAACTCATCTCGGAGGAGGTTGGGGAATCTCCTGTCATAATTTGAAATAAGGCGGAAAGCATTGTTGCAAGTTGAATGGGAGAGAATGTCAATCTACTGGTACTGATCTCGAAACTAGAAAATGAAGTTTGACAAAATATTAATTGCCAATCGGGGAGAAATCGCCCTTCGCATTCTCCGCGCCTGTGAAGAAATGGGAATTGCGACAGTTGCGGTTCATTCCACTGTTGATCGTAACGCTTTACATGTCCAACTTGCCGATGAAGCGGTTTGCATTGGCGAACCCGCCAGCAGTAAAAGTTATTTGAATATCCCCAATATTATTGCTGCCGCCTTAACACGTAATGCCAGCGCCATTCATCCTGGATATGGATTTTTGGCAGAAAATGCCCGGTTTGCAGAAATCTGTGCTGACCATCATATTGCTTTTATTGGCCCAACACCGGAAGCTATACGTTTGATGGGGGATAAATCCACTGCCAAAGAAACGATGTACAAGGCTGGGGTACCTACAGTCCCAGGTAGTGAGGGTTTAGTCGAGTCCGAGCAAGAAGGATTAGCATTTGCCAAAGACATTGGCTATCCAGTCATGATTAAAGCCACAGCTGGTGGCGGTGGCCGGGGTATGCGTCTAGTGCGTTCTGAAAGCGAATTCGTCAAACTCTTCCTGGCGGCTCAAGGAGAAGCGGGTGCAGCTTTTGGTAATTCTGGCGTTTATATAGAAAAATTTATTGAACGTCCCCGCCATATTGAGTTTCAAATTTTGGCGGATAATTACGGCAACGTTATCCACTTAGGCGAACGGGACTGCTCTATTCAGCGCCGAAATCAAAAGCTTTTAGAAGAAGCCCCAAGCCCCGCTTTGGACTCAGACTTGCGAGATAAAATGGGGCACGCTGCCGTGAAAGCTGCCCAGTTTATTAACTACACCGGCGCTGGTACTATCGAATTTCTTTTGGATAGATCCGGTCATTTCTACTTTATGGAAATGAACACCCGGATTCAAGTTGAACATCCTGTGACAGAGATGATTACTGGAGTAGACTTGGTTGCCGAACAAATCCGGATTGCCCAAGGGGAAAGGCTCCAGCTGACTCAAGATCAAGTAGTTTTAAAGGGTCATGCAATTGAATGCCGGATTAACGCTGAAGACCCTGACCACGACTTCCGCCCTTCCCCCGGACGGATCAGCGGCTATCTCCCACCTGGTGGACCCGGTGTGCGAATTGATTCCCATGTTTACACTGATTACCAAATTCCCCCTTACTATGATTCCCTAATTGGTAAATTAATTGTTTGGGGCCCAGACCGTCCAACTGCCATTAACCGCATGAAAAGGGCATTACGGGAGTGTGCCATCACCGGACTGCCTACCACTATTGGCTTTCACCAAAGAATTATGGAAACCCCGCAGTTTTTGCAGGGTAATATTTACACTAATTTCGTGCAGGAGTTGAACAGCTAGAGTAAGGGGCTGGGGACTGGTGACAAGGAGTAGGGGAGCACGGGGGACAGGGAAGACAGGGAGAAATCACCAATGCCCAATGCCCCATGCCCTAACTTACACGAGACAACATGGTCAGTAATCCTTGCTGACCAAGCAGAATTTCCCTTAGCAAACTGAAAATCCCCACCCAAATAATAGGAGTAATATCTACTCCACCTATGGGTGGTACTAGCTTTCGCAACAGTGCTAAAAAGGGTTCAGTGGGCCAAGCTATAAGATTAATGGGGAACCGATTTAGATCCACTTGCGGATACCAAGTGAGAATGATGCGAAAAATGAACAAAAATATCATCAATCCCAATACAGGATTGAGAATCCAAGTAGTCAGGTTAACACCAGTCATTGGTTTGAAGTACTATCTGTGAACGCAGAAAAAACTTAGGCGAGATTCAAAAAAAATTTTAAGCTTTGTAAAGCACTCTCTATAATTTTAACCAAATGCTGTCACTTCCTCTTAGGCATGGAAAAGCAAATCTCCAGCCGTTAACCTAATTCTCTATGAAGGTATTGGTCGTTTTGTAGCTCATGATTTAGAGGCTTCTCAAGGAAGTAATACACTATTAGAATTATGATGAAGTGTGTAAAAAAAGGTTGAGAACTATGACACCTGCTTTAGCAAATTTTCTTTGGAGTCTGTTTTGGGGTGGTTTGATTGTCGTTATTCCTGTGACAGTTGGTTTGATTTTCATTAGCCAAAAAGATAAAATCCAGCGTTCATAATGTTTGTGGGGGTCAGTTTGACTCTCATAACTGCTTGTCTGTTAGCTATCTACCTGATTGCACCAAAAGCAGCAATTTCTCTTAAAGAGGACAAGGTATACTTAGCTGACAGACAAAAAATTTTTTAGCTTTCGGTGGATAGCTTCAAAGCTTCTTTACCAGTTGCTTTGAAGCTTCAATATATTGTGCCTGATTAGAGTAGTGATTTTAATTGTGACTCGCTAACATAGATTTGATATTGGAAAAACAGCAATGATAAATTTTGGGCTGAACTCAGCCAGTATTCTGGCTCAGGTAAATTTTGGGACAAACTCAGCCAGTATTCTAGGAATTTTCCTGGCTGTGGCTGGGGCAGCACTGTATTTTCTGCGGACTGTGCGTCCCGAACTGTCACGAGATCAAGATATCTTTTTTGCAGCAGTAGGCTTACTCTGTGGCTTCATTTTAATTTTCCAAGGTTGGCGACTAGACCCAATTTTGCAATTTGGTCAGCTGCTTTTAGTCGGCACAACCGTGTTTTTTGCAGTTGAAAGTATTCGCTTACGTAGCATAGCTACTCAGCAAGCTAAGCGCAATACTCCAATTGTGGATGAAGATCGAGAGGTGAGCGGCAAATATTCTTATAATAGGCGGCGGAACTATGAGGCTGAAGTGGATGATGATTTAGATCCATTGCCTTATGAGGAAGAGGAACGCCCTGTACGTCCCCGAATTCGTGCTAGCAGAGACGATCGCTCATCTCGTGATGATTACTACGCAGATCAATCTCCTCGACGTTCTGAACGTCCCAACAGCAATGAAAAACAGGACTCAGTGGATAGGAGTCGTCGCCGTAGTTCTGGGCGTTCTACGAATCGGCCCTCAGATAGATCACAAGAAGAAAATTGGGGTTCTGCTTCTAAAGAAGTTGATGATTGGGAAAATGCGGGAGGTGAAGTAAGAAAGCCTTCTCGCCGTGGTAACAACGGACCGCAACGTCCAGAAACTCGTGATGAGGATGTTGCCCCTAGATCAAGGAAGCGTCGTCCCGCTAGTGGCTCACCAACTCGCAGAGAGCGTGAGGATGATGAGGCGATACCAACTGATTATGTAGAATACAAACCGATTGGACGACCAGATGAGAATTCTGATAATTCGACCGATTTTGATGATATTTAAAACAGTCAGGGGCGATGGAAAATAGTTGAGGTGAAAAAAGTTACACCGATATCTTGGCTCCAAAGACCGATTCATTGGAGCCTAGTTTTTAGCTTGGCAAGTGTGCTTGTGTCTTGTAGTTCCAGTGATATTCCTCTTGGACCTACGTCCCTCAATAGTCGTTACACAGAGGAGCAACCGACTTTGAGTGGAAATGGGCGCTTTTTAGCGTTTGTTTCCAATCGTAATGGTAGTCACCAAATTTTGGTGTACAACTTGCAGGAGCAAAGTTTTATTCGCACCCCTGGCTTAAATAGACCAGAGACAATTGCCGAAAGTCCTAGCCTGAGCTATACAGGGCGTTACATTGCCTACCTGACTAGCGACCAAGGCAGACCAGTGGTAGCACTTTATGATCGCGCTATACAACAGTCACAAATCCTTACCCCAATTTATCGTGGCTGGGTCAGAAAACCTGGTATCAGCCCAGACGGACGTTATGTTGTATTTGAAACCGCCAGCCGTGGTCAGTGGGATATTGAAGTCCTAGACCGGGGGCCAAATATTGAGTTAGATCTTCCCAATGGTGAAACGATCGCACCACCTAGTTCTCAATAGGGATTAGGGTTAAGAAAATATTTTTATTAGTAGGTCATGGGAGAAATCAAGCGATCGCAGGTTCCTTGCTCTTCATAAAGATATCTGTAATTTCTTGACTGGCTTCTTTAAAATCATCAAAGGGAATAAAGAATATTTGTCAGCTAGCCCCTAGCCCTGCAACTAAATATTATGAAAAGCTCTATTTTTATATCTATTTTTGCCTGCTCCAGTTTGTTGACTGGCTGTTTTGGCTACCCACGTCTCCTGAGTTATCCTTTTGATGCGGGGGGTCGCAGTCTCAACAGTTTAGCCTCAGAATTAAACCCCCAAATTGCTGGCAGATATATTGTTTTTACTACTGACAGACGAGGCAGTCAAGATGTTTACATATTTGATCGGATAACGAGCAATTTGGTTGATTTGCCTGGTTTAAATTCCTTAGATACCATAGCTTCTCATCCCAGTGTTTCTGAAGATGGGCGTTATGTAGTTTTTGCAGCCAGCCGTCAAGGGCGATCGGCTATATTACTCTACGACCGGGAAACACGCCAATCGCGGAATTTAACTACTAATCTGCAAGCAGAAGTCCGCAATCCCACAATTAGCGCTGATGGTACTAGGATTGCCTTTGAATCTAGTAATAATGGGCAGTGGGATATTTTAGTCTATGACCGTTTTGGGAGGCCGTTAAATATACCTCAAGATCCGCGGTAAGGGGTCAAAGGTCAAGGGTCAAAGGTCAAGGGTCAAAGGTCAAGGGTCAAAGGTCAAGGGTCAAGAGTTATTAATTATTCCCCAGTCCCTAGCCCCTAATCCCTAGTACAGTGCGGCGGAAATAGCGCAAAGTTGGCGGTGTCGGTTTCCGTCCCCGAAGTTTGCTCAACGCGGGTTAAGAGCGTTGAGCAAACTTTTCAAGACGACTTTTTACTTTTGTCTTGTTGTACTAGTCCCTAATCCCTAGCCCCTATCACTTCCTGAACAGATTCAATAAGCGATCGCACTTGTTGAGTACCTTCTGAAGATTCAAAGGAAAGGGGGAATTTACTTTTAGCTATCATCCGCAAACCGAGGGGTGCCAAACTAAGTAATCCCCGAAGGTCGCGAAAATAATTACCGACAACTTGTATACCAAATTGACGTTCATCAATCCAGCCACCTGCTTTTACTAAGTCAATTAATACTTTGCGATGGCGAATTGAACGACTTTCATCAGCTTGTTTACGGGCGAGAATTTCTTGTTTAATTTTGGTGATTTGCTCTAGTGGTGCTACTTCCATTGGGCAAACTGCATCACAATACAAACAACGGGTACAACCCCATACTCCTTTAGTACCTTCGCTGTAATTTTCTAAGCGAGTTTCAGTTTCCTGGTCGCGTGAGTCTGCGACCATGCGGTAAGCTTTGGCTAGGGCATGGGGCCCAACAAAATCGGGATTAACTTCACGAGCATTGCATTCCGAGTAGCAAGCTCCACACATAATACAATTACCAGTTTGATCGAGACGCGATCGCTCTTGTGGTGTTTGCAAAAATTCTCTTTCTGGAACTTGTCTTGCTGCGGTACTCACATAGGGAGTTACCGCTTCTAAGTTATTCCAGAAACTGTCCATATCCACAACTAAATCCTTAATTACAGGCATATTACCTAGAGGTGCGATCGTGATTTCTGGAATCGCATTTGCTTTCCTTGCTGGCGACAGGATTTTTTCTAATCGGGCAATTTCACTGCCGACATTTTCCTTACAAGCTAAAGCTGACCTTCCATTGATTCGCATGGCGCAACTACCACAAATGGTATTGCGACAATTTTTACGAAATGCTAAAGTCCCATCTTGTTCCCACTTAATACGATTCAGACAATCCAAGATTGTATTGCCAGGTTCTACCTCTAAAAGGTAACTTTTTACAACAGGGGAGGAATTTTGTTGCTGTCGAATGACTTTAAATAGAATTTCCATTACTACCAACCCAAATTTTGAAATTATCATACCCGCCTGAAAATTTATAACTACAGGCTGGTTACTCCGAAAAATGAGCTATACTCTTTTTGCTCTTTATTCCAGGCTATCTGTTAATAGACTGATGATTAAAAACTTAATAATTCTAGTACAGAGCCACAGAATAGAGTACCACCCAAAAACTACTCTCAAGCTACATTATGTAAACTTTTTGGAAGTTGAATTTGAGCAAAAGTTTCGAGGATGAGTCACTATCTTGGGTCAGGTTCCTCCTTTTGAACTACGTTGCTAACTCTGCTTGACCTAGTAAACTTTTCCAGATAAATTTTAAGTTCAGCGTAGTAGTAGTATCAGGATTAGCATTAAAATTTTAGACCAAGACGCACAGCCGCCTACATTTGTCTCCAATTCTTGACCTAACATCAAAAAACGTAATTGCTTCTTTACATTTAATTTACCTGTTGGGCAGCATAGGTGAGAAATGGTTGCCCAGAGAAGGACACCTGGAAATTTGCTCAAGAGCGAAAATAGATAAATTAAATCTACCTTAGGTTAGCATTACATCCTGATTTTAACAGCAGGCAAGTCCTTGCTGGAAGGATACCTCAAATGGTTATAAGATGGAACCTTTTGTTTATATAGAAGTGTTAAAGCGACAATTAACATCTAGTACTGGCAATAATGCACTAGACAGATGTAGAAAAATTAATTCTTCCCAGAGATAGACATAAAGAATCCTCTATCCGCTTTTTGTCTGTTGGCTATCAACAGGGAGGAAAATCCTGATGAGTTTTTGTCTGCTCTCAATCAAGCAAATCTTCGATTTAACTCACTTGTCAAATTTGGCAGTCTAAATCAGAGTAATTTTGATAAAAGCACTGCTGCAATACTCACCACCACAATAAAACCCTAAAAAAATCCTCATTGCTTTTTACTGCCCCAAGCTAGAATTTTTAAATAAAAGTTTACCAGTTAAGTTTAATTCAAAATAAAACAACTATTTTGCTATTATTAGTCCATGCTAGTATTTAATATAAAATTACGAAGTAACAAAACCAGTATCAATAGCCGTACAAGCGCTGCTACTACTGCTTTGTTGATTTTGTAATGTAGAGACAAGAAATTTCACGTCTCTACTAGCAGGACTAAAGGGTGTAGGCCTGTATGACCGTATTCAAATCCTATGCTGTCCAAAGCTCTGGAGTAATAGTAGGGTAAACCTTATAACTCAAGAGTAAGAAAGGCAAGCACTGAAAGTGGAAAACCTGCAATTTCTTGGTCTACGACTTATTTGCCGTAGAACTCACATAATTTGTAAAGGTGGCTTAAAGTTACACCGCTACAGTAGCGCCAAAAGAAAAAATAATTTCATTTTCCTTGGCGAATCATGGTTAAAACTGGCGTAAAATCACCGAAATTAATACCTGTGATTACCATGAAACCTAGTCTGTTGTGGACAACCATAATAGAGGCGTTATAGCTTCCCGCTATCAGCAGGAATTTACCCTCACCTTAGGGTCAAGAGTTGCTCTGTACAGATGCTAAAAAGCTAAATGCTGGCAAAAGACGAGACCGTTTATTAGTTTGGAGAAAGCAAGGAAATTTTGAGCATAATGACTGAAACTGCAACCGCACCATTAACCGGAAAAGCATTGCTTGCTAAAGTAAAAGAGCTTTCCAATTTACCACGTCGAGAAAGAGCAAAGCAGTGCGGCTATTACACTGTCACTAAGAATAACCAGGTTCGTGTAAATCTTACTGATTTTTATGATGCTTTGCTATCAGCTAGAGGAATTCCTCTAAGTCCAGAAGCACCCAAAGATGGACGTGGTCGCGAACCGACATACCGTGTTAGTGTTCATCAAAACGGTCAGATTGTTATTGGTGCTACATACACCAAAGCAATGGGCTTAAAACCAGGTGATGAATTTGAAATTAGACTGGGCTACAAGCATATTCACTTGATTCAACTTGGTGAAAGTGATAAAAAATTAACCCAGCCAGATTTAGACGAAGAAGATTTGGATGAAGAAGATTTAGAAGACGAAGACGAAGAGTAAGTGGTTTTAATGATAGAGGTAGGTTGAAAGTTATTGCTGGATAACTTATCTCTACTTCTACAGCTCCTAGTTGGCTGTAGTTTGACTGAATTTTAGATTTTCAATTTTGGGAAATGGAATTGAATATTCGCTCATCCAAAATTTAATACAGGTACAAGCAAACGTGTTTATGCCTGCTACCCTTCTCCAGTCGGAGACGCTACGCTAACGGGAACCTCTTTGAGGAACGCGAGCAGGAAGCTAAGTGGAACTAATCTAAAATCGCTCATCGCTTCTCCAAGCCCCAATATCGACGGTATGGGGCTAATCTAAAATCAAAAATTGATTGACAATTGTGTCGTCGCTAAAAAATACGATTTGACCTCTTGCATAAGTAACTAACTTTAGTAGAGTCTTGAATAATCATCAAGAAATCTATTGTTGCAAAAAGTTAGTCGTGTTTTTTATGCCTATTTTAATAACATTCATAACGCCATCAGCCAAAAGCCTACTGGAATTTTTCTCAAATGCACCAGTAATATTTGTAGTGATGGCTTTTTTTATTGCTTGGGTAGGGTGTTGGTTACCGATAGCAGCAGGAACAGCGATGGCACTCAAATGGCAACCTCATAAAACTTTACAGCCAGAGCAAAAGTTGCCCTTATTAATACCCCTATACCTATTAGCCCCACTAATTTTATGGGGAATTAGTTCCCTCGGAGTGCGATCGTTCTCTGATTACGGCTTTGTTGGCAATATTTCAATTTTAAGTTCTTTGCTTTTAGGCTTTAGCTTAGGAGTGATTAGCTTAGCTATTGTATTTATCGGTCAATTTTGGCTGGCTTGGTGTACATGGCAAGAATCAAATTTCAAGCTAATCCTACCCAACTTGCTACCAATTTTATTGATAGCGTTATTAGTGGGTGCCATAGAAGAGTTAGTTTTTCGCGGTTTCCTCTTGACTGAATTGGGACGAGAATACCCAATTTGGGTAGCAGCAGTAATTTCTAGCTTAATTTTTGCCCTTCTGCATTTAGTTTGGGAACAACAGGAAACCATTCCCCAACTCTTTGGACTGTGGCTCATGGGAATGGTACTAGTATTAGCTAGGTTTGCCGATCGCGGTAATTTGGGTATAGCTTGGGGACTACACGCTGGATGGGTATGGGCGATCGCTACTTTAGACACAACAGAACTAATTACTTACACAGGTAAAGTATCGGAATGGTTTACGGGTAAGAACAAAAAACCTCTGGCTGGTTTAGCAGGAATTGTTTGTGTGCTGTTAGCTGGGGCGATTCTCTGGTTTTTTCCTCAGATTACTGGGTGATTGATCATACAGCGAATAAAATAGCAAGAGCAAATTGACAGTCGTTGAGGTGTCAATAGTAAATAATTTTATTTTGAATTTCTAGACTACTGACTGGGAACAATAAAACTATCAGATCTATTCAGATAGATGCGTAGTTCATCATGGAAGTTGACTTTACTGTAGCCATCCCTACGTACAATGGGGAAAATCGTTTACCCAGAGTACTCGAAAAATTGCGAACCCAAACTGGTGTGGAAAACCTGAATTGGGAAATTGTAATTGTTGACAACAATAGTACAGATGGCGTTGCAAAAGTTATTCAGCAATACCAACAGCAATGGTATCACCCATTCCCCCTAAAATATTTCTTGGAGACTCGACAAGGGGCAACCTTTGCTAGAAGCACAGCAATTCAGGAAGCACAGAGTGAAATTATCGGTTTCCTAGATGACGATAATTTGCCTGCGCCTAATTGGATTTGGGAAGGTTATAAATTTGCTTTAGATAATCCACAGGTTGGGGCTTATGCCAGCAAAGTTCGTGGTGCTTTTGAAGTAGAACCTCCGGAAAATATTAAGCCACTTTTATTTTATTTAGCAATTACTGAAAGAGGCGAACAGCCCCATTTATATTTACCTTTCCGTCAAGGATTCCCCCCTACAGCCGGCTTAGTTGTTCGTCGTCAAGCATGGAAAGATCATGTGCCAAAGGTTCCTTTTTTAATTGGTAGAATCGGAGCATCTATGTTAGGTAGTGAAGATGCTGAAGCATTATTTTATATTCAAAAAGCTGGATGGGAAATTTGGTATAATCCAACGATGGAAGTAGATCACCTTATTCCTGCATGGCGGCTAGAAAAAGATTATTTAATGTCTCTAGTGCGTGGTGTAGGTTTAGCTCGTTTTCATTTAAGGATGTTACTTATTAAAAATTGGCAACGTCCCTTAGCTTTTTTTATCTATCTTACCAATGATATACGTAAAGTAATATTACACTTTATCCGTTATCACACAATCATTAAGACTGATATTGTAGCTGCTTGTGAGATGGAAAGACTTATTGCTACTTTAGTAAGTCCTTTCTATATATGTCATATAAAAATTAGCAGATTTATGAAAATTAGGTTCTACCAATCCCTTAAGGCAAAATAAGATTAAAAATTACTGAAAGTATTACCATATAAGCTTTTTAACATAATATATTCTCCTTGATAACTTTTGCCTTGTAAGACTTTCACCCTAATCTAAGGTTCACGAGCATAAGGAGATAGCTAGAGACTGAAAATATACTGATGATGCTGTTATACAAAGTGGATTAATATATAAATCATCTTTGAAAAAAGTCAATCTAGTGTACATACAATATGACTACTATATCTGTAGTTATTCCAGTATTTAATGGGGAAAAAACAATTAATGAAACTATTAATTCAGTTCTTAAACAAACATTTTATGAGTTTGAATTAATCGTAATTAATGCAAGCTCTACAGATGGAACTTTGGAAGTTATCTCTAGAATTAAAGATGACCGTATCAAGGTATTATCTTATCCTAAAGCCAATGTAGCTGTAAATCGAAATCGGGGTTTTCATCACTCAGTTGGTGAATTTATTAGTTTTTTAGATGCTGATGATCTGTGGACACCTGATAAACTAGAAACACAATACAAGGCATTAGTTGAAAATTCTAACGCTGCTGTAGCTTATAGCTGGACTAATTGCATAGATGAAACGGGTAAATTTTTACGTCCATGTAGGACAGTTACAGTGGTAGGTAATGTATATCCACATCTTTTATTAGACGATTTTATCGGCAATGGCTCCAATGTCATGATTCGTAGACAGGAGTTTATTACAATTGGCGGTTTTGATGAATTACTAACTAATGCTCAAGACTCGGATTTGTGGTTACGATTAGCTGCACATTATCAATTTGTAGTAGTACCAAAACCACAAATTTTATATCGAATTTCAGCTAATTCAATGTCTGCTGATGTTGGCAAGATGGAAAAGGCATGTTTACAAGTGATTGAACGTACTTTTAAGCAAACCCCCACGTCTCTACAATACCTCAAGCCATATTCCCTGGCAAATACTTATAAAACCCTGCTTTACAGAACACTCGAAGGACAACCAGAACCGAAGAAAGGTTGGATAGCTGCTAAATTTCTGACTCAGACTATTAGAACTGACCCCTCTATGCTTTTCTCAAAAGTTATATTTAAAGCATTATTAAAACTTGCTGCAATTACTATATTGCCTGGTAAGTGTGCTAATTTTTTGTTGACAAAAATTCCTCGTCTTAGCAACACAAGTACTTTGCTAGGATATATAAAAACAGACCCATTGTTACTCAAAAATTAGTATGTTAGTTAACAATTTTGATATGCCTTTGATTTCTGTGGTTCTTCCAGTTTTCAATGGGGAGAAAACAATTTATGAAACTATTCAATCTGTTTTAAATCAAACTTTTGTTAATTGGGAACTAATCATAATTAATGATGGTTCTCAGGACTCCACTTTAGAGATTATTAAAAAATTTGAATTTGCTGATCCTCGGTTACGTATATTTTCTTATCTAAACGCTGGTCTTGCTGCTAGCCGTAACAGGGGTATAGCATTATCTTTAGGTGAGTATATTTCTTTTATTGATGCTGATGATATCTGGACATCTGATAAATTGAAATCTCAATTAACTGCATTGCAAGAACATCCAAAGGCGTTCGTAGCTTATAGCTGGACAAATTATATTGATGCAGATGGTAACTTTGTGAAATTTGGTGGGCATACTACAGATACAGGTGATGTTTATCAAAAACTTTTACTATGGAACTTTGTAGAAAATGGGTCTAATCCCTTAGTTCGTAAAGAAGTTTTTACCATAGTTGATGGTTTTGATGAATCACTTATTGCATCTGAAGATTGGGATATGTGGTTGCGTTTAGCATCTCGATATGAATTTGTAGTAGTCCCAGAAGTACAAATATTATATAGACTATCTATGAATTCAATGTCTGCTAATCTTAAAAGACAAGAAAGTACCTGCTTAACGGTAATAAACAAAGCTTTTGCTGATCCAAGAGCCGCATCTTTAGGGCATTTAAAAAACTGCACCTTGTCTAATATTTATAAATACCTGACTTTTAAATCTCTAGAAACACCTCCAGATAAAGTACAACGTTGGATATCTACCGTATTTCTCTGGAATTGTGTGCGATATAATCCTACTGTAATTAAACAAAGAAAACTTATTTTAATAGCAATTTTTAAGATAATTTTCCCCTTTTTTTATTGTTATTTAAAAAGCAAAATAAAATCTGTAAACTAGTTAATAATAAATGTTTTTATGGAAAATAATAGCAAAATAAAATATATATAAAATTCATCTCTTTAGCTCATCGATACCACGATTAAAGCAGTAAAATATTGAATAATAAGGAATAATAAAAGTGATTGAGCAAGTTATCTATCAAGGTCAAATTTTAGCAATTATTGTCCCCAGGTATTTTGATGAAATGGGTATTCATTTCTTCACACCTAATGACCTTTCTCAACAGTTAGCCTACATGCACCATCCAGCTAAAACAGTCATTCAACCCCACGTTCATAATCCTGTAAATCGAAACGTACAGTACACTCAAGAAGTTCTGTTTATCAAAAAAGGTAAGCTCCGTGTAGACTTTTACAACAACCAACAGCAATACCTGGATAGCAGAATTCTAGAAACAGGCGACACCATACTTTTAGTAACGGGAGGGCATGGCTTTGAGGTCCTTGAAGAAATCGAGATGCTTGAAGTCAAGCAAGGCCCTTATGTAGGAGAGCAAGATAAAACCCGATTTGTGGGTATTACCGCAGAGCAAACTAAAGTAGTTGAGTTGAGTAACTGATGAATCCTATTCCGGTAAATGAGCCACTACTAAATGGTAACGAGAAGAAATATTTATTAGAGTGTATTGACACTGGCTGGATTTCTTCAGAAGGACCTTTTGTCAAACAATTTGAAGAGCAATTTGCTACAAGAGTAGACCGCAAATATGGGATTGCCGTTAGCAATGGTTCTGTTGCTTTGGATGTGGCAGTTGCAGCATTAGATATTGGTTTTGGAGATGAGGTAATTCTTCCTGCTTTTACAATCATTTCCTGTGCATCTGCCATTGTTCGTGCTGGTGCAATACCAGTCGTAGTAGATTGTGACCCCCAGACTTGGAATATGGATGTCAGCCAGATTGAGGCGAAAATCACACCAAGAACAAAAGCTATCATGGTCGTCCATGTATATGGATTACCTGTAGATATGAAAGCAGTAATACTATTGGCTGAAAAATATGGATTGCATATCATTGAAGATGCTGCTGAAATGCATGGTCAGATGTATCAAAGACAACCCTGTGGTAGCTTTGGAGCTATCAGTACCTTTAGTTTTTACCCTAACAAACACATCACAACTGGTGAGGGTGGAATGGTACTCACCAATGATGAAAAAGTAGCAGACAGATGCCGCAGTTTACGCAATTTGTGCTTTCAACCTCAAAAACGGTTTGTACATGAAGAATTAGGTTGGAACTTTCGGATGACAAATTTACAAGCCGCTATTGGGATTGCACAATTAGAAAGGCTTGATGAATTTGTGGCTCGCAAACGTCACATCGGGAAGCGGTATACAGAACTTTTATTAAATATCCCTGGTTTGCAGTTACCTGTATTCCAAACTGACTATGCTAAGAATATTTATTGGGTATACGGCTTAGTATTAAATGATAATGTACCTTTTGATGCAGAATATGTCATGCATCGCTTGAGTACTTATCAAATTGGCACACGACCTTTTTTCTGGTGTATGCATGAACAACCTGTTTTCCAAAATATGGGTTTATTTAAAGATGTGTTTTGTCCTGTAGCAGAGAAAATTGCTCGCCGTGGTTTTTATATTCCTAGTGGGATGGCATTGACAGATGAGCAGATGGAACGAGTAGCAAGAGCAATTAGGGAGATTTTTAAAGAGAATATTTAGACAAATGAGTTCCTTTTTATTCTGGATTGTATTTTAAACTTAGAGATTAAGATTATGAGTGTATTTGCCAACTATGCCCGTTACTACGACTTGCTCTACCGAGATAAAGACTATATAAGAGAAGTTCAGTTTATTCATCAGCTAATTCAAACCTATGCACCAGAAGCATTAACTATCTTAGAATTAGGGTGTGGTACAGCTAAACATGCAGCCCTTTTAGCTAAAGAAAGTTATGAAATTGATGGAGTAGATTTTAGCCAGGAAATGTTGCTAAAAGCTGAAAATCGTATTTCTCAACTCCCCACAGATGTAAGCTCTAAATTAAAACTTTTCCACGGAGATATCCGCGAAGTTAGGCTGAATCGAACTTTTGATGTTGTCTTATCTTTATTTCATGTCATCAGCTACCAGACAAAAAATGAAGACTTACTAGCAACTTTTGCTACAGTCAAAGAACATTTAAAGCCTGGAGGAATTTTCATTTTTGATATTTGGTACGGACCTGCTGTACTGAGTGAACCACCAGAAGTTCGTGTCAAACGACTAGAAGACGCAGAAATTTATGTTACTAGAATTGCTGAACCTGAAATATACCCAAATGAGAATTTAGTAGATGTTAACTATCAAATATTCATTCAAGATAAAAGCAGTGATGCTGTCGAAGAAATTCGAGAAACTCATCAAATGCGCTACTTATTTAAACCTGAATTAGAATTATTATTAAATAATACAGGCTTAAAGATAATTGATCAGATGGAATGGATGACAAGAAAACCACTAGATCTCAACACGTGGGGTAGCGTATTTATTGTCGATTGCATTTAAATTATGAAAAAATATTTACCCAGAGAATAAAAGCTATGGAAAAGAAAAAATTATTACTAGTAAGTCCATTTCCTAACGGCGAAGATTTGTACCCTCATGTCAAATATTTGATTACTGAACTGTCTGTCAATTATGAAATTGATTACTTTTATGCACATGAACGTGGAATATGGACAGAACAACTTAATAACAAACTTAAAAAAGGTGATTATAAACCGCTAATAGATATCATCAAAGATTTGATTAAGTTATATATCAAAAATCATCAAAATAAATATGATTTAATATTAGCTATTGATAACTTTCTATATGTTATTTGTCGCTTTATCTTCAAAGAGGAAAAAATTTTATGGAGTCATGATTTCGTCGGTTACGATGAGGTAAAAAATCAGAAACCAGTACACAAACTAATCTCTTTTTTAACAAAAAAAAATCTACTTAAAAATCAGAAATTAATCATTCAAGATTCAGAACGATTACAAGCATTATTAAAAAGTATTACTTATGATGGCATTCCAGAAAGTATTTTCTTTTTGCCAGTATCATTACCACCTGTAAAACTGGCAGAAAAAATAAGTATTGAATCTCAACTTCCTGTACTTATGCAAAGTGGTACTATTGCTAGTTGGCGATTTAGTCATGAGTTAATAAAATGCTATCAACAAAATTTTGACAAATTCAATTTATTTATTCAAGGTTTTGTGTCAGAGGAAATAGAAGTTTTACTTAAAAAAATAGAAGTTTTACCCCGTATTAACTCTTCTAGAGTGTCACCTGATAAATTGTCTGAAATAATTCAGCTATGTGATATAGGTTTTATCGGGTATGCTATTGGAGATGTAAATCATTATCATATATCAAGAGCATCAGGTCAACTTGTAGAATTTATTAGATGTGGTAAGCCGATAATTGTTAAAAGTAAAACTAATTTGCAGCAATATGTAGAAGAGAATAAAATAGGAGTGGCTATAAAAAATATTGATGAATTAGTTCCAGCTATACGTAAAATTCAAACTAATTATAAAGAGTATTCCTTGAACTGTATCAAAATATTTGAAGAATTATTTAATATAAAAAGTTATATGGAGGATTTACTTCTTTTCTTAGAAGAAAAGTAAGCTTATAGCAATCCTAAATCATTAGTTTACAATTAGATATAGCGCTTCCCATACTGGTGAGGTACACCAATAAAAAATTAACCGCCGATGGAAGAGGATAAACGCAGATAAACGCCGATAATTTTGTACTTCACTAGACTAGGAAACGCTATAACCAAGTTTTAAAGTAAGTCGGTTATTTGGAGAAGGTGAATTTTTCCAAATCATACAGAATTGCTATATTAAGAAAAGAAAAAAATTGAAAATTAGTAAAGTAGAAATATGTGACAGATGGTATCCGTCATAAAAACCATGTTCATTATCTGGATATTAAGATGATTTAACATTATCTGTTCGCATACCGTGCCATAAATGCAACTGATAATTTGTTGAACGCTCCAATTAACTGTCTACCCAGGCTCATCTAGCAAAAGTTATACCTGTGGACAAGAAGTAAACGTCCACCTTGGTTGAAGTGGTAAATGAACAGCAATATTGAGCGTATTGTATGAGTTTTATAGAGCAGGTAACAAGAGTAGGGAAATCCGCATTTTGGAATGGGGGTAAACAATCCTCTCAAATAGTGCGATCGCACTAACTATACCCTTAAAATCCTCAATAAGCGACTTTTATCTAAAAAGTAGGTTATGTTAGAACAAGGAACAATCAGTATTCATACTGAGAATATTTTCCCAATTATCAAGAAGTCCCTTTATTCCGACCATCAAATCTTCTTGCGGGAACTGGTATCGAACGCTGTAGATGCCATTCAAAAGCTGAAAATGGTATCTCGTGCTGGGGAATATACTGGAGATATCGGCGATCCAGAAATTGAAATTGCCATAGACAAAAACAACAAAACTCTCTCCATCACCGATAACGGTATCGGGATGACACTAGAAGAAGTTAAGAAATACATCAATCAGGTTGCTTTCTCTAGTGCCGAAGAATTTATTCACAAGTATCAAGGCAAATCAGATCAACCAATAATTGGTCACTTTGGTCTTGGGTTCTACTCTTCCTTCATGGTGGCGCAAAAAGTAGAAATTGATACCCTGTCCTACCAAGAAGGTACACAAGCGGTTCACTGGACTTGTGATGGTTCGCCAGAGTTCACCATAGAAGAGTCACCCCGAAAAATTCGCGGTACCACCATTACTCTAACTCTCCAAGGAGAAGAAGAGGAATTTTTAGAATCAGCACGAATTAAAAATCTTGTCAAGACTTACTGTGACTTCATGCCAGTACCAATCAAACTGGATGGTGAAGTATTAAATAGGCAAAAAGCACCTTGGCGAGAGTCTCCCAGTAGTCTGAGTGAAGAAGATTATTTAGAGTTTTACCGCTACCTGTATCCCTTTCAGGAAGAACCTCTGTTGTGGGTGCATTTGAATACTGACTATCCGTTTATCATTAACGGCATTCTGTATTTCCCCAAAATGCGCCCTGATGTAGATGTGACCAAAGGGCAGATCAAGCTATTCTGCAATCAAGTTTTTGTCAGCGACAACTGCGAAGAAATTATCCCGCAATTTCTGATGCCAATGCGGGGTGTAATTGATAGCAGCGATATTCCTTTAAACGTATCACGTAGCGCCCTGCAAGGCGATCGCACTGTTCGCAAAATCGGCGACTATATTGCTAAGAAGGTGGGCGATCGCCTAAAAGAACTTTACCGCGATAACCGCGAACAGTACATCAGTGCATGGAAAGACCTCGGCACTTTTGTGAAGTTTGGTGTTCTCAATGATGAAAAATTCAAAAAGCAAGTCGAAGACATCATTATCTTCCGCAGCACCGCTAAAGTTGCCGAAAAACCTGCTTCAACTCCAGCAGTTGAAGTACAGTCCCAAGAAGGAGACGTTTGGCAGGATGTTACTTCTCCCTCTCTCAGTACTGAGAACGAGCTAAACGCCCCGCTACCGCTAACAGCACTCAGCACTCCCTACACCACCCTTAAAGAATACTTAGAACGCAACAAAGAACGTCACGAAAACAAAGTTTTCTACTGTACCGATGAAGCATCACAAGCTACTTACGTAGAATTGCATAAAAATCAGGGCTTAGAAGTCCTATTTATGGACTCCTTCATCGATACCCACTTCATCAACTTCTTAGAAAGGGAATATACGGATGTTAAGTTTACACGGGTAGACTCTGACTTGGATAACACTTTGTTGGATCAAGATAAAGCAGGGGAAATTGTAGACCCCACAACCAACAAAACTAAGAGTGAGGTAATTAAAGAGCTATTTGAAAAAGCCCTCAACAAACCCAGAGTCAATATCCGCACAGAAGCGTTGAAATCGGATAATCCCCAAGGGACACCACCTGCAATGGTACTACTACCAGAAATTCTCCGTCGTCTACGGGAAATGAACGCGATGATGCAGCAGCAAACTACAGATTTTCCTGAAGACCATATTTTATTGGTAAATACTGCTCATCCCCTGATTCAAAATCTGGCAAATCTCAGCCAAGGTAGTATTATCCAAGGAGATGGTTTATCTCCAACAGCGCAATTGGTGAATATGATTTGCCAACACGTCTACGATTTAGCGTTAATGTCCCAGAAAGGCTTTGATGGTGAAGGAATGAAATCCTTTGTTGAGCGCTCAAATGATGTATTAACTAAGCTCACAGAACAAGTTAATCATTGAATAACCACAATTTTTGTAGGATGCGTTAGGAATGTAACGCATCTAGAATCTGGGGTGCTGCGTTACACTGTCGCGCTAATGCACCCTACATCTGAAGCTGTTGCCCATTCTCTACGCCAAAGCTCATACAATAGAAAGGTTGTATTGAAATAGTAATTTTGGAGATAGTTGCTATGTCTCGTCGCTGTGAATTAACTGGTAAGAAAGCAAATAACGCTTTTGCAGTGTCCCACTCCCATCGCCGTACCAAACGCCTTCAACACGCAAATTTGCAAACTAAGCGTGTTTGGTGGGCTGATGGAAATCGCTGGGTGAAACTGAAACTTTCTACCAAAGCAATCAAAACCCTAGACACCAAAGGTTTGACAGCAATGGCTAAAGAAGCTGGGATTAACTTGAATCATTACTAATACCAATTTGCTGAAATAGCGCTACACATCCAACTGACTTGAGTATCGCCTCGCTTCCTCAAAGCTACTGTATACACACAAGTCTTATCGCCCGCAGGCTATAATTCTGGGCTAAACCAACAACCTCCGCCTGCGCGGACTAAATGCAAAAAAGCTTTTGAAAAAAAGATTTGCTCTTAAGCCTAATGCATGGTTTCTAGCTAAGTCTGAGAATACTGACTCTACTACCTCCCCAAATCGGGGAGGTTTTTAATTACTTAATATAATATTGCGCTTAACTGATAGTTTTCTGTAAACAGGTGGGTAATATAAGCTTACTCTCCTAACAACATCTTCATGAAGTTGCTTGCAGATAACTAGATTTCTACAAAGTTGATGTGAAGTTATGGTTTTACTTTCCATAAACGTCTATGAATTAAATAATTTTGTAAAAATCCGTATTTTCCGGTTAATAAAACAAAGTTTACCCATGATATAAATCAAATCAATCATATTCCTTGCGTTGCTACCAGATTTAGGTGTTCTTAAAATATGGTAATCAGCCACATAAATAGAACCTGTAATTTTCTATGCAAAATTTATCAACAACAATAATTAGCAATAGCTAAAAGATTGACTATAACCATAATAACCACTTGACAGGAAAGCAGTTATGACTCGAAAACGCCCGCTAGTCAAGGCAATAAAAAAAGTCTTTAGAATATTTATAACTCAGTGTTTATCTCAAATAAAAAAGCAATTTATTTGCTTGCTTCGGACTGTTTTCGCTACTAGGAAAAAACGCGGAGCAGTCAATGCTGGTTTTGTATTGCCAACAGTGGCAATGGTGGCGATAGTAGTCGTGCTACTCACAACTGCAATTTTATTTCGGTCATTTGAGAGATCTAAAAATGCTAGCAACGTCCGAGTTAATGAAATTGTTCTAAGGGCAGCCGCACCAGGTCTTGATCGCGCAAAAGCAAAATTAGATAGACTATTTCAAGACCCTCGATTGCCACGCTCAACTCCCTCAGATTTCTCATTGAGCCAAATTATTGATGGTCACATTCCCGAATATACTTTTGGTGATGAGACACCATTAAAATTAGTTAAGGACTTTAATGGTACAACAGGGATTCAAGAAGATGAAGAGACTCTAAAATCAGCCTGGAAATATCCTGTTGATACTGATAATAATGGCAAGTTTGATAGCTTTACTCTCTACGGCATTTACTTTCGGACACCTACTAGTACTAGACCAAGAGGTGCTCTAGAAGCAAGAGCGCAACCAATGGACGAAGCAGCTACAGCGGGTAAATGTGCAAGTAATGTTGCAACTAGTGCAGATTTGGTAGGTAGTCAGGGTTGGTATAAAGTCAGTAGTAAGCTAAAAAGAAGCATTTTCGTTTATACAACTACAGTACCTATCACAGATCTAACAGGGGTAGATAATACTGATAATAAGTATGAGAAATTTACAGGTAACAGGGGCTTTTCATCTTTAGAATATCAGCAAGACCGGGAGCGACTTCCACTAACCAACAACGCAGTAATTTACGAGAACGATTTAGAAATTACGCCTGGAGCCGGTTTATATCTGAACGGACGCGTATTTACGAATGGCAATTTGCTGACAAGAATGCAGAAGTATGACGATGGCATTTTGTTTTATCAAGTCAGCAGCCCCTACTCATGCTACTACACACAGGAAAATAGCAAAATTGTTGTTGCTGGTAATGTAATTGATAGCCGTGTAAATGAAAATTCACAACCATCAGATTATAAGGATAATGGCGTAAAAATACATTTGTTTAAAGATGAACGGCCTTATACTGTTACGACTGCTTCTATTAACAACACAAATAAAACTGTACCTACAACCGTTTATGGAAGTACAGCAGCTTATAACGATGAGGCTTATGCTCAACGAATTGCCCGCTTAGTAGAAGCAACAAATGCTCTTTATCCAGTCACAGATCCCCCACACTCATCTCTTCCCGATGAGGTTAAAGAAGGAATTAAGAGTGCTAGGGCTGCTGATGCAACTCTTACACCATTAAAAGCACAAGATCAACAGTTAAGGATTTACTTCAGAAAGCGGACACGGCGTGTTCCTTATACAGAGGTACCTCCAAATAGTACTAGTACTGTTGCACTGACAACAAACGGTACTAATTATTCAACCACTAGCCCTTTTGAGACAGGTGGCAACTCTGGTAACTCTCTCAGACCAATAGATGAATGGGCTTTCCCTTTCCAACCTACTGATGGTACAACTCAAACAAATTTTGCTGGGATAGCAATTCATACGCAGGGTAATGCAGATAAGCTTCAGCTAGCAGCCACTGATCCAAATACTTTGAAAGCTCAAAGTGTACAAGAAGAATTAAGGATTGGCGATCGCATTCTTGCTGGTAATGGCTTACCTCAATATTGGTACACAGGTTCCGCATTTGTTAGTTCACAAACAGGACAAGATATTGTTGGTAAGGAATGGGATGACAACACCAATACTCGTCAACGCTTCACCCAAGCTAGTTTATTAGATGACTTAGGGGTTACAGACAGGGATGGATTTTGGGAAAAAGCCGCAACACAAGAACCCACAGGCCCTTTAGATGTTGTCGGGGGCTTGCGAGTGGTGACAGGTGCAGGAATTTATTTGCCTAAAGATTACAATGCTTCTGCCCACACCTTTACTAACACCCAAGAAATAGTCTGGCCAGATACGATGGCTATGGGTGTGGATACTGCGGCCAAGGGCTTACCTGATAACAACACTCCCTACTTGCAAATGCGAGCTACGGCAGTTTATCACTACCAAGATTTCGCTTACGATCCTACTCAACCAGCAACCCCTCAAACACCAATAGCTTGTGTGGCCAGTTATTACGACCCCACTAACAGCACTACAGCAAAGAATAGAAATGAAGACTTCGCCGCTACACCAAATGATCTTACGGGTTTAACGGGAATAAACTCAATTGATACTGATGATGATCCTGAGAACAAATCCCTTAATGGTATTGTCTACCCAGTTTCTTCCCTAGCAACAGGCAACTATACAGCAGAGTTAAACTACCAAAAAGACTTGAAATATCCTAATGGACGTTGGGTAAATCAACCACTCAGGGATGCTTTAAATAACGGGGGGAATCTTACACTTGCACAGCAGTCAGCAGTTGATTCTGCAAGGTGTGCCTTAAAAATCTTAGATGGTAGTATTGGTGCGCCAACAAATACCAAAGTTCCTCATGGCGCTATCTATGAAAAGACTTTTCTTGATGCTAGACAGATTAAGGCAATAGATAAAGTTACAGGCTCAACAAACTATGACTTAGATGTGGAACTGCGTCAGCCTTTAGAAATTCGTACCACTGTCTTGGATATGAATTTGCTAAAACAAGCCAAGACTGGAGGAGAGTTTTTATTCCCAAATAGTGGCATTATCTATGCAACTCGTGATGATGCACTACCAGATTTAAGCAGTACTAGCACTCCAAACACAGCCACTAGTGCAGATTTAGATAAAAGTTCCAAAGATTTCAAGCTAGATCCTACTCGACGACCTAACGGCATCATGCTAATTAATGGTAGCAACTTGAGTCGTAACGCTACTTATAAGGCAGAAGAGAAGGGTTTAATCTTGGTGTCTAACCTGCCTGTGTATATCAAAGGTAATTTTAATATACACACTAAAGAAGAATTTACACAGCTTTTAAATCCAGACCCTGATCATTTATGGGATAACTTCTATACTCGTGAAGATCTTGATCCCAACTTTGCGTGCCGCAAAGATCAGTTTACTACTTGCACTACGGGCGAAACCTGGCGGCCAGCAACGGTTTTGGCTGATGCTATTACTATTTTGTCTGGTGATTTCAAAGAAGGTTATCGGAAGCAAGGCGACTATGCCCTGAGAGATAATTATGGTAATTATCCTGTGGGTTATGACTTTGATGGAGGCGGTATTGATTCAGGAACAACAGTATCGCTGAACGAACAGAAAGATATTCAATTCGATCTTAATGGCGACGGCTTAATTACTGATACTACGGTAAGTAATGTCAATGAAACAGTCATTAAAGTTGATATGAATGGCGATGGTGACATAGCAGACACATCTGTAGCACTCAATGAAAGCAACATCACTGCAACTGTTGCAGCGAGATTAAATGGCTTTTGGGATAACAACTTTGTCACTAGCCACGACTTTACAGATAGTGAATACTCTGCTAATACATCAAATCCCACAGATAGTTCTTACTTCAACAACTTCGTTACCCCAATTCAGCGCCGGGTGGAATTTTCTGAGTATGTCATGGAAATCTGTCCCAAGTTAACGGTAACAGCTTGTGAACCGAGTGATTGGGTAGTTGGTTATGACGGTGATGGAACAGCTGGATTTAGTGCTGCTGATAAAGCAGTTAAGGCAAATCAGTTACTTAAAGCCATAACTGATGCTGGTGGAACATTAGATAAAAACAAGCTCTGGGCAGGTACTACAGAAAAATCTGCAGCTACTCAAGAAGCCCAGGAATACCCAAGACGAGTTGCGTTTTTAAGATACGACACAACTAATCTTCCACTTGCAAACGTTGCCAGACACGATGGTACCAGTCTAAGCAATGTTCCATCAACTCCAATAGATAATAAATTAGTACTAGACAACGACAACACACCAGTTCCTTTAGGAATTGTTGGTAGTGCAGTGAAGTATTTACCTTACTCTAATACCTTCACTATTAACACTGTTGACTACGATAAATACGATACAACAGACGCAGGTGCAGATCAAAGACCTGACAGACCAGCAAGCAACAATACTCTCTGGTTTAGAACTAAAGATGACGCAGCAACAATCAGTTATGATCACAAGTATCCTTTGTGGATTACCAATACCTTAAGCGGAGATAGGGCAACAGAACAGCCGCTTTTAGTACCAGTATTACAAATTCATTACCCGATAGCGATCGCAAACTTTACAAGTCCAGATACTGGTAACGGTAATGATGTAAGAAATGCGTCTACTACTAATTGGTTAGCAGATGCCACAAGCACAGAAACAAATCTAGTATTCGCCCAAGGTGATACCCCAAGCCGTCCAACCGAGTTTGGTGGTGGTTTAGAGAACTTTGTACGTTATTTAGAACGTTGGGAAACAAGCGCAGGTAATTACAGAAATCATAAAGCTAGTGGCTCTTTTATTGAATTTAAACGCAGTTCTTATGCCACAGCACCTTGGCAAGTGATTACTTCTTCTAGTGGTGGTAGTACAAATTTTGGATACACCCAAGGTTATACATCTACCGTCAATAAAGATAGTAATGGCAGCAACACAGTAGGTACTGCACCTTTCTACACACCATCTAGCCGTTCTTGGGGTTACGATGTCGCCTTGCTAACTCAGTTGCCTGATTTGTTCTCTCAGCGCTTTACAGCACCAACACTTAACCCTCCCAATGAGTTTTATAGAGAAGTGCCACGAGATGACACCTGGGTGAAAACTTTGTTATGTGCTGCTCAAGATGACAGTACTGGTGGCTATCAAACTGCTGACTCTACTAAGTATGGCGATGATTACAAATACGCCGTTAGCTTAGACCAACGTCCAAGCTGCCCTTGATAAAACCTACCTAATTTGCTGAAATATGATTCATCACAAACAGCAACAAGCATCTGCATCTAGTCAATCAGGGTTCACCATCATTGAGTCTTTGGTAGCTATGTTAGTTACTTCTGTTTTACTCGCAGCGATCGCACCTGTGATTATCTTATCTGTGTCAACCAGAGTGCAGGCAAAGCGTATTGAGACTGCTACTGACGCTGCTAAAAGTTACATTGATGGTGTCCGATCTGGAACAATTCCGGTTCCTGATTCTCCAATTACAGACAGCACAAAAATAGCAGATTATGCTCCTCCCGATGTAACTTCGGGAAGTTTAACCTGTGGTACTAAAAGTAGCCCCTGTACTGCCCCTGCCACTAATTTATACTGTGTCTCTGTTGATGGTAATGACTGTACCATCACTAATGCCAACAATTTTGTGATTCAGGCGATTCGCTATAACCAAGCCACTGTGACTACTGGCGGAACCACCACTAATATTACTGATCCTGCAAAGGGCTACCAGTTAGGAATCCGTGTTTACAGGGCAAGTGGCTTTAGCAGCGACGGCGGTAATTTGAAAAAAGCACCTAGTAAACAAGCAACTTTCACTGGGGGATTAGGCGATCGCAAATCGCCATTAATAGAAATGACAACAGAAATCACAAAAGGAGTAACATTTAGTGATTTTTGCACTCGTTTGCGACAAACTAATCCTCAATCTACATGTTCTTAGTTCTCTTTCTATTAAGTAAGTCGGCGCTAATATTTACAGCTATGTTAAGAAATTTAAATGTAGTGGACTGACACAGCTAATTTAGTGCATTAGAAAAACTCAAATATCTTGGTTTATATCAATACCTCAAAAATCTATTGCATCATTTTAGTCGTGTCAGTCCAGTAGGGTGCGTTGTCGCACAGCGCAACGCACCGTCAACAATTCAAGGTGCGTTAGCCTACGGTATACCACACCTTACGTCTACGTGTTCTTAGTTCTCTTTCTATTACTCAATCTCATTGCTAATTATCTGCAAGTCTAGGGAGAAAACATAGCATGATGAGTTTTCACAAATGGTTTTTAAGTAATCAGATAAAAAAAGTTGGAGTGAAACAAAAAGTTAATGGCTTTACTCTAATTGAGTTACTTGTTGGTCTAGTTATAGCTACTTTAGTAATTACGCCTTTGCTGGGATTTATGGTCAGTATTCTTGATAATGATCGTAAGGAACAAGCAAAGGCAACTACCGAACAAGAAATGAGAGCAGCACTTGACTACATTAGCAAAGATATGCAGCAGGCAGTTTATATTTATGATGCTGATGGCATAGATGCGATTAGAAGTCAATTACCTAGGTACGCTCAAAAAAATCAATATTTTCCTGTTCTTGTCTTCTGGAAACGACAGTATATTTCAGGTGGACTGACTGTTGGTACCGGAAATGATGATACCTTTGTCTACTCTTTAGTTGCCTATTATGTAATTAAAGATAATGACTCTACATGGTCTAATGCTGCTCGGATTGGTCGATTTCAAATTAGTAATGGGTATGGGCAAACTGAAACAGATATAGGCAACACTAGGGATGCTGGTTTTCAGATGTTTAATTTGAGCAATGAAGGAGACCTGAAAACTAAAATGAATCAATGGACGAAGAAAAGTGGAGAAAACTATAGTCAACAAGTTTTGGCTCTCGTTGATTACATTGATCAAACAACTACAGATACTACAGCAAATCCAGCGCCTTCTTGCTCTAATGGCCAGATGGTACCAACATTCTCTGGTAGCGGAGATTCTGTTGCGACAAATAATGTTAAAGTCCGTGGCTTTTACGTATGTGTAGATTCTACTAAAACTGTAGCAGAAGTTTATTTACGTGGTAATGCTCTTGCTCGTATTCAAAATACTAATCTGAACTTTGATCAGAGTAGTGAAAGTAGAAAAATTTATTTTCCACAGGCTAGTGCAAGATTACAAGGACTAGGATTCGTATTCACCAAATAATATAGTCATAATTATGAATTCTAATAACGCTAATGGCTATTAGCTAATTGTAGTTAGGCAATTAGTAATTTTCAATCCTTAGAGTTTTGATTTATTCAGCTAATCGAGGTAAGCCTGCTATGTATAGCCTAGTGTTAAGAAAAAAAATACAGAACTACAAACTAAAATCACTATCTCCAAAACTAGAAGACTCTTTCGCTATTTCTGAGGAAATTTCTGGGTTTACCCTAGTAGAGCTTTTGGTAGTAGTAATAATGATTGGAATTTTATCTGCGATCGCTGCTCCAAGTTGGCTTAGCTTTACTAACAGACAACGCGTAAATAAAGCTAATGATGTCGTCGTATCAGCACTTCAAGAAGCTCAGAGAGAAGCGAAAAAGCGAAAACTTGGTTATAGCGTTAGCTTCATAACTGACAATAACATTCCCAAAATTGCTGTCTATCCCAAAGATTCTGATCCCACCAGTTACTGGCGTGTTTTGGGTGAAGATTTAGGACTCAAACCAGGTCAAATAGTTCTGGGAACAAATCTCACTGATACAAATACTACCACTAGCACTAGTTCTGTAGTTTATGCTCCCACTACCTCAAAGACAATTACCTTTGACTATACAGGTGCTTTAGATTTTCTAGTGAAGACTAACACTACTAGTTTGACATCTGTACAAAACGATAAGATTGGAAATACAGGCTTAATTATAGCTGTAGCTGTGGCTAAACCAGGTAGTCCTACTGAACATACTGATGTCCAGCGCTGTGTGATTGTAAAAACTTTATTAGGTTCTATCAAAACAGGAAAAGATACTGAATGTAATTAAAAATTGGCAAACTAAGATGGTTTAACAAAAATTGTTAATTAATTCAGTAGATAAACCGAACTCCAAAACTGTACTTGAAGTTAAAAATTGATTTATAAGATAATTTTTAATCATTCAGGAGACAGCTATGAATATTGACTTCACTGTTGCTATCCCAACTTATAACGGCGCAATTAGATTACCTAAATTACTAGAAAGACTGCGAAATCAACTTTACACCGAAAAAATTTCTTGGGAAATTATTGTTGTAGACAACAACAGCACAGATAACACAGCACAAGTTATTGAGAACTATCAAGAAACTTGGGAATGTCCTTACCCTTTAAAATATTGTTTTGAAGCCAAACAAGGCGCAGCTTATGCTAGAAAGCGAGCAGTGCAAGAAGCTAAAGGTCAATTAATTGGTTTCTTAGATGATGATAATTATCCAGAACCAAGCTGGGTAGCAGCAGCTTATACTTTTGGTCAAAAGTATCCTAAAGCTGGGGCTTATGCTAGTCAAATTCATGCTGAATGGGAAGTTGAACCACCAGAAGATTTTCAGCGAATTGCTCCTTTTTTGGCAATTACAAAGCGAGGTGATTCACCTCTACTTTATAAAGCATCTAACAAATTATTACCTCCTTCAGCTGGACTGGTTATCCGTCGGCAAGCTTGGCTAGAAAGTGTACCGAATAAGTGTATTTTAACTGGTAGAGTTAAGGGTAATATGCTCACCAGTGAAGACTTGGAAATGTTATCTTACATCCAAGAAGCTGGATGGGAAATTTGGTATAATCCAGAGATGCAAATCTCTCATGAAATACCAGTTTGGCGCTTACAAAAAGATTATTTAATACCCTTTTTTAAAGGAATTGGACTTAGCCGTTATGTTACCAGAATGTTAGGTGTCAAACCTTGTGCTAAACCACTTGCATTTTGTGCTTACGTCATAAACGATTTACGTAAAATTATTTTGCATTTACTGAAGTATAGATTAAAAGTTAAAAATGAATTGGTTGCATCTTGTGAAATGCAACTATTTATGAGTAGTTTAATTAGTCCTTTTTATCTTTGGCAAAATGGATATCTTAACAAATAAGTAGCCATGATTAACTGCTAAGTATTATGTAGTGGACTGACACAGCTAATTAATTTGGTGCAATAATTTTTTTGTGGTGTGGGCCAGACAGGCTGCACCGGACGGGCAAGATGCCCATCCCACAAGAGTTTGCTAATGCCTCATTTTAGTCGTGTTAGTCCACTACGTGTATTTCAAAAATTAAATATGATTCCTATAGCAATCGTCAGATTTTTGTATAATTTACAATTTGTTATATAGTTAGGTTTATTGATGCGTACCTAACTTATGAAATTAATTATTGTTTTTAAGGTAAATAAGTTGATATTTTAGTGATTAGTATATTAGTACGTTTAATACTATTAGTTAATGTAAAAGGTATTTTAAAAAATCGCTCTAGTAGTGGCTTCACGCTATTAGAGATGATGGTGGTTATTTTACTAATTGGTATATTGGCGGCAATTACATTACCCAGCTGGCTGTCTTTTGTAAACACTCGCCACCTTAACATTGCTCAAGATGAATTTCATCGCGCTATGCACCAAGCACAAAGCCAAGCTAAAAAACATAAATTGACTTGGCAAGCTAGCTTTCGCGAACAAAATGGTATTGTGCAATGGACTATTCATCAAGCGGAAGCGGAAAAATTCATTCCTGATGCTGTTATCAACAACGACGGAATATGGTCTACTGTTCACTCAAGTGTTGCCATTGATATAGAGAGAAACAACAAAGGCAAATACGAGACAACTTTACCAAAACAAACTTCACCGCAAGTTTGGCGAGTTATTTTTAACTATCAAGGTTGTCCCATCTATCAAGTTGGAGATGAGTGTACTAAGACTTCTTTAAGAACGCTAGGACAAATCACTCTCTACAGTAAGAACAATGTTAAGGTTAAACGTTGCATTTACGTTTCTACCATTTTAGGAGCAACGCGAACGGGAAAAGAGCATTCTAGAAACAACGAAAATGACAAGTATTGCTATTAAAATGTTTTGTAGTTGACTATTCAAGGTATTGTGTGCTGAAATCATCAGACAGACTTAAACAGCACCTAATTATATTTACTCGTTATCCAGAACCAGGGAAGACCAAAACCCGGCTGATACCTGCTTTAGGTGAATTTGGTGCGGCTAATCTGCAAAAGCAGATGACTGAATACACGATATTGCAGGTTCAAGAATTGCAAAAGATAACTGCCATTTCTTTTGAAGTGCGATTTGCAGGTGGCAATTTACAACTAATGCAAGATTGGCTGGGGTCTGATTTAGTTTATCAGCCTCAAGGTGAAGGTGATTTAGGCGATCGCATAACGCGATCGCTTTTGGATGCTTTTGACTCTGGTAAGGAACAAGTAACAATCATCGGCACAGATTGTCCTGGGGTAGATTCTCCGTTGCTAGCAATGGCTTTTCAGCAACTAGATAATTTTGACTTTGTGCTTGGCCCTGCAATGGACGGTGGATATTACTTGATTGGTTTGCGTCAACCGATTCCGCAATTATTCGCTAATATCGACTGGGGAACTTCTCAAGTACTCCAACAAACTGTAGACATCGCTCACCATCTGAATTTATCACATATTTACTTGCCTCCCCTGGCTGATGTTGACCGTCCGGAGGATCTGCCTATTTGGGAACAAACTGAGGAGAGAGAACTTGGCAGCTAGTACCGCTACGAAAAAGTCAAAAGTCAAAAAGCTTATATATCTAGCCTTTTGAGACATTTTTATCTGGTTTGTTATTTGTGTCGTGCTGCAAAAGGAAGATAAGTGATGTGAATTTGGAATTGTGGAAATTTATATAAGTGTTGTAAAACACTAAGTAAATTCTGAGGACACCTATAATTACAGGTGCTACCTTGGTGTAGTTTCATTGCAAGAGGCAGAGAATCTTGTTGCTTATCCCTGATAAAGGGTAAGATTCGGAGCTAATTAGTTAATGGTTAGGACTATTGGCTATTGATAATTGATGGCAGTGGGCGGCTTTTATGCCATTGAGTAAGATTATGTAATTGTGTTGCATCTGCCTTTTGTTGCCATACAACAAGTACGGTTATGGGAACAATATTCAAGTAACTTTATATAGGACAATCACTCTGATTTACTCAAATACAAAACAACTATGGTGAAACGTTTTACTTCTGTGAACACTGCTCTGACGTTAAAAGTAGTGGGCATAATCTTAATTTTGTCCTTTTTGTTAGACTTTGCGATTCTGTTGTTACCCTTCCAACCAACTGATCGAGTATGGCAAATCAATCTGGCTACAGCCCTTGTGGATCGGGGGATTGTGCCATTGGTGGGTTTTGGAATACTGTTTGCGGCATATTGGATTGAGACAGATGGTGATAGCGATCGCTCACCATCTCTCGATTTAAGATTCCCAACCTTCGTACTATCAAGTCTCTTAGGCTTGATGTTTTTGCTAATTTTTCCCCTGCATCTGAATAATGTGAATCAAGCTAAGACTCAAGCAGTGAATCAAATTAACCAAGATGCAGATCAGGCAGAAACTCAACTCAACAATCGGTTATCGCAATTGCAAGCACAACTGAATACTGAGCAAGGCAAAGCTCAGCTAGAACAACTGCGGAACCAAACCAAAGCTCAGTTGACTGACATACTCAAAGACGATCAAAAATATAAGCAAGCGCTGGAAAGTCCTCAAATTCCCACCGCTATCAAAGATTTGCTCAAGAAAGCTAAGGCAGATCCTAAAGTACTTGACAAAGCTATCCAAGAACAAACAGATATTCAGACGCAACGCAATCAACAACTGGGACTAGTTCGTCAGCGTAAGGAAGAAGCTGAGAAACAGGCTAAAGACAATGCTTGGAAATCTGGAATCCGAACTGGTATTAGCAGTTTGCTGTTGTCTATTGGTTACATCATCATAGGCTGGACAGGATTAAAAGCTATGGGTAGTTTCCAAAGTAGTGGACGCAAAACTCCTGCACCACGTTAAGCAATTCAAAATCTGCTCATTCAAAATTCCAAATGAAAAACCCAGTATTGATAAGCAGCCTTAAGAAGGGAAAAGGTTAAAGGGAAAAGGGGAAAGGGCAAAACCTTTACCCTTTTCCCATAAAAAACTTGAAAATAGGGACTAGAGACTAGGGGCTAGGGGCTAAAGCAGAAGGATTTTTATGCCCTCGTTGTGTGATTTATCACATGAGTGTCTAACTTAAAAATAGGGGCGCTTAGGCTAGAGAAGAGAGATTTTATCCCTTAATTGTGGGTTTTTACCGTGGGTGACTGAGATGAAATTAACTACTATGTAACTTGATTGAATATAAATATTTTTACTAAGAGTTGAGAATGTTTTCTATTTATATACTGACATATAACGAAGAATTAGATATTGCTGCTTGTATAGATTCAGCGATGCTATCGGATGACATTATTGTTGTGGATTCATGCAGTAGCGATCGCACTGTAGAAATCGCTAATCGCTATCCAATTCGCGTCTTTCAACACCCTTTTGAAAGCCACGGACGACAACGTACTTGGATGCTAGAGTCCATTATGCCAAAGCATGAATGGGTTTACATTCTAGAAGCTGATGAGCGCATGACACCAGAACTGTTTGCAGAATGCGAACAAGCAATGCAAAATCCAGATTACATCGGCTACTACGTTGCTGAACGTGTCATATTCATGAATCGTTGGATTCGCCATAGTACCCAATACCCACGTTATCAACTACGTCTTTTCCTTCATGGTAAAGTTTGGTTTACAGACTACGGTCATACTGAACGAGAAGTTTGTGACGGTGCAACTAGCTTCTTAAAAGAAACTTATCCACACTACACTTGTAGCAAGGGTTTGAGCCGTTGGATTGAAAAGCATAACCGTTATTCTACTGATGAAGCTATAGAAACATTACATCAAATAGAACTAGGCGGCGTTAACTGGCGAGATTTGTTTTTTGGTAAGTCAGAAGTAGAAAAACGCCGCGCCTTAAAAGACTTATCTTTGCGATTACCTGCTAGACCACTGGTACGCTTCTTCTATATGTATTTTTTCTTAGGTGGCTGCTTAGATGGACGCGCTGGTATGGCTTGGTGTACATTACAGGCCTTCTATGAATACCTAATTTTGTTGAAAGTTTGGGAAATGAAGTATCTGCCCGTAGCTAGCTTAGATGCAAAAGCATCTGTTCAAGAAAAAAGTACACAGGCTGATGTGGTTTGATTTGGTATTTGTCAAGAGTCAACAGTCAAGAGTCATTTATCTTCCTTGTCCTCATTACCGATTACCAATTACCGATTACCCAATCCCCGTTATGATAAATTAATATTTTTTTATATAATTTTTTTATCAAAGTTCCTCTTGTCTCTCTTAGAGAAATTTAACAGAAAAAACGGCTTTCACTCTGTCTGCTACTACTTTCATAAGTATTCGCAGCTTTTAATTAGGCGCGGTAGTATTAATAAGACTCAGAAGACTTGCAACAATGATTTACAAGTCTTATAAAGAAAAGTAACATTTTCTCAGCTAAATTAGCCGCGATCGCACTTGGTAATGTTCTACCATGCAATTAAAAGCGTCTGAAAGATTTGCTTGTGGTAGCTTGTACCTCAAGTCACGTCGGTTCGCTTTGATGAATATGTTGGTGTCAAGACTGATAAAAAAGTTCCACTAGCCTAAGCAAGGAGAATAGGGAATTGGTAATTAATCGCCTAAAACAGGACTTAAAAAACGACCTGATTGCTGGTTTGTTGGTAGTGATTCCCTTAGCAACTACAATCTGGCTAACTTTTACCATTGCTAATTGGGTCATTAACTTTCTTACCCAAATTCCCAAACAACTCAATCCGTTTGAGGGATTGCATCCTATACTAGTAAATATACTGAATTTAGGAGTTGGGTTAGCTGTACCACTGCTGAGTATTCTTGTGATTGGCTTGATGGCGCGAAATATTGCGGGGCGGTGGTTGCTAGATTTTGGTGAACAGGTTTTGCAAGCGATTCCTTTAGCTGGACAGGTATATAAAACCCTGAAGCAGCTTTTAGAAACACTTCTCAAAGATTCTCCTGGTAAATTTCGCCGTGTAATTTTGCTAGAGTATCCCAGGCGAGGAGTATGGGCGATCGCTTTTGTGACGGGTATCATCAGCAATGAGATTCAAGCCCAAATGTCTCGTCCAATGTTGAGTGTTTTTATCCCGACTACTCCCAATCCGACTACAGGATGGTATGCGATCGTTCCTGAAGATGAGGTTGTGACCCTATCAATGTCGATAGAAGACGCTTTTAAAATAGTAGTCTCCGGTGGCATTGTTGCCCCTAATACACCCATAGTTATCTCTCAAGAGGAAGTAACAGCCCTAGAAACAAAGTCACAGATCATCCCCCTGGTAGAAAATTCAAAGGAGGAGGAGAAAGTTACCAGCAAATAGATAATATGGTTGTCTGACTATAGCAAAATCTATGGACTCCTAATTCCGTTCTCCTTACTTTTATCAGTCTTAACTAACTCCAACTTACTTTTATGCAAGACCGTAAACCCCAGCAACTGGCGCGTGAACTAGCGCTGTTAAGCCTCAGTCAGTTGCCAGTTAACCCAAAGAAACTCACAGAAGAACAACTCCCCAAGTTAGTATTAGCAGCAGTACGTACCCTGAGATCGGAAGTCCAAGATAATTTGGATAATGCAGCAGGTGAACTGCAACGCAGTCAAGATCGCATCTTAACTAGTCAAACGCGTGCTTCTGACATAAATACGGCTAGGACAATGCTACAAGAAGCGATCGCCGCTACCCAAACCGCAATCAATCAATTGGGTGCAGCAGTAGAGTTTCCGGAATTAATTCAACTCGCCACTCAGGACAAGACAGTTAGCAGATACGCCATCCAAATTGTCAAGACAGCCAGCGAGGAACGAACTATTATCGATGAACATATTGCTACTGCATTAGTAGATTGGCAAGTCGGTCGCCTAGCCCAAATTGACCGGGATATTCTGAGAATTGCTGTAGCAGAAATGCTGTTTTTAGGCTTACCTGATAGTGTAGCCATCAATGAAGCTGTGGAACTAGCCAAACGCTACAGTGGAGACGACGGTCATCGGTTTATTAATGGTGTATTGCGCCGATTCACGGAGCAAAAAAAGACTGCATAGTGTTTTATCAGTGCTAAGTTTTGAGTTAAGAGTCAGATATGAGAAGTGATGATATCCTGGCGGTTTTCACACCAAGAAAGAGTCAGGAATTCAATTACACTCATAACTTATAACTCTTACTTAAATTACAACTAATATCACTAGCTGCAATGGTTTTTAATTGGTTCCGCCGTCAATATAACGATTCCTCTGATGTTCCCGCCCAACAACAGCAGGAAGAAACTCCTCCTGTCCCAGAACCCCAACCAGAACCAGCCGAAACGTCAACAGCAGAAACAGCAACAGAGACAGGGGCGGATTTGTTAGCTTTTGCTAAAGCCGCTTACAAAAATATTCAGCAGAAACAGCAATCTCAGGCAGTTGAAACTCCGCCTGCTGCTGAGGCTGAAATTGAAACTGCATCACCAGAATTAGACGCAACTGTTAGCGAAACAATTACTGAGGAACTGGCTGAAGTTATTGAAACTACGCAATCCTTGGAATTAGATGCAACTGTTGAGCCAACAACTGCTGAGGAAGTATCTGGTGACGAACAAGAAACTATAGCTACTTCTTCTATAGAAGAAATTGCCGAAACTTCAGATGTTGCTAGCCCTGAATTAACGGTGAGTGCGGTAGAAACAGCAGCTACCGACGAATCTCTTACTACCGCAGAAACGGCACAGCCAACAGCAGCAGCAAACTTATCCTTCATAGAACGGGCGGCGGCGGAACGACAAGCAAAACAGGAAAGATTAATCGCCAGCGCTATTGAAGTACCAGAACCAGAGGTAGTAAGGACTGTGGCTACTACCTCCACCACAGCTGCACCAGAGACAGCAGCAGAAATTACAGGACTGGACTTTGATGAAGGTTTTGTCTGGTCAGCAGAAATCTTAGCAGCTCAAGGAAGGCGGCCAGAGGATGTTTCTCTGGAAGAAATTACCTGGCTGAAAAAGTTAAGGCAAGGGTTAGACAAAACCCGGCGGAATATTTTAAACCAACTGAAGGCAATTGTTGGTCAAGGGCCGCTCAATCAGGCTGCTGTAGAGGAAATTGAAGCATTACTTCTACAAGCAGATGTGGGCGTGGAGGCGACAGATTTAATTATCAGTTCGCTACAAAAAAAATTGCGAGAAGAAATTACTCCTCCAGACGAAGCGATCGCCTACCTGAAAAAAATTCTCCGGGATATGCTGGATAATCCCTTACAAACAACTTACAAACCAAGCTTTACCCCAGAGAAAGAAACCTTAAATATTTGGTTAATCACTGGTGTGAACGGTGCTGGTAAAACTACGACTATTGGCAAAATCGCCCACCTCGCCCAAAAATCAGGTTATAAATGCTTGATTGGTGCGGCTGATACCTTCCGGGCTGCGGCTGTGGAACAGGTGAAGGTGTGGGGTACGAGAAGCGGCGTGGAAGTCATTTCCAACCCTGGAAAAAATACAGATCCAGCAGCAGTGGTGTTTGATGCGATCGCCGCAGCCCAAGCTAGGGAAACTGAGTTACTGCTGATCGATACCGCAGGGCGATTGCAAAACAAGAAAAACTTAATGGATGAACTCAGTAAAATTCGGCGGATTATCGCCAAAAAAGCCCCTAATGCCAAAGTAGAGTCACTTCTAGTTCTCGACTCTACTTTAGGTCAGAATGGATTGCGGCAAGCTGAGGTATTCTCTCAAGCAGCTCAACTCAGTGGCGTGGTGTTAACTAAGCTGGATGGTACTGCTAAGGGAGGTGTGGCGCTGGCTGTTGTGCAGCAGCTAGGGTTACCCATTCGCTTTATCGGTGCTGGTGAAGGAATTGAAGACTTGCGTCCCTTTTCTAGCTACGAGTTTGTTGAAGCACTCTTGAGTGGCTAATTAAAAATTTTTCAGTTAGGATTTTTCTTTAAAAACTCATGCATTTGGGACTTACGACTGTGGTGTCACCACTTAAATTTAAGTACCAAAAACTTCTGATCAAAAGCGTAAGTCCTAAAATAATTAGTTTTTTCCCAAATTTGTACAACCTTTGCTAGAATTCTACTCTAATGCTGCGTTTTTAACTGGCCAATGACGAAGTTACTAGTAGCATTACAGATAGTTACTTGCCACCAAGAGAACTTTATCGCCTCTGTGATGGCAAGGTTCGCGCTTAGTGTCTTTGCAGGAAAGAGGCTTGGCACTAGGTAGGTTAGCTACCAGCCTAGTTAAAGCAGCCTGCTAGTTTTCCTGATTTTTTATGGTATATGGAAAAAAAGGTGTCAGGGTATTAGGGTGTAAGGCTTTTAACGGGACTTAAATCCAAACATCCCTAAACCCTTACCGGCAGAAAGTTTCACAACTACCCTGGAAAATTTAGGCTGGTTTTTAGGCAAGGTAACTACCCAGAACCCTTTGCATAATTGCTCAGTCAACAGTACATTGTTGTCAGTATTCAGTAGAAACTCTTAAGGGTATTACTAGTCTCTACTTTTTATGAAGTCTATAATTATTCTCTGCTCAAAATTTAAAGGTGTAAAATATGTTTATAAAACTACAAAATTCTGTCTCAGCTTTTAGCGTCAAAATCCCAGGTCTGATATTCTCAAGGGTGTGTGATCGCTTAGGGCTAGTGCTTTTTCCAGTCAGATCCAGCAGATTTTATTTACATATTTTTAAACTCGGGTATGAGTAGCATTTCCGTTTTTCTCAACCTAGCGATAGACCCTCAGACCCCTCGCCCCCCAGACCCCCCGCCCCAAAAAATCCAGATGGCAAAGTAATATATTATTTTCGGCAAAAAGAATTTTTCTGTCGCTAGACATACAACTTAGTAATTAAGTTATGAAAAAATTACAATTTTGCTAGTGTCTGCCGGAAATTGCGGCATTTGACCTTGTAGTTTAAGAAGAAAAATACATTAGCTATAATTACTATCTTTCGCAAGAAATATCATCAGCAAATGCAATACTTATATAATTAACGGCTTACGTCTTTCTACTCTTGCTAAAATGACAAATCTTGTCCCAATATGGTTTAGCAATGCTCAAGCCAAAGGATTTATCAGTAATCTAAAAGTTTGCCTTTATTAAAATGTAATAATACCTGTGATTGTGTCTCAACTGCCCTCTCAACCCACTGATAGTAATAATGGTGCTACGACGGATGTCACTCCAGTCGTCGCATTGAAAGAACTCGTGGCAAGGCTGCACCGAGAACAGAACAAAATTCAGGATTTGTTAAGTTCTTTAGGATTTGCCCTCAGAAGCTTCAATAATTTGAATCAATTTTTGGAGTTGATCCCGCTGATGGCAACCAGAGTTACAGATGGGGATGGCAGCGCCCTATTTCTTTACAAACCGAATGGTCAAGTCAGATTAGAACAACTACACTGGCAAGACAGTGGCCAGCGTCGAAACATTCGCAAAGCCCTAGAAACAGCTACTAGTCAAATCACACTTTTACCAAATACTGCCCCGCTAGCAACCGCCACGGGACTTTTAGACGATCAGATGCATCGTTATTTGGGGCCCGATGTCCAAATATTTGGCACTGCAATTTTGGTGAAGCATACAGAACGGGGATGGCTATATGTTTTAAGCCGCGATCCTGAATATAGCTGGACAGAAACTAGACAAAAGTTAGTTCGGTTAGTAGCAGATCAAACCGCTGTAGCGATTGAAAACGATGAACTAGCAGTAGAACTGAGAAAAAAAGAACGTTTAGATCAAGAACTAGAAATTGGTGCAGAAATTCAACGCCGACTGTTACCACGCCAATGTCCCTTGATTCCTGGTGCAGCCTTGGCTGCACGTTGTAAACCTGCTAATCGTGTCGGGGGAGATTATTACGACTTTATTCCTACCAATCAAAATCAGACTAATCTAAACAATAACAATGGTTTAGAGACTGGTTCTTGGGGTTTGGTAATTGGGGATGTCATGGGTAAAGGAGTCCCCGCAGGTCTAATTATGACGATGATGCGAGGAATGCTGAGGGGAGAAGTATTGCATGGTAATTACCCATCGCGGATTTTGCAAAACTTAAATCGAGTCATGTATGCGGATTTAGAAAATTCTCACCGCTTCGTGACGCTATTTTATTCAGAATATAATCCCCATACCCGAATTTTGTCTTACAGTAATGCTGCACATAATCCTCCCTTGTGGTGGCACGCAGCTACAAAAACTGTAACTCGGTTAGATACCTTGGGGATGCTGGTTGGGTTAGATGCTAATAGCCAATATGAAGATGCCCAGGCACAACTAGAACCTGGGGATACAATTATTTACTATACAGATGGCTTAACAGATGCCGCCGCTGCCGGAGGCGATCGCTTTGATGAAGAAAACTTTGTTGCTTCCTTCAGTGCTGCTTGTCGGTATTGCGATGGGCCAGAAGAGATTGTAGATTACTTGTTTGACCAAGTTCAACAATTCATCGGCGATGAAAAACAAAATACCGATGACATGACATTAGTTGTTTTACAAATTGAATAGTCAAGAGTCATTTGACTTTTGACTTCCGCATAGCGGTGCTAGGAGTCTATCGCATTAATTTTCATAGCTTTGTAGTAAGCACAAAGCGTGCTGAAAAATTCATGACTAAAGTTCTGACTGATTTGGAAAAGTGCTGAGTGCTGAGTCCTGAGTGCTGAGTTCTGAGTTCTGAGTAAAAAATACTAGCCTCTAGCCCCTATGCACAGCGACATTAGTGTTGATGCACTCGCTCTAATAGCCATAGCGAAGCGACAGTACCGATAAAGTGAGCAGCAATTCCATTGATGTTCGCCACTGCTACAAATACATCAAGCGCTCGAATAATTTTATAAGGGTCAGTGATTGCAACTCCCGGAGGTTGGGAGATAGATTTTGCCACTAATACGCCTAAAGTTGCACCAGCACCCAAGAGTGTTAAAAGTATGCCGATCAAAGCGGCGATAATTCCCAGACGAATTATTCTCACTGTATCTGCTTTGCTGGGATGTAGAGCCGGATTAGGATTTCCTAAACGCTTACCTATGCGAGTGTAACGAAAATCCCAATAGATGCTGAATAACAACACGACAATTCCAAATGTAGCCCAAAATATACCTACCCCAAGACCTGCATTGGGTTGATCGCTAAAGCCTCGACCAGTCGCAGCAAACAATAAAGATATGCCAGAAACTACAGCCAGCCCCAACTGTACCCAAAAGGTAATCCAACCTGTGAGGCGAAGAGTATTAGCGATTCCTTGAATTGCTGGTGCTAGCGATCGCACTTCTGATTCGGTTTGCATATTACTTGCCATTGGTATTGAAAATAGAGGCTGGGGATTAAAGGCTAGAGAACAAAGGTTTTCATGCTTTGTTGTGTGATTCCAGCAGATGAGTATTTGATTGGTATATCCCCCCAATCACTAAGAATATTTCCCCCTATCTACTCCATACCCCCATCCATAGACAGAAACACCTCAAAATCTGGGGGAATAAAATCGCAATTAGTAGTGATCGGGAACCATACAAGGGGCAGCAATATCCGGCTAAACAGCGACCAAATCTTCACCAGATTGCTCAGCAAACCTTTGGCTACGATCGCTTACGTCCTGCACAGCAAGAAGTAGAAGCTGTAGAAATTTTACCAACTGGTGAAGTAAGTAAGTAGGTGGGCGTAAATAAACATAACTTACTTCTGTTATTGCGTTCGCGTAGCGTCTCGTAGAGAGGAGGCACGACGTTCGCGTTCGCGTAGCGTCTCCTGTAGGAGAAGCGTTCTCGAAGAGTAGCAATCGCAAGGGTTTCGGGTTTTTCACATTTTGTTACATAGCTCGGTTTATTCGTGCCTACCTACTTAAGCCACAGTGAAGTAGAAGTTAACCAATCCGCCTCAGTACAAGCAGCCACCCTAGCACAGCAGCGACGGCAACAATTTATGCGATCGCGTTTGGAAATGATGCGAAACTATGCTGAACTACGTGATTGTCGTCGTGAGTTTCTACTAAACTATTTTGGCGAAATAGAAGATAATAAATGTGGTTTTTGTGACAATTGCCAAGCGGGAATTACTGGTGAGGAAGATACTGTTCAACCTTTGCCAATTAATAGCTATGTAATTCATACCAACTATGGTATGCGGCAGGTGATGCGCTATGAAGCAGATAAAATGGTGGTTTTGTTTGAAAAATTCGGATACAAAACCCTCGCTGTTGAATTAGTGCAGAGACTACTCAAGCAGGTAGAATAGTGCCTTGCGGCACTATTCAAAATTCAAAAAGCCTATATTAATAAGCTTTTGAGACATTTTTATCTGGTTATACCAACTCTCTATGAAGTTGCACTTAATAAAGCGGAGGTGATGTAATCCCATCCACAAATGGAGGCGATCGCTTCGGATGAGATGGAATCAAGAACCTGTTTTAATTTCTGTCTTAACTGATCTAAAGTTGTGCAATGTTCCCAGGACAATTCGTAGTTGATGTGTTCCCATAAGCGTTCTATAGGATTCAACTCAGGGCTATTCGGGGGCTGAAAAATTGGTATAACATTATCAGGCCATTTTAAATCCAAGGACTTGTGAAATGCCAAAAGTCCATCTGAACCAAATTCAACACGTCAGGGTGCGCTTTTGAAAAAAGGTCTAAAAAATCTTGAAAACACGTACCATCCAAGTGAGAAAATTCCCAAAAGAAACTATCTCCTGTTGCTGGTTCAACAAGACCATATAGATAAAAGTTTTTTCGTTGCCAGCCAACAATACCTTCGGGTTTAACCCCTTTTAGGGTAATTGTGCGACCTGTGATTGTTTTAAGCCCTAAACGACTTACCATGAGCACACCAGTAACGTACTTGTTTATCTGTCCCCAGATAGCGCAGCAACAATTGAATTATTTCTCTTCAGTTTTTTTTAAAGGCCTCTTGGACTTCAGGTTTCGATGAAAGCGCTGCGCGGACGGGGTACTTTCAATTTGGCATTGAACTTGTAACGCACAATTTTATGTACAGTTTTATACGCAATAATAATATTGCATTCTTGAGTCAGCCATTCTTGAATTTGCCTGTAACTCTTGAATCCTTGAGGCTGACCTAGACGTTCATGAAGTTGGCTCATGACATTCGCTGGTATTAAACCTGACTTACCAGGAGGTGTTTTGACTTCAAGCAATGCATCGATCCCGCCTTGCTGATACCGTTTCAACCAACGATACACTGTTGATTCATTTCGTCCTAATCGCTGCGACAGTTCCTGTCTTGTTGCGTTCGCCCTTGGCGTTGGCTTCGCCATCGCTTGAATTTTGACCCAGTAGAGCATTTGTACTCGTTCTTTCGTTGCAGCAGTTACCGCATGACGCAATCGGTGTTGTAATTCTTCACTACTCTCGCGCACTTCCACCCGAAACTGATTACCCATGCCCCTGCATCCTGAATTTATCCTTCTATTAATTTAGTGCATCTTCATGGAGAATTGGTATTAGTACAACACGGCGGAAATAAAGCAACCATTACAAATCGCCCAAAGGCTTACTATACGGCTTTCTTCATTTCAGACTTCAGACTTCATACTTCAGCCTTTCTGTATTAGTTATTTCTGCCGCGATGCACTAGCTTATATTAATTCGTAATTTGTAATTAAGAAAGTTAGATTTTATCTGGGTTTCCGAGTATGAATGTGTTCTCAAATTTTAGAGAATTGGTATTACTTAACTCGTAACAACCCTTTTAAAAAGTGAATCAGATTGACAAATATTTCTTCTAGCCAAAGCATAATACTATCAAGCAATTCCAGGATTTGCTCTAAGATGTGCTTTTCATATCCAACCAGAGTGGCTTTAGTCTCTATCCAGTCTGGCTTCGCCTCAACTTGAGTGCTTTGTTTATGCTGAGAAATTTCGCCTTTTTGACTATTACTGCTAGTTTTAGTTCTAGGTTGAGAAATAGAAGAATTGCTGTGCTTAAAAGAGGTAACTTTGCTAGATTTTTTCTGATTAGAATTAAGATTCCGAGGTGGTTTTTTATTTTGTACTAACCCAGCATCTTTTTGCGGTTGTTTTAATAAGTTTTGATAATTATTCACCAAATTTTTTGGTGCAGCAGGTGTTGCTGATGTACTTGCAGCTATAGCAGGATTTTCCTTTGACGTGGGTGTAAATGGCTGTAACCCAGCAGTTTCAGAGCCACCAAATAAATCATCCCATGTCAACCAAGGCGCTGCGGCTGAAACCTCATTTGCTATTTGGTTACTTTGAGGCAATTTAGCAGGACTATGAGGTAATCTTTTGCCTTGGAGTTTACTTCGAGTCTCTCTGGTAGCTAGTTTTTTATCAGTACCAACGCCAAAAAAGTAATTTAGCGCCGCGGTTATTAAAGCAGGAATATTTGGCGGTTGAGTTTCTAAACTATCAGCCGTGACTGTAATTTGTCCTCTGGCTGCTAGTTGTTCTTTACCATAAAGAAATATATTAAATTGAGTTTGAGCAACTTGGATAATTTCTTGGCTACGCTGTTGCATTGGTACTACAATATTTGATTCCCAATTTGCTACAACTTTATCTAGAAATGCTAACGCTTTTGGGTCACTCGGTAAAGATTTAGGCTCCGTTACTTTCTCAATTACACCCCCTGGAGTTAAGGCTGGTGCTGTTTCTGAATTACCACCAGTCAATTTTGTCAATAAGCGTTCAATTTCTGGTAATAAATTAGTTTCTTTTTTTACTTTTAATAAGCGCCAAGAACGCCAGTAGTTAGCAATTTCACTAATAATTAAGTCTTCTAATTTTGCTTGCTGTTGTGGGGTTAAAATATCTAGACTTTCATTATCGGCAGTAATGAGTAATAAATTGCGATTTTCTAAATCTGTAGCAATTCCCCGCACTATTGGATGTATCGGTGAGGGGTTGAGACTTCCTGCCGGATTCTCTAAAATAGTTAATGATTGAGAAAGAGTAGGATTATTGCTTGGTTGATGGGGTAAAAATTGCAACCACAAAGATTCTAAGAACACCAAGGGTTGTGCAGGTGTGGATATGCTGTTTGAGGGTGTGGTTGTAGTTTCTGTAAATGGTAAATTTTTGACAGTCTCTAGTACATTTTGAATGGGGGTGTCAGCAAGTGGGGGAGTTTCGGATTCTAACTGTAGTCGCGTTGGTGGTTCTTTACTATACAGAGTTATCTCTGGTGATTGATTTGACTCCAACAGTAAGTATATTGGGTAAAGTATTAGCTCAACACCCCATTTTGTGGCAACTTGTACATACCGAATGGTGTGTTCCAACTGTTCTGTCAACCGCCGAGATTGCTGGTGGACGAAGTTAAAAATTCTGCTTTGATAACGACCAGAGGAACCGGAAGACATGATAGTGATTTGTAAGTTAGAGCTTGATTGAGTTACGAGACTCCCACCGCACAGTCAAAATGAAAAACTGTTAATTATCGTCATTGCCCTGATCTTAGCCAAAATATGACCCTTCCAGTAAGTGAATCTCATACTAAATTAATCTCAGAGGCAATTGAGCAATTACGCTCTTGTTCTCAAGTAAATCTTCAGTCTACCTGGCTATACCAGGAATCTGACTGGGATATTACTGAGGTTGCTGCATCGGATTTGTCTGCATGGACACCTGTCCAGCTAAATGCTAAAGGCCATATTGCTTGGACAACCGGAAAGCAAGTTTTGTGGTTGGCACAAAAGTTGGTAGTTCCCCAGGATTTACAGGGTTATCCCTTGGCTGGGTTATCTTTGCGGCTGGCATTGCTTTGGTGGGCAGATGCTGCTGAGATTTATGTAAATGGGGAGTTAGTGCTGGAGGGAGATTTATTTGATTGTTCACCTAGAGTGCTATTGAGTCAGCGAGTGACACCAGGAGAAGAGTTGATTGTGGCTTTGCGGTTGGTGAGTCCGGGGCATGATAATGGTGCTTTAGTGCGATCGCTCCTTGTTTACGAATCTCCTGATTATAATCGTCCGGATGCCGGTTTTGTCGCTGATGAGTTGGCTGTGGTGCAGCTTTATTTGGAACGGTTTGCGCCTGATAAGTTAGAGGTTTTGGCAGGGTTAGTAGGAGAGATAACGAACCACACAGACGCAGAAGAAAAAAAGAAAGATTGGGAAAACATTCTCGCTACACTGCGTCATCATCTCCAAGAATCCAATCTTCATCTGCGTTCATCGGCACGGCAGTTGCTTCAACGGGGGGAACCCCCGCAACGCACTGCCTCGTGTATCGGCGGTTCAAAATCCAAAATTTATTTATTGGGTCATGCTCACTTAGATTTAGCATGGCTATGGCCTGTGAGTGAAACTTGGAATGCAGCACAGCACACTTTTGAGTCGGCGCTGAAGTTGCAAGCAGATTTTTTGGAGTTAATTTACTGTCATTCCACACCAGCACTGTATGCTTGGATTGAAGAAAATCGCCCTGATTTATTTAAAGCGATTCAAGAAGCGGTAGCGGCTGGACGTTGGGAAGTTCTCGGTGGTATGTGGGTGGAACCAGAACTAAATTTAATTGCTGGTGAATCCATTGTCCGTCAGCTATTGTATGGTCAGCGCTATATAGAGGAAAAATTCGGTAAGCTTTCGCCTATCGTTTGGGTTCCGGATAGTTTTGGGTTCTGTGGAACTTTACCGCAGTTTCTCGTCAATGCTGGGGTAGAATATTTTGTTACCCAAAAGTTGCAGTGGAACGATACTACTAAATTTGATTATGGGGCTTTTTGGTGGCGATCGCCTGACGGTAGTGAAGTATTTAGTTTGATGTCTGCACCGATTGGTGAAGGTATCGACCCGGTGAAGATGGCAACTTACGCCTATGAATGGGAAACTAAAACTGGGTTAAAAGAAGCCCTTTGGCTTCCTGGTGTAGGCGATCATGGCGGCGGCCCTACCCGTGATATGTTAGAGACTGCCCAACGCTGGCAAACTTCGCCTTTCTTCCCTGATTTAGAATTTACCACGGCGGAAAAATATTTACAGCAAATCAAGGAAAAGGTAAATCACAACCGTAACTCATCTCCCTCATCCCCCCACTACCCCGTCTGGGAAGATGAACTTTACTTAGAATTCCATCGCGGTTGTTACACCACCCACGGGGATCAAAAACGTTGGAATCGGCGTTGTGAAAGTTTATTGTACCAAGCTGAATTATTTGCGACTTTGGCAAACATCAGCTGTGGCTGCGAATATCCCAAAGCAGAAATCGAAACAGCTTGGAAGCAGCTATTATTTCAGCAGTTTCACGATATTTTGCCTGGTTCTTCAATTACTCAAGTTTACCTAGATGCCTTACCGCAATGGCAGCAAGTGGAACAAGAAGGAACGAAGATATTACAAGAATCATTATTAGCGATCGCATCTCACATTAGCCTACCACAACCACCACAACCAAATAGTTTGCCTGTTGTCGTGTTCAATTCGTTGAATTGGCAACGTTCTGAGGTAGTTTCTGTCATCTTACCCAAAACAGCGATCGCTAACCAACAATGGCAAGTTTACGATGTTTCGGGAAAGCAGCTGCTATCTCAGCTAAGTGAAGCATCAACTTTACTTTTTCTCACTAGCGATATTCCACCCATTGGCTATCGCCTATTTTGGCTAGTCCCCACTTCCACCCTTCCCCCCTCGCCGCCGCTTCCATCTGACTGGGTTCTGGAAAATGAATTTCTGCGGGTTGCTGTTAACCCCAACACCGGAGATTTATCTAGTGTGTTGGACAAAACTCATCAACGGGAAGTATTGAGTGGTGCAGGTAATCAACTGCAAGCTTTTAAAGATAGTGGTCAATATTGGGATGCTTGGAATATTGACCCGAATTATGCCCAACATCCCTTACCGTCAACTACTCTCAAATCAATTCAGTGGCTAGAACAAGGTGCAGTGCAAAGTCGTTTGCGGGTGGTGCGTCAGTTGGGCGACTCGGAATTTTGCCAAGACTATATATTGTCAATTGGTGTACCCGTACTTAAAATTGCCACAACTGTTAATTGGCAAGAAAATCAAGTATTGGTGAAAGCCGCTTTTCCTCTCAACCTTGAAGCAGACTTTGCTACCTATGAAATTCCCTGTGGTGCGATTCGCCGCACAACCAAACCGCAAACTCCCGCAGAAAAAGCAAAGTGGGAAGTTCCAGCTTTGCGTTGGGCTGATTTGACAGCAGAAGCTAGAGAAGAAAATTATTCAATTCAAAATTGTTACGGTGTCAGTTTGCTGAATGATTGTAAATATGGTTACGACAGTCAACCCAATCAATTACGCCTGACGCTATTACGCAGTCCTAACTGGCCGAATCCCGAAGCCGACCGAGGTTTTCACGAATTTACCTATGCTTTATATCCCCACGCTGGTAGCTGGGAGTCAGCCCATACAGTCAAGCGTGGCTATGAGTTAAACATTCCACTGCAAGTAATTGTTAATCCACTCACAACTCAGCACTCACAACTCAGCACTCACAACTCAGCACTCAGCACTCACAACTCAGCACTCAGAACTCCAGAAACAATGAGTTTCCTCAATTTATCGGCTGATAATTTAATCTTGATGGCACTTAAACAAGCTGAAGACGATTCCCAGCAATTAATTCTGCGTTGTTATGAATGTCATGGAGACACAGCCAAGTTATCTTTGCAAAGCGATATCGGGTTAATTTTAGGAGATCCTGTAGATTTATTGGAGCGTTCTACCATTACAGAATTCTCATCTGAGAAACAAATCTTCACTATCGGCCCTTGGAAAGTAAGCAACTTTAAGATTTTACCAGAAAGTAAACCCTGATTTTTAAAGACGCGAGGAATCGCGTCTTTAAACTGAAGTACCTTTAATCTTCGTGGTCTTCATAAGGGTCTGCTAATTCTTTACTAGGAGGCCCAAAAGATATATAGATTCCCCATCCAGTGATGGCAATAACAGCGACAGCGACAGAAATACTAAGAACTATTGCGGGTTCCATAATTGAGGGATAGATTATGAGTGCTATTCTTATAGAATATTACAGAAGATTAAAAAAAGCTTTGGCAAGTAATATTAGGTGAACTATGGCACAAAGGACAAGGTTGGGAGACATACTGAGACCTCTAAACGCTGAGTATGGTAAAGTGGCTCCGGGTTGGGGAACTACACCTGTAATGGCTGTTTTTATGCTATTATTTTTCGTCTTTCTGCTGATTATTCTACAAGTCTATAACAAGACCATCCTGATCCAGGATGTATTTGTTGATTGGCGCAGTTTAGGGCGCTAATCTATACAAAGCTATTGAACTTATAGAATAAAGCGAAGTTAGACCCGGCCTATCCGGGTTTTTTTGTGATTTGCTCCTGAAAAAATTAGTCGAAAACAAGTCAACATAGATAAATGGGAAGATAATATTCTTCCTGTTCTTTTGCTTGACCTGTAGATTTATAGGAAAAATCCATGAATATATTTGGTATTGGCTTGCCGGAAATGGCTGTAATTTTGGTAGTAGCACTCTTAATTTTTGGCCCGAAAAAGCTACCTGAGATTGGTCGTAGCGTGGGTAAAGCGATTCGTGGCTTTCAAGAAGCCTCTAATGAATTTCAAACCGAGTTTAAGCGGGAAGCCGAACAACTAGAACAAGCTGTGAAAACTACTGCTGAACTTGAACCTAAGCAAATCGAATCAGCGCCAGCACAGCATGACACTGCTGGTTCTTCGCCAAAAAGCTAAAGAGGTAGTACGTATATATCGATTGACTGGCAATTTTAGATTGCCGATTTTAGATTACTTTGATTTGAGATTCATACCTCACCCTTGTAGGTAAAACAATTCTCAAATCCTCAAGCTTCATCCATTTATCGATGGGTTTATTCCAAAATCCAAAATCCAAAATCCAAAATTGAATGACAGAGGCTGTTACAAAACCAGCTTTGGTGATTCCTCAGCTAATTGTTGGGTTGGGGAATCCAGAGCCTAAATATGACCAAACGCGCCACAATATCGGCTTTGCGGCTGTTGATGCTCTCTCGCGTGCTTGGAAAATTCCCTTAGCAGAAAATAAGAAGTTTCAAGGTGAGTATGGTGAAGGTGTTGCGCCTGTAGGTGGTAAAGTCCGCTTGCTGAAGCCATTGACTTATATGAATCGCTCAGGACAGGCAATACAAGCTGTCACTAGTTGGTATAAATTGCCGCCAGAGTCGGTGTTGGTAATTTATGATGAGATGGATTTACCGTTAGGAAAGACTCGCCTACGCTTGTCTGGTTCTGCTGGGGGGCATAATGGAATGAAGAGTGCGATCGCTCATTTAAGTTCCCAAAATTTCCCCCGGTTACGTATCGGTATCGGAAAACCAAAAGGTGCAGGGCATAACGACGATTCTGGGGCTGTCTCTCATGTGCTAGGACGTTTTTCCGCCGCCGAAACTCAAACAATGTCTCTTGTACTTCAGTTTGTGGTTGAATGCATAGAACTTAGCCTCAAACAAGGAGTAGAAAAAGCAATGAACCGTTGTAATAGCAGTACTATTGATATTTCTGAGTCTTAGTCAGTTTTTTTGAATTTGGTTGATGGGCAGCGATTGTCGCCTACTCCATCCAACTTACTCAGACACTTGAAACACTTCACGCTTGGGCAAAAGAACTAACTTACACCCCCATCAGTGGTGCAGTAAGTCTTTGTGGTTTTTTCAGAATCATGGAAGAGTCTTGTTTCTCGTGTGTATTACTCCGACTTGCCCACAGGCCAAAGTCGGAGCTTCCAAACTCACTCGCTGCTGCTGCTCTATTGACTACACTCATTGTTGAATGTTTGGATGAAAATCCGATGAGTCTTACACAACTTCCCGAGTCCTTGCAACTTTTCATAGCGCCTAGGATAAACCCTGGCTGCTATTTTATTTCTTGTCAGGTGATTCAGTTCTTTAAACTGGGCAGCACTGTGAGTAACGTCAATTAATCAGTACAGGAGCCGATACCTAGAACAAGACAGCCTTTGCCACTACCATAATAATTTTATTTAAAACGTCTCTTGCGTCTAGCTGACACTGCCTTACGTTTACGCTTTTCTAAGGGTGTTTCAAAGTGCCGATGATACTTAACGTCAGCTAATATACCAGCTTTGGAAACCTGGCGTTTAAACCGACGCAGTGCTGAGTCTATTCCTTCGTTCTCTCCTAAAACCACTTGGGTCATTCTTGCTGTATCCTCATATCGATCAGTTTCCATTGTAATAGCACCCCCTAACTTAGCAAAACTCCCCAGCCAAGAATCAGTAAAAAACATAATTACTGGAATTCAAGTAATCACTATTAAGAGGAAAATGCTTCCCTTAAGCCCTTGCGAATAGAATTTGCGCGCCAGTTGCAAGCCTGCGGTTTCTCTGGGGAGCAAAGCGTCGCGTAGGGAAATAGTACAAGTTGGAAAACCTCCCCAACGCGATGGCTTGGCTATACAAAAAAATCTGCAGAGGCGGACTAACAGAAAATTCAGATTTTTTAAACCCTGGGTGGGCTGGTAACGTCTCGTATAGACTGGTTTTCCAACCGCTGATTTCATTGGTTCGTAATTATTAACTGTGGGAGTAGTCAAAGATAGGCGATCGCATCATCAGCTTTTGCAGACTATGCTACAAATGGTAATATTTATAAATTTTAATGCGGTTAACTATTACTAAAAACAGATCATTTACTTAATTTTAAAAGTTTATTCTCCCTTGATTTAGTAATTTATATCCAGCTACTAAAGCTGCCAATGCCACAAATAAATTCCACAAGCTAGTTGATCTAAAAAAGACTCCACCGCTTAAGAAAACTAACACTATCCCAATACCTAATAAAATCCATCCCAGGTTACTCGCTTCTCGCCGAAAAAACACCAAGGTTAATAATCCTGCCATAATTGCCAGAACTGAAGCGGTAGCAGGTAAGCTGTGCGAAAAAATTGAATAATATTAACTACTAACAAAAATAATATTTTGTCTGCGTTAAATCCTCAACCTTCACCACCTAAAAGTTGTGCAAACTTACGTTAATTTGATAGAAAAATAGGGAAAGTTAAGTTAAAACTTTCCCCCTTTCCCTTTATCCTTCCCCAACCTGCCAAAACAGCATTTTTTCTTCCCTATACATTGATTGGCAAGGTAGAGTAATGCAAGTATTGTTGATAGTTAAAGCCTGTCGATGATAGCAATTTTTAAGCACTTAACGCATAAGGTACAGCTACCTTCGTATGCTTATTTAGATAGTTGACAAATAATTGCTTCAACTGAGGACTAACGCCAGCGTGTTCAAAGAAGCCAAAACCAAGATTTTTCGCTTTCATTAAGGTTTGCTCTGGTGTTAATCCCTCTTGAATGGCTACACTCAACAATGCGATTCCTGTTGAACGCATAGCTGCTGCACAATGTATAACGGTTGGTTTAGGAAGTTGTCCTAGTGCTGTGAGAATTTTGGTAATCAGATCTTCATTTAAATCTTCTAGCTTTAGTGGCACATTCGCATAATATAGCCCCAACTCTTCCACAATTTTTTGCTCATCCTTAAAAAATCCTAATTCATCAGGCGATCGCAAATTCAAAACCGACTTAAAACCCTCTTGCTTCGCTTGGTTGAGCTGTTGTTGTACAACTTGTCCTGTTGTTGTCAAGTTTTCATTAATCCGTATGGCGTTGATCACGTTCACTCCTTTGAACTGTAAATAATACTTTTGCAACATGAAGAGTCAGGATTCCACAGAGAATCCCCCTCCTCCAGATTTTTGTCAGCAGTCTAATATCTGGTATTGAGTCGGGTTTGAGAAGCTATGCAAACAAGCAATACCAAATCCAGCAAATATCAACAAATCCCGATTGAGGGCTGTGAAATTTGCTTTCTAAGGTTATTTTTATTGTTGCTGTCTAAAATACGGTTAACCGCACGATTTACCGTATTTAGCAATTATACATATTTCCGATAGATTTACGAGTGTTTGTGTTCAAGATTTTTCTACAATAGAAAAAATGCTGCTTTATCCCTCTTTTGTTACTCTGGGAAAAGAAAAATAAGAGCCAAATTTTTAACCGCACACAGAACGGGCATTTGAACGTTTATTTTCTAACATAATGCCTAAAATCAAGGTTTTTGGTAAAAGTCTTATTCTGTAAGCATCCCAGATTATTCTCTCCCGAAAGTGATAAAAGAGGGATTAGACTATTGAATGAGAGCCTACCCTAGGAGAAGTCACAAAAAATTCGCCGAACGGCAGCCACTTAGTTTGAAACAGTGGAGGAAGTGCCAACGGCGAATTTATTTGCCTTGAATATTAACCTGAATCGCGGTTTGAGCTAAAAAAACTTCTTAAGCTACAAGCGCGCAATTATGTTGCGCGCTTGAGTAGCAAGTACAAATTAAACTTCAAGCTTCTCATCTCTAGGTGAATTTTGAGAGTAGCTTAAGTGGTTGACTTGAGTCGTTAAGAAGCTAGCGCTTTCTTACGCTTCATCATCCAACCAAAACCTAGAGCTAGTGCTGAACCACCTATAGTTAGGGGTTCGGGAACTTCTCTGAAAGCATGGTTATCACTTTCAAACGCTATACTAGTGGTGCTCAGTTCTATCCTGTTAAATGCTTCTCCCGTCCCAGCGAAGAAATTAACGTAAACGTTGTCTTGAGCACTCGACTGATTACCACTAGCGGTAGTACCGGGAACATCAGCACCAGTGTAGCTTGCTAACAAAGTAGCACCGTTAAAGAATTTAACGATATTGTATGTGTCAACCGAACCCCAGTACAAGCCAAAGTAGTCAGCTGCTTTGGACAAAGCAATTGTGATAGGAGAATTGCTTCCAGCAGCCCCAGAACCCACGGGAGCAATTGTCAGATATTTACTTGCATCAGCAGCTGGTGCAGCATAATTTGAACTTACAGTTCCAGAAACTATGGCGGGTGAACCACTAGCAGAAGAGTAGTTAGCGTATCCAGTAGTTGGTGCTGATCCACCGTTGAAATTTACTGTTGTTGTGTTAGCCACGCTCGAGATTTGGCCCTCTCCTGCTAAAGAGGTTCCTCCAGTAGTTATGGTAAAAGCACTAGCTGGTGCTACAGAAGAGATAACTACACCAGCGAAGCCAATAAAAGCACCAGCAGTAGCAAGACTAAGCTTTCTAGCTAATTTCATGAGATTCTCCAAAAAAGAAGTGTTTGTTGATAGCGGCGGTAGGAGTTTTTGTATTAGGTAGATGAGAAGCAACGCGCTTGCTGAAAAATAAGGTAGATTTAGGAATTTTTGCCAATCATTACTGCTTGTTTCGATTCGACAACCATTGTTTTACTGCTGATAACTCTAAAGTTAAAAATTTTGCAAGCGCATTAGTTGTGTTTCATCTACTCATGAAAACCTCAAAATGCACCCCAAATTTATTCATTGAGACTGTTAGTATTACTGGTTTCACTTGTATTTGTGCGTACACAATTAAAGTGATTTTAGATTCGGTATTTTCCAGTAATACTACTTACGCAAGACTTCAAATTATTATCTTCCTTGTCAGTATGAATGTAGTATTAAAAAAAAACAATACCTAATCTATATGCTTTATGAAATAAATAAATAGTATATTTTTTTATACGTAAGCAAAAAAAATGAAATAATTATACAGTCTACTTTTCGGGCATTTACAAGGATTTTATTTATTTAAAGTTTTAGTAAAGACTAGGCTTGATGTGTTTGCACTCATCCAAAGAAATACGGTGATCATATAGTGTCTACTCCAAGACTTATCATTAAGGTAGCAGAGGAGCAGGCTTGTGCCGTGAACGCCTGAGCGTCTTTGCACTGAAGGCGAACTCCTCGCCAAACTCTTGTCGAAGTGTCATGCCGAAGTCTGAAGGGGGAGCCGAGGAGCAGGGGAGAGAGTTTTTAGGTTTTTACAAAAACGCAGGAATCATAACTGAATCAGGCGGACATGATATGAATCATAAAAAAAGCGATCGCTTCTTTTAACCAGGAATAAGGCACGGGGTATAGTATGGGAGCATCCCTTCCGGTGCAAAAACCTTGATAGCCCTCATCCCCTAACCCCTTCTCCCAATGGGAGAAGGGGAATTAAAGTCATTTCTCCCCTCTCCCAGGTTTGGGAGCTACGGTGTACACACAAGTATGACCAGCATAGGTTTCAACTCTTCTAGTAATTTCGTGGGGTGCGTTATGGACAAGCCGAAATAACAAATGAGTACGCCGAAATAACAAATGAGTACGCCGAAATAACAAATGGGTTCGCCGAAATAACAAATGGGTTCGCCGAAATAACAAATGAGTACGCCGAAATAACA
>JAVRCF010000039.1:0-70992 GCA_034530935.1 Aulosira sp. DedQUE10 | reverse complement strand
GGGAAGAAGGTCGGGAAGAAGGTCGGGAAGAAGGTCGGGAAGAAGGTCGGGAAGAGAAAGCGCGTCAAATTGCCATCAACTTGCTAGCAGAAGGAATGTCTGTGGAAGTAGTGGCAAAAGTAACTGGTTTACCGCTCGAACAAGTGCAAAGCTTACAGTTTACAGACACTAATCGGTAATAAACATCCTTCTTCTCTAGCCCCTAGTAAACCGTAGGGTGGGCACCAGTTATCATCTTTGTTTTGAACCAAAGATCTCGTGGTGCCCACCCTACAAGAATTTTTCACTAACCCCTAGTCCCTAGCCCCTAGCCCCTATTTTCAAGACACGTCTTATTATATTCTTCAATAAGGCCATTCCCAATCACGAATTTCTGGCAGATCTTCGCCGTAACGCTGAATGTAGTGTTTATGCTCAATGAGCTTATCTTGCAACATTTGCTTGACGTAAGCTGCCTTAGATCCTAATTGTGGCACGCGATCGCATACGTCCATTGCTAGGTGGAAGCGATCAAGATCGTTGAGGACGACCATATCAAAGGGAGTTGTGGTAGTTCCTTCTTCTTTGTAGCCGCGGACATGGATGTTGTCATGGTTTGTATGGCGATAAGTTAGGCGATGGATCAGCCAAGGATAGCCATGAAACGCAAAGATAACTGGTTGATTGGTAGTAAAAATTGTGTCGAAGTCTTTGCTGCTTAATCCGTGGGGATGTTCGCTTTTTGGCTGTAGTGTCATCAAATCGACTACGTTGACTACCCGGACTTTTAACTCTGGGAAGTGCTGACGTAAAATATCTACAGCCGCTAAGGTTTCCAAAGTGGGAACATCCCCAGCACAAGCCATGACTACATCTGGTTCGCTACCTTTATCGTTGCTGGCCCATTCCCAAATGCCAATGCCTTTGGTGCAGTGTTTGATAGCTGCATCCATGTTTAGGTATTGTAAGGCTGGTTGCTTACCAGCGACGATGACGTTAACATAGTTGCGGCTTCTGAGACAATGATCTGTTACCGACAACAGCGTATTGGCATCCGGGGGGAGATAAACACGAATTATTTCTGATTTTTTGTTGATTACATGGTCGATAAAACCAGGGTCTTGGTGAGAGAAACCGTTATGGTCTTGTCGCCAAACGTGGGAAGTAAGCAGGTAATTGAGGGATGCAATTGGTCTACGCCAGGGTATGTGACGGGTGGTTTTTAGCCACTTGGCGTGCTGGTTGAACATGGAGTCAATGATATGGATGAACGCCTCATAACAGGAGAAAAATCCATGCCGACCAGTTAGTAGGTAGCCTTCTAACCATCCTTGACAAGTAGTTTCACTGAGAATTTCCATCACCCGACCATCAGGTGAAAGGTGTTCGTCTTCTGGAAGCGTTTTACCAACCCATGTGCGGTCTGTAATTTCAAATACTGCATCCAGGCGATTTGATTGGGTTTCATCTGGGCCAACGATGCGGAAGTTGCGGTTTTCCTGGTTCAGTTTGATGACATCACGCAGGTATTTCCCTGTTACTTTGGTCGCTTCAGCAATCACCTTTCCTGGTTGGGGAACATCAACAGCGTAGTTCTCGAACTCAGGTAGCCTCAGGTCACGCAGTAAGAGACCGCCGTTAGCGTGCGGATTATCACCCATGCGCCGATGTCCCTTTGGTGCTAGTTCTGCTAGTTCGGGAATTAGCTTACCATTAGTATCGAAGAGTTCTTCGGGTTTGTAACTCTTCATCCAGTCTTCGAGTAATTTCAGGTGTTCTGGCTTTTTGGCTATTTCCCCAAAAGGAACTTGATGCGATCGCCAAAAACCCTCAGTCTTTTTCCCATCGACTTCCTTGGGGCCTGTCCAACCTTTGGGCGTTCTTAAAATAATCATTGGCCACTGCGGACGGTCTGTAAAACCATGCACGCGGGCTTCTCTTTGGATATTTTGAATTTCTGTAACCACTGTATCTAAAGTGGCTGCCATTTGTTGATGGACATCTGCGGGGTCGGAACCTTCCACAAAGTAAGGCTTATACCCGTAGCCCAAAAATAGGCTCTCTACTTCCTTATGACTCAACCGTGATAGTAATGTTGGGTTGGCAATTTTATACCCATTGAGGTGAAGAATCGGTAATACTGCACCATCATGTACTGGGTTGAGAAACTTATTAGAATGCCAACTAGCGGCTAAGGCTGCGGTTTCAGCTTCACCGTCGCCAATTACACAAGCAACCAGCAAATCGGGGTTATCAAAAGCAGCACCGTAGGCGTGGGATAAAGCATAACCAAGTTCCCCACCTTCGTGAATCGAACCAGGGGTTTCTGGTGCAACGTGGCTAGGAATACCACCAGGGAAAGAGAATTGTTTGAACAGTCGCTGCATCCCCTCAGCATCTTGGGAGATGTTTGAGTAATATTTGCTGTATGTGCCTTCTAAGTAAGTATTAGCAACAAGCCCAGGGCCACCATGACCGGGGCCAGCAATGTAAATCGTGTTGAGGTCGTACTTTGCGATCGCGCGATTGAGATGAACGTAGATAAAGTTCAGTCCCGGTGTTGTTCCCCAGTGACCCAAAAGTCTGGGTTTGACATCTTCTAGCTTCAGTGGTTCTCTTAGTAGCGGATTGTCAAGGAGATATATTTGTCCTACTGACAGATAATTAGCTGCACGCCAGTAGGCGTTGATCTTCCGTAATTCTTCATCCGTTAAAGGCTTTGATTGAGTCGGACTTGCTAAAGTCATATCAAACTCCATTACATGAGAATGTTGACAAATTCAGTCAGTCAGTATGCAAGTTTACTGATCTAGAGGCTGCGTGTCATCCTACTCATGACAAATCTTTCTAGTATTTTTTGGGAAAAGACTCACGCTATAGAGGGCACAGCAGTGCTGTGCCCCTACGAAATACGGGTTTTTCAAGTAAGTCATATTTAGTATTTTCTGTCAATGCGTAAGTCCTATCAACAAAAAACCGAACAATCATTTTGGAGGGGGTTTGGGGGACGCAACCGTCACTTTAGAGGGGGTTTGGGGGAGAATCCCCCAATTCTATGGCTTTTTCAACAACTAAAATAAATCTGCATAAATGTTTGTAGTAAGCACAAAGCGTGCTTCAAGGTTAATGATTCGGCGTGAGAAACCATAAGCTGAAGGAAGCCATATCTAACGCTGCTTGGATTCTAGCACCCGTTGACATTCTCGCCGCGATCGCTGTTTATGGTTTGAAAGAAGCGATCGCAATATCATGTGATTCGATGTGTGGGTAGATAGATGAAGATAAATGCTGAGGAGAGACATCATTACAATACCCAACAATCAGATGCACCAGCCACGGAGAAGCTACAGAATGTTTATAAATATGAGCTAGGATTAGCAAACTGGATAATTATGCATATTTTTGCTTAAATAAATTGGAAAAAGCAGGTTTATGAGTTGTGAAGTTAAAATGCGAGTCAGAAACTTAATTTGCGAGTCAGAAACTTAATTTGCGAGTCGCAAACTTAATTTGCGAGTCAGAAACTTAATTTGCGAGTCGCAAACTTAATTTACGAGTCGCAAACTTAATTTGCGAGTCAGAAACTTAATTTACGAGTCAGAAACTTAATTTACGAGTCAGAAACTTAATTTACGGAGCGATCGCACCGTGAAAATAGCCAGTATCCTAAAGCGCGATCGCTCTAGCTTTTACTCATTGATTTCTAATAACCCTGGTGGTGGAGTAATTTCAATCCGACGAGCTTGTATGTCTACGAAAGGTGCGATCGCTTCCACAAAGGGAATTAAAACTTTCTTTTGTTTTTTATTGGGTGCAAATCCAGGGTGTAACTCCACTTCTAATAAATCATTGCCAGCCGGAATGATATCTACCACTCTACCAACAAGTTCACCCGATGCTTGCAAAAACACTTCCAAGCCCAGCAAATCGGGGACATAATATTCATCTTCTGCCAATTGGGGGCGATCGCTTGCTGGCACCATAATTTTACAACCACGCAATTCCTCTACTTGGTTGCAATTGTTCACACCAGCTAATTTGATGACATACAAATTTTTTCCTTCGATGTAACGCCCTGTGAGTAATTCTATCGGTTGCGGTTCTGCTTCACCAGCACGCAATAACCAGCGTTTTCCTGGTACCTCAAATCGTTCGGGAAAGTCAGTATTTGGATAAACCCGCATCTCCCCAGCTAAACCTTGAGGTGCAACAATCTTACCAATCTCCAGCCAATCATCCAATTTGTCATTTGTCATTTGTCATTTGTCATTTGTCATTTGGCATTTGTCATTTGTCATTGGCATTTCCCCGCGTCTGATTGTCTCCCTCATCCCTAGCCCCTAATCCCTAGCCCCTAGCCTCTAGCCTCTAGCCCCTAGCCCCTAAGCACTCACAGCCGCACGCTGATAAACGTCTTCGGCTGCCTTCGCTAAACGTCGCATCCCTGTTACCAGTTCCTCATCGCTACCGGTGAGGCTGATACGGAGACATTGCTGCTTGTGCGCCCACTCTTCTTTTAAACCAGGGAAGAAAGTACTACCAGGGACAACAATTACACCTACTTGTTTCAGTTCCTGGTAGAATTCCCAATCAGTAATTGGTAAATCTTCCAACCACAACCAAGCAAAGATAGCACCTTCACCACGATGGAGGAACCAAGGTAAATCCTTGGGCATGGATGCATCTAATGTATTTTCTAATACGCTGAACTTGTTTTGGTAGAATGGGCGGATAACTTGTTCAGCAATTTCAGCCAAGGCACCTGAATTGATAGCACGAGCTGCGATCGCTTGTCCATAACGCGAAGAATGCAGGCTAGCGTTGGTTTGAAAGCACTCTAGAACTTGAATAACCTTTTCATTCCCAATCGCAATCCCAATTCTTTCCCCTGGTAGCCCCGCCTTGGATAAGCTGGTGCAATGAATGATATTTTCCTCAAATATCAACGACATATCTGTAAAATTCAGCGCTGGGAAGGGAGGCGCGTAAGCTGAGTCAATCAATACTGGCACATCGTAAGGCGCAGCGAGGGCGGCAATTTTTCTCACTTCTTCATCGGTGAGGACATTACCTGTGGGGTTACAAGGACGAGAGACAATCACGCAACCAGTGCTTTCTGAAATTGACAGTTGGCTGAAGTCAGGACGATATTTAAATCTGTGGGCAGGTGCATCAATATCAAGAGTTGGTTTATAAGCAATTAAAGCTTCTGGAACTAAGCAAATCCCACCATAACCGGTGTAGTCAGGGCTGAGAGGTAAGACAATTTGCTTGAGTTCACCAGTGGTAGTGTAACCACCGAAAGCATTCGCCGCATAAAAATAGAGAGTTTGACTACCGGGAGTAATTAAAATATTGCGATCGCTTAAATTTAACCCATAGCGGCGATTAAAATCATTAGCGATCGCTTCTATTAATGGTGCATAACCTTGACTAGAACCGTATCGACAAACAACCTCACCATATTCTGAGCTAGCGAGTAAATCTGCTGTACAATCACGCCATAATCGCTCTACCGCCGGCAAAATCAACGGATTACCTGCACTCAAGTTAATTAATTCCTGCCCCGCACTAGATTGCAACGTTTCGACAATATCTTTCATAATTGCTCGAACGCCAGTCAGGTTGGACATTTGAACGCCAATTTTAGTAAGGGCAGGATTCATAGGCTGTGACGAAAATAAATTTATTGAGATTGACTAATTCTTATGAGGGGATCACTGCTAGCACAAAGTTTACGTCGTTACTCAAACAGCTATTTCCACCTTTAATTAATCTAACTAGAGAATGACATTTTAACAAAGTTACGATATTTTTATAATTTGTTTCTTATTTGTCAAGAGTCAAGAGTCAAGAGTCAAAAGTTATTTCTTTTTTGTCACCCAATCCCCAATCCCAACCCCTACCCCTTTGCCGCCGATTTTCTGTAAACTCAGATCAGCCCATTAAGGCAACTTGCATACAGGAGATCTGACGTTTGGAAGTTAAAGCAGCAGTCGCTTACGGCGCGGGTAAGCCGTTAACTATTGAAACCGTTCAATTATCAGGGCCACAAGCTCTTGAAGTATTAGTTGAGATTAAAGCTAGTGGCGTTTGCCATACCGATGCTTACACCCTTTCTGGTGACGATCCTGAAGGTTTGTTTCCCGCCATATTAGGACATGAAGGCGCAGGTGTAGTGGTAGAGGTGGGTGCTGGTGTAAAGAGTGTAAAACCAGGCGATCGCGTAATTCCCCTCTATACCCCAGAATGTCGCCAGTGTGAATATTGTCTCAGCCTGAAAACAAATCTCTGTCAAGCTATTCGCACCACCCAAGGACGCGGCGTTATGCCGGATGGTACGAGTCGCTTTACTATTGGTGGAGAAATGATTCACCACTACATGGGCACATCCACATTTGCTAACTATACAGTGTTGCCAGAGATCGCTGTAGCTAAAATTCGTGAGGATGCGCCATTTGATAAGGTTTGTTATATTGGCTGCGGTGTCACCACAGGAATTGGCGCAGTTATTTATACAGCCAAAGTAGAACCAGGCGCAAAGGTAATAGTTTTCGGCTTAGGCGGTATTGGCTTAAATGTTATCCAAGGGGCGCGGTTGGTAGGAGCCGATATGATTGTTGGGGTAGATTTGAATCCCAAAAAACGCGCTTTAGCAGAAAAATTTGGCATGACGCACTTTGTTAATCCCAAAGAAGTTGAGGGTGATTTAGTTCCTTACTTAGTTGACTTAACCAAAGGCGGTGCTGATTACACCTTTGAATGTATTGGTAATGTCAATGTCATGCGCCAAGCATTAGAATGCTGCCATAAAGGTTGGGGCGTGAGTGTAATTATTGGTGTCGCCGGTGCAGGACAAGAAATTAAGACTCGTCCGTTTCAACTAGTAACTGGACGTGTTTGGAAAGGTTCCGCATTCGGTGGCGCTAGGGGACGTACAGACGTGCCAAAAATAGTTGATTGGTATATGGATGGCAAGATAAATATAGATGATTTGATTACTCATGTCATGCCAATTGAGCAGATTAATGATGCATTTGAATTGATGCACAAAGGTGAATCAATTCGGAGTGTTGTGACATTTTAATTGTTAGATTTTAATTAAGGTGGGCATAGCTCACCTTCATAGTCAACAAACTTAGGAGAGTGAAATGGTTACTACCAGCGAAGCGATAAATAGCACTCCTAGAGAAAAACCACTTGCAGAAAAGCGCGTCACGCTTCATAACATTACTTGGCGGGCTTACGAGCAAATTCTTGATGCTTTGGGCGATAACCGAGCAGCCCGACTCATATATTATCAGGGGATGTTAGAGATTATGACCCCTTTAGAAGAACATGAAACTGGTAGTGAAAATATTGGGATGTTGATTCACCTTTTGACAGAGGAACTCAATCTCAATATCAAAAGCATGGCTTCTACAACATTAAAAATACCAAATTCAAAAATTGGTGCAGAACCAGATAAATGCTACTACATTCAAAATGAGCTTGCTGTAAGGGGGAAAATAGTAGACTTAACAGTAGATCCACCTCCTGATTTGATTTTAGAAGTAGATATAACTCATACAGATATTAATAAAAAACAACTTTATCAGGAAATGAAAGTTACTGAATTTTGGCGCTATAACGGTACAAAATTAACTATTTATTCGTTGGTACAAGGTGAATATCAAGAATCAGCGACTAGCGCAACATTTCCGATATTAACTAAATCAATGGTGTACGATTTTTTAGCACAATGCAAAACTCAGGGAGAAACTCAAACTAAACGTAATTTCCGAAGGATGCTGCAAGAACAAATCCAGGCTTAGTTGACCTTAAGTTTTCCAAAAAAGCTTTTGACGAGTGCAGAAACTCGTTAACAGAGCAATTGGTAGAGTATAGATAATTCCTTTAATTACTCCCATAAAAGGTGTTGTTGTATTTGCAATAATCCAATCTTCTATTCCCGTAACTTGTAATACTGGCCAAAGAAGATTGGCAAAAGCTACATAAGCAATCATCGGATTACGTCCGTTGTCAATTAAAAGTTGCAGCCATCTTTTATGCCCAAAAATATCAATTACTATGGTAAAAATAATCAATAAAAAAATTGCGATCGCAGTAGTCACAAAATAATAGCTATAGGTAGAAGGATCTTTATGAATTCCGCCCTGAAAAGGCTCAAAAAATAAGCCCAGTAACATCCAGTAAACTCCCCACTGATAAAATTGCTTGAGCAGATAGTCTATATCGGTTTCTGGTTGGACAAATAATAACCAGCTTGCAGCACAAATCGCAGAACTTACTAGAGGTGTTTGCCAAATCCAACGAGCTTGCAATCCTACTACCAATACTAAGCAAATCATCAGCATGGATACAATCATCAACCATAAACGCTGTCTATAGCGAGAGCCTAAAAGCTGCTGAGTTGCTGATATTTCTTCAGATTTAGTAGGTTTTTGTATCCAGTTTAATATCAACTCACCGACAATAGTTCCAGGAATGACAATGAACAAGTACTTCAAATAATAAAATTGAAAAATCCAAGAGAAATTGAAGTCATGTCCAAAAATTTGCACAGATGAAGCTGTCCACAATTTTTTTACCCAGCCATCAGCGTTGGCGGATAATTGAAAAGCGATTAAATAGCCAAGTAGTCCTAAACGTAAAAGCAAATTAGAGCGTGTGAATAACCAAGCTAGCGAACCAAAAACAGCCATATTTGCTAGCACGATTAAGATGATGTCACTGCGCTCAAGTAAAAATCCTTTACCACCATATTGCAGTTGGGAAATTATAGCGATAGTAGCGATTAATCCGGCTATATTTAGCCAAAAGCCATATTTACTCCACCTCCCTAAAATAGACCAATTCCCAAATATTAAGAACAGCAATACAAAACCTATAAGTGATAGATACCATGTTGTTATAGTTGGGTTTTGATTGATGGTGAAGGGACGGAGATGTTGCAGAATAATCGCAAAGGCCCCTAGCATTAAGCCTCGCTTCAAAATATACAAAATAATTCTTGAAATACTCCAACCTTGAGCAATACGGCGTGATAGTGCTAGCGGTATAGCAGCACCCATTGCAAATAAGAATAAGGGAAATACTACATCTACCCAAGTTAAGCCAGCAATTTGAGGATTAAAGCCATGAGTTGGGGGTGGCTCTTGAGCATGATACATCCAAGCTGGCAAAATTTTATATCGGATTGTGCCGGAAAAGACCATCGCTAAGATTGCGAATCCTCTTAATGCATCTAAAGCATCAACGCGTTTTGAATTTATGGTAGTAATAATGTTATTTTCCTGAGCCAATGGGATTTCCTGAATATCAGGGAATTTAGTATAACAGGCATCAATTATTTGTGAAAATATTTGTAATTATTCTTCTTTTTCACCAATGATTGAGAATTCCTCTATCAACGTTTATCGGCGGTAAATTTTATCTAGTGTTGAGAGATAGTAAAAGAGCGAGTAGCCATCCGGATTAATCGTTCAGGTGATTTTGCTCGATTTACTGTGAGGCGTGAAATCCGATATTTATCTTGCAACCAACGGAACCGCAAAATTGTGCTGTTATACAGATAACCTGATTGGTAATATTTAGCAGCATAGGTTTCTACCTGGTGATTCATAGAACCATAGGGATATGCAATATGCCTAGCAATCTCTTGCGCTGGAGCTAATCCTGCCATACATTTTCTGAGTTTAATTTGAGATTGGGCAAGCTCTTGATTTAAATCTTTCACAGTGATTTTAACTAAGTCTTTGTGGTTCAGTCCATGAGATTCAATATCATAAAATCCCTTTTCAAATCCTATTCTTAAATCCTCACAACTCAAATATGTTGTAGATGGATGACCTGGTTTAGCTAAAGTACCTGGATTTACAAATAAAACTATTTTTATCTTTTGATTAAATTCTTTTTCTAATCTTTCTAAAACCGGAATAATATTAGAATAAACTGTTTTATAGCTATCATCAAAACTCAACATTATTGGCTTTTTACCTATATATTCTTGGGGAATATATCTGTTGCGGTCGATAAAGAAATCATACAAGTCTTGAGTTGATAAAAACCAGTAATTATTCCGAGCTAAGTACTCTAAAAATTTCTCTAAATCTTGCATTGTATAAGACATTTTTTGAGCTATTGGATTCTGAATTATGCCAAGGTTAGGATGATTCAGATCAACAATGCCATGAAATCCGAGAAGCGGAATTCTAGGAGCATTTATATAAGAAAGCATTAGGATAATAGTCAAAAAGAATACACTAAGATATAAATAAATAAACTGCAAATTAAATTTATTTTTTAACTTAGTTCTATGTTGTTTTGATATTAAAGACATTGTTGTTTAATTAAGTAATAATGGATTCTCTGTACTAAAATAATTGCCTTGAAGTTGCGTAATAGGAAAGGATTTTACCCATACCACAAGTAAGTTAGTTTTAGATTATGCAAATAAAATGTCTTTTAGTTTATGCAGCCGTCGGACTAAGAAGTTCTGAATATCTCTTTGGCTAACAACACCACCATGAGTATTGAGAAATCTTGGGTTTCAATCCGAGACAAAAGTATCTATAGGATTCATACTTGATTTTTGAAATATACGTAGGGGAGGCAAAAAGCGGTGTGGATGTTCCTCCCGCTTTATTGCCGTTGCGTTATGCCTCTGGCTAACGCACCATCCGAGGCTTTGGTGCCGTACTCTCGCCAATAACACAACGCCAGTTGCTACAACGGATAGCGCAGCGTAAAGCCTACGGCATAGCTGCGCTTAGAGCGAGTCATCGAGCGTCGGAAACCTCCGCAACGCACTGGCTCCCCTACAGGTACTTAAATTTTTTCACAAATCAAATCATAGTCCTATATATATTTTTTGTACGTTAATTAGTAAGCTATACAATTAACGAATGAACTAGTGCAAATGGTATTTGGCAAATCTAGCAAGGATTCTGGCTTAAGAAAGCCATTTTGTCAACTTAATTTTACCAACTTACTGCCGATGACATCACTATGGTGCGTTACAATTTTTTAACGCAATCTACGTATATTGGATAAATTATTTTTTGACATTCGCTGATGGCGGTAAAACGTGTCTTTTATTAACCATTCTAGACGGATAAAATACATATAAAGAATTCACCGCTTGCAATTAAGTTTAATCTGTTGGTTTATTAAATATATCTAGGATTTGACGGCAAATTTGTTTTAGCTTGTCTTCGATGTGAGGGGAGGGTAGAGACGCACCAACAATACTCCAGCTTTCTATTGTCGAAAGTCGCCACGCTTCGCCGCGATGATCAAATGCAGCGACTTCTACACCGATCGCACGACGCGAATTATTTACCGGGTCTTGATAAAATCGGATTTGAATCAAAATGCTGCGGCTGCGCCAGGATTTGCTGATCCCAGGAAAGTGAAAGCCAATGTCTATTGAGTCTGGATCGACTAACTCCCGCGTTTGTGGATCGTTCTTCCAAGGTTTGAGATCCGATTTGGCATCAGGAAACTCAAATTTAAACAAATTAACTACCGTAGCAATGTTGCTGGCGAGTTCAAGGTTAGTTGCCTGTTCAGCTGCGTTCACGAAAAAACACTCCTAATATTGCATCGGCGTAGGGGAAATGTGACGACAGAAAACCTCCAGAAGGCTCATTATGTTAGTGTTTCAGCTTATCAAGGTCTTTTAGTGTTTCGCAACTCTACATGATGTTTTCCTCACAATCATTGTTAACAAAAGCTGCCAAAAACTGCTCATTGTAATTTGTGTGCAAATCAAGTTATAGTGAGTAATTATACTTAAAATCAGTAAAAATTAAACAGTCAATCGCCTATTTTTAGAAAATAAAAAGCTTGTATTAAAAATTTGTCCGAAAATCCTTTTCTGGTGAGAACTATATCTGACACAAGCGATCTAAAATTACACTGTTAGTCGGCAAATAAACAGCAAATTATTTCAGTATATGTCGCGTCAACGCTCTCTTTTGTCATTGATTTTAGTATTCTTGGCAACATTACTCATCAGTTGTGGTGGTCCTAGTGTTTCTGTAGCACCTCCTACGTACACGACAGATCAACTGACGAAAATCCAGGTATATGTTCCAGAAATTCAGGCTGTGCGCGATCGCTCAGAAGAACTGAAAAACTTGATTCAACAAAAAGACTGGATAAATGTAGATAATTTTATACATGGCCCCATAACAGAAGCTAGGCTGAACATCAATTACGTGATTCCTAACCTTTTACCCAAGCAACAATCCGCAGCACGCCAAATAGCGCGTGATTTCTTTAACCACCTGGTTAAAATCGACCAAGCTGCTACATCAGGCAATACTCAGCTTGCCTTGAATAACTCCCAAGCGGCTGTTGCAGACATTGATAAATTCCTCGATCTGCTTCCTGAGACAAGCGCAAGTTGAGTCATGAGTGCTGAGTCATGAGTGCTGAGCCGTGAGTGCTGAGTGCTAGGTTATGAGTTAGGAATCAAAAATTTCTAACTCCTAACTTTTGGATAAAGTCATGAGTCATGTAGTTATTATCGGATGTGGTGTAGTTGGGGCAGCGATCGCCTATGAACTAAGTCAAGTTAAAGGTCTAAATATCACTGTTCTGGATAGTAAGCCACCTGCACAAGCTTCCACCGGGGCTGCACTCGGTGTTTTGATGGGTGTGATTAGCCAAAAAATCAAGGGTAAGGCTTGGCAGATCCGACAAACTAGCATTCAACGCTATGAAACCCTAATTCCGGAACTAGAAGCGATTACAGGGCGAAAAATCCCCTTCAACCGCCAGGGAATCCTCAGTCTTTGCTTAGAAGAAGAAAATTTAGCAGACAGGGAAAAGCTGTTAGAAATTCGCCACTCCCAAGGTTGGCAATTAGAAATCTGGGACAAGGCTAAACTGCAAAATCTCTGCCCTCAGATAGATAACGAAAAAATTATCGGCGCTGTCTATTCTCCTCAAGACCGCCAACTCGACCCCACAGCCCTGACGTTAGCTTTAGTTGAGGCTGCCCAACACAATGGCGTTACCTGCAAATTTGGCGTGACTGTTTTAAGTGCCCAATCCTCACCACAATTTTGCCACCAATTAGAAACCACAGCCGGAACAATTACCGCTGACTGGTTTGTCGTCGCCGCCGGGCTGGGTTCAACTCCCTTAACGGCCCAATTAAATCAGAAAATTGATATCCGCCCTGTATTGGGGCAAGCATTACAAGTCAGCTTAGGGCATCCATTAGGAAATCCTGCCTTCCAACCGGCAATTACAGGTAATGATGTGCATATTGTCCCTGTGGGTTGTGGCGACTATTGGATCGGTGCAACCGTAGAATTTCCTAGCAATGGCAATGAGATTCCACCCAATCAAGAACTACTAGAGTCTGTCAGACAACAAGCGATCGCCTTTTGCCCAGAATTAGCCACAGCAACTATTATCCGCACTTGGTCAGGTTTACGCCCCCGCCCCGAAGGCCGCCCAGCCCCGGTTATTGGTAAGTTACCAGGGTTTAGTAATGTCCTTTTAGCCACCGGGCACTATCGCAACGGCGTTTTACTAGCACCCGCCACAGCTTATGCAATTCGTGAGATGATTATTCCTATCAATTCTCAATAAAAATATTCTTTTTATCTCGTTTACCTCGGCATTAAGAGCTTTGGGCATTTAATGCCAAAATCGATTTTTTGTCAATAGTCAATAGTAAAACAAGATTAACAAATGACTAATGACTAATCACACATAAAAAATTTAGTTAATAGGAACCTAGCGTGTCAATAACAGAACATAAAATAACCGTAAATTCATTAGAGTGGTTCTATCGCGAAGCTTCACCAATTGGTAGAACTGACTTACTGCCTGTAGTATTGCTACACGGTATAGTCTCACAAAGTTACAGTTGGCGCAATATCTTGCCTGCTTTAGCCAACCAGGGAACAAGAGCGATCGCCCCAGATTGGATCGGTTATGGCTTTTCTGCTACACCAGAAAAAAGAGATTTCGCTTACACTCCTGAGGCTTTTATTACAGCTTTAGAAGGATTTATTCAAGCCCTTGAACTTGAACACTTCTCGTTAGTTGTGCAAGGTTTTTTAGGTTCTGTAGGGCTACAATATGCCTTGCGTCATCCAGAACAAATTGCTAACTTAGCTATTTTAAATACACCTATTTCAACGGCTGCAAAATTACCTTGGAAAATTAAACAAATGGGTTTACCTTTAGCAGGTGAAATGATGACCCAAGACCCCCTTTTAGTTGATCGCACCTTAGAAGGTGGTAGTCGTTACATCATAGGAGATAAAGATTTAGATGTTTATCGCCGACCATTTTTGAAAAGTTCTGCACCTGGGCGTAGTCTTTTAGCCACTATTCGCAATTTGCAACTAGACTCAGCCATGACAGAAATTGAATCTGGTTTTAAACAATGGCAACAACCAATTTTAGTGCAATGGGGTGTGATTGACCCTTGGTTACCTGTAGAGATGGCACAAAATTTTGTCAATTCTGTTTCAAATGCAGAAATAGTAACACTTAATAATGTTGGTCATTACCCACAAGAACATTACCATGAAACGATTCTAGAAGACCTTTTACCCTTTATGCGTCGTGCTGAATCTAAATAATTTGTCATTTGTTATTTGTCATTCTTACAAAGTTCTGAGCGGAGGAAACCTCCGCTCAGACTTTGCGCTTTGTCATTTGTTATTTCTTCCCAACTTCCCCATTACCCATTACCCATTTCAAGACAATGGCGGCTGAAGCTTAAGTGTAGTCAATTCTGAGCAATAGTATCCGGCGATTTCTTTTGCGATCGCATCTGGTCGAGAAATTTGCTCTAAATTGCACAACAAAATTACTGTAATTTTGTCATCAATAAAACGGGTGATATTACTTGCAAAGCCTAAAATAGAGCCGTTGTGACTAACTACTCGACGGCTACCATAATTTAATACCCACCAACCTAAGCCTGCAACATATCTGAGCTTTTCCCAATCATTATCTTGATTTGGAAGATGGGGAGTCCACATTAAATCTAGGGTTGATTGCGGAAGCAGAGTTGCACCACACAGCGCTTGTTCCCACTTCACCAAATCTGCCACACTAGAGAGTTGACCTCCGGCTGAATAGGTAACAGATGGGCTGTAGTAAGGTTTATTAACCAGCTTGCCGTTTATTAAGCGATAGCCAGCGGCCCGGTGTGGCACAATATCTCTAGGATGATTCATGACAGTTGCATTCATTCCTAACGGAGCAAAAATGCGATCGCTCAACAAATCTCCATAGGATTTTCCTGTGACCTTTTCTAGCATCAAGCCCAATAGATAGTAGCCTGTATTGTCATAGGTGCTAAACTCACCCGGTGGGAACTTCAGGGGTAAATGATTAACTAGAGCCAAAATTTCCGCTTTAGATAAATCGAGACGGGTAATTTCCCAGTAGTTTGGTGCATCCGTATAGTTAGGAATCCCTGACTGATGAGATAAAATTTGCTTGATTGTCACACTTTGCCAAGCTAGGGGTAGATAATCGAGATAATTTGCGATCGCATCGTCTAGCGAAATCACACCTTCCTCTACCAACATTATTGTGGCTGTAGCTGTGAAAGTTTTACCGACAGAAGCAATTTCAAAAACAGTGTGTTCGCTTGCTGACACCGAGTGTTCCACATTCGCCAACCCATAGCCTTTAACCAAAACAGGTTCACCCTCCCGCACCACCGCCATAGAGAGTCCCGGAATCTGTTTTTGAGCCATCATCTCTTGGATGTAATCGTCAATTATCATCAGTTTTAATAATTTCTTAACCTGAAAAACCATTTATTAAAAAAAGAATGCGACAGATGCAAACCTTAAAACCCAGATTGCATCTGAATTTACTTAACTTTGAATTTTGAATTCTAAATTAATATAAGTTTTTACTCTGCTTCCCCAACGAGGGTGAATGCTGCCCAATATATAGGGTTGAGTCTTTGTTTTACTTTATTTAACATTGCAGTTCTTAGGGCTACGGCTTTATCTGGATTTTGCTGTAGATTTTGATAAAACTCCGTCATTAAAGATGCTGTAGCTTCATCATCTACATCCCATAAAGTAATGATGACGCTTGGTGTTCCGGCACTAATTAAAGAACGAGAAAGCCCAATAATACCATCACCTGTGATTCTTCCTCTGCCTGTTTTGCAGGCACTTAATACAACTAACTCAGCATTAAGTTTCACACCTTCAAGAATTTCTTCAGCGGTGAGTAAGCCGTTATCTTGACCAGATGGTGCTAAAGCGACTGCACTTCCTAATCCACGAATTTCATCAAATATCCCATGTGTTGCTAAATGAATAATTCTGGCTTTTGGCAGCAGTGGTAAGATTGCTGCTTTGGTAGCTTTATTACCGATGAGGGCTTGAGTTTGCAACAAGGGTGCGATCGCTTTTGCTTCTTCTTCTGCAGCAGGTAAGGGCGGTAATTGCTCTGGTGGTTGTCCAATGGCGGGCGAAACCTTGGGCATAGTAGGATTACCCACAACTAGCGCTTCGTTGAGGGCAGCTTGTTTCACTTTTTGCTTTTGCTGCTGCGTCAATGCCAAAACTTGAATTGAGGGAGAAGTGAGGATTGTGTGTTTTTCAATCAAGTATTGGCCATTTGCATCTTGTAAAGCCGGGAAGGGAACTAAGAATAAAGCACTTTGAGGGATAAAAATTACGCGGTCTTGGGGATTAGTTGGTAGTTGATCGGCAATAGGTTGAATGAGAATTTGATGGAGTGCTTTTAAAGATTTACTCCATAATCCTGGATTTGTTGTCAAAATTTTCTTAGCGATCGCTACCAGACTAGTTTTTTCTTTCTCTGCTAAAGTTTTGAGGTCAACTTTGCGAAAAGTGACTGCACCTGTAGGTTTTACTACCCAGATATATAGTTCTGATTCCTTAGCTTGGGGTTTACCTTGAATTAATAACTCATCATAAATAATTGAATATTGAACTAGTGTTGCTTGGTGGGTTTGAGCAATTTGTTTAATTTGCTCTAAATTTGGTGATGGTAGTGAAGCAACTTCCGTTGGGGATAATTTAGCAGCTAATAAATCAACAAAAGCTCTGGCTCTACCACGTTCAGCAATTTCTAATGCAGTATCAGATTTATTTTGATTAATTAAGACTTTTTGTAACCAATGGTAAGTATGAAACTGCCCCTCAAAACTGGATATTTTGAAAGCATCATTCTTCTTTCCTAATCGAGAACGCTGAGATTCCCAAACTTTGATTGCTGCTAGGAAGTAACTTTCTGCTTGCGGCAAATTACCTGATTTATAGAAAGCAAATCCTAAATTGTGAAGCGCCTCTCCTTCAGTTTGGCGTTCTTGAAGTTGACGGGCGATCACTAAAGTTTGTTGTGTATAGTCAATCGTTTTGGGATAATCTCCTTGGTAAAGGTAAGCAATTGCCAAGCTTCCTAATCCGAGTGCTTCGCCACTGCGGTCTTGAATTTGGCCAGCGATCGCTAAACTCTGTTGATAGTAATTAATAGCTTTGGTGTAGTCACCCATAGACGCAGTACCATTTCCCAAACTAGCCAGCGCTAGCATTTGACCTTGGGGGTCTTGGATTTCTCGTGCAATTGCCAACTGCTGTTGATGGTACTCAATTGCTTTTGTGTATTCTCCTAAGTTGCGGTAAGTAATGCCTAAATTTCCTAACGCCGAGCCTTCGTTTTGACGGTCTTTGATAGCACGGGCGATCGCTAAACTTTGTTCGTAAGATTCCACAGCTTTAGCATATTCTCCCAGAGTATCGTAGATATTTCCCAGATTTACAAAAGCGGCTCCTTCACTTTGGCGGTCTTTAATCGTACGGGCGACAATTAACCACTGTCGTTGATAATCAATAGCTTTGGCATAGTCACCTAATCCACTGTAAGCATTACCCAAATTTCCTAAAGCTTTACCTTCGCGTTCACGGTCTTTGATTGCCAGGGCAATGGTCAAACTCTGCTGATGATAATCAATTGCTTTAGCATATTCTGCCAAAGCATAGTAAGCATTGCCAATACCACCCAGTGCTGCGGCTTCACCAGAACGATTATTGATTTTTCTCGCATTGGCTAAAGATTGCTGTTGGTAGTCAATCGCTTGGGAAAAATCACCCAATTGGCGATAAGTCTCCCCCAGATTTCCTAGTAAATTCCCTTGGGTGATGTGATCGTTAACAGCACGAGCGATCGCTAAACTCTGCTGATAGTAATCCCGTGCTTTGATATATTGACCCAAACTAAAGTAATTGTTACCTAAATTTCCTAAAGCTTGCCCCTCACCTTTGCGGTCTTTAATTTCTTGAGCGATCGCTAAACTCTGGTGTTGATAATCTATGGCTTTGATGTAGTCGCCCAAAGCATGGTAAGCATTGCCTATATTGCCTAAAGTTGCTGACTCTCCTTGTTTAGCACCGATTTCTTGAGCGATCACCAATGCTTGTTGCAGATATACAATTGCTTTGGTGTAGTCCCCTAACTCGTTGTAAGCACGTCCTAGACTGTCTAACGCGGCTCCCTGACCGTAAAGTTCTTTGATATCTTTATAGATTGTCAATGCCTGTTGCCAATACTGGATAGCAGCATCAAATTGACTAATATAAAATTTCTCATACCCTTGCTTGAGTAATTTATCTGCTGCTGCTTTTTGCTGATTCGGGGTTTGCGCCAATGCTGGTGCAACAGCAAACATCATCGTCAAATTAACAGGTAAAGATGTTGAAACAGTAATCCATACTGCCACAACAGCAAGGAATATAGTTTGGGTTCGCATAACTCTTGGCTAGATATGCAGCAATAATGTATTCAATTCATCACTGCATCTTGCTCTGATTCCGAAAATTGCAACAATATTTTGTAATTGCTCAACTTAGGCTAAAAATAGGGTGTTGCCGCACAGGAAACAACACCCTATTTCTCTTTCTCTGCTAGAAGCCCCCAGATTTATCTGTGGCGAATGCGTTACACTTCTTAATCGATTCTGGTCACGAGCAATCAGCCGTCGCATAAGGTTTTACCGTAACCTGATAAAGGGAGTGCTTGCGGCCATTCAGGCGATGGCTACTCTACAACAACTTGAGAAAGGCAGGTTATAATTCATGGCTTATTCTTGGTTTAAAGCTTTTCATATTATTGGCTTTGTAGTTTGGTTTGCTGGGTTGTTTTACCTAGTGCGTCTTTTTATCTATCACGTTGAAGCAAACCAAGAACCAGAACCAGCACGCACGATACTGAAAAATCAGTATCAGATTATGGAAAAACGCCTCTACAGTATCATCACTACCCCAGGAATGATAGTAACGGTAGCAATGGCAATTGGTTTACTTAGTACTGAACCGGATGTTTTAAAAGAGGGTTGGTTACATATCAAATTGTTGTTTGTTGCCCTTTTAATTGGCTATCATCATTACTGTTCTCGCCTCATGAAAAAATTAGCAGTAGATGAATGTCGTTGGAATAGTCAACAGTTACGTGCTTTAAATGAAGCACCTACAGTTATGTTGATGGTGATTGTTTTACTAGCTGTGTTCAAAAATAATCTACCTACTGATATCACCGTCTGGGTTATTTTTGCCTCTATTATTTTAATGGCAGTAACTATTCAGCTTTATGCTAAAAAACGCAAGCGCGATCAAGAAAAGCTAGCGGCAGAAGTAGGGCAGGTTGTACAGGAACAAGGTTAGTAGTTTTCAATTTTGGCAAGGTTAGTTTATTTTATAAAACAAACTAACCTTGGCGAAATTACATGAGGTAAACCCACGATGAATAATCAGCAATTATTTCATAAGCGTGTGGCAATACTGGCGACAATGCATCAAAAGGAGAAAGCTATTGCCCCCATCTTGGAGCAAGATTTAAGTATTCAAGTTATAGTACCCCCAAATTTTAATACTGATATTTTCGGTACATTTACTAGAGAGATAAAACGTCCAGGAACTCAAATTGCAGCGGCTAGATTGAAAGCAACAAAAGCACTAGAGTTAACAGATGCAACTTTAGCGATCGCTAGTGAAGGTAGCTTTGCACCTCATCCTTCTTTACGTTATATTTACTCTAATCGAGAAATTGTCATTTTATTAGATAAAGAATACGACTTAGAAATTGTCGGCGAAGAATTATCGTTAGAAACTAATTTTAATCATCAGATAGTAGAGAATTTTCCAGCAGCGTATGATTTTGCACTCAAAGTTGGTTTTCCTGAACATGGATTAGTTGTTAGTTGTCAGCCATCAGCCAAAGATAGTAATGAGATTATTAAAGGTATTACTACTAAAGAAAAACTTTTAGAAGCTGTTAATTGGGCATTAAATAATTCACCCGATGGTACAGCACATCTTGAAACCGATATGCGTGCATTTTATAACCCCACGCGGATGAAAAACATTGCCAAAGCTACCCATGACTTATTAAAAAAAATTAAAAGTCAATGTCCACAATGTTGTGCACCTGGATTTGAGGTTACAGAACGAGTCAAAGGATTACCTTGTACAATTTGCACTACACCCACAAATTTGCTGCTTTCTGTTGTTTATCAATGTCAAAAATGCGGTTTCAGTCAAGAAAAATTATTCCCTGACGGTAGAGAGTTTGCCGACCCTGAGCAATGTATGTATTGTAATCCTTAACTGAAATAGAAAGGAGGAGAAATAGTTTTCCGATTTTTGCACAGATGCAGGAATCAGCACTAATCAGGCATGATATAACTCGTTTACCCGATCATGAAGATAGAAAAACCCCCTTGCCATTGACAACAAGAGGGTAACGGTATGGTGTGAGGAGCAAACACAATGTTTGCTTCAATACAGTCTAACAACTATATGTGGAAATTACATAAACATCGTATGAAAATAATGCGATCGCTGTATGAAGATAGGTAAACTTTAATGCACTTTGGCTAAATTTTATAGATAAGCAACCAACAAAATTTAAAATTGTTTTCTCTTTACGCCGTGCTTCACTAAGCGCAGCTAAAAAAAGAATAGTAGGGATAGGACTGCACGCAAGTAAATTTAAGAATAAAACCAGATTCCTATATAATTCAAGTTGACTTACTTAAGTAAAAGCAAAAATTGTGACACATATCAAATTGTCACCTTCTTGGCAAGCAGTACTATCTGAAGAGTTTGATAAACCATATTTCAGTAAGCTGCAAAATTTTTTATTAGCGGAAAGCCAATCTCATACTATCTACCCACCAGAGGACAATATTTTTTCAGCTTTTGAATTGACACCTTATGATAACGTAAATGTTTTGTTACTTGGTCAAGATCCTTACCACGACAAAAACCAGGCACATGGATTATGCTTTTCTGTACAACCTGGTATCAAGCCACCGCCATCGCTAATCAATATTTTTAAAGAACTCAAAGATGATGTGGGGTTTAATATTCCAAATAATGGATATTTAGTATCATGGGCTAAACAAGGCATTTTGATGCTGAATGCAGTACTAACTGTAAGGGCACATACACCAAATTCTCACAAAAATCAGGGTTGGGAAACTTTCACAGATGCAGTGATTAGCAAAGTCAACCAAAAGATAGATCCAGTTGTGTTTGTGTTGTGGGGCGGATATGCCCAAAAAAAGCTGAAATTAATAGATACAACGCGACATACAGTGATTCAATCAGCACACCCTTCACCTCTTTCTGCGCGCAATGGCTTTTTTGGTAGCAAACCTTTCTCAGCTATTAATTTAGCGTTGCATTCCTTTGGTAAGCCAGAGATTAATTGGCAAATTCCAAATTTATAGGGGCTAGTACCGCAAGGTGGAAGTCGTCTTGGAAAGTCTGATCGGAGGTTTCCTCCGATCAGACTTTCCGCAAAAGTCAAAAGTCAAAAGTCAACCCTAGGGTGGGCACCAGTTATCATCAGGCTTTGAATCAAAGATCCAGTAGTGCCCACCCTAGCAATATTTTCATTTTTGATTAACGGGACTTAAACCTTTTTGAGGTCAAAACAAGCCTCAAACCTTTGCAGGGAAAGGGAAATACATCAAATACATAAAAATGCCTGAAACCCATATATATCAACAAACAAATCAAAATGATGTCAAAGTCTTGTGGTATATGCGTTTGAGGTTATTTTATCGGTGTTTTTTGTCTAAGTCCCATTAATTAATCGCTGGTTTAGATATTATTAATTTCTCGATGTTTTGAATTTTGAATTGATTATTAGCCCCCTTCACTAAATTCACCAGTAACTAATAGCCAAATTCTTGAAGGAAAATAGCCCTGCACAGGATTTTTTTGCAGCGATTTCGCCAAAATTGCGCCTAATAGCCCACGACGTACTTCTGAATCTGTTACGCCTGATATAGTTTGTGCCCTAGAAAAATTAATAAATGCTGTATTGTAATCATCTTTATTTGCAGCCGCTTTGATAGCGATACGCATTAATCGGGCATACTCTATGCCATAGCTGGAGTTTATCCAAAGTCCATTAGGTATGCATTCTCCTGAGAATATATTGCCTGCTTTCCCAGTAATTTGGCTGATGCATTTCGCTTTATTCTGGGCAGATACACCTGATATGTTGATTGCTGCGACAGTAGTACTAACAATAACTACTCCCAGCAAAACCTGATTAAATACTTGTATCACTTATGTTTTGTTAAATATTGATTTACTATTTTTTTGACTTTTGACTTTTGACTTCCGCCTTGCGGTACTAGCCTATATTTTCAAGCTAGTGTGTTACAAAAAGCAAGCCAATTAAAAGACAAACGTTCTTAAGACTGGGCGATCGCTCTTTTTTCAACTTATGCAGTAGTAGGATGGGCATTACCCACCCTACATCTCAAATAATTACTTGCCTTGGGACACGGTAGCTGGAGAACCTGCTGTCACAATCACTACATTCTCTGGTTTAATCAGCTCCTTAATTACTTCCTGCACTTCTGACATTTTTACTGACTCAATGCGCTGAGGATACTCGCGAATTTCTGCCGATGAAAGCCCGTAGACGGCATTGCTCAAAATAATAGATGCTACATCGCTGGGATTGGCTAAATCCACGGGGTAGCTGTTGGAAATTGAGCGTTTGGCAGTATTCAATTCTGCCTCAGTCACGCCTTGCTGCTGCACCTGTTTGAGTAAAGCTAGGGTGCTGGCGATCGCTTTATCGGCATCTTTGGGATCTGTCTGCATTTGGATTAAGAAGGGGCCGGGATTAATTCCCGCACTGAATACGCTGTAAATACCATAGGTTAAACCTTGGCGATCGCGCACTTCTGTACCTAAGCGGCTAGATAAGGTATCACCACCTAAAATCTGATTCAGTACCGTGGCTGCGTAGTAACGCGGGTCTTTACGCGAGATACTGTTGTAACCGATATAAGTAACAGACTCGGTTTTGCCAGGAATTACCTTGTTTAGGCGTGTCGAAGTTGGAGGTAACTGTACGTTGGGTAAGTTAAGAGTTGGCGGCTTACCCTTGGCTTGCCATTTACCAAAAGTTTTATTGAGCAACGCTTTCACCTGAGTTGGGTTAAAATCACCCACGAGTGCGATCAGTGTGGTATCCGGTCGGTAATGTTCTTGGTAAAAGCGCAGCGCATCATCACGAGTAATACTCTTTAAAGTCTCAGCTGTGGGAAAGCTGTGGAACGGATGATTTTCTGGGTAAATTACCTGCTGGAATACTCTTCTTCCCAATGTTCCGGGGTCATCAAGTTGCACTTTTAGACTCGTTAGTGCCCGTTGACGTGTTAGTTCCAACTGGTCGGCGGGGAATGTCGCATTTTGTACCACATCTCCCAAAGTTTGAATTAATATTGGCAGATTTGCTGATAGCCCCTGACCGCCAATGCTGACTCCTTCACGGCTGGCACTAAACTCTAAGTCAGCCCCTCTATCTTCTAAAGTTTTAGCCAGCGTGAGAGCATTTTGAGTTTTCGTCCCATTCATTAAGTTTCTCGCAGTTAAATTCGCTAGTCCAGCTTTTTGATTGCCATCAAAAACACTTCCAGCAGCAATTTGTCCACTGAGGTTAATGGTAGGAACACTGTGGTCAGGTAACAGTAGAACCTGCAACCCATTTGCTAAGGTAAACTTTTCTGGTAGCGCTTGTTTGCTAGAGCTGGTAGCAGAGGTAGCAGGAGGTAAGTATTTAGCAAGTTCTGCTGGATCTACAGGTTTACCAGGGCTAAAGTTTTCGACAGTGCGACTAGAACCACCACCAGCAGACGCTTGTTGACCATCTGCTTGCGTCGGTTCAAAGAAACCAATGGTTTGTTTAGCAGGAGTGAGGTAAGTTTTTGCCACCCTTTGCACTTCTGCTGGAGTAACTTTTGCGATCGCGGTTAAATACTTTTCGACAAAATGGTAATCTCCAGCAATAGTTTGGTTATATCCCAGTTGGTTGGCTTGACTGGTGATGTCTTGGTTACTCAGAATAAATGAAGCTTGTAGTTGCGTCTTGGCGCGGTTCAATTCTTCTGTGGTAACTGGTTGCTGTTGCAGCTTCGCCAAAGATTGTTGCAGTACTTCGGCAATTTTGGCTAACTCTTTACCTGGAGCCGCTGTAGCATTAATTTCATACCAACCCGGTTCTATAAGTTCGGCAGCGCTACCATTAACTGAACTAGCAAGTCCAGATTCTACCAAAGCCTGATATAGCCGAGAGCTACGTCCACCTGTGAGAATCGCATCCATCACATCAATAGCTGGCACATCAGGATGTTTGATATCAGGTAGGGGATAAACCGCTTGTAACAATGAAGCACTTCCTGGTTGCTTCAAAACAATGGGTGCTTTTTCCGCAACTGGAGTAGTAGCACGATTCACTAGCCTTTGTTGTTCATCCGATACTGTATTTTGTTTTGGTCGTGGCGACACCTTACCAAAAGTTTCTTTAACAGCTTTAAGCGTCGGTTCTGTGGTAAAATCTCCTGTAATTACCAAAGTGGCATTTTCAGGGCTGTAGTATCTTTGGTAATAATTGCGTACCTGCTCTACTGTAAATTGCTCAACATCAGCCTTTGTCCCTCCCACAGATAGACCGTATGCACGGTTGGGGAAAGCAGCTTGCATAACTGCTTTACTCAAACGAAAGCTTGGTGAATTTTCATATCCTTGCAACTCGGATATTACTACTCGTTTTTCACTTGTTAGTTGCTCAGTCCCAACTAAAGCATTTTCCATGCGATCGGCTTCTAAAGTCAGCAGTGCTTCTAGTTTGTCTCGCCGCACTGTGCCAAAGTAGACCGTTTCGTCGTAGCTAGTAAAGGCATTGGATTGACTGCCTAAGGCATTAAATAACCGCCCAAACTGCACCGGACGTTCTTTTGTACCTTTAAACATCAAATGCTCTAATTGGTGGGAGATGCCATTTTCTCCTTTACCTTCATTGCGAGAGCCGACTTTATACCATACCTGCACACTCACTACAGGCGCAGTATGCACTTCTTTAGTAAGTACCGTTAAGCCATTGCCCAACACCGTTTTTTGCACACCTTGGGAGAGCGAAAGCCCAGATACAGGTGCTACTGCTGTTGGTGTTGCAGCATGAGTGAGATTGCCAGAAAAGGGCACAGTACTGAGGAGCAGACTGAGTAATAACCCTATAAGCATGTATGAGCGTAGCTTCATAAACAATTCAAAATGCGAATTCTCAATTTAACTGAGATTAAAAATCAATGGTAACAATCATCCTGAAGCTACGAGTGTCACATCAAAAAACAAGTCTAGTTAAACGATCTCGCCTTTGCTGTTTTCTTCCTGAGGCTTTTACCCTGTCTTGTATAGGTAACATACATAGGCATTAATAATTATGAGAATTTGGCAACTTAGCACTCTAGTCTCTATTGCGATCGCGACATTACAACTTCTAGTAAACCTGCCAGTACAAGCTGGATACAAATTTCCTGCCTATCTGATGGAAAGTAATAGAGATTTACCAATATCCAAGTTTGTTTCGCTTGAGCAATTGCTAAGTAAACTCCAACTCAGTTCCAAATCAAGACTAATTTATACAGAACTCAAGCCTTATGTGGAATACACTACAAGCAATAAAGCTGATGATATTTCACCCGATCGCATGATTTGGGAGATCAGAACCATTGAGTTTGAAGCCAAAAGTATGGGTGAAAGAGCATTTTGCAAAAAAAATGCCAAATGGACAAGGGTAGTAGACGCACAGACAGGAAATGTACTTTTCCATACTTTCAATTGCCCTCACGATCAATACATACCCGAACGCTCTCCTTTCCAACGTTAGTACTCAACTAGTACAAGAAGGCAAAAGTAAAAAGGCAAAAGGCAAAAGAAAGAATGCTTGTTTTGCAGGCTTTTCCCGGATTTTAGATGGTTGGTTTATTTACGCCGTACTGTACTAGTTACAATAAATGGTGTAAATACACTCGCACTATGACATCACCTCACAATTAAATCTGTGAGAAAATAATCTTGTTGTTCTACAAGCAATGCGATCGCTTACGACCTATGATTTCTACCATCGAACGCCGCTACACTTTGGATGAATACCGCGCGCTCGAAGAAAAAGCAGAAGGACGCAGCGAATATCGAGATGGAGAAATTGTACCCATGCCTGGAGGAACTCTCAAACACAGCCGCATTGGTCGGAATATTTTGACCTATCTTAGCTCTGTCCTACGCGATACTCAATTCGAGCCGATTAACAGCGATTTGCGGCTATGGATTCCCGAATATCGACGCGGATTATATCCAGACGTGATGGTTTTTGATGGTGAACCGCAACTGAATGGTGAGCGTTTAGATGAAGTCTTAAATCCCGTGGTGATTGTTGAAGTCCTATCTCCTTCCACCGCAGATTACGATCGCCAAAATAAATTTCGCATATATCGCTCCATTCCTAGTTTTAGCGAATATTTATTAGTTGAGCAGAATGAACCTTTTGTTGAACGCTATAGCAAGCAAACTCAAGGTTGGTTGCTCAGTGATTGTAACGGCTTAGAGGGTTCTATCTCCCTAGAGTCAGTTGGGATTGAATTACCAATGGCGGAAATTTATCGCAGTGTTGCTTTTGAGTAAAATAGTTTTGGCTGAAAGATGCGATCGCCCGCTTTCCGACCTCGACTTTTACTAATAACTTCTATTCCGTATAAAGAGCATATCGCGATCGCTTCTGATGTGCGGAGTGGGAAGCCCTGCATTGTCGGTACTCGCATTGCTGTAGAAGATGTGGCGGTGATGCATTTAAAGCTAGGATATTCTTTAGTAGAGATTGCTGGTAAGTATGACCTGTCACTGGCATCTGTTTATGCAGCAATGGCTTATTACTTTGATCACCGAGGCGAAATTGATCGCCGCACAGCAGAAGAAAATGAGTTAGTTGAGATACTGAAGCAAAATCATCCCTCGCGTCTTCAAGAAAAACTTAGACAGTTGCGGAATGAGTGAACGAATTCGCTTTTATTTAGGTGAAAAGGTAAAAATATGACAATTACTAGCAACTTAAAACAACTCTATGAAACTGATGAAAATTTATGGTTAGAAGAGACTATTAAATTATTAAAACAAAGACAGTTTAACCAACTTGATTTAGAAAACTTAATTGAGGAATTAATCAGCTTGGGGAAAAGAGATTTAGCTAAAGTCAAAAGTCTTTTAAGACAAATTATTATTCATTTATTATTACTTCAATATTGGCAATTAGAATATGAAAGAAATTATCGTCATTGGATTGGAGAAATTAAAACCTTTAGATATGACTTAAATAATCATCTAACCACGAATTTAATGAATAAGTTACAAGATGATTTAGAGAATATTTATCAAAGTGCGGTTAATTTTGTGCAAATTAAAACCAATTTAACTATTTTTCTGGAAAAATGTCCTTACACTCTTGCACAATTATTAGATGACAATTATTTACCTTAAATATATCAGTCTTCTATCAAATTGATATTATCTGAATTTTTGTGAAATAAAAGCAACACTGAGAGATGATCGCAACGCAGAATACCACGAACAATCTGATTGTTAAAGTTCTCGTCTGCCAAGAATCGTAACATTTTAGTTTATTGTTATGGGTTGCGTCTCGCCAATAAGCGATCGCTAGCCTTAAAGGGACTCGTTCAATTGGTGAAATCATTCAAACTTTGGTTTTGATTTATGAAGTGATGACACCTGAAGAAATGGTGGGACGTGTCGAGTTTGTGTGAAATCAAAGCAGCTCCAAGAAACTTGCATAATCTACTAGTTTTGCGATCGCATAAATTGGGTTGTAGTGTAGAGTGGGCAATGCCCAAAGCCACTTGCTACACTGCGGAAAGCTGCTACGCGTTTACAACCCAGGGAACCTTCCAACGCAGTGCCTCCCTAGGTATATTTCAAAAATCAGGTAGTAATCTGATAAATAATGAGCTACTTAATCTTTTATGAAAATACGATTATTTCAACAGCAAGATGCAGAGCAAATAGCGCAATTATTCCACGAAACAGTACGTGAAGTTAATATTTGTGACTACTCAAACAATCAAGTTAAATCATGGGCACCAGATAACATTCATTTTAGAAACTGGGCAAAAATCTGTTCAGAAAGATTCACCTACGTTGCTGATGATCAAGGTGTGATTGCAGGTTTTGGCGAGTTAGAGTTAAACGGACATATAGACTGCTTTTACTGTCATAAAAATTATCTGCGGATGGGTGTTGGTAGTAAGATTTATTCTGCAATTGAAACAAAAGCTGATGAATTAGGAATTAATCGCTTATACGTTGAAGCAAGTATTACCGCCAAGCCTTTTTTCTTGCATATGGGGTTTTCCATCATCACTGAACAACAGGTGGAACGGAGAGGGGAAGTTTTTGTTAATTATCTAATGGAGAAGTTTTTAATTTCTAGCTGATTGATTGCCAATAATTTTGTTAATGCTATCAAATTACTACTGCATATATAGCTAACTTACTAAGCAACGCCATAATCTGTGTACTGTCTTTTATACGGAGGCTGCAATCCCAAAACAATGTCGTTTTTGGGAACACCCATCTTAACTAACTCCTCAGCAGGATTCTGATCTGTTAAATTCTGCTGAAGCCATATTTTTCCATTTTTAATATCAAAATGCATCACACATCGATAAATGCGATCAAATTGTTGCCAACCTACATTCATCTACTGATAATGGTCTCGCTCTGGATCAAAGATGAGTAGAGTTTCTACCTGGTCATCAGAAATATCGTCATTGGCATAATAAGTGAGCAATATCTGAATATATTCTCGATACTTTGCTATTTTATCCATTGCACAATCACCTCATTCACTGGATCGTAGACAACTAACAAAACTTGATATTTTTGTATTGCTGTCTGCGTAAACTCAAGTTGAAAGAAAGTTCGATAAGCATCTACTGGAACTGCTAAATATAATAATCGCTCTGGCTTAGTCGCTTCCAGTGCTAGGCGATAACTGAGGAATTGACCTCAGCAACACCCTCATTTGTGACTGCCTTTTATCGTAGGCTATAATCCTAAAACAATGTAATCAGGTCGTCTTTAGTTGTTCTAACTTTTGTCGAATTAAAATTTCAACTTCCTCAATCTCAGCATTCGATTTTGGGATGTCAAAAGTCTCTGGAGAAGCTTCAGAAGTAAAGCGATCAACAAAAGCACGAAACGCTGCTTTGTTGTCGGGGTGAGCAATGACGAAAGCTCTTAACTCAGTTTTTGTCATGCTACTAAAGTCAGGCTTCATCACAAGAACCTCCAAAGACCATTGCGATAGATTTCTATTTCTATGTTATCGCCTGCCAAAATAAACACATTACCTGTTTGTTCATCAAGACGGACAATGAAAATAGGGGTAAATGTATTCGTCAAAGCTTGACATAGTATGACACACCTGATGCCTTGTTCAGCAGTTGGCAAGATTTGTATACCTCATAACCACATAGCTCTGAAGAAGCATTAGATCTGGTAGTGTGCTTTTAACTTTAAGCACACTACCAGTAATTAAATGTCCCGCCGTTGCCCAAACTTTAGGCTAGATGCCAACACGAGCAAATCCGATCGCACTTTTATATAAACAGTTTAGGCAATCTTTCTCACCACATCTCACCAGATGCAGCCTGAAGCCTCACTGTCACATTATAGTTCGACCCAAACTCGGCAGCAAAGGGATTGAGCCAAAGCCATCCTCTAACCAAAAGGCGATCGCACCCAGTTGGAATTTTCGATTATGGCGATCGCTATAACTGATCGCTGCATAGAACAATACATAAAGTCGGTTTGCTTATTCAAACCGGAGTTTGCTTACTCATTTGCTTCAAATGCTTTCTCATTTCGGTAAATTTAGCAAGCAAACCGGAGTTTGCTTACTCATTTGCTTTAAATGCTTTCTCATTTCAGTAAATTCAGCAAGCAAACTGGAGTTTGCTTGCTCATTTCGGTAGATTCAGCAAGTAAACCGGAGTTTGCTTTCTCATTTGGCTTGAATGCTTACTCATTTCAGTAATTCGCGCAATCCTGCTTTCCACTAAGACGAGGTGGCAATGCACCAGTTAACTGGGCAATTTTACATAATTTTTTCATCACTCTTGCCAGATTTCTCGGTTTTCGCACTATCCCTCAAGCTCAACGTGCTGTCTTCCAATCAAATCCAAAAAGTTTTTTCTTTCTTTGTATGAAACCACCCTGCTTTGGTGAAGGTGGGGCAATGGGGACTGGTGATTAGGGAGAAGAGGGGGATGAGGGAGACAAATGCCCAATGTCCAACGCCCAGTTTTTTGCAGCCTTAATCTAAGAAAATAAAAACTAACAACAGATTTAATTGATAAGGCTGCAAAACTTTTATGGCTATTAATCGTCGGCATTTTTTGTTTTTACTTGGTGCGGGTGCGGGTACTTTTGCATTAGAAGCTTGCGCGTTGGCGGAGAAATCTCCTAGTGAGAACCCAACAAGTCCCGAACCAAAATCAGATACCACCAAAGGCGCGATCGCACTACCACCTTTACCCTATGCCTATGATGCACTGCAACCACACATTGATGCTAAAACTATGCAGTTTCATCACGATAAGCATCATGCAGCTTATGTGAAAAACCTCAATGCAGCTTTAGATAAACATCCACAACTCAAAGGCAAAACTGTTGAAGAAATATTGCGTAAACTTGACACAGTACCCGCAGATATTCGCAAAACGGTACGCAATAATGGCGGTGGCCATGTAAATCACTCAATGTTTTGGCAAATTATGAAGCCTCAAGGTGGTGGAGAACCCACAGGTGCGATCGCATCTGCCATAAATGAAAATTTTGGTAATTTTGCAGCTTTCAAAAAACAATTTAACGAAGCTGGCGCTGGTCAATTTGGTAGTGGTTGGGTTTGGCTTGTCCGCAACAAAAATGGCAAATTGGAAGTGACTACTACAACTAATCAAGACACTCCTTTAAGTCAAGGAAAATATCCTATTTTAGGCAATGATGTTTGGGAACATGCATATTATCTCAACTACCAAAACCGCCGCGCTGATTATTTAGAAGCTTGGTGGAATGTGGTTAATTGGGATGAGATTAATAAGCGATTTGCCGCCGCGACTAAGTTTGCCTAGAACACCAATTTATTAACAAAAGACGAGCAATTTTTGTAGGGTGGGCAAGCCTGATCTTTTGTTCAAATCGCGATCGTGTCCAGTGCTCAACGCCAGTTGCTACCCTGTCGGTTCTCCAAAGGAGTACAAGGCGGGAAACCCCTACCCTTCTCCTAACTCAGACGCTGCGCGTAGCTTGCTTCCCCGTCTACGGTGTATACACAAGTCCTAAAATCCTTGCTTGGTAAGATACAAGCCTTGGTAGGCAAGGTTTTGAGTTAAGCGAATTGATTATCAATAGTGTCAGCTTATTGATAGAGATCTAACGGAAAATCAAGGATTTTAAACATAATTTTCCGTTGTTTTTCGTTGATTTGATTGCCAACTCGACTTGTGTATACACGGTAGACGAATGGTCTGTATTCTATGCAATTGAGAACCGCTATATTTTCTCCAAATTCGTAATGTAGGGTGTTAAAGAATTGAGGCATCTATCACGATGAAAACTAAACTGACAACAGCAACCAGGGAATTGTACTGGCTTGCGGTGCATTTGCCTGGGCTTTCACCTGAGCGATGACTTTACTACCATCATTCGACTCCCAGGTTGGGCCTGCATAATGTTTACCTACTGTTTCTCCCTGCTCGTTGAACAACACTGCATCTGGAGCCTTAAAAGTCCACTCGAAAGAGTTGAGATTATCTGGCTTAGGCTTGCAAACATATATTTGTGAACCTTTAGCAGTTGCAAAAAACAGAAGGCTTTGGCCTGCCGGGACTTACAAATTTTTCGGCGCATCTGGCGAAGTGGTGGATGTGGTTTGGGCTTGGGTATTAGCAGCGCTCAACCCACACAGCACAAGCGAGAGACTGATATTCAACAAATAAGTTTTGTTCATAAAAATTTGGCTTCAAGATGACCTTATAATTCCTGAATTTTAGAAGATGGAAAAAGAAGAATCATCTGAAGAAAGCCTGAAGTCACCCTAACGAAATATATAAATTGTCTACGACTTTCGTTGACCAAATAGTTAATAGTTATTTGTTAGAAATGAAAACCTCATTGCCAGAATCTTCTTAGCTACTGCTAATCACACAGGCATCACCGATAATCGATTTCCTGTTCTCAATGATTTTAAATCTACAAGATACAGAATTTATCATTGAGATTTCTATATCTTAATTTCTTATCCTCACCTAAAGCGGCTTTTGAGTGGGTACACCAACAGCGCGGGGAAAATTGGCTGGTGTGGTTGCTACCTTACGCAAGTATAAGCAGTGACGAATACTGTCACTCACAGGAGTAGTAAATTGTTCAATCAATTCAATTACGCCACCCAACTGATCGACAGCATTTTGCAAAGCTGTAGTTTCCTCATCAGTCCAATTACCACGGTATATAACGGCTAAACCACCAAGCTTGAGCAATGGTAAAGCATATTCTGCACACACAGAGGCCGTCCCAACAGCACGAATTAAGGCAACATCATAACTTTGTCGGTGCTGGCGTTGCTGACCGACTTCTTCCGATCTACCAACGAGAGTTTTTGCATTGTTGAGAGCAAGTTCAGTCAAGATCTTTTCGTTAAAAGCAATTTTTTTGCGGGTGGAATCAAGAAGCGTCATTGTGCAATTAGAAGCTGCGATCGCAACTGGAATCCCAGGGAACCCCGCACCTGTTCCAATATCAATCACAGATGCACCCGCTTCTAGAGAAGAAATAAATTGTTTGTGTGGTGCAATTCCCCGCAGCGAATCCCACAGATGTTTCTCCCAAAACTCCTGCGGTTCAGTAATGCGAGTTAAATTTAATTGGCTGTTACCTTCAAGAATTAATTCATAAAGCTGCTGGAACTGTAATTGTTGTTGAGAATTGGGTTGCCAATTGAGAGTTTTTTGCCATATTTCCGCCATTTCAGGCAATAAATTTGTCATTAGTCATTAGTCATTTGTCATTTGTCATTTGTCATTTGGGGTTTGGTATTTGTCTTCCTCATCCCCATTGTCCCTTCGCCCCTTCGCCCCTTATCCCCAGAGGGGACCCCACCTTCCCCAAAGGGGGCCCCGAGTTCCCCAGTCCCCAATCACGCCGCAGGCTGGGGTTCTTGAACTTTAGCTTTTAATGTTTCTGGGTCAACTGATTTTAATTCACCGTGGTTGAGTGTCCAGCAAGAATCTGCGATCGCTAACATATCCCCAGCATCGTGTGTAACTACAAACAATGTCCAATCTTTTTTCAGCTTCGCCAGTAAATTTACTAACTGCCGACGCATTGACCAGTCTAAACCAGCTGTTGGCTCGTCTAATAACAATAAATTTGGCTGGCGAATTAACTGCACCGCCAAAGCTAAACGTCGCTGTTGGCCCCCACTTAATGCATGGGGTGATGCTGACAGCGATAAATGCTCTAATCCTACTTCGCTTAATGCTTGCCTAACTCGCTCTGAACCTAGTTCTGGATGCCCTAAGCGCAATTCTTCTAAAATTGTACCACCGCAGAAATGACGTTCTGGGAACTGAAATACTAACCCAGCCAATTGTTGTAGCTGTTCGGCTATAAGTTCTTGTTCGCGCCAGAACACTGCGCCAGATGTGGGTTCAGCTAGTCCAGATAAAATTTCTAATAAGGTACTTTTACCAGAACCGCTAGGGCCAATAATCAGACCCAGCTGTTGCGGTGCTAATTCCAAGTTAATTCCTTTAAGAATCGCTGTTGGGCAGGCTGTTGGATGATAAATCAGATTTCTGAGATAGAGCATTTGTTAAGATTACCAAAAAGTTGGCGAATAACTGATCAATTACGCTTAACTACACGCAGAGCAACTATAAAATTCCAAAACATTCATAACGCATTACCTGCCTAAAAACCCTAATCTAACAGCCAGAGTCATCCACTTGTAACTTTGATTTACAAGTCTTTCTCCCTAAAGGTTTAACACTTAAAACAAAAGCCAAGCTTCTACTTTCTTCCATTGTGGCAAACTTCCCCCTGAGGAATGGCTACAAGCTTTATGGGAACCTGCAACAATTACGGAAGTCGATCTATGTAGAAAATGCTGGCAAAAATAGGGCTAATTTCCAGATTAATCATTTTTTTTGCATTTTAAGTAACATAAACAACTATTTCAACCGCAATTATTCTGAGGGTTCCAATGACTAAATGGTTTTCTGTTCCTCAAGCAATTGTGTTTGCTAGAGTCACAAAGCTTGCTCAGACAACTTTCGCTGCTGCGATCGCATTCAATTTGGGAATGAACCCAACGCTGGCTGGCGATCCATTCCGTACTAGCAAACCTCATCAAATCGGTGATAAAACCGAAGCAGCTTTTAAAGCAGTTTTTCAAAAAGGCAACTATCAAGAGGCAGAACGTTACTTACAGCAGGCAATATCCAGCGAACCGAATGAACCTCTGGCCTATGCTATGAAGGCATCCCTAGCATATGCCAACAAAGATTTAACCGCATTAAACACATACAGCACAAAAACCCTCGAAACCGGACAAAAGTTGATTGCTACAGATCCATTGCGTGGTAATTTATACACAGCCGTCGGCAATTTTTTAGAGGGAGCAGTCATTATCACCCGTGAAGGTACAGGCGGTGCCGGACAAGCTTTAAGTCGGTTGCGGCAAGTCTACGAATATTTAGACAAAGCTGAGGCAATTTCTGCCAATGATCCAGAATTGAACTTGATTAGAGGCTATATGGATTTGCTACTAGCCGTGAATTTACCTTTTTCTAACCCAGATGAAGCGATTCAACGGCTAGAAAAAAACGCTGCTCCTCAATATCTAGCAGCAAGAGGTATTGCGCTTGGCTACCGAGATTTAAAAAACTACTCCCAGGCACTAGATTACGCCAACCGTGCCTTAAAAACAACATCTGATAACCCAGAGTTGTATTATCTCAAAGCCCAAATTCTCCATGAACAAGGTAAAAAAGAAAACAGCCGAAAACTAATTCAAGAGGCGATCGCAAATTTTGATACAGCCTTAAGCAAAAAATCCCAACTTCCAGCCAATTTAGTCCAACAAATTGAATCCGAACGCAGCAACGCTAATAATCGCTTGAAAAGTCTAGGTTAATAATTGTCATTTGTCTTCCTTGTCCTCCTCATCCCTATTCCCCAATCCCATTACCCAATCCCCAATCCCCTAATCTTGATATGCTGGTTCTCAGAGACAGTAAAGGAGAGATTTAACAGCAATGCACATCCAGTTTCGTGAGATTAATCCTTTTGATGTATGGATTTGGCTGAGGTTCAGCACAAATCCTTCTGCACGTGAAAAGCAGTATGTAGAAGAGGTGTTCAATTCCTGGTTTTATCTTGGCAAATTAGGTGCATTTAACGCCGAAAATCTCCAGGTACAGGATACAGGGCTGGAGATTAGCTACCTCAATTACGACGCGCAAGGTTATGACAAAAGCTTGCTGGCGCTGATGCATAACATGGGTGAATTCGAGTATGAAGGTGAATGGGGACGTTGTTGGTTTGATTTGGGAACCAGTGATGCGATCGCCTTAGATATTTTAATTAACGCCCTCACTCAGCTAAGTGAGGAATATGTCACTATTGAGGAATTATATATCGGCGGCGAGAATGTAGATTGGCCCATAGAGGATAGCGACAGCCGGTCTTACTCTATGTACGATAATTAGTGACTTAAGTTACAAAAATGAACAAACCAGGAGAAATTCGGGTATTAGTCTTGGGACTGATTCGGGATGGCGAACGCATCTTTGTTTCCGAAGGCTACGATCCCGTTAAGCAATCTACATTTTACCGCGCTCTGGGAGGTGGGGTGGAATTTGGCGAAACCAGCCATCTCGCGCTAAAACGGGAATTTCAAGAAGAAATTCAAGCAGACTTAACAAATATTCGCTATTTAGGTTGTATAGAGAACCTGTTTACATTTAATGCTAGACAGGGACACGAAATTATTCAACTTTACCAATGTGATTTTGCCGAACCTAAATTTTATCAATTGGAGAGCCTAATATTTTCTGAGTCTGAAACACATAAACATCGCGCACTTTGGCTTAGTATTGAGCGCTTCAAATCAGGCGAGTTAAGGCTAGTACCAGAAGCATTTTTCAATTATTTGTAAAATTACTCTAGCTTTCCTCAATCATTCAGGCTCGGCGTTACTCTAGCTTGAAAATGGGGAACTATTAACAGGGGAGAAGTTTCATACCTTGAAAATTTTTGCTGCGCTGAGTCTGCTTCTCTATGCGTTTACAAACTCTACCAACTAATTACCTACAAGGAGGTAAGCATCCTCTGTGGTTCGTTCATCGAGAGGTGATCTGCGATCGCTTCTGGCTATAAATATGCTTCACCTTGCACAAATCTCACAGAGGATGAGAGATTGTGGAAATTTCTCCACTTGACATATGTCCCTAGCTTGTGTAAAGCATCTCATTTGATATTGAGCCTGAATTTTTGACCCTTGACTCTGATAAATTTAACCGAACCTTAAAGATTAATTTTTAATCATTATATCGGCTGATATGAGGCTTTACTCAGCAAAATTTGATTTCCTAGTTATTTAGATAAAATTTTTATATAGTTTTGTAACATAGATAACAAATTACTTGCTATTTACACTTTTAAAATCAATTTTCTTACGGTATAATCCTAACGAAATCTGGCTAGAGTAAGAGCAAAACTGCGCTTATACAGACAAAAGTACATCTCAGGATACTGTGCATTTTCATAACTGAGATCTACATTCAATATATAAGATTGGTATGTGGAATATAAGCAATCAATAACTTTTGACGATACCATTTTTATAATTTCTTTGTTATTTTGTATTTAACTGGACAGTTCTCCAGCATATGGTGCGTTTAAATATCCATTAGTTGCACCATTTGTTCTTAACTCTCATGCAATTTATTGGTTGCCCTTGCCTAATTTTTATTGCCAAGTACAATGTAAAGGGCCTAAATAGAGATTAGAGTTAAACTCCAACTTGCTAAATAGTTCATCACTAACAAAAAAGTTACTTAAGACTTATGATTAAGACCACTAACCAACGTATTGTTTTCTCTGCTTTTATTAACCCTGTCAGCGACGCAGCAAAACCTAAATTTGATTTATTGCAACCACTACGCCAATGGCTCGATGATCTCGACATCCACAATCGGAAAGTGGCGAAATTGATTGCTAAAGTAATACCGGCACAATGCCCCTTTGAGCGCGATATCATGCTGTTTGGACGTAAAATTGCCCATATTCCCCCCATGTGCAAGATTAATCCCCTTTACGATCAATTTGTAGGCTTGCGTTTTCGCGCTCTCTGCTATTTAGTAGATAAATGTGGAGAAGATATCCAATCTTACTGCTAAATAAAATTCGATAAAGTGCAGCATGGAAATTAAAATTGAGCATCAACCCAGTCAAGAACGTCTCAACCAGTTGGGTGTAACGAAATGGGGAATTTGGCAAAAAGAAGTTTCAAAATTCCCTTGGGCTTATGATACTCAAGAAACTTGCTACTTTTTAGTAGGAAATGTGATTGTTACACCTGATGGTGGACAGCCAGTGCAAATGGGTAAAGGTGATTTAGTGATCTTTCCTACTGGAATGTCCTGTACTTGGGAAATTACCAGCGACGTGAAAAAACATTATTACTTTGATTAATCAACGGAAAAGATTGATCCCCAGTGTCTTCTAATCTAATTGGGAAAGTAAATATCTAATAACTCAATTCTGAGTGAAATTAGTATGGGGGTTCGCAACGGTTGTTATAGGATAAAGTGGCGTAATCTGTAAATTGCTTATATCCATATCTTTCAAAACTCGTTGCGACTCCATCACCAAGGCAATATTCGTAAAAATATATGGTTTCATTACCGCTAAATTTGGATGAAAGTTCTTTCCAAATAGACGGTTGATAGCCAAATATATAGTTATAAAATTTTGCAGCCTCAGCTTTATCGTAATTATAGCTGCCTGGATATTGAGAAAAATCGCCCTTGAAGTTTAGAGTAATATATTTTGCTTTATTTTTAACAAAAGTGATCGAAAAATCACTTTTAGGAAACTGGGTAAATACCCGTCGGAAGCTTTTGGGAGCGTAGGTATACGTTACTTGCTCACCATTCGTTTTTTTGGTAATATAACCCCCAAAATAGCGCTGAATGGTTTGAGGCGTTTGATTTAAAACATAGCGCCCCGCTAAAGCCGGAGGAGCGATGCCTGCGGCGGCAAGCAACACACTGTTGAGTAGAATCAATCCCACAGTCAACCCAGTCAAACCTTGCCAAACATCACGAGATTTCATAGTCATTACCTCCACCTCACAGCCAGGGGGTTCATAATCGTCTTAGTGGGAGGCTCATTAACTAAGATGCTATTTAGTAGCAAAATGTTTCTTCCCACCCCAATATTAAAGAGGACATTGGCTAAAAATGTTACTACATTTAAGTACCTGGCCTGAGGTCGAAACTTATCTACAACAGTCTAGAGGTATGATTTTTCCTATAGGTTCCACAGAGCAACATGGCCCCACAGGATTAATTGGTACTGATGCTATTTGTGCAGAAGCGATCGCGCATGGTGTGGGTGAAACAACTCAAGCAATGGTTGGGCCGACAATCAATGTTGGCATGGCTCTACATCATACCGCCTTTCCCGGTACCATAAGTCTGCGTCCCAGCACTTTAATTCAGGTAGTGCGAGATTATGTAACTTGTTTAGTCAAAGTAGGTTTTACCAAGTTCTACTTTATCAATGGACATGGCGGCAACATCGCCACCCTCAAAGCAGCCTTCTCCGAAACTTATGCCTACTTAGAAGATTTGCAGATTGCCAATGCACAACAAGTACAATGTCAAGTAGGCAATTGGTTTATGTGCAGTTCCGTCTACAAACTCGCTAAAGAATTATACGGCAATCAAGAAGGCTCCCACGCCACCCCTAGTGAAGTAGCCGTCACCCAATATGTTTATCCAGAAGCAATTAAGCAAGCACCCCTCTCACCAGAAGTAGCATCTGGACACAGAATTTATAGTGCAGCCGACTTTCGATTACATTATCCCGATGGACGTATGGGTTCAAATCCCACCTTAGCTAACCCAGAACACGGTAAGCAGCTTTATGATTTAGCCGTCAAAGAACTCAGCAACAGCTATTTAGAATTTTTAAACGCAGAATAGAAATCATAGGAATTTTAGATTTTGCGGAAAGTTGCGTGGGGGGGTTCTCCGACTTGCAGAGGCAGTGCTTTGGGCAGCTTTGCCGACTTTTAGCAACTGCCATCAAACTTTCCAAGACGGATTTTGGATTGATTAGATTTCAATACAGTTTGGAGGGGGTTTGGGGGAGAATCCTCCAATCTTTGACTTTTTCAACCAGTGACAAATCAATCTCTAATTACCTTAACTGAACCTTATTGCCCTATGAGTTACTTTAACTTTAAGCTATGAAGCTAAAGTTATTAGCGGTCAGAGAATTTGCGGTAATCCCCAGCAATGACGCTAACTCTGAGCTTCCCTTTTTAACTAAAGTATCACCACCCTGTTGCAACAGCGTCAGATCACTCAACTGAGTAACGCCAATACCACCAATTCCAATCACGTCAATTCCTGGGGTAAAGTCGGTGACAATGTTCTTGCTGGTAGGAAAGCTAGCATTAGTAATCCAGAAAGAGTCAGCACCAGCGCCACCAGTCAAGCCGTTACCACCTCCTTGACCAGCAAATAACACATCATCGCCATCGCCACCAACTAGGGTATCATTGGTGTTAGCAAAGAGTTTGTCATCCCCGGAACCACCATAGAGTCGGTTATTGTTCCCCTTACTGGTGAGAGTGTCGTTACCTGAACCACCGAAGAGAGATTGACGAGAACCTTCAACTACTTGCAGATTATCGGAACCCGCAGCCCCAAATAAATTATTGCTACCACTAGCTTCGACTATGGTGAGTTCATCGTTACCTGCACCACCATCAACATGAGTATTTTTAGCAGGGCTATTAACACCGACAAAAACGCGATCGTTACCATCGCCTGTTGATATTGAAGAGTCACTACCTGCAAACACAGTATCATCACCATTGCCGGTGACGATGGTATTACCTTTGGTAGCTTCTACAATATCTGCACCATCGCCTGTGAATATAGTTTGATCGGGTTTGAGATTGATATTATCGCTGTTACTAGAACCAAATTGGATATTAGGTTTAGCAACCGTCAGGTTATTGGGTAATTCCAAAATTCCCAATCTCTCCGCAGGAGTCTTACCAGTAACGTTAAAATCATTGTCATTAATTAAAGCCAAAGTGTTGGGTGCAACTAATGCTAAACCCTCCAATTTTTCGACCCCGGTATAACCCAACTGTGCAGCATTAGCTATTAAGCTTTTGCTCACAGGGTTAATTTTGGCAGTCGCTAATTCAGCCGGAGTTAGTTGTTCAATGGTTTTACCATCTGGCAAGCTATAGTTAGCAGAATCATAGATATTGGTTGCGCCTGCTAAATCAATTTGGTAGATTAATTTATTGCCAGCAGATGTACCATTATCATCGCGTTCTACAACTGCAAATTTACCGCTACCAAGGGAAACTGCATCACCGATTTTATCAGTTGCTGGTAGACCTTCTAGAAGATACAAGTACTCGCCTGTTACCTGCTTGCTAATAATATCAAACTCTAAAATTCTCAAATTGCGAGAAGCTTTAGAAGTTCCATCGTTGGCGACATCAGGGTTATCAATTGGACTTTGAATAAAAGCGTAGAGTTTAGAACCCTCCAAAGCCACAGCCTCAAAACCCCGATTATTGCGGCGTTGGGCGTAAACTTCTGGTAATATTTCAGTTCCAAAAGTACCGGTTGGTTGATCTGGATTAAGTGCAGTTGCAGTTCCTTTGGGGATAAAGCGATCAATTAATTTACCATTACTATCAAAGTGATAAATTGCGGGACGGTATTCATCCACCATCAAGTAATCACCATTTTCAGCCACCACAATTCCCTCTAAGTCTGCACCCAAGGGATCGTTAGGTAGAGGTTTATTATTTAAATCAACACCAATTTCATCGGTATAAGCTATACCATTCGCCCCAGCTTGCAAATTTGGTAATCCAGTTAATGGGGTTGTACCATCTTGGCGGAATAACTCTGTTCGCTTGGTAATTTTAATCTCACCCGTACTGCGGTTGAGTTCAAAACTGACGATTTCTGGTTGGAAATTGGGTAAGTAAAATGGTCTATTTGCACCAACAGGTTCGCCATTCGGGCCGCGGTCTGTATTCGTGACAAATTGGAGGTTACCATTAGGTGCAATTCCTTGGAAGTACAACCCAGAAAACCCACCCAAGAAAATATCTTCGCCTTTGGAAGTTGTGCCTAACTTAGGTAGGTTTTTAAAGTCGTAGATAGTTAGCTTGGGTTGAGCAACAGGATTGCGCGGATTGTAACTAGTGGTGTCAATATTTAAAGGAGTGGGGAAGGCGTTAGCGATATTTTCCCAAGGTACTAATTTAAAGTTAGAGTTGATATTCTCACCATCAGCAATTTTCGCAGGTTCATTAGAACCATCCTGAGTCACAAATAAACCATAGGGGAAGTTGGGGCCAAGAGGTACGTTAATGACATCTGCGCCATCTGATTCTTGTACACTATCAATTGCCCCATTGTTGCCAACCGCAAAGTTACCCAAATAATCATTATTTCCTTCACGGGTGTAAGCAACGAAGGTATTCTCACCTTGGCTGGATGCTAACAAATAACCTGTGCCATTTTTACCGTAGTAAATAGTTAACCCTTCGACATCATCGGTGAGGTGAGTACCACCCAAGGCTTTGACTTGATCAATTAACTTGCCAGTTGTACCGCCGTTGGGTTCTGCTTGGAATTTCCAAATACCGACATCTTCTTGACCAATGTAGAAGAAGCCGGTTTCTTGGTCTACTACCATTCCCTCAGTTTGGGCTGAACGTTTGGGATCAGAAGGGGAAGGAATGGAGAATTCCCGCACCCGTTCCGCACCAATTTTGCCATTACCTTTGTCAATCAGTTTAAACTGCGCTATATCTCCAGTTTCCCGGCGACTGGTAAAGACATAGTAATCATTGGTGATAGGACTACGATATAAAGCTAGACCGTAAGCACTGCGAGAGGATGAGGAATAGGGCGCAAGAAAGGGTGGCGCTTGGAAGATAGTACCAAGACTGCTATCGGTAATATTTTCGAGATACCTACCGGGGGTGCTGGGATTGGGGTTAATTTTGAATATTGCTAGTTTATCGTTACCGCGTTCCCCGGAGGGGTTGCCGAAGGCATCGCTCGCGACGGCAATATCTATTGTTTGATTACCTAATTTAAAACCGTATTGTAGATCAATGTTGTTATAACGAATACCGCCAGGATTCACTTCCTGCAACAGTTTACCAGACAAGTCATACACCCGCAGCCCAGCATTTTTGACTGAGGTCAGAACTAAGCTATCAGCAGCGTTGTTGGCGTTAATATAGATAGCTGGGTCATCAGCATCAGCACGCTGGTCTGTTGGTAATGTCTCATCGTCGAACAAATCTGGACGAGTTTCGACTCTCGGCGCGGCGGTAGGTACTAAATCTGCACCCAAAGTTAAGATTTGCGTATACTGGGTTGTACCAAAGTTGTTGTCACTCACCAAAACAATCGATTGACGACCATCAGCTAATTTTGGCCCAAAGCCTATACCCTCAATGTTATCTGTACCAGTAATCGGATGATTGGGGTCTGTAGGCAGATTTAGGTCATTTAAATTCAACAGTAGACGCTTTTGGGCTGGTGCGATCGCAGCTAGTTGAGGTGCATTTAAACTGCTGAGTGAATCGATACTGCTAATATCAGTTGCACCTTGTAGGGAAATTTCGTAGATTTTAATCGTGTTCCCTACACCTTGGGCGAAAGAACGTTCTAACGCCAGTAATGTACCCCGATTATCAATAGCTAATAAATCCACCAAGCCGTTATCAGTAGCGCCTGTAGCTGGGTTTGGGGTGACAGATGCATCTGTAATGTAGAGATATTCTTTTTCTGCTTGTCCTGTTACCAAGTTGTATTGCAAAATCCGCGAACGGCTACCAGTTGTAGTCGAAACCTTCGGCCCATCTTGAAATAAGGCGTTTTCTGTGGCGGTGAATAGAGTTTTTTGGTCAGGTGTAATTGTCAGGCTTTCAAACGCCAGGTTATTATATACGCCTGCGGTTTGGGTATCGCCTGCATCTACAACACCGTTACCGTTAGTATCCTGAACAACTGGTAAAAATTTAGTGGGGACAGATAAACTGCGAACTTCTTGCCCCGTAGTCAGAGAAAATTCTTTAATGAACGGATTGGTAACACGACCTGCGCCAGGATTCACCTCACCTTCAGAGGAGATGAAAACTGTGCCATTGTTAGTTAAGGCAATACCTTCTGGATCAAGGCTATTAATAGCGAAGAAATTACCGCTAGCATCTTTTAGCGGCGTAACGTTAGTAAAAATCGCTCCAGTTGTGGCAATTTTCGCAGGGTCAGTAGTAAAAGTATAAAAGCGGGCGGGAGCAAATTGAGAGCGATCGTCAGAAATAGCGTAGAACTGGTTTTTAGCCGCATCATAGGCGACACCAGACAACCCACCCAAGGTAGTTTGTACGCCATTTACCGTTCCCGCAGCACCTGAGGGAATAAAGCCTGTCGGTAATATAGTTTGTCCCAGGAATCCTACATTGGGAATCGTTTTCCCTGCTGTCGTTGGCCCCACTTCCACATCTGCATACACTAAACGATGGTCGGAACTGGGGAAACCACCAGGAAGACTAGCGTTAAAAGTACCTACTAGTGGAAAGTTTGGGTCAGTATTTGCCGGCCAATACACTGCGGAATTACTAATAGTCAAATCAGCCGAGGGTAGTACATAGTCAGTCCGCAGATTACCGGGAGCAGTATCAGCAAAGTCTGCGGTATCAAAATTAGCATTGCCTTTTTGGTTAACGTTTGCACCACCCTGTAAAGCTGCTTGTTGCGGTGCGCCGGGACTGGTGGGGATGAAGTTAGTATTGATGCCAGGATTCTGTAATAATTGGCGAATAGCATTGTCAAAACTATCACCATCAACTAAATCTGCATTTTGGTCGCCCATAATTACAAAGCTTGAACCAGAAGCAATTCCGCCTTTTTTACCTGCATCATCATAGATGTAATCGCCTTTGCCAGGAGTGATGTAATCTGCCCAAAAGCGAATCTCATCATGATTGCGCTTACCGTTGCGGTCTTCGGTACCATCAAAGGTTGGTGGTGTAGGATGACTCACAAGGACGTGAATTGTCTCGCCGTTAATTTTAATCGGTACATCCCAATGATTTTTGGAAGAAAGGCGTAAGGCGTTTTGTTCTTCTGGGGAATACCAAGGAGTATTAGAATTGGGAGTTGAAACAGTAGAAAGTAAAGAATCGGGCATATCCTTCCATAGGAAATTTTGGAAGGTGCGAACATTGGCAGTATCAATCGGATATTTGGAAAGTAGCAACATCCCAAACTGACCTGGGAAATTACCAAATCCAAAAGCATCATCACCGTATCCGTTTGCCCCTGGGGTGGTGACAACTATACTATCATTATTTAAGTCAAACCCCGAAGCAATTCCTGTATTACTCGGAGCAATATAAATGTATGGATAATTAACAGGATTTGTACCATTTTGGCTTACAGCAAGATAATTTTGCTGAAGTAATTGAACTGCCTTTAAAGGATTTCCTTGAACGTAGTCAAACTCGTTGATTAATAATATATCGGGATTATTGCGCTGGATAATTTCTGCAACCGCTTTCGCCTGAGCATTATTAGGCGTAGACAAATCCGTCGTGATTAACTGACCATCAGTATTGCGGTTTAGGGAAGCATTGAATTGAGAAAAGCGAATTGTGTTGATACTTACCATAAAATGCTTGGAGGTAAATTGTGCTTGATAGAATTAAGGACAGTTATTTAAAGCAATAAACTATAAAGATGCATGAGATTAATTTGCAATTTAAAGCCTCTTATTGTGAGTTATTACCATTGCTAAGTAAAATCATGAATTAGTGTCACGCAGAGACGCAGAGACACAGAGAATGATAAGTTTAATTTTGTCTATTTCAGTAGTTCAAGTTATCCTAGTAACGTTAAGAAATAGCTAGCGCAAGGTTAAAAGATCAGAATTATTAGAATTTGCTTACTTAAAACTTAAGTAAGATGCTGTGATCTAAAACTCCCATCAAGTCAGTAGTAGCATGACACAGCTAATTGAGGATCTTCACAAAAATCCCTTTTATTGGCGTATATCCGCGTCAATAGACGGTTAATTTTATCTAAATTAACGCACAAAATTTAGACGGTATGTTACGGAGCATCTTGTAATTTATGATTAAAGACTATGTATAACTATTGCTTCATCGCGTTGATTCTTAGAAATCAAAGAAGGAACGCGCCTTTATGGTTCGTTCTCTTCTCAATTACATTTAGTGCGGTAGACTACTAGTGCTGTAACATTCCCTACATAATTGAGATTTTATTCTGTCAACTTCTTCTATATTTACAACATTAATTATTGCCAAATTGGCAACATATCTTAGAAGCTATCAATTTAAATTCTTTTATAAAACTCTCTACATTTCTAGTGAGTCTTTATGCTTGCTCACTTAAACTTACTATATTTTTGTGATGGATACCACACTAAAAAGTCAGCGTCAAAAAACTGCTTTGATTACTGGAGCAGCTAGTGGCATTGGCTATCAGTTAGCATACATTTTTGGTCGGAATAATTACAATCTGGTTTTAGTAGATAAGAACGAACAAAAACTGGCTGAAATCTCCGAAGAATTCGCCAAAAAATTTAGCATTGTTGTTAAGACATTTGCTAAAGATTTATCTATACCTACATCTCCCACAGAAATTTTCACCGAGTTACAACAATCATCTATTAAAGTTGATGTGTTGGTGAACAATGCAGGGTTTGGTACTTATGGAGTCTTCGCCGAAACCGACCTCACTACTGAACTGAATATGCTACAGGTCAATATAGTGAGTCTCACTCATTTCACAAAGCTATTTCTTCAGGATATGGTAGAACAAGGCTATGGAAAAGTCTTAAACGTGGCTTCAGTTGCAGCTTTTCAACCAGGGCCTCTAATGGCGGTTTATTTTGCTACTAAAGCCTATGTTTTATCATTTTCTGAAGCCATTGCTAATGAATTAGAAGGTACAGGTGTCTCCGTTACTGTTCTTTGTCCAGGGCCAACCGCATCAGAATTTCAAAAAACAGCTGCAATGGAAGACTCAAAAATTTCCAGTGTTAATCGGATGATGGATACAGAAACCGTCGCCAAAATTGGTTATAGCAGCTTAATGGCAAACAAAACAGTTGTGATTCCTGGTTTGAGAAATAAGATTCTGACTGAAAGCGTCAGATTTACACCAAGAAAGCTGGTAACAAAAGTTGTGAAAAGTATGCACGAACTAAAAAATAGATAATAAGGGTCAAGAGTTAAGAATTAAGGAGAAAAATTGTTTGTAGTTGGAATATCTATCTAAAAGCTTTGGAATCTGGACTTTTTAACTCTTGACAGCCATAACCCAATAATGGGCGATTCTAGAGGGGTTTGTGGTTCGACATCACCAATATTACCCATAGAATTGCTCTGATTCTTTTTTGGTATCTTGGCAAAAATCCTCTAAAATTAGATACAAAGGTGATTTTTAGAATAAACTATGACAGTAACAAACAGACATGATTTGACACCATTTTTGCAGAATATGGGAAAAACAACGGAAGAACAATTGCGAATAAATCAAGCTGCAATGCAACTATTAAAAAAATGGTTAGAGGAAGAAGTCTCCGAAGAAGATTCAATACAAAGACAGAAATATTGTGAATCATTCAAACAAATAGTTGATAATGAAAGATTACCAGGGCAAAAACTTTACTCTCAAGAATGATTGTTTTTCTAGATACAGGTGTGCTGGGTTTAGTGTCATCTCCTAGTAATAAAGGAGAGGCAAGAGAATGCAAGGAATGGTTTTATCGTTTACTTGCTAGGGGTATTTATGTAATTACGTCTGATATTTGTGAATATGAGGTGAGGAGAAGTTTAATTCTAGCATTATTGAAAAATCCAACAGTTAAAGGTATAGAAAATCTTGATGAACTTCAACAAGTAATTGATTTTTTACCTTTAACAAAAATTGTGATGAGAAAAGCTGCTGTGCTTTGGGCAGAATCCAGAAGTCAAGAAATGCCACCTTTTCTTTCTTTTTCAGCAACCCCTAATTACTTGGCGAATATTTCGTTATCTAAAGCCAATGCAGAAGATTAAGCGATCGCTTTACCAAATGATTAAGCGATCGCAGATTGCAATGATAACTACTCTGTAGCAGGTGCTTTGGAGTCTGCGTTTGATTTTATCCGCGTGATGGTGGCTTTACGAATGCGATCGCTCTTGCGTACCCCGCCTGTTAATTCATATTCTCTGCTGTCTTTGCCATACTTCAAAACTACTCCACTAACTAAGCGTTCTGAGGTTTCGCGAATAGTCTTTTCTAGAGCTTCTATATTTTCTTTTATTGGGTCTAGGGAGTCTAATACCTTATTATACCGGTTGATTTCATCGCGCAGTTTTTTAGTTAACTCGCTCAAATCCTTCAGACTGATGGCATCACCAAAATCGAGGTTAGGATCAATCGATTGTAAACCAATTGCTCGCTGTTCGGTTTTTTCTAAAAAGGACGAAGTGATTTTTTTACGTCGCATTAATGCAGACCTTTTTCGCAAATTTATTCTTCTAGAATCTCTCACAAGGATAATGAGTTGGTTCAGTAAAAATAGCCAAAATCCCGCATTTTTTTTCAGTAAACTTGGATTATTATCTCAGTAATTGCACGACAAATAATTACTAATTTTAAGTTGTAATTATACTAGTATGAAAAAATTTAAATGTAGGGTGTGTTGTCGCGCAGCGCAACGCACCAGAGCAATACCAACAATTCAAGGTGCGTTAGCCTACGGCATAACACACCCTACGGTAAATTTATATTTCTTTATATACAATCACAAACTTACGTTCTGAACCAAGCAAGTTGTGTTCTGAACGAAAGCACTTGTATTCTGAACCAAAGTACTTGTATTCTGAACGAAAGTACTTGTATTCTGAACCAAAGTACTTGTATTCTGAACCAAAGTACTTGTATTCTGAATGAAAGCACTTGTGTTCTGAATGAAAGCACTTGTGTTCTGAATGAAAGCACTTGTGTTCTGAACCAAACAACTTGTATTCTGAACCAAACAACTTGTATTTTGACTTTTTTACCCTGAGCGCAGTCGTTCGACGTTGGGCAAAGCCCTTCTCGCAGAGTAGTCGTTCCCGCAGGGTAGGGTGACTTTTGACTTCCGCGTAGCGGTACTAGGCGCTTCTCAAGGCTACAATCGGGTCGAGTTTTGCGGCGCGGCGTGCGGGAACGACACCAAAGAATAAGCCAATTCCGCCAGAGATACCCACTGCCATTGTAATTGCTACAGGGGAGATTCCGGCTTCTAAAGGTGTTAAGGCTGCGACTAAGAAAATACCACCGACACCAACCGCAGTTCCCACTAAACCACCCATCGCGGAAACAATTACCGCCTCAATCATGAACTGTAGCAAAATATCTTGCTGAGTCGCCCCGATCGCTTTTCTGAGTCCAATTTCTTGGGTGCGTTCGGTGACGGATACTAGCATGATGTTCATGATCCCAATGCCACCGACAAATAAAGATATACCCGCGATCGCAGCTAGCATGATTGTTAATGCACCGGTGATTTGCCCGACTGTTTGCAAGGCATCTTTCTGAGAACGGATTGTAAAATCATCTTCGCCGTTAATTTTGTGTCGTTGTCGCAGTAAATTGGTAATTTGAAACTCTGCTGCATCCACGCTATCGGCATTTTTGGCAGAGGCGACAATATAAGTTAACTCTAAGCCGTAGGGAGAAGTTCGCCCAATTAAGCGATTAGCTGCGGTGATAATGGGGACTAATGCTGCGTCGTCGTAATTAACACCTAAGTTAGAACCTTTGGCTGTGAGTACGCCAATCACTTGAAAGCTGGTATTTTTGATTCTTAACTGCTGTCCTACAGGATTAGAACTACCAAACAATCTTTGGGCTAAGTCTGCACCTAGTACAGCAACTTGGTTGCTGCGCTTCATGTCGATGTCAGTGAAAAATCGCCCTTTTTCTGGTTCAAAGTCCCTTACCGCCAAGAAGCTGGGAGTTGTGCCAATGATGTTAACGTCGGTGTTGCGATTGCGGTAAGTAACTACTTGGCGGCTATTTAATTCCGAAGTCACATTTGCTACTGTTGGTACTTGAGTTGCGATCGCCTCTGAATCTTCCAAAACCAGCGTTTTTGGTACATCCCTAGAGATGCGCTGCGTTTCTTGGTTACCTGGAATCACAAATAAGATATTTGGCCCTAAAGACTCAAGTTGTTGTGAAACATACTTTTGTCCGCCTTCGCCAATCCCAATCATCGCAATCACCGAAGCGTTACCAATGACAATACCCAGCATGGTAAGGGCGCTACGTAACTTATTCGCCAGCAGGGTTTTCCCTGCCATTTGGATACTTTCTGCAAGGTTCATGGTAATTTGTCATTTGTCATTTGTCATTTGGCATTTGGCATTTGGCATTTGTCATTTGGTGTTTTCCCCAGTCCCCAGTCCCTAGTCCCCTACTTATTACTTTGCTCTTTCGCCTTTTCTATTTTGTAATCCTTAGGGGGGTTTACAAAAATGCGCTCGCCTGATTTTACGCCTTCTAAAACCTGGGTTTTGTCTTGGATTTGTGCGCCAACGGTGACTTGGCGAAATTGGGGTTTATTATTTTCATCGGGGACAAGTACGCCTGTTTGACCTTTTTCAGTCACAATGGCGACGGTGGGTAAGACTAAAGCATTGTTGACGCGATCGCCTAAAAAGGTCAAATCCACATTTAAGCCAGAACGCAGTTTATCGATCCCAGTGTCTAGCACAACCCGCACTTGGAAGGAAGTTACACCTTGTTCCACCACCGCTTCTGGTGCAATTAGGCGCACACGACCTTTAAATACTTCATCGGGATAAGCATCAGCAACAATTTCTACCTGTTGTCCGGGTTTAATTCTGCCAATATCGGCTTCTGGTACTTGCGCTAATACTTCCAAACCTCTTGCAACAGCGACAATGGAACTAGAAGTAGCCGATGCACTACTAGAAGCAGAAGTTGTCGGTGTAACAAATGAACCGACATTTGCATACTTCTGCGTCACAGTTCCACTAAAGGGTGCGCGAATCACTGTATCTGCAAGCCTTACCTGGGCTGCTTTTAATTGAGCTTGAGCTGCTTTTACTGCTGCTTGGCGTTGGGCAATTTCCTCAGGACGGCTACCATTTTGTAACAACACTAGGGCGGCGCGGGCTTCGGTAACAGCTGCTTCCTTAGCGTCGATTTCTTCACTGCGAGTCCCACTTTGCAGCAGAGATAGGCGTTTTTGCGCTTCTTGTACACTAGCTTTGGCGCGGCTATTTTCACTAATGTATTGATCGAGTTGATCTTGAGAAGTTGCGCCTTGTCTTGTTAATTCCCGATATCGGTCTACTCGTGCTTGTGTCAACGTCACCTGGGCTTGTGCTGATTCTACTTGCGCTTGCGCCTGTCCAATTTCTTGAGCGCGATTACCCGCACGCGCTGCGGCTAACTGCGCCTCTACTTGAGCTAAACGTGCTTTTGCTTGAGCAATTTCTTGGGGACGACTACCCGCACGGGCTTCATCAAGTTGGGCTTGGGCTTGGGCGATGTTAGCTTGGTACTGAAGGATTTGGGCTTCAATCTCCCCTACATCCATCCGTGCAATAATTTGTCCTTGTTGCACGCGATCGCCTTGTTCAACATATAATTGCCCCAACACCCCAGGATTTTTGGGACTGATATTCACACTCTGAACTGGTACTACCTTCCCACTAGCAGTAATCCGCAGGGTGACACTTTGCGTTTCCACTGGGACAGTTAGTTGAGAGATATCTTGTTTACTAGTTCCCCGATTCACCAGATTGTAGGTAGTAGTAGTGCCCACAACCAAAGCACCCGCTGCTATTAGCCCTATGAGCCAGCGTAATGGATACTTAACTTTTTTACCAATCACGGGGATTTCTATGTGCGTATTCATGATACCAGCCGATTAAAGATTGCTTTGCTGGAATAGCTGTCAGTTAACGGGCTATTACCGCAATTTAGAAGAGAATAAAGTTTAGAATAAAGATGAGATATTTATCAACGACCGCAAGATTAACTTGCTCACTTATTACTTAATTTACCTTCATATTAGCTATTAGCTTCTCTCTGTGGCTTCACCTGAATGGGTGACTTGTAAGTATAAAAGTCAAGTGTCAAGGGTCAAGGGTTAAAAGTCAAGATATCCTGTAATACTTAGCTCTACGAGATTTTTTCAGAGTCGATAATTCCCGAATTTCTAACCCATAGAGGCTATTTTACATAGAGTTATCATCAGCGTTTATCAGCGTATCCTGCGTGGATATGCGAAGCGTTTATATGGGCAGTAAACTACTTATAATTTAGACTTTCGCTACAAAATCTCATGCTAAAGAATGAAGACATAAATATGCTTTCATCCATAATTTAAATATTGCTTTTCTATCCGAATTTTTCTGCAAGAATTCACATCTTTACAGTGAATTGCTAATGGTGCGTTACTCTAAAACGATAACACACCGTGCTTATTCTCTTGACTTCTGCACTAACGAGTGGCCCTAGAAGTGACAGAACGCTGTAAATTAGCTAGAGCGCGATTGTAATCCAAAATAGCTGTAACTCGATTACCTTCAGCCCTTGTCAAGTCATTTTCAGCAGCAATCACCTCTGTTTGCGTACCAACACCAGCTTGAAACCTTAGCCTAGCGATTTGCAAAGCTTCCCTAGCTTGACTTAAAGCCAAAGTAGAAGTTTGCACATTATCCAGATTAGACTGCAACTGAAAATAAAATTGTTCCACATCAAAGCGAATTTGGTCACGCTGATTAGCAAATTGAGTCTCTGCGATCGCAATATTAGCTCGTGACTGAGCTGCTCTAGCTCTGGCTGCACCGCCATCAAATAAAGTTAAACTGGCTTGTAATCCCAAAGAATAGCCATCAACAACGCTAATACCATCGTTATATCTATCTTGAAAACTATAGCTACCAGTCACACCCAGTTGCGGCCCTAGCTGTGAAAGTGCTTGTCGTCGCTGTTGTTCGGCTTGATTGCGTTGCGCTAAAAATTGGGGCAATTCTGGGCGGTTTTGAAAAGCTTGTACAATAGTTTGTTCGAGTGTTTGCTGCCACAAACCGGCTAATCTCACAGGATCAGCCGCGCTAATATCAGCCGATTGTGGCAAACTTAAGAGCGTACCAAACTGACGGCGGGCAATTTGCTGCTGTGAAATGGAATTATTCAAGTCTTGTTGAGCATTAGCTAAATTCACCTGAGCTTGCAGGACATCAAACTGCGTACCAACCCCAGCTTGCAGTCGAGCTTGAGTATCTCGTAAACTAGCCTGGGCATTCTCCACCGCAGACCGATTAATTCTTACTTGTTCATCTGCGCCTTGTAAATTGTAGTACTGGGTAGCGACATTTAAACCAATTACTAAAGATTGATTTTCTAGATTCAATTCATCTATACGTACTTGTTCCTCAGCAGAGCGAATATTAGCTTGTCGGTTCCCAGAAGTATAGAGATCATAATTGACTTGTGCTTGACCGTTAAAAGATGTGCTGGATTGAGACGAACCACCAGTAAACAAATTATTACCACTATTAGCCAAATTCCCATTAACGCTAGCATTAGGAAGTAAAGCCGCCTGCGCTTCCTGTAGCGCACTTCGACTACGTTCTAACTGAAATTGGGCTGCTTGTAAAGTTGGATTGTTGCGTTTTGCTAGTTCTAAAGCCTGTGCCAAAGTAATTGGTACAGTTCCCTGAATCCGCACTTCCTCTGGTTTGGTAGGAAATAGTAAAGGATTAGGATTAGGTGTGAGGTTATTGAGAAGTGGCGCAGAATTATTATTTATAATACTTTGAGATAGCAGCGTTTCTTTTGGAGTTCCTGCATCTGCGCTTTTGGCTAAAGTCGTCATCAGAATTGCAACTAGCACTGCAACCCAGGTAAAATGCACACGGAATAAAATCAAGTTCATGGCTGATGTAGTAGTAAATGGGGTTGATGGGATAGTAAATCTTGAATATTTATTAATAATTTAAAATTATCTATAAAACTCCTAATTGAAGTTTTTAAAGATAAGTGATTACTGCCAACCCTAATATACTTTACCATCTTCTCTTATTTTTATTACGTAAGCGTACTTTATGGTTGTTTTTCTAAATTTTAATTTGCCAAATATTTGATATTGCCAAAAAAATGTCCAAGAATCTTTAATTAAACAAGATAAAATTAAACAACAAAATTAAGATATTTAGCTCACTATTAACCCATCTTGCACCCGAATAACTCTTTTAGTTTGAGCCGCAATATCTGGCTCATGGGTAACAATTACAATTGTAATTCCTTGGTCATTTAATTCTGTTAATAAATTCATTACCTCATGAGAAGTTTCAGTGTCTAATGCTCCCGTTGGTTCATCTGCCAAAACTAATGCTGGTCGGTTCACTAAAGCACGAGCGATCGCTACCCGTTGTTGTTGTCCCCCAGAAAGTTGACTAGGACGGTTAGCAACACGGTCTTTGAGTCCCACTCTTTCTAATGCTTCTAATGCTCTTTCGCGGCGTTTAGGCTTGGGTAAATTAGCGTAAACCATTGGTAGCATGACATTATCTAACGCTGTCGCTCTTGCCAATAGATTAAATTGTTGGAAAACAAAACCAATTCTCTGGTTGCGAATATAAGCTAATTCATCATCATCAAAAGTAGTTAAATTTCTGCCTTCAAAAATATAATGTCCCATAGTGGGACGATCCAAACAACCCAAAATATTCATCAGTGTAGATTTACCTGAACCTGATGCCCCCATAATGGAGACATATTCTCCTTCCTCTATAGAGAGTTCAATACCCTTAAGTATGGGAACATCAACTTCTCCTAAGTGGTAGGTTTTGGTAATCGATTCCATCCAAATCATTGTAGGCATAAGAGTAGTGCTGAGTGTTGAGCGCTGTTAGCGGTAGCGGGGCGTTTAGCCCGTGGTGAGATACTGAGTATAAAGTTTTTAAGGAGAGTATATTATCTAGCTTGTGCTTTTAAAGTAGACTTGAATTAGTTCTTTCTCCTGAATTACTTTGATTTTTTTGTCTAGCAACTGAGTTGCGAAGACCACCAATAATTTTGGCAACTTCTTCGGCTTGATATAAAAGTTGGTCAAATTTTATTTGACTAAGATAACCGACATCTAGAGCTATATAAAGTTGAAAACGTAATTCTGCACAAGATGACTTTGCTATAGAAAGAAACTGATGAAATTCCCCTAAATGAGTTCTTTCAAATCCCTCAGCAATGTTAGACATGATAGAGACTGCTGCTCTTTGTATTTGTCCCGATAGCCCAAAGTCTCTGGCAAAATTACCTTGTTGAGTAACTTGATAAATATCTTGAGTAAGGATTCTCGCTTTTTGGCAAGCAATTAAATCTTCAAATCGCTCAATTTTACTCATTTTAATACCCATCGACATCTTAAAATTGATAACTTAAAAACTTAAAATTCAGCACTCACTACTCAGCACTTAGCACTATTCGTTTAGTCGCTACGTAAAGCTGTAATTGGATCTAATTTGGCGGCATTTCTGGCAGGAATTACACCAGCAACTAAGCCCACACCCAAGGAGAGTCCAAAGCCAACAATTATTGATAGAACAGAAATCACAAAGGGAAATTTAAAAATATTCGCTGCACCAAAGGCGATCGCAACGCCGCTTACCATGCCAATAATGCCACCGACAATGGAAATGACAATCGCTTCGGCTAAAAATTGATTCAAAATAGCTGAATTGGTTGCACCTACGGCTTTCCGAATGCCAATTTCCCTGGTGCGTTCCACCACAGAAACCAGCATGATATTGGCAATACCGATGCCGCCAACTACTAGCGAAATTCCTGCGATCGCAACTACCATGACGGTGAACAATCCCACGACATTGGTAAAGGTGCTGACAATATCAGCTTGGTTGGTGAGCCGAAAATCATCAGCTTGCGGTGGATAAATGTTGTGACGCAGGCGTAAGAGATTGGTAACTTGAAACTGTGCCGCCTCTAACTGCTCTTGATTAGCACCTTTGACTAAAATCCCACTCACAGAAATACCTGCTAGGGCATTATTTCCCACTAGTCTGGCTGACATACTCGTTAGTGGGATGAAAACTTGGTCATCTCGATCCATTGGCCCTTGAGAACCCTTTGGTTCCATTACCCCAATTACTTTATAAGCCTCCCCCCGAATCCGAATGGTTTCACCTATCCCAGTCACACCCTGGCCAAACAGCGTCCTTTGGACTGTTGGGCCGAGAATAGCCACCTGTGCAGCAGTATCTAGTTCTTCCTGAGTGAAATATCTTCCCTCTTGGGGATGAGTATTTCTTGCTTCTGGGTAATTCAAATCACTACCATAAATTGTGGTTGATGTGTTTTGTCCTTCATAGACAACTTGAGCATTTCGTTGCAGATACGCAGAAACAATTTGAGCCGATGGCGCTTGCCCTGCGATCGCTTTAGCATCCTCCCATGTCAAAGTACTGCTAGAACCTATCCCTTGACTGATATTTCCACTTCTAGCCGCACCTGCTAAGATTTGGATCACATCTGTACCTAATGCTTGTATTTGCTGCTCAACTCCTTTTTGCACTCCCTGACCAACAGAAGTAATCGCAATCACGGAGGAAATGCCAATAATTACGCCCAGCATCGTCAAGCCTGTACGTAATTTATTACTCCACAGCGTCTCCGCTGCCATTGTCAATATTTCTAAAAATGGAACAGTGCGGGTATTCTTCTCTTTGTAAAACCCCTTAAATATCTTAAACATATTGTTTGAGGAAACAGGGAACAGGAAAAAAGGGATTGAATTACGAATTACTTTACCAAACTCAGTGCTGAGTCAATTAAGAAATACTAAGGACATAAATACGCAAGTATTAGCCCCGCCCATGTTAAGCGGAATCTTTTGATCAGATGAAGGTTGATACCTAGCCCGTTGTGGGCAGTCTTTCAACTCAGGACTCGGAACTCTTCACTCTTCATGGCGCACCACCACCTTGAGAACGACCCCCAGCAGAACCACCACCTTGGGAACGACCGCCACCGCTGCCTCCCCCTCCTCCTAAACCAGGGAAAACTCCACCTCGTGGTGTAGATTGCGGTCGCGATCCTGGTGGGAAACTGAGCAATACCTTCTCATCCCCAGTCAATCCTGATTTAACTTCAGTAAAGTTATTTACAGTAACACCCGTTTCTATCCGCGTAAACACAGGTTTATTATCTTCTCCAGCCACAAACACACCTGAGGCATTTTCTCGCCGCACAACAGCTGCTGTTGGCACCACTAGGGCATTTTCCACCTGACCGACTTGGAAATCTGTGGTCACATTCATCCCAGAACGTAGTAATCTTTGCGGATCTGAGGTCGATACTCGGACTTCAAAACTAGTTACGTTTTGCGTAACTACAGATTGGGCAGCAATTTGCCTGACTTTACCTTCAAAAATTTTTCCTGGGTATGCATCTGCCTTAATCGTCACTGGTTGACCAAGGCGGATTTTGGAAATATTGGTTTCTGCTAAATTGGCGACAACTTCATTCGTAGAAGCCAGCGCCAAAATTGAGGAGGAAGTAGCAGAAGATACATCGCTACTCGCAGTTGTAGGAGTCACAAACGCACCAGGATCGGCGTATTTCTTGGTTACAACGCCATCAAAAGGTGCGCGAATTATGGTGTCATTTATTTGAGCTTGGATGTTTTGCAATGAACCGCGAGCTGATGTTACCTGGGCACGCGCTACCTCTACATCTTCTGGGCGGCTTCCAGCTTTTAATAGTGCTAAAGCTTGTTGCCTTTGGCTAACTGTAGCCCTTGCTTGGGCGATATCTTCTGGACGTGAGCCGGCTTTTTGTAAAGCTAAGGCTTGCTGCGCCTCATTTACCGCAGCTTGGGCGCTGTCACGATCTGCCCGTTTTTGGTTGACAACTTGTAGGGCAATACCACCGGAATTGAAAAGTTGTTGATTACGACGGAAATCATCTTCCGCTTTGCTCAAGGCCGCTTGAGCGCTTTGTAAGCGTGCTTGTGCTTGACCAATATCTTGAGGGCGATTCCCCGTTTGTACTTTTTGCAGATTCGCCTCGGCTTCGTCTAATGCTCCCTGTGCTTGAGCAATATCTTGAGGGCGATTTCCAGCTTGCGCCTTTTGCAGATTCGCCTCGGCTTGCGCCAACTGTCCTTGAGCAGAAGTGAGTTGTCCTCGCAGATTAGAATCATCCATGTAAGCCACAATCTGCCCTGCTTTGACGATATCTCCTTCTTTCGCTAATAGTCTTTTGAGGATGCCGGAATTTTTTGGGCTGAGGTTAATTGAGCGCTCAGGTATTACTGTTCCATTCGCTGAAACTGTAATTGCTAAAGTCTGCCTTGCTACAGGCTGCGTCAGTACCCTGCGTCTGGCTTGCTGAGTGGGAACGACAGCTAACTGGTAATAAATTGCAGAGCCAATTCCACCCAAAAGCCCAAATACCAATAGCCAAGACAGCCAACGAATTCTGAACTTTTTTTTGATTTTGGGAATCAAAGCCGATGAATCTATAGGTTGTGATGAATCAATAGTCATTTGCACTCTGGTGTAGAAAAAAGCTAGTTTTTAACGGCTGCAAGTATCACCCGGGAGTTTTTATTGTATAAATTCCTACTAGTAATTATCGTGCAAAACTTACATATTTAGTGCATGACCAAAGTCACTAATATTTATAAAATCATTTATGACCAAAGTCACCGATTTTGGCATTTGGCATTTGGCATTTCTCATTCTTACAAAGTTCTGAGCGGAGGTTTCCTCCGCTCAAACTTCTCTCCGCATGGGGTGGCTCAGGAACGCAGTGGCTCGACTTTGCGCTTTGTCATTTGGCATTTAGCATTTGTCAAAAGTCAAAAGTTAAATCTTTCTCTTATCCTCCTTGTCCGCTTCAATTCCCAATTTCCCACTTCCCATTCCCCATTCCCTACAACCTAGGTAAGATTTCTGGTAACAACTGAGCAGGAACTTTTGATAAAGCGTTATTTTGTCCTTGTATTCCTAATTCATTATGGAAAGTCCGAATTGTTTTCACTACATAAGAAAAGGTAGTTTGATAAGCTTCTGGCTGTTTACTTAACCCATTTAAAGCTTGCAAATGATTATTTAATGCTGCTTCTAACTGTTGAGAACGTGATGCTTTATCCCCATTAAAATACTTATCTGTAGCAACCTGATAATGGGCTAATCCTAAGTTATTGTGAGTAGCTAGCATATCAAAACTCAAAACAGCAGGATTAAGTGAGTGAGCCAAAGCCAAGGCTTCTTCGTAAGCAGCGATGCATAATTGCAAATATTTATGCCGCTCTTCTTTAGTTGTTTGAGAAAGATTTGCTAGATGCCAGTAGGCAGTGCCAAGATTATTTTGTGTGGCCGCACAGCCGCTAGGAACAGCCGCAGGGGTGCGATATTTCAAAGCGTCGCTATAAACATCAATAGCCATTCGCAGATTGTGCGCTGGTTGCTCGTATTGTGCAAGATTCCAGTAGGCTGTGCCGATGTTGTTTTGAATCATGCCGTACTTGAGCGGTTCATATTCAGAGCTATAGTGAGCCAGTGCTAAATTGTAAGCTGCGATCGCTTTTTTTAAATTCACTACAGGTAGGTTGTATTGCCCTAGATGCCAGTAAGCAGTACCCAAATTATTCTGACAAGCTGCGTACTTTAATGGCTCCATCGTGGTTGTACGGTAGCGTAGTGCTTCGTTATACGCTATGACTGCTTGCTGCCAACTCTCTGCTGGGTTACCAAACCGCGCTAAATCACCAAACGCTGTGCCTAAATTATTTTGCACACGAGCGTAAGTTTCTGGGTTTGTCTGGGGTGATATCAGCTTTAAAGCCAACTTATAAAATTCAATTCCCTGTTCTATATAAGTTTGCCCCTCTTCCGAATTAGGTGGTGTACGGTATAGCATCCAGTACAGTGTACCCAAGTCATTCAATATATCTGGCAGATGCGGTGAGGTTTCATCATAGGTAACTGCCTCCTGGTAAGCAAGAATTGCTACCATTATGTTTTCTAGATTTGACTGCCCTTGTTCAATGCGAAGGCGATAGTAGTTACCCAAGCGATGATAAGCTGCTGATAATACCTCAGCGGACGCTTGCTGCGAGTGTAATTGCTCAATCTCAACCAGCATTTGCTGCGGTGGGGAAACATCCTCGTCATCTTGAATAATCTTGGAATTAATTGTTTCAAGTACTAGCTCAGTCAAGTCTTTGCTAATATGAGCCAGAGATGGCAATGATGGGAGCTTATTGCCATTGGATATAGCCAGCGGTGCTTCTTGCTTTTCCTCAACCTGCAAGATTTCTGATGTTGAAATCGGCACTGACGGCGGTTGTTGTGTAGTATCTACTGGTGTTTCTGTCTCAAAATCAAAATCATCCTCAAACTTCAGTTCGTTTTCCTCTGCGGCTTTGAGTTCTGCTTGAGCAACCGCCTCTTCTAAAAGTGATGGTTCAAAATCATCAAAATCTAAACTTCTAGAGCCAGCAAAACGCTCCGGATAGCCAGCATTATGTGTTGTTGGTGTGGGTTCTCCCGCAAACAAAAACACACCAGTACGACAACGCCAAAACTGTGGTGCTGACTGCTGAATAGCTGATAACCAAGGACGAGGTACCCACAACAGCAAGCTAGATTCTAGGAAACTGCTGGATTCTTGGGTAGACAAATACTCTTCACTTAAGCGGAGGTAGTGTAAAAATAACCGCTGTACTGCTACTGGTTGCTTGGTTAATAGTTCTACACCAACAATTTGAAATGCGGGTATCGGTAAAGGTCTTCCTGGGGTATCTTTTGTTGCACCAATAATAGGTGGTGGATAATTAGTTAGCCATTGATTTATCTGCGCGATGGGATTTGGATCGCTTAAATTTAACCGCAAAGTTGCTAATCGCGGATAGGCTGGCGTACTACTTTCAAGGCTATCTTCTGGTTGATAAAGTATTTGTCCAACAGGATAAGCCAAAGTAGAATGCAAACGCGCGGCTACTTGATTTCTTAAGTGTAAATCATCACAAACAGCTAAAAACAACTGTCTTCGTAAATTCAGACTTAAGGCAAGTTTTAGACGGTGATACACTTGCCGGTTCCAAGAAAAATTATCTGTGTGTGGAGTATCATTCACGCTCATAGTGGCTACAAGGCCAAAACACAGTTTACATTCTTTTTAAGGGTACATCTAAGCAGTCAAACCCTTTGAGGAATTCAAAATTCCAAGTTACAATCCCCATAAATAAATGATACTGCTGGTTAAATAGTGAGGGGTATAACCCTACACCCCCTGTTGCTAAGATCAAGCCTAGGAACGCCATCAAAGAAGTTTTAACTTTAATTAATTCGGCAGACTTTGCCTCCTAATGCAGCCTTTATTCCCAAAGGCAAGGAATGAGTTATAGGGATAAAAACGTACATTAATTAGCCAACAATATCAATAAATTTAGGGTCTTGTAGACTTCTATTTTTTTGTCAAAATCTCACCATAACGATGGTTTTGATATAGATTTTGTTCCGCTCAGGATTAATCCAGGCTTTGAGGTTTAAAGAAAAATAAAGTGTATATTTATACTATTAACTATCTGATAATTGTAACAAAAATTTACGCTTTTTTCCCAGACCAGGTTTCCGTCACAGGAAAAAGCTTTGCTTCAGCATCTACTAGAAGATAGAACAAGTCTTAAGTTATGAGAGATGCGATCGCTATATATAAAAATTTGTCTAATACCGTTTCTTTGTGAAGTTGCATATAATTCACCCCCGGCTATCGCCGTCCCCCCTTGGCAAGCAGGGCTGATTCATTCGACAAGGTATATATTTTGTCAATACCGTTGGCGATAAATATTCGGGCAAAAGTCATGAATTGTTGACCATTTTGATGCCTAATATTGAATGCCAATTGAATACCTTGCTTATTTTTCATCTCCTGAACCCTTGATTTTTAAAGCCTTTTAGGGAATGAATCGGCCCTGCCTTGGCAAGGGGGGACTACAGGGGGGTATTACTATGTGCATCTTCATACAGAATTGGTATAAGCACCGATTTAGTTAACGATCATACAGCTTGTTGGGCGATCGCAATTCCTCATCAATTTAAAGGGGTTTCACCTAACGCACTCAAGGATATGCAGCTAAGGGATTTATTTCCCATAAAAAATATCCCATTGCTTTTATGCTATGAAAGCCGAAAGCAGGAGGGAAAAAGTCTTTTTGATTCGATGAAACTGGATAAATTATTTTTGGAGTTCCCTAACTAAATTCGTAGTCAGGACGTTGATACCGAATTTTGAAGTACTAAAGTGCTTATTATTTACTTGACTTCTGATATATCAAAAATACTGAACCAATCGGCCCAGCATTTTCTACATATATTTTATTGTTGTAAAATAATCCGGGAGACATCCCGCCATCAAATAAGATTCCTTCTTGAACTTTGCCCAAACAATTATTATTAGCAATGCCTTCTAGAACATCATCAAATTTATCTGGTAGTAGTTCTTGATTAATTTGAGAAAATTCAATATTTGAATTAGCTTTAGCATCATTCACTAGCAAAATTACATAACCTTTGTCAGTTATCGCAGCCAAGGAGCGATTAGTTGCTTGTTTACAGGCAAATTCTCCCAAATCTGTACAAATATCTTTAAACTGACCGCCCCGATAAAATCTGCCATTACCTCCTACCAAGTTGTAATTAAGAATTTCATCTTTCCTTCTACCAGCCTGGATAGTAGCTTTTCTATCTTTGGGTTTACCTCCGGATATACCAAAAGAAGAACGCTTATTTTTAAAGTCTCCTGCATACTCAAATCCCCGAGAAATATTCAAGCCCTGTGGTTTATCATCAGTGCCTATATAGTCAGCATTAATTGCTGCTATTGGTGTTTGTCCGTTTAATTTAGAATTTTCATCAGCAATGATTTCTCGAAATTGTTTTGGCACATATTCCTTACGCAATTTTCCTTGATTATTTTTAGCATAAAGTTTATGAACGAGTCCCACATTTACTTTAAAATCTAATTGTTCTGAGCGAGGGTTAACAATTATCACATGATTAATGCCCCTGTCAGATTTTTTCCCTTGATTGTTGGCTTTGAAAAACTCAATACTAAAACTCGCATTTTTGCCAATGCAAGCAGTTTTAGCTGGTTCTTGGGCTGCATTAGATGCAACATTTTTACAGCCAGATAATAAATTGAGTGTGATTACGAAAATAGATAATAAAAATAGTTTTGTCATTTGTCATTTGTCATTTGTTATTTGGCGTTTGTTATTTCTCCTCTGCTCCCCATTCCCCATTACCCCTTCGCCCCTTATCCCCAGAGGGGGCCCCACCTTCCCCAGCCCCTTTTACACGCAAAAACCCGCTACAGAATTACTATAGCGGGTAAAAAATTTATTATTCAATCTCGAGCTAAAGCACAATCCCCAATTAAGACAGCCACTCTAAAACGGCTTCGTCTTTAGTATTGGTATTTCTGGATGGTGTTTCACGATTAAATTTCATGTGAATCGAGCGGTTTTGCTGGCCATCAGCAGCAACGGCCAAGATTGGATAGTCAATTAAACCATCTTGGAAGGACATCTGGAAGCGGAAGGTACCATCTGGATTCAGCTTAATCGGACGACCTCCAATTGTAACGGTAGCATCTGGTTCAGTTGCACCGTAGACAATCAACTCAGCATCAGCAATTAACCAGAACTTGCGAGGTACAGCAGAAGCCGAGAAGCCAACGCCCGACATTCCGACACCAGACATATTTAAACCAGAGGTGGTGGGAACTGCCCACATACCTACACCAGATGGGAAAATGTAGGAACTGATGGCTTGTTCTGGTGTTACAGAGCCAGGTACTTGCTGCATGGAACCAAACAGAGAACCTGCAACCCGTTGTGCTTCGGCAGATTCGGCCATACCAAAGATTTGGTCGTAAATGGGATTACCGTTAGCATTGGCATTGCCATTGGCATAGGTTGGGCTGGCGATTTTCTTGGCTGGGGGAACCAATTCGTAAACAGTCTTACCACGCAAGTCTTCTTCAAAGTTGACAGTGACGAAAACATCCTCAATCCAGTCTGAAGGATAAACAGGAGGAATGTGTACTCGTGTAGAACGAGCTAAGACTAACCAGCGTCCGTCAACAGAACGATAGCCAATATCAATTACATAGTCGCGATCGCTCACTGGAACTGGTAAATACCATTCTCTGGCCAATTCATCAGCTGGATATTCTTGCAGGCTGTGGGGACTTTGGAACTCAATATTGATGTCGGTAACATCATAAATCCGCAGCGCTAGCTGTTGTCCCCCTTGCCTCCGTAGTTCTTCTTTATGTTCATTGGAAACATCCCAGTAGGTGTAAGCCCACTGCGGATCGCGTGGTAAAAGTACAATACGGCTGTCACCGTAACCAGCAGGTAGATCTCCTATTTCCTCGTCAACATCAACGAGAGAACCACCATTACGATCTACTTGACCTAACTCGAATTTTGCTGCTTCCACGGTTTCCTGTGCCTCCAGTGAACGAGATGGACTAAGGGAAAACTTGCTACGCTGAACTTCTTGAATCGATGCGAGTAATTGTGATTTACGCATTCTGCTGTAGCGAGAAATGCTATATTCACTCGCTACCTTGCGTAATTGCCGCAATGTCATTTCTTCTAGCGGCGGGCGTTCTTTTGCCATTAATTTGGCCTCCAGTAGTTTGAAAGGTAAATGATTTCTCCTGGTTACAGAATGCTATGTAACATCTCATCCAACTCCAGATGAATTTCTTATTCCTGACTTCTGGTATTGCCCAGTGTTTTAGTTTGTTAAACGGTTATTAAAGTGAGAGTCACTCCCTTTCAATTCCAAGTCAAGCCAAAATCAGCATCTTTCTGGGATCAAGCGGAGTCCTTGTTTAATAAATATTAAGCAGTAACCCTGGGTTGGGATCAAGGGGTCTAAAGACGCTATTTCGGCTTTTTCACGAATTTATAAGCTCTTCGGGGATCGTTATGTTATGATTTTATGACATTTTGCTCCCCGTTAATTAGCTCCTAAAGAGCAATATCATGATTTCATCACAATAATTTTTGTACCAAAAACACTGTAGGGACACAAGCAATGCTGTGCCCCTACTACAGATGTGGTGTATTGAACGAAAAATAGTTATGAAAGGTAACAGGGAACAGTCTCTCTAGTCCGTGCTTAGCTAAAAGTTCATGCTGATTTTATTGACAACTGACATACTCTGGATACGCCACACACCTTCTTGGCGAACCAAATTATACTTAACACGCAAAGTTTCGTCAGAAGCTTTCTTCAATTGACCATGTTGATAGAACTGAGTGATCTCTTTGACTGTAGCTTCCACGGCTGTGCGATCGCTATCTGCATCAGTTTTCTCTACAGATTCTACTTTTAGGCTATGCTCGTATTTTCGATAGCGGTTCTCGGATTTATCTTGCTGAGCGATTGACCGCCATTGCAATAAAGATGAACCAGTTAAAATTTGTTGTAAATTATCAACCTCATGATTTGGCCCTAAAGCAGCCGCTTTGTTAGATAACCAACTCCGAAGAATTTCCTCGGCTGTCGTAGTTGTTAAAGGCCCTTCTGGTGACTGTGGTTTGCTGTTTGGATCGGGAATAGTGATTGCGGGTTGATTAATTTCTATTGATAATTGTTCGCCTTTTAAGTCTACCGACGGAGTCAAAAGACTTCTGACAAATCCAAAGGTTGTGGAGACGATTAACCAAAAAACAACTATGACAACCAAAGAAACCAACACAGTCCAAACTAGACGGGTTTTACCCTCTAGGGAGTTGGCAAAAGTACGCCGTCTGTGAGGATAACGTTGCCCTGGATCTAATCCACGTTCTCGGCTAGCAGCTTGAGTTGGCTTGCGCCGCCTGCGCTGTGAAGTTTGCTCTGGTGGAGAAACCCTAGCTGAACCGTTGAAACTTTGATGAGGTTCTTGAGGTGTGCGTTCGGCAGATGGAAACTGTGTTACTGGCGTATCTGGTGTTCTATTTCCACCGGATATCGGAGTAGATGATCTTGACCATCTGGGTGAAGTTTCTGGTAAGTCTGGGTCAGGAGGTCTGCTATGACGAAATTGCCGAGAACTCCCACTAGAATTGTTACGTTTAGGAGGATTATTTGTTGGTGGTTGAGAAAAAGGCTGGCGGTTAATTACAGGCGATTCATTAGTTGTTTCTGCATCTGTTGGCAGAACTTCTAAATAGGATTGTACCTGTGGTTGGGCAAAGTAACTTTTGAGAGAAGCAGCTTGCTTGTTTAAATCTCGGAAGTGGGGGAACACTTCATGTTGTAACCACTGTTCTCCATAGAGACACAATCCTGGTAACAAGTCTGGCGAATCTTGAGATTTTTCGCGAATAAAAACTAAAGCTTCGTATTCTTGGCTCAGTTCTAAAACGCGGGTGGCTTCTTCGGTTTGCCCCAGTAACAGCGCACAGAGTGATTGTTCTAAATGTACATCTTGGCGCTTGCCCAAACGCATGAGCATTTGCTTGGCTTGACGGATCAAAGCTGGTTGACGCTGGACAAAACCCCGTGCTATCAAGGCATAGACAGCCAAATAGGTAGCGACAGCAGAAGGACGTTTACTTTCTGCTTCAAATAACTTGTGCTGTTCTGCGACTGTTAAGTGGTTACGTAACTGCTGGATAAATCGCAAGAAGTCATCAATGTTCAGACCTGATTCATCATTACCGTTGCCATCAATGCCACCGCGATCGTCTAGGATGTTCTGCAATAATTCCAGTCCTTGGCGACGTTCGGCGGTATTGGCTTCTGGTAAGGCCAGTAATTCCAGAATCCGATATGGTCGCAATTTATAAAGATCTGCTTGAATTTCAGCCTGCACACTGGGAAATAGCTCTTCGCGAGATAGGACTTCTAGACCAGTTTCTAAGGAATTGGCAGCATTTTCGTAATGACCTTGCTGCCATTGCTCCCGACCCAATTCTAGGCAGGCTAAAGCAATGGTGAGAACAACATCAGGGCGATCGCTTTCTAAGCCTTCTTCGCTGGCTAAATTGTTGCCTGTTTTGGCATCTCCTCCACTATTTTTATGGACTAAGTATGGGCGACCTAGTTTTAGCACGATTTCGTACTCTCCTAAGTCTTGCAAAATCAGTAAAGCACCAACTAACTCCTCCTGGGCAATTTCAATGCTCAGATTTTGTGCGTCAATCGCGCCATTATTTTTCCCTGAGCGGTTTTCAACTGCTACGGTCGCAGAGGCAGTACCATCAGGATCATAGGCATGGGCAAGATACAGCTGATCGTAACTGCTACGTTCTTTTGGATCTGATAAAACCACGTAAGCTTCTTCTATAAGTTGTTTGCGCGAAGAAATTGCTGCTTGAGAATACTCTCGTCGCGGCAATTGTACAATGCGATCGCTGTATGCCTGCCGCAATTGTTCCTGGCTTGCCGCTAACGGTAGTCCTAAAATTCGGTAGTAATCTAGCGGAATTCGCACAGCCTACTTCCCCTGCACCGTGATCAACATAATTCACCTAGAGCATCCCAGGCATGTAAAACCGTGCCATAATAATACCGTGTTGACTTTACACCACAAGTGTATATTGCAACAACTTGTTTTGTATCCTCCCCAAATTTGAGTCATATTCTAGTACCTGTATTTTGCCTTCGCCTAGAAAGGGTCAGCTTTTTGTTTTAAATCTTAGTATTTTGATGGTTTACGAGCGGCTATTAGCCTTGGATACTATAAACTACAAATTTCGCTTTTCTAAGTAGTATAAGTTTTGTAATTTTGGAAACATTTTTATCTCCGTACATTCTGGTAATGGGATTTTTGATAAAGCAGGCTAGCTTGATATATCCCACTTAGTATGTAGATGTATAAATGCTTTTACTCATACCTGTAGGCTAGTAAAAAGCAAGAGTCGGCAATCAAAGTGATGCTAACTACCCTCAATCTCTCCGGTTTGCACCATTGAGACAACAGTTATATTGATAATTCACTTCCCAAATTTTGAGTAGATCTGTCTTGTATCTGGATGTATTTTTGGGTCTAACTACCCTAAATACATCCAGATAACATTGCTGATGACGATATGTCAACAAAGGGTGTTAAATTTAGTGGCTACCAGATGGCTACTAAAACAAAGCTATTGTTTACTGAAACTTGCCATGATGTTAGGCAAATATCATGTTTCTTGTCTACGTGGGTTAATGTTTGATTTTCTTAATAATTGATCAGGAATATGTCTGAATTACGGTGATTATCTCACCGCTTGGTAGATTTCCTATTGATAACTAGAGACAAAAATCATATCATTCCTAGACTTGAATTACAATTATCTAACTAAGTATTTATCTAAGCCGAATTTCGCCCCCCTGATTTTTTTCAAATTGTTCATGTATATGCAGAAAGCAAGCTATCCTGATTGATAGCCTATGAAGGGGTGTGGATTTAACTCTCAGGGCGGCTTTCACTTTGATGGTAATAGCCGCACAGCAGGTGGGCTATAAAATTGAAAATCAAAAGTAAAAATCAAAAAATCACTCATTCACAAATGTGATTTTTGGTACATAAATTTTGATTGTTGACTAGGTTAAAAATCGTAAATTGCAGTTTGACGCGACAGGGATACTAAACAAATAATGGTTCAAGAACGCACATTACCCACCTTTAATACCGCTACTGTCAAGATCACCAAAGAAGAAGGCTTGCGGTTGTATGAGGACATGGTCCTTGGACGCTTTTTTGAAGACAAATGCGCCGAAATGTACTATAGGGGCAAAATGTTTGGTTTTGTCCATTTATACAACGGTCAAGAAGCCGTTTCTAGTGGCGTTATTCAAGGCGCGATGCGACCGGGAGAAGATTTTGTTTCCAGTACCTACCGCGACCACGTCCACGCTTTGAGTGCTGGAGTACCAGCTAGAGAAGTAATGGCAGAGTTGTTTGGCAAAGCTACAGGTTGCAGCAAAGGCCGAGGTGGTTCCATGCATATGTTTTCTGCGAAACATCGCTTACTAGGTGGCTATGCTTTTGTGGCTGAAGGTATACCTGTAGCAGCTGGTGCAGCTTTCACGAGTAAATACCGCCGCGAGGTACTGGGAGATCAAAGTGCTGACCAAGTTAGCGCTTGCTTTTTTGGCGATGGTGCTGCCAACAACGGTCAGTTCTTTGAGACTTTGAATATGGCAGCTTTATGGAAATTGCCAATTCTTTTTGTGATAGAAAATAATAAGTGGGCAATTGGTATGGCTCACGATCGCGCCACTTCCGACCCAGAGATTTACAAAAAAGCCAGTGTCTTTAACATGGTGGGTGTGGAAGTAGATGGCATGGATGTATTGGCAGTGCGTGCAGTAGCCCAAGAAGCAGTCGCCCGCGCCCGTGCTGGAGAAGGCCCGACCGTAATTGAAGCGTTAACTTATCGTTTCCGGGGTCACTCCCTAGCAGATCCAGACGAACTGCGAAGCAAGGCTGAGAAAGAATTCTGGTTTGCCCGTGATCCAATTAAGAAGCTAGCGACTTATTTAGTTGAACACAATTTGACAGATCAGGAAGAACTCAAAGGCATTGATCGCAAGATTCAAGGAGTGATTGACGACGCGGTGAAGTTCGCCGAAAGTAGCCCCGAACCAGACCCCAGTGATTTATATCGCTTCGTGTTTGCAGAAGACGAGTAAGTTAAAGAATGGGTAATGGGTAATGGGTAATGAAAGGGGGAAGTTATCAATGCCCAATGACGGCAGTTGCTCAACTTGGGGAAACCCCAAGACCGCACTGCCTCCCCAATGCCCAAGATGCAATGAGGACTAAATTTGTGTTTTCAATAGCAATTCAACAGCAACAATACAAAACCTATATTCTTTCTGATGAAAGCGCAGGTTCTCAACTGGAAGTAGTTCCAGAACGCGGCGGTATTATTACTCGTTGGCGCATTCAAGGGCAAGAAATCCTCTACTTGGACAAGGAAAGGTTTGCTAATCCTGATTTAAGTGTCAGAGGTGGAATTCCGATTCTGTTTCCCATCTGCGGCAACTTACCTGATAATACTTACACTTACAACGGTAAGCCTTATTCCTTGAAACAGCATGGCTTTGCCCGTGACTTACCTTGGGAAGTTACAGAGCAAGTAACCCACGATAAAGTTAGCCTGACTTTAGTTCTCAAAAGCAACGAGCAAATACGCGCTGTCTATCCTTTTGACTTTCAACTGGCTTTCACCTACGAACTACAAGGCAATACCTTAGAAATTAAGCAGCAGTATCAGAATTTGTCATCGATACCATTGCCTTTTTCTATGGGTTTCCATCCCTACTTTCTGATATCTGATAAAAATCAATTAGAGTTTGTAATCCCCTCTGGCGAATATCAAGACCAGAGAACCAAGGAAATTTATCCATTTCATGGTAATTTTGATTTTAGCCAGGATGAAATCGACGTTGCCTTTAAGCAGCTAACCAGTCAATCTACCTCTGTAGTAGACAATAGCAGAAAGCTCAGGCTATCCCTAGAGTACGGCAATGAATATCCCATCTTGGTGTTTTGGACGCTCAAGGGCAAAGAATTCTATTGTCTAGAGCCGTGGAGTGCCCCTCGTAATGCTCTGAACACTGGCGAACATCTGACTGTGTTAGACCCAGGTACGAGTTACCAGGCATCTGTACGCTTAACGGCGAATTTCTTCTAAAACCCCTTTACAAATCTACAGACGTTTGTGCTATAATTGCAAAGTTGCGAAACACAACTTAACGGGTCGCTAACTCAACGGTAGAGTACTCGGCTTTTAACCGATTAGTTCCGGGTTCGAATCCCGGGCGACCCATATAAAAGAAAAAAATCCTCGCTGATGGTTGAGAAATCAAAGTAGAGGCGAGCATTATTGTTAATAAGAATATTTGTGAGTGCGATCGCCTCTGTCTAGCCACTATCACCAGCAGGAATCGTGTGTCAAGGCTTTAAAAGCCAATTTTCGGATAAAATTTTACTTTTATTTAAAGTCAAGAAATTTGTGAAAGTCACTTCACAACCAATTTCTCACTCGTACCAGATTCCATAATTGACACTCTCCTTTCTCTTTTCATCAAAAGCGCTCTCCCGATCGGGAGAGCGCTTTTGATGAAAAGAGAAGCTATTGTAGACTCAAAAGATTAGCCGTTGATAGCAGGAGCAGTTAATGC
>JAVRCF010000038.1:15721-71170 GCA_034530935.1 Aulosira sp. DedQUE10 | reverse complement strand
AGAGTGCTGTTGTGGGGACGGTTTGGGTGCACAAAACTTCTCCCAAGGGGAGACGATGCGCGAACGGGGGGTTCCAAGAGTTGAGCAAATTTTTCAAGACAGATTTTGGATTTTGGATTAAGATTTCTTGGTCAAATTTTAGGCGAACTAAGAGTACTCACTAGCAGCAATGACCAAGGGACTTTGATATCTGGTATCAGCCAGGAATACTTTCTCAATGATGGTAATGCAAAAGGCAGCAGAAACCGTAAAGAACGTAGCGATACAGGCAGGTTTCCCTCCTGATCTACCAGCCCATATTGTTTAGCTAGTTCGGCAACAATATGCATACGTCCTGTACGGGATATTACCGTTGAATCGCTGGCTAGTTTAGCGATCGCCCGTCCTGTTAATAAAGGAGTTTCCCAGTTGTAACGATCGCTAAACATTGATTTTTTGGGGTCAGTTGGCTTGTTGTCATCCATTTGATCAGCCATACTGCTAATGTGTTCAGTGCCCACAATCCCTGGCCAAAGTGAGATAGATGCCACATTATAGGGCTTTAGCTCAACAGCCATATCCGTTGCGAGGCGATCGCACGCTGCTTTACCCGCGCCATAAGCTGCACCAAAAATATACGACAACCCGCCCCAAGAGGAAATAGTACAGATTAATCCTTGTTGACGCTGAGTCATCATCCTGGCTGCAAAAACACTCGCTACATAGTGGCTACGCAAACCCACATTGTTACAAGCATCCCAAAGACTCGCTTCACAATCCCAAAAAGGCTTACCATCAGCCTCTCTCAAAGCTGGGACTCCTGCATAAACATTATTTACCAACAGATCAAGCCGTCCATCTTGTTCTTGTTCGATGCGTTGGAAAAGCGATCGCACCTGCTCATCGTCACTGTGGTTCACTTGGATGGGAATGCAGACACCGCCAGCGTCTTCAACTGCTAATTTGGTGTCATTTAGACTACCCCCGATATTATCCGAAGAATCAGAGTTATTCAGGCTGCGCCCTGTAATGTAGACAGTTGCTCCTGCTTCACCGAGTCCAATAGCAATACCTTTGCCAATACCCCTCGTAGCTCCTGTGACTAATGTTACTTTTCCTTGAAGATGTTTCATAAACGCTGGCTTGTTTTTAATTATGTTACGCCGTCAAATTATCTAGCAATCCGATTTGATTCCTCAACTTACTCGTAGAGATAGGGAACAGGAAGGGAGGTAGAGGTGTACCTCAGAGGTTGTTTGAAAAGTGGTTGGCTGTGATTTTAATTACCCCCCTTAATCCCCCCTTGTAAAGGGGGAAAATGGAAAAATCCAGTTCCCTCCCCTTGTAAAGGGGAGGGTTAGGGTGGGGTAAAAAGATTTGATACATCAATCATGACTTTTCAAACATTCTCTCAGCTTCGCACAAATCAAATAGGAGTCCTATAGTTTTCAAACTAACATTCCCTTGTCAAAGATCATTTTTTGTTAGTGCGCTTTGGTTGCTTCAACAGTAGTTTTGGGAACAATAAGGTCAAACGTCAAAATAAATCCTAAATTTTAACAAATAATATTGATTTTCGGAGACTAGCTATGACAAAAGCAACTGATCAATTTCCCTGCATTAATGGCTATGAATTAATAGCAAGACTCTACCAGGGTTATAAAAGCGAGGTTTATCGAGCTATTAGAGTTGCGGATCAAAAAGCTGTTGTCATCAAATTGTTGCGGCTGGAATTTCCGAACTTCAATGAACTGTTGCAATTTCGCAACCAATACACCATCGCCAAAAATCTCAACACTCCTGGTATCGTCAGTCCCTTGGGTTTAGAAGCTTATGGCAATAGCTATGCACTGGTAATGGAAGATTTTGGGGGAATTTCTCTCAAAGAATATACCAGTACTCAGCCACTTGAACTCCTAAAGTTTTTCCAAATAGCTCTGCAACTGACTGATATTATTGACTATTTATACCAAAATCGCGTCATCCACAAAGATCTTAAACCCGCGAATATTCTAATTAACCCGGAAACTAAAGAAGTTAAACTCATCGACTTCAGCATCGCCTCTTTACTTCCCAGACAAACCCAAACAATTATCAGTCCCAATGTTTTAGAAGGAACTCTGGCTTATTTATCTCCTGAACAAACCGGACGCATGAATCGGGGAATAGATTATCGCAGTGATTTTTATTCGTTGGGTGTGACATTTTTTGAACTACTTACAGGGAAATTACCATTTATTTCTCATGATCCAATGGAGTTGGTACATTGTCATATTGCTAAATACCCTCCTTTGGTGTCCGAAATTAACTCTGCAATACCCCAAGTGTTGAGTGATATTGTCAGTAAATTAATGGCAAAAAATGCCGAAGAACGTTACCAAAGTGGTTTGGGTTTAAGATCTGATTTACAAAAATGTTTGGCTCAACTAAACGCAACCGGAGAAATTGCCTACTTTGAAATTGGCAAACGAGATATTTGCGATCGCTTTATTATCCCCGAAAAACTCTACGGACGGGAAACGGAAGTTCAAACCTTACTTACTGCTTTTGACCGCGTTGCCAATAGCAGCTCAGAATTGATGCTAGTTGCAGGCTTCTCTGGTACTGGTAAAACGGCTGTTGTCAATGAAATCCACAAACCGATTGTAAGGCAACACGGGTATTTTATTAAAGGCAAGTTTGATCAGTTTAACCGCAACGTTCCTTTCTCTGCCTTTGTCCAAGCCTTTCGGGATTTGATGGGACAATTACTCAGCGAAAGTGATACCCAACTGCAACGATGGAAAACTCAAATCCTGTCGGCGTTAGGCGATAACGGACAGGTGATTATTGAAGTGATTCCGGAGTTGGAAGATATTATCGGTTCACAACCGCCTGTACCAGAACTTTCCGGTAATGCTGCCCAAAATCGCTTTAACTTACTGTTTCAGAAATTTATTGCTATTTTCACTATTCCAGAGCATCCTCTGGTGATTTTCCTTGATGACTTGCAATGGGCAGATTTGGCTTCTTTAAAACTCATGCAATTATTGATGAGCGAAGCCAATCGAGGCTATTTACTAATCATCGGTGCTTATCGAGATAACGAAGTTTCTTCTGCTCATCCTTTAAGCTTGACTTTAGATGAGATTGCCAAAACTGGGGCAATTCTCAACACGATAACTTTAGGAGCGCTCAATAAATCAGCTATCAATTGGTTGATATCTGATACTCTCAGTTGTTCTTTGGAAATTGCCCTACCTTTAACAGAATTAGTCTATCAAAAAACCCAGGGAAATCCCTTCTTCAACAATCAATTCCTCAAAACTTTGTATGAAGAGACGCTGATTACTTTTAATTTTGAGGTAGGCTATTGGCAATGCGATATCGCTGAAGTTAGTGCCTTAGCTCTCACCGATGACGTGGTTGAGTTTATGGCAATTCAGTTACAAAAATTGCCAAAATCTACCCAAGATATTTTAAAATTGGCTGCTTGCATTGGCAACAGATTTGACTTAGATACTTTAGCCGTTATCTATGAGCATTCTCAAGTCGAGACGGCTGCTTATTTGTGGAAAGCTTTACAAGAAGGTGTGATTTTACCAACTAGTGAAGTTTATAAATTCTACCAAGAAAGTGGCAGCGATTCTGACTCCAAGCCTTTCGCCAGTGCCAATTTTCAAGCTCCCACCTACAGATTTTTTCATGATCGCGTACAGCAAGCGTCTTACTCTCTAATTCCAGAGCATGAAAAAGAACAAACACACTTAAGTATTGGACAGTTGTTACTTAAAAATACAGACGAAGCAGAACTAGAAAACCGGATATTTAATATTGTTAATCAATTAAACTTAGGCATTGATTTAATTGTCGAACAAAATCACAAAAATCGCCTAGCTCAACTAAATTTGATAGCTGGAAGTAGAGCTAAATCATCTACGGCTTATGAGGCTGCTGTGAGTTATTTCACTATCGGTATGAGTCTGCTAGCGGCTGATAGCTGGAATAGTGAATATGACTTGACGTTAGCACTTTATGAATCCGCCGCCGAATCGGAATACTTAAATACTAACTTTGATGCTTCTAAAAAACTGATTGACCTGACTCTTCAGCACACAAAAACAGCCTTAGAAAAAGTTAAAGTCTACGAAATTCAAATTCAATCGTACACAGCGCAAAATAAGTTTATAGAAGCAATCGAGACGGGAAGAGAAGCCTTGAGCTTACTGGGTGTCTCTTTACCTAAAGACTGCGATCGCGAGACAACTGTCAGCGAACACGAGCAAGTCAAACTACTTTTAGGCGATCGCGCAATTAGCGACTTAGCTAGTTTACCAGAACTCCTCGACCCTAATCAACGCTTTGCCTTGCGAATTCTTTCCGGTTTGTTTGCACCAGTTTATATTGCTCAACCTGCATTGCTACCTTTAAAGATTTTCACGATGGTGAAAATATGTATCCAAGATGGTAACTCTCCTCAAGCTGCAATTGCCTATAGCCTATATGGATTACTTTTATGCGGTATGGGAGAAATTGATGCAGGCTACCAATTTGGCACCTTAGCAATGTTGATGTTGGAGCGTTTCCAAGCCAAAGAACTAAAAAGTAGAGTTTATCTCACCTTCAGTCTGTTTATTAAGCACTGGAAAGACCCAATAAAATCTACCTTAAAATTATTTCAAGAGGGGCTAGAAAGCGGATTAGAGACAGGGAATTTAGAATATGTTGGCTATTGTGCAAATTGCTATTCTCAGTTCCTATTTTGGGCAGGAGAAAACTTAGATTTTGCCGAATCAGAATCGTTAAAGTATTGCAACCTCATGGAGGAAATTAAGCAAGAAGTATCGTTAATTTGGGGCAAGATATGGAGACAAACTGTTTTAAATTTGCAAGGTCAAGTTAATCAACCTATTCTTCTCATCGGTTCCGCCTTTAATGAGCAAGCAGATTTAGCTGGATTGATTAAAAATAGAAATATCAATGGAATTTGTTACGTTTATCTAGCTAAAACCTTATTGTCCTATTTCTTTGAGCAATACCAAGATGCATCTGAATTTGCTCAAAAATTTGAAGAATATGAAGCAGGCGCAACTGGTTTAGCAATTGTTCCTCTGAGAAATTTTTATCAATCCCTGAGTTTACTCGCTCTCTGTACTAATGCTGATGAAGAAAAAAGGCTCGAATATCTGAAAAAAGTATCCGAAAATCAGCAGCAAATGCAGAAATGGTCAGAGTTCGCCCCAGCAAATTATCAGCATAAATATAGCTTGGTCGAAGCAGAACGGCAGCGAATTTTAAAACAAGAATTTGCAGCCTTCAATCTATACGATTCTGCCATAAACCAAGCCAAAGAAAACGGCTACCTCCAAGAATTAGCCCTCGCCAATGAACTTGCAGCAAAGTTCTACCTCAATTGGGGTAAAGAAAAAGTCGCCGAAGCTTATATGCAGGAAGCTTATTACGGTTATGCCCATTGGGGAGCCAAGGCAAAAACAGATGACTTAGAAAAACGCTATGTGCAACTGCTACAACCTATTGTCCAACAACAAGAACACCGTTTCAATCCGCTTCTAGAAACTATTCCTACTATTGCCTTTTCAGGAACTTCTTCATCCACAAACACTTCTAGCTCAAATATTTCTGATGCACTAGATTTTACCTCTGTTCTCAAAGCCGCTCAAGCCATCTCTAGTTCCATCCAATTAGATGAACTCATTGCCAACCTTACCCGGATTATCCTAGAAACCTCTGGCGCAAAAAAAGTTATCCTAATTCTCCCTCAAGAGGATACTTGGCAAGTACGAGCAATTACCTCGATTAATCATCAGGAAAATTCTAAGTCTCAAGTCCAAACTATCATAGATTCCCAACTATTAGAGCAGTGTCAAGACATCCCCATAAAAATTATCTCTTATGTCAAGAATACTCAACAAACAGTAATCATAGATAACTTAAAAACCAATATTCCTGGTGTAATTGGGGAATATATGTTAAAACATGAACCCAGGAGTGTTATTTGTACACCAATTATTAATCAAGGATATTTGGTAGGGATTATTTATCTAGAAAATAAACTTACCCAAGGGGTATTTACCAATGACCGCCTCCAAGTTATTAACCTACTTTCCTCTCAAGCAGCTATCTCACTAGAGAATGCAAGAATGTATCAACAGGCGCAACAAGCATTACAAGATTTACAAACAGCCCAATTACAAATAGTTCAAAGTGAAAAAATGTCGGCACTGGGCAACTTAGTTGCGGGGGTAGCGCATGAGATGAATAATCCATTGGGTTTTATTTCCGTTAGCGTGGCTCAAACTAAACCTAGTCTTGCAGATATTATCGAGCATTTGAAACTTTATCAACAAAGCTTACCTAATCCTGGTGATGAAATTATCAGTCATGCTGAAGAAATTGATTTAGATTATGTGCTAGAGGACTTACCCAAGGTAATTGATGCGATGGAAATTGCCTGTACTCGTCTCAAGAACATCAGCACCAGTTTAAGAACTTTCTCTCGTGCCGATAAAGATTACACAGTAAAGTTTAATATCCATGAAGGCATTGATAGCACAATTTTAATTCTCAAACATCGCCTAAAAGCGAACGAACAACGTCCAGCTATTGAAGTTATTACCAATTATGGCCATTTACCTCAAATTGAGTGTTTTCCTGGGCAATTAAATCAGGTATTTATGAATATTTTGGCAAATGCCATTGATGCTTTAGAAGAATCAAATACTGGGCGGATTTTTACAGAAATTCAAGCCAATCCTAACCAAATTATAATTACAACCTCTGTGCAAGATCAAAGCGTGAAAATTACCATTGCTGATAATGGTCTAGGGATAGAAGAAGAAGTCAAACAAAAGATTTTTGACCATTTATTTACTACTAAGGGTGTAAGTAAAGGTACTGGTTTAGGATTAGCGATCGCCCGTCAAATTATTGTAGAGAAACATGAAGGACTGATCAATGTAAAATCTTCACCCGGTATAGGTACAGAATTTGAAATTCAAATCCCTATCTAGAGAGTATTGTGATTCAAGCCAATTTAAAAATTGTGTAAATAGCTTGAAAGGTTAAGGGGAAAAGGGAAAGAAAAAACTTTTACCCTTTCCCCTAAACCAAATTTTGAGTTAAAATCCATCCCTTTTGACACTCTGCCCTCTCTTGAGAGGCAGATTCTTTAAGACTTGGCTTAAAAGGGATAGTCAAATATCCCCCTAGACGCTCAAAACAACTATCAAAAAGATGCTGTCATTGCGTTTACTTGTACTAATTTTGTTGCTTTCCGAATCCATCACAATGCCAATACGGTACGCTCAACATCCTGCCATTACTTGCTCGTTTAGTCGTGCTAATCAATAGTCGGGTCTACGTTGCAGGGATTTCGCCGATGCTAGGATTGCTTATAAGCGTAGATGGTTATTCTTACTTGCTACTGATATTTTACCATTATTGACAATGCAGATAAATCTGCACGGGTCGATTTTCCACCCTGCTTTAAAAAGACGGGGCTACCAATCTCCCGGTTATTTTACGTGTTTTACCTGTTCCCTTTCACCGCACCCATCCGCACAGTTCCCGCCTGACAATCTCGTAGCCAAATTTTAATCGCCTGAGCAGTAGCGCTGTTACTACTATCCCTTGGCGGAGATACTGGTTGTCCTGGAACAGATGAATCAGTTTGGGTAAACATCATTACCAAACGCCAACCATTTTGAGTTTTAGTTAACAACAGCCAATGGAATTCTTCTAATTCCACTGCTTTTCTCCCTAGATACTGCCGTTCTAAAGTAGTAAAGAAAACTTGATCGACTCCTGAAGCTGCACTTTTGGCAGCCTCTGGGGTATCAATCCCAGGATTCAAGGGTAAGGGTGTAAATTCAGGTCTACCTGCTAGCAGCATATAGCTGTAAACTTCACTACTTCGGCTAAGACGGCGGGCGCGTTGGGTGACTCGATTGGTATAACTAGGTAAATCTCGCAACAACCAAGTAGTTAAGGATTCGACATTTTGCTCAGTGCAAGCAGACCTCACCTTATCCTTGGGCACAGACAAGTTCTGCGAAAATGCTAAGTTATCAACGCTGTTGACTATGATTAGCCAGAAGCTACAAGCTATCAACCACAAGCTACTCTTGCCCTTTTTTACACCTGTTGGGCAAAGGGGGACTGGGGACTGGATACTGATTTTCATGCTTGATGGTGGAAGCGTAGGCGTAGCCCGTCGTAGCGAAAAGTCGGAGCGGCGGCTTCCGCCGTGAACTTTTCAAGACAGACATCGCCCACTGCCTGGAACAAGGGGATATATTTCTGTTTCATGGCTATGCGGTTATCTCCTCAATAATTCTGTTCCAGGCTAACTCAGGCTCAACAGCAGCAGTAATAGGCCGTCCAATTACTAAATAATCTGCTCCTGCTTTAATTGCTTGTGCTGGTGTAAGCGATCGCTTTTGATCTACTTTATCTGCCCAACTCGGGCGAACTCCGGGACAAACTAAGAGAAAATCATTCCCGCAAGTTTGCCGCAGTTGTGCTACTTCTTGAGGCGAACAAACTGCGCCATCTAACCCAATTTCTTGAGCTAGTAGCGCCATCTCTAGGGCGTATTCTGGCAATTCTAGGGGAATTTTCAAATCAAACGCCAACTGCCTAGCAGAAATGCTCGTCAACAGCGTAATAGCAATTAATTTTGGCGGTTTAACTCCCGCTTGTGTTGCCCCTGTTTGCACTGCTGCTGTGGCTGCTTTTAGAGCATCTTTACCAGCAGTAGCATGAATTGTCAGCAAATCTACCCCGTAACGAGCCGCCGCCTGACAAGCGCCAGCAACAGTATTGGGGATGTCATGAAACTTTAAATCCAGAAAAATCCGCTTTTGTCGGGATTTAAGCAGTTTGAGAATGCTTGGCCCAGTGCTAGTAAACAACTCTAAGCCAACTTTCCAAAAACCAACTTGTGGAAGCTGATCCACAAGAGCGATCGCACTCTGTAAATCCGGTACATCCAAAGGTACAATAATTCGCTGCTCTGCTTTCATCGGCGTTTATCGGCGTTTATCGGCGGTTCACATAACAGATTAAGGTACTAAGCGCACAAACTTGTTTTTACCCACTTGCAGAACTCGAGCAGCTAATTCACCAGGCTGCTCAAAAGTGGTATCAACATTAGTAATGCGATCGCCATCTATGTACACCCCACCCTCTTGAATCTTGCGTTTTCCTTCGCCGCTACTTTTGCACAAGCCGCTGGCATTGAGCAGATAAGCCAACTTTACGGGAAACTGTGTGATTTCAGCTAGAGAGAATTCGGGAATGGCACCTTTTTTCCCACCGCTATCAGCGGCTTCTTTAGCCTGATTTGCCGCTGCTTCCCCGTGATATTGTTTAACAATTTCCCATGCTAAAAGTAATTGGCGATCGCGTGGGTTTTCGGGCAGTTTCTCCAAAGCTAAATCTGTCAGTAGCTCAAAATACTGTGCTAGTAGTTGATCGGGCACTCCCTGCAATTTTTGATATTTCTCAGACGGATGTTCTCCTAACCCCACATAATTACTCAGGGATTTGGACATTTTTTGCACACCATCTGTGCCAATCAAAATCGGTAGCAATAACCCAAACTGAGGTTTTTGTCCAAAATGGCGTTGTAAATCTCGCCCCACAGCGATGTTAAATTTTTGATCGGTTCCACCTAACTCCACATCTGCCTCAACTGCAACCGAATCATATCCCTGCATCAACGGATAAAGGAACTCATGGATGAAAATTGGATTCTCTTTTTTATAACGTTCTGCAAATCCTTCCTTGGCTAACATCTGCCCTACTGTCATCGTGGAGAGTAACTCTAAAATCTTCCCTAAATCTAGCCGGGAGAGCCATTCGGAGTTATAACGTACCTCTAACCTTCCAGGTGTGTCAAAATCCAATATAGGGCGTACTTGGTCAAGATAAGTCTGAGCGTTTTGCGCTACTTCTGCTTCTGTCAGTTGGCGACGTACCTCAGATTTACCCGTCGGATCGCCAATGCGAGCGGTAAAATCACCAATAATTAAAACTGCTGTATGACCCGCATCTTGAAAAGCTCGCAGTTTTCGCACCGGTATGCTATGACCAAGATGAATATCAGCACCGGTTGGATCAATGCCCAATTTGACCCTTAAAGGTTTGCTTGTAGTTGCCAAGCGCTTTTCTAATGTTTCACTTTCGCTGTCAACATCAGTTGGTTGTGGGAAAATTTCCACAACACCACGACGCAACCAAGCAAAATCTTGCGCCATGCTAGGAGATTCGCTATTAATTAAACTTTGGGCTGGAGAAGTTAAGTTGGTTGTATTCACTGGCAATTTGTCCGTTCTCTTATCTGCCAAACTACTATAATTGCAAAAAATCAACCGTCTTGCTTCGCCAAATCAATTACAGTTATATTTACAAGTGAGGAAGTGAAATAGCCGTGTCGTCTAGGACTTTTGAAGACAAGGAGCCGCAAACTAAGGCTTCATCAGGTTTTGAGTTTTTGAAAGGAGTAGGTCAGGTAGCTGGCGGAACTCTCTTATCAATCACCATGCTGACAAGTTCAATTGTCGCGGGGGGATTGGTAGGCTTGGCTGTTAGTTTCCGTAACTTGCCAGATGTTAGGCAATTACGTAACTTCTTTCCTTCAGAAACTACTTATATTTATGACATAAAAGGCAAACTGTTAGCGAGTGTTCATGGGGAAGCTAACCGCGAAGTTATGCCCTTAGATAAAATTTCCCCAAATTTAAAACGGGCAGTATTAGCAAGCGAAGATGGTCATTTTTACAATCACCACGGTATTAATCCTACAGGTGTTGGACGTGCCATAGTTGTTAACTCGATCGCTGGTGGAGTTAAAGAAGGTGGCTCTACCATCACCATGCAGTTGGTGAAAAATATATTTTTGTCTCAAAAGCGTGCTTTTACCCGCAAGATAGCAGAAGCAGTTTTGGCTATTCGCTTAGAGCAAATTCTCTCGAAAGACCAAATTTTAGAAATGTACCTCAATCAAGTTTATTGGGGTCATAACAATTATGGAGTACAAACAGCAGCACGCAGTTACTTTAACAAATCCTCAGAATATTTAACCTTGGGTGAATCGGCGATGATGGCCGGTTTAATTCAAGCGCCAGAAGAATTTAGCCCCTTTGTCAGCATGAAGTTGGCAAAACAAAAACAAAAAGAAGTTTTAGGGCGGATGATTGACTTGAACTGGATCACCCAGCAAGAGTACGATGATGCCCTGAAGCAAGAAATTAAACTAGGTAAAATCAGATCGTTTCAAGGTAGCGCTTTACCTTATGTAACTAATACTGTGTCCCAGGAGTTAGCGAAGAAGTTCGGGCGAGAGGCGCTGCTGAAGGGGGGTATGCGAGTTCAAACCACAGTCGATGCTGATTTCCAAAGAATGGCAGAGCAAACTGTTGCTAAGTGGCATGAAAGGCTGCAAGGACAAGGCTTATCTAGGAATCAAATGGCCTTGGTGGCAATTGATCCGCGCACGCATTTTGTCAAAGCTTTGGTAGGCGGTGTAGATCCTAAAACTAGTGAATTCAACCGTGCAACCCAAGCTCAGCGTCAGCCAGGATCTTCTTTTAAGCCGTTTGTTTACTACGCTGCCTTTGCTTCTGGGAAGTTTGCACCAGACACAACAGTAGTAGATGCTCCAGTTAGCTATCGAGATGGCGATGGTTGGTACTATCCGAAAAACTATGATGGTGGCTTTTCTGGGGCGATGTCAATTCGCACAGCCCTTGCCCAGTCTCGTAATATCCCTGTAATTAAACTTGGTAAGTCTGTAGGGATGAATAAAGTCATCGAAACTTGCCGCACTTTGGGTATTATGAGTCCGATGGAACCAGTGACTTCTTTGCCTCTAGGCGCAATTGGCGTTACACCTCTAGAAATGGCTAGCGCTTATGCTACCTTTGCTAATTATGGCTGGCAGTCACCACCCACGGTAATTGCGCGTGTTACTGATAGTAGCGGTAATGTTTTATTAGATAACACACCCAAACCCCAGCTAGTCCTAGATCCTTGGGCATCGGCAGCAATTATCAATGTTATGCAATCGGTAATTACTAATGGTACTGGTAAAAATGCTGCTATAGGTCGCCCTGCTGCAGGCAAAACGGGTACAACATCCTCAGAAAAGGATATTTGGTTTGTGGGTACAGTGCCCCAGTTAACAACTGCTGTTTGGGTAGGTAGGGATGACAACAGACAATTGGCCCACGGTGCTACAGGCGGTGTCATGGTAGCTCCCATCTGGCGCGACTTTATGCAAAAGGCTCTAAAGAATGTACCAGCAGAAAGCTTTAAATCGCCCTCCCAGTTTTCTCGCCCGAAATCGAATGAGAGGGATTAGGGGCTAGGGATTAGGGGCTGGGGACTGGGGAAACAAAAAATTTAAATTGCTACTACAGCATGGCAAAAACAACCATTCACGTGAATATGGCTTAACAGCTAACTTCATCAACTTTTTAGCTTCCGCGTAGCAGTCCTAGTCCCTATACTTGTTTTTCCAGTTCTGCTTTCATCCGTTCTAGAGTAAGATGCATTTGGTCAAACATTTGTTGAGGTGTAACCCCAAACTGGCCTAGCTGAGTTTTCATCTGCTCCATAGTCATTTGTGCCATGAAATCTTCTGATAGCTCAAAGCGCTTCATAAAGATGCGATAGCGATCCATCATGGCTTCCATTTGCTCAATAAACAGCTTTTTACCCTCACGGTCAAATTTGCCGTAGCCATTGCCAAGCTTGATTAGTGCTTGATAATCGTTAAACAGCTGTTTTGCTTCTTGCTGAACTATCTCAGAGTCAAAGAATCCCATTTTGTTTAATATTCAACTGAGTGCTAAGACTCAGCAAATTATGGTTTTGCTTATATTTTTATTCTAATCTAGGGTACTACTCTAGGAAATAAGCTTCGGTTCCATTACGGTTATTTAGTGAAATTTCAACACTTGACTCAAGATCCTGGACGCGCTGCAAACAAGCTTAATACAGAGGCAATACCTACAGAAATTCCCACTGATTTAGGATTGACGCTTTGAGCTTCTTTAACGTTCAACTTGGAAGCGTATTTCAACGCTACAGGGTGTTGGGGATTCAGTTTTAATGCTTGCCGAATATAAACTGTTGCCATTCCCTGAAAATTCTGTTGGAAATATGCAACGCCGAGTAATGCATGATAGTCACTAATTTTCGACTCTAGCTTGATAGCCTCTCGCAGTTCTTGCACACAACTTGTCCAGTTGTTTTGGTTGGCATACTGAATAGCTCGCTGGTAGTGACGATCAGCGTAGTTTTGTTCAACTGGTTGAACATGATTTTTTTGTTCTAATTTCTGTTCCACTGGTTTTTCTCTAAGTTTCGGAATTATGGTCATTAGTGCTTCTGGTAACAACAGCCAGGGTTGTGCCACAATTAAGTAAGCTAAAAATCAAAAATTTTATTTTTTTAGCTAAGACTAATTTGAACCAAAATTTTGGCTCAAGATTTTTGCTATTTAAGAGGGTTTATCAGCCTTGAGTAATGTAATATACTATATTACATTAGAGATATAAGTGTAATGCTAAGAAATACAATGAATTTGAGGACTTCCTCTGTGTATCGGTTATTTGAATATAGCTTACTTATTACGAGCTGATAGCTAATAGCAGAAATCAATAAAATAGATTCATATTAAGTCAGTAACTATAAATATTTGCTGTAGAGATCAGGCACAAGGCAGAGGAGCCAATGCGATAGTTAAGTTTGTTTGCGCTTTCTAGTCTTGAAACAGGAGATTGGGGATTGAGGGACAAGGAAGGAATTACAAATGATAAATAAGAAATGACAACAAATTTTCATTCTTTATTTGTGTAGTAGTTCATGATAGCTACTTATTCGCTGTTAATTAGGATAGTATCAATAGTGCTTTTATTCAGGTGCTTTGCTACGATGACTATCTAATTGTAGGTAATGTATTAGTGGTAAATTGGGGAATATGTTGACCAAACGAAAAAGCCGGAGCGTTGCCGCTATTTTAGCTTTTTCTGGCACGCTGACCATTTCAGGATTACATAAGTTTTATCTGGGACAGCCTTTTTGGGGACTGTTGTATGTTTTGCTTTCCTGGACACCTATCCCCAAGGTAGCTAGTGCTATTGAAGGTGTTTGGTACTTGGCTCAGGATGAAGAAGCTTTTGATCGAAATTTTAATTTTGGTAAGTCAGCAATCAAAAACTCACAGCAGGTAAGTAATCAAGTAGGAGCGATCGCCGATGCTTTGCGTGAGTTAGATGGGCTGCGCCAAGACGGACTAATCTCGGAGTACGAATTTGAGCAAAAGCGCCGCCAGATGCTAGACCAAATTTCTTGACACCAGGAAAAAGTATGAAAAACTGGCTATCTTTCAACCCCAGGTTACAAAAACTCCGTGCCAAGCTCCTCAACGACCCTTACTATAGACTTCAATCTGGGGAAGAAATTCAGCTGGCGATCCAACTGGGAATTCAGATTGATGCTAATCAAGCAACTGTAGATGATTGGTTACGCTTACCTGGGTTCTCAATTCATCAAGCGCGATCGCTGGTCGAACTTTCACGTTCAGGTGTGAAATTTTATTGTATTGAAGATATTGCGGCGGCTTTGGCTATTCCTGTGCAGCGATTACAGCCAATCAAGCCACTGCTTAATTTTGTTTACTATGACGAACAATCTTTAGAATGTCCTGCAACTTTAGTTAATCCAAATTTAGCAACAGTTGAACACCTAGCTAAAATACCTTTTATTGATATATCTTTAGCGCAAGCAGTTGTGCAAAATCGTCTAGCCGCCGGGCCTTATCGCAACCTGGTTGATTTTCAGAGTCGCTTGGAACTCCCACCAGATGCGATCGCCCAATTAATGTATTATCTTAGGTTTTAACTAGGGACTAGGGACTAAGGAACGGTATATTAACTTTAAAAAAGCAATTTTTTATTTCTAGCCTCTAGCCCCTAGCTTTCAAATCAACCCAATCCGGCTGAGGGGCCAAAAGCGGAATGTTGCTCGACCAATAATATTTTTTCTGGGTAAAAAACCCCAGTAGCGAGAGTCATTACTATCATTACGATTGTCTCCCATAACAAAAAATTCCCCTTGAGGAACTGTTTGTGGTGGGTAGGGGTTATTTGGTGGTTCAGCAATATAGTCTTCTTGCAAGGCTTGACCGTTGAGGTAAACTTTTCCATGAGCAACACTCACAACCTCTCCCGGCTCACCAATCACTCGCTTGATAAAAGCTTGGTCTTTAGGATATCCCCGGCGTTGGAGTTCTGCTGGTGGCTGAAAAACAATAATATCCCCAGTTTTGGGAGGATGAAACCGATAAGAGATTTTTTCCACAACCAGGCGATCGCCTGTGTGTAAGGTAGGTAACATAGACTCGGAAGGGATAAAGCGCGGTTCGGCAATAAAAGTCCGGATCAGAAATGCCAAACACAAGGCGATCGCAATCAGAGTCAGATTTTCCTGCCAACTACGCCATATTTTTGACGACGCTGGGCTATCTTTTACATCACTTTCGTGAGGAGTCATAGAATTTTTCAGCCAGTTAAAAAAGTGGAACAGATACCTTGATTATTTTGACGCTCAGGGTATACTTGTAATCAAGCTGGGTTTTACAAGCAACCCATACAAGCATTACTAATAAAGCTATCGCATCTACCAATTATAAGCAAAAACGCTGAGAATGAACTATAGCCTGTCTAGTTCTATACAAGCACAATTTTAGGTATAGCAAGCAGATCATTAAAATACCTAATTTTAATTGTTGCAATTATAAGGCAAGGTCTTAGAACATTGTGCGTTTGATTGTCTGATTGTCTCCTTCTCAAAAGTAAGGTAAGCTAATTTCCGACTGGTAGAGCGATACAGCCAGTCGGTTTTTCTTATGTGCTTCCTTGTAGCTGCACACTAAATTTGTTGCAGAGGAGATTGTGGGATTTTACCCACACAAACGCGATAAGTCCTTGAAATTTAATCTCAAATTCTAAATCTAATATTTTAAATAATACTTAACCCTTGCGGCAACAATTCGCGACGCTGTTGATAGGAATGCTATATATTCAGACTGCAACTACAACTCCTCAATTGTTACTAAACCGCCTTCAGTAAACTGTATTACGAGTTCATGCTCATCAATTAAAGCAGTACCTAATAAAGGTAATCTTCCTGTAGCGAGTACATAAACTTCCCGTTCTTCTCCATTCCAAATAATGGTAGCTTGATGTACTGGCAAGATGACATTACTATTGTTAGCTAAATTTACATACATATCATAAACAAACGGAAGACCCAACACAGTTACCGCAGCCGGAGGTAGGGAAAGAAAATTTGTAAACCCTGTATCAATAACAAATTCAATACTAAAGTCTGGTTGATTTGGCAGTCTAAATATCACATTAAAGGTTGCACGTCCGTTCTTGACAATACCAGAAATCACCGATAATCACGCTCCATCTCGCCACTGAAGGAAGCAGCAACTTTATAGCCTATGCGAATACCAAAAAGTCGAGCCAATGGGTGTTTATTACGTAAATATCGGGCTGATTCTATGCCTACTTTATCAACAGCATATTCACCTGTTTCTATATCGATAATCACCATCTTACCGATGTTTTCTTCTGTTTCCACTTGTTGCCGAATGCCATTTTCATAAAGTTCTTTGGCACGTTTGGCAACTTCTTCGCGGCTTAAAAGTATGGCCTGCATATTTTTACTCTTTCTTGTTTTGCTACTGTATATTACCGAAATAATCTCTATCTCAAAATTAGCTCCCCACTTTCACCAAACTTACCTAAAATCAGATCAGTCCACAAACACCTGTTTCATTAAGACGGAAAGTAACAAGCCAACCAGTAGGATATTTTTCCCGCGCTTTTTTATTGAAGGTTAGAATTGGGAATATAGATTATTACTTACTGCATAAATCTCAGATTTTAGCCTGACGTAGGTTTGATAGCCACCACCGTGGACGGGTTTCCGGTCATATCCTCAAATCATTTCGGTGAACTGCCCATTTTCTATTATGCCTTGAGTAACTCTATTCATTGTAGGTTCATCGTTAAATACATGAGCGGCAAGTCCTTGTTTGAGAAGTCTTTGACTTTGAGGTGTACCTGCTATGTGTTTGGCAACTTGTCTAACGTCAAGGGTAATTTGACGATTAATTCCACTCATGATTAAGGGTTAAGTTTTTTGTATTTCCAGATTTACACTGAAAACAGCTAAATTACACAATTACGATGAAAACAAAAATTTATATAAGTTGATATTACCTTCTCAACAACTTTACCTAAGTTCCCTGAAGAATTAGCATATATAGTAGCTGAAAAAGATATAGATAAAATTTGTATTGGTAACAGATTACTATCAATTATTAATGAGAACGGATTTGAGGTAAATGAGCAGAAAATCAGACTGCAAAGCAGAGGTAATCATCAAGCAGTAACGGGATTAACGACTAATTTATTTCTAATGTAGACAGAAGATATGTGCGTCATGTTCGTGCTATGCTTCATGCTTGGGCTAAATTTGGGCTTGAGGCTGTGGAAAAAGAGTATCAAGAAAAGTATGAATCTCAAAGCAGATTACCCGCCAAGGAGAAACAAAATTTTAAACAAGTACTTCGGGGTAAAATAGAGTTTATTGGTATGGTTAAGGGAAGAAATGATTCTATCTATCAAAAATATTTAGAGCTTTATACTAAAATTAGTAAACCTCAGTAAATTGTCTAAATGCACAATGCTTGATATTATTTTGACTCTCTGAGGCAAAAAAACGGTAGAGCAATTAATACTCTACCGTTTGAATTTTTAAATTTGAGATTTAATCCCAAATGTGAAATTTTAAATCTTACTCAACGCCTTGAGATAACAATTCCCGACGCTGTTGAGAACTGACCTGAACATTACCGTTTTCGTCAACATCAACAAGTGCTGTATCGCCATCTTTGATGCGACCAGAGAGAATCTCTTCAGCCAAGCTATCTTCTAACAAGCGCATAATTGCTCGACGTAACGGTCTTGCACCGTAACTTGGACTGTAGCCTTCAGTGATCAAGCGCTCTTTGAAGCGGTCGGTGACTTCTAGGGTTATACCCTTTTCGGTCAGGCGACCAAATACTTCTTTGAGCATGATTTCGGCGATTTGTGTCACCTCAGGCTTGCTCAGCTGACGGAAGACGATGATTTCATCTAGTCGGTTGAGGAACTCTGGACGGAAGTATTGCTTCAGTTCTTCGTTCACCAAGGTTTTAATGCGGTTGTACTGTGATTCGCTTTGGTCTTCGCCAAACTCGAAGCCGATACCGCCACCACCTTTTTCAATTACCTTGGAACCGATGTTAGATGTCAAAATCAGCAAGGTGTTCTTGAAGTCAACGGTGCGACCTTTAGCATCGGTTAAGCGACCGTCTTCTAAAATTTGCAGCAGCATGTTGAAGACATCGGGGTGAGCTTTTTCGATTTCGTCGAATAGCACCACAGTGTAAGGTCTCCGTCTGACTGCTTCGGTTAGCTGACCGCCTTCGTTATAGCCAACATAACCAGGAGGTGAACCAATCAGTTTGCTGACGGTGTGACGCTCCATATATTCCGACATATCTAGGCGGATCATTGCTTCTTCGGAACCAAAGAAGTAAGAAGCCAAAGATTTTGCCAATTCGGTTTTACCAACACCAGTGGGGCCTGAAAAGACAAAGCTGGCGATGGGTCGATTGGGATTCTTCAAACCGACACGAGCGCGACGAATTGCTCGGGAAACGGCCTTGACAGCATCTTCTTGTCCAATGAGACGCTGATGCAAGGTGTCTTCCATGTGCAACAGCTTCTCGGATTCGGATTCGGTGAGTTTGTTCACCGGAACGCCTGTCCAGGAGGCGACGATGTGGGCGATGTCTTCTTCTGTAACTACGGGTTCTAATCCTTCGTTACCAGAACCGTTAGTTTTGCTTTGAGCGATCGCCCGGATTTCGGCTTTGATTTCCATTTCGCGATCGCGCAGTTCTCCGGCTCGGTCGAAGTCTTGGGAGCGAACTGCATCATCTTTTTCTTTTAAGATTTGCCGCAGTTCTTTGTCTAACTCTTTGGCTGCGGGGGGCAGTTGGGAGTTAATCAACCGGACTCTTGAACCTGCTTCATCAACTAAGTCGATAGCTTTATCTGGCAAGTAGCGATCGCTAATATAACGATCGGATAATTTTGCCGCCGCCACCAATGCTTCATCGGAGATTTTCAGCTTGTGGTGTTGCTCGTAGCGATCGCGTAGACCGTACAAAATCTCAATTGTTTCATCAACTGACGGTTCACCCACCATTACTGGTTGGAAGCGACGCTCTAATGCTGCATCCCGTTCGATGTGTTTGCGATATTCATCTAGGGTTGTTGCACCAATACATTGCAATTCACCCCTGGCCAAAGCTGGCTTGAGGATATTTGCAGCATCGATTGCGCCTTCGGCTGCACCTGCACCAATGAGGGTGTGTACCTCGTCTATCACGAGAATCACGTTACCCGCAGAGCGGATTTCATCCATGATTTTCTTCAGACGTTCTTCAAATTCACCCCGGTACTTGGTTCCTGCTACGAGCAAGCCAATATCCAATGTGACTACGCGCTTGTCTTCCAGGATGTCGGGGACATCTTTGTTGGCAATGCGGCTCGCTAAACCTTCTGCGATCGCTGTTTTACCAACCCCTGGTTCGCCAATCAGCACTGGGTTATTTTTTGTCCGGCGACCCAATATTTGAATAACTCGCTCGATTTCTTTGGCGCGTCCCACCACAGGATCGAGTTTGTTGTCTGTTGCCATTTGGGTTAGGTTGGAGCCAAATTCATCCAAGGTTGGAGTTTTAGTACGCCCAGATGGGCCCCCTTGTGTGACTTCAGCTGTTTCGCCCAACATCCGAATGACTTGGGTTCGTACCTTCGATAGATCCACGCCGAGGTTTTCTAGTACCCTAGCTGCCACACCTTCCCCTTCACGGATCAGGCCCAACAGCAGATGCTCGGTGCCAATGTAGTTATGGCCTAATTGGCGCGCTTCTTCTAAAGATAGTTCCAGAACCCGCTTTGCCCGTGGCGTAAAGGGAATTTCCACGGCAACAAAGCCCGAACCCCGTCCTATGATTTTTTCTACTTCAATTCTGGCATCCTTGAGATTGACACCCATTGATTTCAACACTTTGGCCGCCACTCCCGTCCCTTCACCAATCAGACCCAAGAGGATCTGTTCAGTGCCGACGAAATTGTGGCCTAAGCGGCGGGCCTCTTCTTGGGCCAGCATGATTACCTTAATAGCTTTTTCTGTGAAGCGTTCAAACATGGCATTTTTCCCATCACCTGCGTCGTGCCGGTATGCTGATTTTAGCACAGGCCAAGCTTTTGGATATCTGTATAAAAAAACAAGATATCCAAGCGGTATCACCCAAGTTGATGGCGTAATTCCTGAATATTTATTACTTTTGTGTGGCTGTTGTACTGAGGAGAACGAGATAACCAGCGTTTTTAACTATGATTTCCCACAAAAAAACACTGGATGTCTGGTTTTTTAACCACTTCCAAACATTTACATCTAACATAACTGGTTAGCAAAGTCAATAATTATCAAGATTTTATTTATTTTTTAAATTAAAAAATTAAAAAAAATAAATAATACTCATCAATTTTCCATGAAAAAAATGTATTTTTTTCATGAAGGTGGTCAAAAGTCAACCGCAAAGCCATCAAAAGTTACATTGTACTCAGGATTTTTGGGGATTTAGGGGACAAACGCCAAACACCAAATGATAATTTTCGGGACTAGCTACGAAAATAGAAATTGCCAAGAGGATTTGCGGAGGCGATCGCTCACCATAGTCTCCCACTGGAGCAAAGTTGTTTGAAAATTGGGGTATTGGAGATCGCCAAGCCAAAGAATTAAAGCGTCTTCGCCATTATCCTGATAGTAACGCCGCCTTCTCCCAGCTGTTTTGAAACCAAATTTTTGATATAAAGATATAGCCGCTAGGTTGGAAGCTCTAACTTCGAGGGTAGCTCGCTCCAAACCGCGATCGCTAGCTGTCTTGAGAAGGGAATATAGTAAAGCTTGTCCTATACCTTGACAGTGATATTGGGGATGTACTGCCAAAATTGTGATATGGGCTTCTTCCAAAATTGACCAAAAACAACCCATTCCCAGCAAATTAAAGCGAGAAACTGGGGAAAATAACCCTAGCAAATCACTATTAGGACTGTCTAACTCTCGTTGATAGCCCTCAAGCGTCCAAAGGCCACCAAAACAAGCTTTATCCAGTTCTAAGACTGCATTGAGATCGTCTGATGTCAATGATTGAAGTTTTAACTCTAATGAGATCACAGTTATTGGATAAGATTACAAACCCTTTGTAAACTGGGAATCGGGAGACTCACTCACGCCCATAATTTGAACAAGGACAACTCTTATAGTTATGGTATCGACTCACCCCACTGGGGTTCAACAGGCTGGTAGTCAGTATTTACCTCCAAGGCGTAGCACTTCGCCCAATCAAGAACTTTTACCCTTGACGGCTAAAGTAAATAATCATGGCTGCTTGGAAATTGGTGGGTGTGATATCACAACCCTGGTACAGCAGTTTGGCTCGCCTTTATATATTTTAGATGAAGAAACCCTGCGTTCGGCTTGTCAGCAATATCGGGATGCTTTCAAGCAATACTACCAGGGCGAATCTCAAGTGCTTTATGCTTCCAAAGCTTGGAATTGTCTAGCAGTTTGCGCGATTGTCGCTTTGGAAGGCTTAGGAATCGATGTTGTCTCTGGCGGGGAACTTTACACCGCCCTTAGCGCCGGAGTTATAAGAGAAAAAATTTACCTGCATGGTAATAATAAATCTCGCCCAGAGCTAACGTTAGCGATTGAGTCTGGTGTCACCATTGTGGTGGATAACTGGTATGAGTTAAAGACCTTGGTTGAACTAGCCCAGGAGCAAGCAGAGAATTCCTTCTCTCTACCTATTCGTATCATGTTGCGATTGACACCAGGTATCGAGTGTCACACTCATGAATACATTCGCACGGGACACTTAGACAGTAAATTTGGCTTCGATCCGAACGATTTGGATGAGGTTTTTAGCTTTGTCAGTCAGCAATCAGCTTTGAAGTGCGTAGGTTTACACGCTCATATCGGTTCCCAAATTTTTGAGAGCCAACCCCATCAAGATTTAGCTGCTGTTATGGTGCAGTGGTTGCAGGATGCAGCCAAGTATGGTTTAAATGTGACAGAGTTAAATGTCGGTGGTGGTTTAGGGATTCGGTATATAGAATCGGATGATCCTCCTAGTATTGACGAATGGGTAAAGGCGATTTGTGAAGTAGTGCAAACAGCCTGTGCCGAAAAAAATCTACCTTTGCCAAAGTTATTATCTGAACCAGGGCGATCGCTAATTGCAACAGCTTGTGTGACTGCGTATACAATTGGTTCATCCAAGGTAATTCCTTCCATTCGTACCTACATAGCAGTTGATGGCGGTATGTCAGATAATCCGCGCCCAATTACCTATCAGTCAGAGTCCCGGGCTGTGGTTGCTAATAAAATATCTGCTCCTTTGACAGAAACTGTCACAATTGCTGGTAAGCATTGTGAATCAGGGGATATTTTGATTAAAAATGTCCAACTACCAAAAACTGAACCAGGGGATATTCTCGTAGTTATGGGAACTGGTGCTTACAATTACAGTATGGCATCTAACTATAATCGCTTGTCCCGACCTGCAGCAGTTGTGGTAGCAAACGGCGAAGCAAATTTAATTTTGCAGCGCGAAACTTATCAGGATTTAATTAGGCAAGATTGTCTACCAGAAAGACTAAAGAAATAGTCAAACGTCCAAAGTCCAGAGTTAATAAATGTTCACTCTTGACTTTTGAATGCCACTTGCTCCACTTGGGGAAACACATCGCTTTTAGTGGCGTCTTCCCTTCTCCCTTTGGGAGAGGCTAGCGCTAAGGGAGAAGACAGCAGTGGCACTCCTTGACTATTAGCTCACTGTATTTAGAGGCAAAATATTAATCCAGATGTCATGAGAGATTGGTGGAAGCAATGGCTGACAAACCTGGGATGGTCGCAGTCCTTGCTGCTTGGGACTCTGGATATCGTATTAGTATTGGCGCTGACGTACATGATACTAGTTATTATTAGTGAGCGCCGAACGCTGTGGATGGTACGGGGATTTATTATTTTAATGTTGGCTTCAGCACTCAGTAACCGATTAGGGTTACCACTACTAAATTTCGTACTAGAAAAGTTAGTTATTGGCTGTGCGGTAGCAATGGCAGTGGCTCTCCAGTCAGAGTTTCGGCGTTTTTTAGAACAATTGGGGCGTGGCGAATTCCGCCAACTATTTCATCCCTCCAGTCTGGCAGCACCTAAATCCGATAGTGTCATTGATGAAATTGTTGATGCCGTCAAAGAACTGTCGAAAAATCGGATTGGCGCTTTATTGATTGTGGAAACAACAGGCCCAATTGACGAGCGGGATTTTTCTGTACCGGGAGTCAAGCTGAATGCTGAGGTTACTAAAGAATTAATACAAACAATCTTTCAACCGAAAACTTTATTGCACGATGGGGCAACCTTGATACGTGGCTCACGGATTATTGCATCGGGTATAATTTTACCACTTTCGGGACGCACAGCCTCGCGCCAGTTAGGCACACGCCATCGGGCCGCGATGGGAATTACTGAGCGGGTCGAAAATTGCATCTGTGTGGTTGTATCAGAAGAAACTGGTTCTATTTCCTTAGCTGAACGGGGAATTTTAAATAGACCGCTGACGATTAGGAAACTAAAAGAGTCTTTAGAGGCTCTATTATCCCCAACTGTAGATCGGGAAGCTGTGGCTCCTGGTTTGTTAAGCTTGGGTCGTCAGATTAATAGTAAGGCACTAGCACTAGTTTCACGGTTACTCGGATTACCATCGACCGCTTCTCGAGATAAAAAATGAAAGCACAACAAACTCAATTACAAGATTTGCCCCCAGGCCTCAAGCGAGAACTACTACCCAAGCACGTTGCAGTGATTATGGATGGCAATGGTCGGTGGGCTAAACGTCAAGGTTTACCCCGAATTATGGGTCATAAAGCTGGTGTAGATGCGCTCAAAGATTTGTTGCGTTGTTGTAAAGATTGGGGAATTCAAGCCTTAACGGCTTATGCTTTTTCCACAGAAAACTGGAAAAGACCCCAAGAAGAAGTTGATTTTTTGATGACTCTATTTCAAAGAGTTTTGCGCCAAGAACTGCGGGAAATGGTAGAAGAGAATGTTCAAATTCAGTTTGTCGGAAATTTGAACGCGCTACCGCGATCGCTCCAAGCGGAAATTTCCCGTTCAATGGCAGAAACTAAAGATAATCGCAGCATCCGGTTTACAGTAGCTACCAATTATGGCGGACGACAAGAAATTTTACAGGCTTGTCGAGCGATCGCTCAAAAAGTCCAACAAGGTCTACTTCAACCCGATGAAATTGATGAAGCGGTGTTTGAACGCCACCTCTACACAGCAGGTATTGCTGACCCAGATTTATTAATTCGTACTAGTGGCGAAATGCGCCTCTCAAATTTCCTGCTCTGGCAAATGGCTTATGGGGAATTTTATATTACTGAAACTCTCTGGCCAGATTTTGACCGCGCGGAATTTCACCGCGCCTTGTGTGCTTACCAGCAACGGGAGCGGAGGTTTGGGAGTGTGTAAGAGAGTGCTGAGTGCTGAAATGTAACCCAGAATTTCTTCAAACTTTATATTTTATTTTTCCACTCAGAACTCAGCACTTATTACTCGTTACTGTCTTAGGGCCCAGAAAAAACTGCTTGTTCAATATCTTCCCGACTCAGGGAATACTTAAATGAGCGTTGGATATCTTGCCGATTTTCCCCGGCTTCGATGTAGCGCACTGTTATTTGCTCAACATCGAGGGAGAGATCAGCTTGCCAATTAGTCCTTTGTATATGCCAACAATGTAACTCTGCTTCATTTTGTTGACAGCCTTGGTCTTTTAGCCACTGCTCAATTTGCGGCAGGGTATGGTTATAGAGAGGAGCGTCAGGGGGAAGAAAAGACATGATTAAGTTTAAAATTACACATTAACAAAAGAGATGTTTAATTTCCAAAAGGCTAGCTGATGGCGATATTTGGTGAATTTGCTGTTGGGTGGTGGGATGTTGTAGTAGTTGTTGTGTTTGAAAAGCCGCTTCACCACGGGTTAAGCCAATAGCGATCGCGAGTAACAGACAACCCAAAAACGTCAACCCTAAAATAAATAAAGCAAAGATTTCGCCCGATGAGAGAGGGCGATCGCTAGCATCTAGGTAAGCAGATTTTGACCAGTCATAGGTCTTAGTCACGGGATGGTTCAAATCGGCAGGTGCTTGAATCACTCCAAAGCGGGAATAGCCGATTTTCAAGTCGTAATTTAACCTGCGTTCTGGGTTACTCAAGGTAGCGTAGGCTTCATTGAGTCGCTGGAATTTGGCAGTAGCAACATTAGCAGGTAAGTCGGTAGTATCAGGATGATAGCGTTTACTCAGTTCTCGATAAGCTCGACGGATGTCGATTACCGATGCCGAGGGATGCAGTCCTAGCAGGGAGTAATATGTGGGTTCACTGCTTTGTGGCATTGCCCCATTTTGATTCACGGCTGATTGAGTCACCTTGCAATCAAGATTTTGTTAATATTGTAAACCTCAATTTATGATGAAAACCTTTATCTCATCTATTGCGTTGCTTGGACTTGGCATTACTTTGTTGACCATGCCTAGGAATGCTCTTGTTGTTGCTGAAACTGCCAATAGTGAAGAATTTATTGCTAGGGGTACAGAACCCTTTTGGAGCCTTGCTGTCAGCAAACGCGGAATTGTCTACTCTTTCCAAGATGCGCCAATACAAACATTCCCTTATGTCACCCCTTTAAAAGCAATGGGTCGTCCTGCTAATTTGCTGCGAGTCTATCGATTAAAGGGCAGAGATAATAATATCTTAATTATCAAGCAAGTTAACGCCTGTAGCGATGGCATGTCAGACAAAAATTATTCTTACTCAGCAATTTTCATCTTGGGTAATCGGGTTTTTGATGGTTGTGCTGACAAAATATAGCGACAGTTGCGGCCCAGAACCCCGAATTTTGCAAAATTCGGGGTTCTAAATCCGTGATATCTCACTTACTGAATTAAATTACTTCTTTGGGAAATATCAAAGGTTCATCTGGTGCTATGTTGATTTGATATTTCTCGGAGGCTAAAAACTTGGTATTAACTACTTCTTTGTAAGTTTCCAAGTCAGTTTGCCATTGACCCATGACTTGAACTAGGCTGGCTAAACGCTCCTTGGGGTCATCTTGCGCGATCGCATGGCTAAAATTAGCAGAGAACAAAATTGCTGGTATTAGGGTTTTGTCAGGTAATTGTAGCCCAACTTCATTCACATCCAAGAATAGTTGCGTGTCTTGGAGGGTGTAAATAAACCGCAATGCAGCTTGCACAGGAGATGTTCCAAACTCTTTCCAAGGCCCTGATTTCAGCAGGTTGGCAAAAATGTAGTTACGCGCTGTGTTATTGTTCTGCTCAAAAATCACATAGCCTCTAAAATTAATGCTAATCGCTTGATAGTTGACTTGAGTTAGCGTCTCAACATATTTGCGAGCTATTGCAGGAATAGATACTTCTTGCAGTTCTTTAGTAGGAATCGGCTCGGAGAAAACAATTCTATTGACTTCTGCAATTATACTGATACCGTTTTGGTACGCTACCTGAGCCGCAGAGTTGGTTAAGATGGGAGTCCGAGCTAATTCCCAATCACTAGGGACGATGCCACTATATTTCAGGAAATCTGGTGTCAGAACCGTGGGGTTATGCTGTCTAACTGCGATCGCTATTACAAATTCTTGAACATCTAAACTTTGGCTCATATACTTTGTTCTCTATATTTTACTTCGGTTATTACTTAAGATTTTTGGTATAATAACTCAATTTTTCCGGCATTTCAATTGTTTTTGTTACAAATTGCTACAGTTCTCTGGCAATCCGATTTGATTCATGAACTTCTACCAATTTGAAAAAAGAATGCGACAGATGGGTAGAGGAGCCACTCCGTTGGGCGGGCAATGCCCGACTTGTACCGCTAAAGCGGAACCCGCAGGGTAGGATGTGGCGTTGCACAGCACTGCTGTGCCCTCCGAATGATTTATCTGTCGCAAACATTGTTTGAATCGGTATTAGCTATGAAGGGAGAAAAGGGGAAGGTGGGGCCCCCTCTGGGGATAAGGGGAAGTGGTAAAGGGTAAAGGTTTTTCCCTTTCTCTTTACCCTTCATAAGATAGTTATGTTTATTTTCGCAGACTTACTTGCCATGCTGGTGTTTTCACAAGCCACGAAAATATTTCTTGCGAACCTTAAAATATATGTTTTGTGTGAGTAATTTGACTAAACGTATTTTTGTTAACCTCTGAATATTGGATGGCTGCTGATTTTTATGATCAAAAAATTCATTTAATTCATCTAAAATAACTTGAAATCGCTTAATAATATTTTCGTAGCGATACTCTGCAAAAAACTCTTCAGGCAAAGTAGGTGTTACAGAAGATTCAAGCAACTTCAAAATACGTTGAACATCAAACTCTTGAGAATATACAGCAATTTTATAGCAATTAAATCCTGGATCTAAATAATCTGATAGCCCACCATTGACACTAGAAAATACCTGACAGCCAGAGGCTAGAGCTTCCATTGGTTGCAGACCAAATCCTTCACTTACACGCTGTTGCGCCCAGTATTCAGCAGAGTCATAAAGGTAAATCTTAGCGCGATTGAATAGTCCAGGCAAATCTTCCACATAGGAATTAACTACACAGACATTACATTTTTTCTGTAATTCAGGAATTAATTCTTGCATTAAATATTCTGAAGATTTACGTGCCTGAACTAAAACATCAATATCCCGCTGTAAATATAAATTTTTAAATTCATCCGAAATTTGATTAGGCAAATAATAAATTAGAGCGTTGGGAGACTTTTGCCCCCAATATCCCATTGTATTGCGGCTCACAGTGATGATAGGAATACTCGCAGGAAGTTGGAATTGATAACCCGCGCTGTGGGCATGGTAAACAACATTATATTGCTTAAGCTTGGCAACGAGTTGAGCTATATCAAAACCCCAACTAATCACAAAAATTACATCATCTAAATTTTTCTCCTTCAGCAAATCATCTATAAAAAGTTTATCTGTTTCTCGTTGGCGGTAAGTTACAACATCAGCACTACAAATATGCTGAGCCAGATTAATTGCTTTTAACTCTGCCCAAAGACCGCCACAGGCAAATTTACCATCTGTTCCTGGAAGTAAGAAGTAAAGCTTTCTCATAAAGTAAACGTTAAGTTTTGTAGGGTGTGTTACGCAACTTGTAATGCTGAATTTTCAGCCAGTGATTACCTGATACGTCGTAACACACTGCCTGAATTTTGTGTACCATCCTGAACGCTTGTGATGCTATCAAGGTATGCAAGACAAATTTCTTCTCAGGTCAACAACAAACAAAAAAGAATTTTTTAATGTTTACTCTTGCCAATTAACCTTGATAAAATGTGCTTCACGCCCCCAAACGTCGCGTTTACGAATAATATTTTCTATTTTGAGGTTAAAAGGAATAGCAGTTGTCAAGTAGCGCTGTGCCATAGAACCTAAATCTGGTGAAAGTTCAGCCGCTGTCGTAGCTGCTAGTCCCAAGCCTATGAGTTGCTCAATTGGTCGGAACGGTAGCAATAGATTTACACCCACAGCGAGTCCAGCAGTTAACAGCATGGCTACAGATAAATTTGTGCCGCAACGGGGATGCACAGCTAAATCCCATTCACCACTGGTCAGGCGATGTAAGGCGAGGGTGACTGCACGGCGTAAATCACTGATATTCACATCACCATAGAGGTAAAAGCCTTGCTCTGTAGACAAACCACCCAACAATTCGTTATCAACTTGCACAGTGGTGGATTCTCTAGCATGAGTATAAACAGTTTTTGATTCACTCAAAACCCAAACAGTAGCGTGTTCTAAGGCATGAACTTGTCGCAGCATCAAAATTTCTTTCAATCCTGGTATAAATGATAGCTGCCTAAGTAATTCCGCATCTTGTGTGGGTTTGGGAAAATCTGTAGATGCGGACGTAGAACTTGTTCCTGTCAGGGTAACTTGGTCTGTTACCCTCGGAACGTTTCCAGTCAAAGGTAGTGTCAAATCAAAGCTAAAAAAGTCAAAGGGAAACGAGCCATTTTGAAAAGAAGCAGACGTATTCATAGGAACACTGCTCCTCAAGCCGATGGAGCAACATAGATTTCTTTCAAATGTAGCGCTTGAACTCAGAGATTATTGCTAATTTTTATTGAATTGGGGATTGGGAAGCAAAGGAGTAGAGGAGATAAACGCCAAACACCAAATGCCAAAAAATTTTCATCGTTCTTTCGATGGGCAAAAGGGAACTTTCCCATCGGTAAAGTCAGAAAAAACTCTACCGATAGTGGAAAGAATCCCTTTGAGGATGATCAATCGCCCATCTTGAGAATCTGTTGAATTTCGACGCTGATTTTGGTAGAGGTTCACACTGGAATAACGGCGTGAAGAGGAGAACTCTCACTCAAGCGTCAAATTTGCCTAGGCTGTAAACCAAAAGAACTTGAACGTGATAACGCAACAAAGGTGTCTGGATTAGACCCCATCAATCGCGTTCTGACTAGCAACTTGTCTAATCATGATGGTTAGGCAGAGTACAGCAATTGACATCATTCAAACAGACTTTGCCCCACTGTAATGCCCAGCGCACAAGAGCTACTCGATTTTCTGTCTGGGTTTTAGTGAGAATATTGCTGATATGGTTATCAACTGTGCGTTTGCTAATTTCCAGTTTTCCTGCAATCTCTTGGTTAGTTAAGCCAGCGGCCACTAAGTCGATAATTTGCAGTTCTCTGTCTGACAGACTAACAGGGGTCTGAGACTCGCCAGCAGCCATGACTTATTCTATCCTCCCTTGGTATATGTACTTAATCGCTCTTTCTAATTCTAGAAGATTCTTTTGTCGGCAGGCCTTTTCAGGGTCATTAGCATAATAATTGTCCTGATTTTCTTTTTAGTTGTGGGTCTTGGGAATGTAATTGCTGAGATACAAGTATCAAACGATACTTTTTAATCTATAAATGTCCCTTTCTATTGATATCAATATTTATTGGTATCAAAAGCATATACATCCTAATATAAGTAGCAAAAATTGCTATTTCATTCTATGAAGGACTGGCGACAGATCGTAAAGATTGTTGTAGATTTTATACTGGAAAATCTTACTCCAAAATCGCAACCCTAAAATGAAATGAGCAATCCCCGTGTTTTGTGCCTCGGTGAAGTTTTGTTTGATTGTTTAGCCGATCAATTGGGGCTAAAGCTAGAAGAAGTTAAGTCGTGGACTCCTTACCCCGGAGGGGCACCAGCTAACGTAGCCTGTGCTTTAGTAAAGCTGGGGACACCAAGTGGTTTTATCGGATCTGTTGGTGAAGATGAAGCAGGGAATACACTGGTAACACTCTTAACAGAAGTAGGTGTCGATACAACAGGGGTGCAACGCCATCCCATAGCGCCAACACGGCAAGTTTATGTGGTAAGGGATTTAGCAGGCGATCGCTCTTTTGCTGGATTTGGTAAATATGATACCACTGAATTTGCTGATACTCGTCTGCAAGCACAACAATTACCCGATTCTTTATTCCAAGAAGCGGATTTTCTGGTTTTGGGTACTTTGGAATTAGCGTACCCCGAAAGTGAAAAGGCAATTCACCGTGCTCTAGAATTGGCAGAATATTACGACCTGAAAATTGTGCTAGATGTGAATTGGCGACCTGTATTTTGGCAAGATGTGAATATAGCTCGTCAAAAAATTGAGGAACTAATTAAGCGAGTCGATTTCCTCAAACTCTCCAAAGAAGAAGCTGAATGGTTATTCGATACTAATGATGCTGGTGCAATCACTTATCGATTAGCTTCAATTGAAGGAGTATTAGTGACAGATGGGGAAAAGGGTTGCGCTTATTGCTTAGGAGAAAATGAAGGTAAATTACCGTCATTTTCTATACCTGTTGTAGATACAACAGGTGCGGGGGATAGCTTTTTGGCAGGGTTTATTCACCAACTGCTTGAGCATGGTATTCACAGTTTGGAAAATGCAGAAACAGCAAAACGCATTGTCAGCTATGCCAGCGCTGTAGGAGCATTAACTACCATTAAACCAGGAGCGATCGCTTCCCAACCAACTGCGGCTGAAGTTGAGGCTTTTCTAGGCTCCCATCAACTTTAAGCTGCTCAATTATCTCATTGGGCATGGGGCATTTCTTATTTGTCCCCTCTTCTCCCTTATCCCCTTTGTACCCCAAACACCAAACCCCATTTTAAGACAGAGATATGTTAATAGATGGTGGGTTAATTAGGTTTAACGATGACTGAGATGGGTGAGAGATCGGACGTGCAAGCTGCAATACTAACTGTATGCGAGGTTGCTCAAAAGCAAAATATTAACTTTGATGCAGCAATTGTTTTGGCAGACCATAGCAACTTGCTTGTACATCTGCGCCCAACTCAGGTGGTGGCAAGAGTTGCAACGACGACAGGAACTGTCCGCAAAGGCGATGCATGGTTAAAACGAGAAATTGCGGTTGCAACTCATCTAGCAGCCGCAGGCGCGCCTATTATACCTCCTAGCACAGTGGTTTTACCAGGGCTGTATCACCAAAATGGTTTGGTATTGAGCTTTTGGGAATTTGTGCAAGAGTTAGACGAGCCAGTAAACCCAACTACTGCGGGACGGGCATTGCGTGAGTGTCACGAAGCACTAGTAGACTTTAATGGCACGCTTCTCGTTCTTGATGCTTTGTCTGAGTCGGAGCAAATTTTCTACCAACTCCAAAGTCAGGGGATATTTAGTTCTGCGGACACACAGATGCTGCAACAAGTGAATAAACGATTAAAAACTCGGTTCCAGCAACTAGAATTACCCATGCAACCAGTTCATGGTGACTCAAACCCGTCAAATGTATTGAATACTACACGCGGTGTGCTGTGGGCTGACTGGGAGGACACATTTATTGCTCCCATTGTTTGGGATATTGCTTGTCTTGTTGCAGGATCACGTGTTTTAGGCAAGGATGTAGAACGCGCCGATGCAGCACTTCAAGGCTACGGTGTGAATATTGACGAGCAGGTATTGGATTTATTTATTGAGGCACGCACTTTTCAAACTGTTCTCTGGAATTATATTATTGGGCAGCAACACCCTGATAGTCTAGAGCGGTTTGAACGTCGTTTGCAATGGTTTCGTGAGCGCGAGAGGTAATAGCAGTTTGCGGCTGATCAAATTTTCAGTTTTGCTAAACCTAAATAACGAATACCTTCTGGGGAGACATCAAAACGGCAGGGTAATACTTCTAAACCAAGTGCGATCGCTTCTCGCAACAACTTACCATATATAGGATCTGTACTATCGCCTGGAGCAAACTCGATACAATCGCTGCGATTAATAAAATAAAGCATCACCCCACGAGTTAGGGGTAATAGCGCCATTAATTCCCGTAAATGCTTTTGTCCCCTTGTCGTCTCGGTGTCAGGAAATAGTGCCAATCTCCCTTCAGCTAAAGTTGTATTTTTCACTTCTAAATAAATTGGACGTTCTTGCTCACTTCCTGTTAAGAAGAAATCCACCCGGCTTTTTTTATCTTGTCCATAAACCACCTCGCCTTTGATGTAGCTATAGTCACCTAATTCCGGAAAAAGATATTTTGCTAAAGCTAGCTTAACCACCCGATTTGGCAAAGCAGTATTTACTCCTACCCAAGTCGGTTCATTATCATGTACCTGAATTAATTCTAAAGTGTAGGCTAGTTTGCGGTTAGGATTATCGCTTTGAGAAAGCTGTACCAGACTACCAAGCGTTGATACTCCAGTCATTGGCCCTGTATTTGGACAGTGCGCTGTTACTACCTCCCCCGAAGCAAGTTGAACATCAGCAAAAAAGCGCTTGTAGCGCTTGAGTAAAATACCGGGATAAAGGGGTGGGTAGTTGTAAAGCCAATCAATCATGTAAGTTATTCGTCATCAGTTATTAGTAATGCACCGCCATTATTGGTGCTTGTAGGCGAAAAAATTTTTTACGAGTCTGCTTTAGGCAACCTCTAAATTTTTATTTTTTCTTTATAAATCACCTCTAATAAATATACGTTGATTTGGCTCTCGTTATTTTGGGACTAGCTCTAAGTCTAAACTATGCTGCTATATCATTGATTGACAATTTCTGTAGTTATTTTTACGACAATTTAATAAAAAGTAGCATAAAATAGATATTATCAGCCTCCTAAGAGAAAGAAATGGGAGGATTGCAAAGTGCAAGTAGGTAAATCCTATGCAAAAAGTCTGGGAAGTCACGGAATTAGAATATGCTTTTCTGTTTACCGTCAGAAAAGTAAATTCGATCAATTTAGAAGGGTTTAAACCATTTTTTAATGATATGCCTATTGATCCTTACATCAAAGGTAATTATCGCTCTAGAAGATTATCTCGGTTCACTGTTGCTGACGATAAACTAATTAAACTACCTCATGGTTATCTCTTCCAAAGCAAAAACTACAATCCATTAGTGGGAGACATTAAAAGAGAGTTTGCAGAATTAGATGATGCACTCATAGAACTTGATATATTTAAAAACCTTGTTTTAGCATTTACTGATTCTTGTAAACTTCATCCAGAAGCAGAAATAGGAGTACATCAGATCAGAACTACCTGTTCGCCCGATAATTTGGGTAATCCAGCACCAGAAGGTATTCATCAAGATGGGACTGATTTGATCGGTATATTTTCTGTAGATAGAGAAAACATTATTGGTGGAGAAACACATTTATATACTGCCAAGAAAGAAAAACCCATTTTTAACAAAGTTTTGCATCCAGGAGAACTTTTATTAGTTAATGACCATGAGTTTTACCACTTTACTACTCCCATTAAACCAGAGATTGCAGCCCCAGGAACAAGGGACGTTTTTGTGCTGACTTCTCCCAGTTTGCTGACTGAATAATCAAGATAAGGATTGTTGGAAAATTTGGGTTTGTAGATCCTAACTGTAAGATTTATATTACAGAAATAAAGTGGAGTTAAATCTCTATCTTCTTGAAGAAGTTGGAGATTTAACTTTTCACAAATGATTTATGAATGGTATATAAATATTAGTCAATATATCGAATTTCTAAATTTTATTAGAGTTTGTGAGGGTGAAAAATAGCTATAAATAAGTAGACGCGATTAAATATAACTATGTAAACTTTTGTAAGGAAAAAGCGAAAGTTTATGTGCGCTCAAGCTAAATTTCCATCCAATAGCAGTGGGAAATGAGTTAGAGTCACGGTGAATACTTATGTAGCCATCAACTAACTGAGTTCAGTTCATCAACGCCATGAATGACGAATTTTATTACCGAGGGTTAGAAAAAGCTAAGCAAAAAGACTACGCTGGAGCTATTGAGGAGTTTAATCGTGCGTTGCAAGTGACACCTTACTTTCCGGAAGCTTACTTTCAAAGGGGGTTGGCATATTATGACTCCGGAGAAATTCTCCAAGCAGTTTCCGATTATACTGAGGCTTTGAAGCTGAATCCCCAGAGTGTAGAAGCATACTATTCTCGCGCCTTGGCTAGGGTGGCGTTGAAAAATCTACCGGGTGCGTTAGAAGATGTGGAATGTGCAATTCGCCTCAATTATCATTATGCGGCTGCTTATAGCCTGCGGGGGATGGTGCGGCGGAAACAGGGATATATTCAAGACGCGATCGCCAATTTTAAAAAAGCGGCAGAATTATATCTAGAGCAGAAAGATAAAGAGAATTGTCGTCTGTGCTTGGAGAGGATAAAACAGCTACAACCTCCAGAAAAACCAGCTGTTCAGCAACCTAATTCCCCAAACATCATTATTAAATCAGAAAAAGAATATTTCACCCAACTATTAAACAAAGCTGAAAAGGGCGACACCCGCGAGGCGATTGAAGATTTAAACTGGGTGTTGCAAGCCGATCCGCAAGATGCACAAGCTTATTGCTGTCGTGGCGTGGTGCGTTGCAAAATGGGTAACTATCAAGGTGCGATCGCAGATTTTAACCAAGCACTGCGGCTAAATTTTCAAGATGCTATTGTTTATCGCAACCGAGGTAAAGCACGATATGAGCTAGGGGATTATCAAGGTGCGATCGCAGATTTTAACCAAGCGCTACAAATCCAACCCCAAGATGCCTTAGTTTATGTTGCCAGAGGCAATGCCTATCGCGCCATCAGCAATTATCTTGGTGCAATTCAAGACTACAGCCAAGCAATACTAATTAATCCTGAAGATGCTCAAGCTTACTATAATCGCGGTATTACCCATACTCTGTTAGAAGAAATCGCAGCAGCCAGTGCCGATTATCAAAAAGCAGCCAGTATTTTTCTCGAAAAAGAAGACTGGGAAAATTATCATCAAGTCTTAAATAGTCTTAGCAAAATACAGAAATCTCTTCCCGAAACCAAAAATCAGAAATATAACCTGCTACGTCAGCGCTTGTTGCGAATGGTTGGGGGACAGTGGGAAATTGCCCAACGCTTAATTCAGCAGAAAAAAGATTACTATCCACAGATGCCAGAAGAGTGGTATTTACAAAAAGTGATCGCAGAATTAGAACGCGATCGCAATAATTCGTAATTCGTAGGGTGGGAACTCGTCATCATCGTATTTCATTTACAAGAAAAATGCTGTATTTATTTTTTGATTCGATAGCGGATTAATTTCTTGACTTCTGCTAAAGATAATCCTAATTCTTGTGCAATACTTGCTTCCACCTGATCAATATCTATAAACGGGAATTCTAAATTGAACTTAGTAAGAATAGAATTAACAGTACTCACTTCAATCTGAGTCAAATTTTGAACTTGATCAATTTCAGCTTTAATAACTCGTAAAATGACTGGAAGCTCTATCAGAACTTTCTTCTTACCGTTAAACTTTTTAGCTGATGAATTAGGTAAACCTAGTTTTTGTGCAATTACTGCTTCTTCTGGCGATAATGATTGATTTGATAATTCAAATTCTAATTTTTTATATGCAGATGACTGTATATTGACTTCTACTTGAGTAAAACTTGGCTCTTTGTCAATTTCTGTGGCAATTACTGTTAAATTTAGCTTTAAATTTACTTGTGGTCTTGTATCAGCCTCCAGCTTATCTACTGTTCCGTAGCTGCGTCTCAATAAATGCTTTGTTGTTACACCGCTAAAAAACCAAAAAGTGATTCCAATGAATACTAAAGGCAATATAACTAATAAGTATTTGACCCGAAATTTAGACATTTTTATATTTAGAAATTAAACTAACAAAACAATAAATCAAATTTTTTATTAGCAAATTTATATTGCTTATATAACTATGTATTGCTACAGAATACAAATTTTATACTAAAAATAAAATACTAACTTGCGAATGAATATACTCTACCACTATTGGAAGATGTCAAGAATTTGAGTCTTTTTTATGATTATGCAGAGAATAAATTGACTGCTCATAGATTTCACCTGCATAGATACATGCGAATCTTACTTGTAGAAGATGACTTTGAACAGTTAGAGCCATTACAGGGGATTTTAACCGAAGCTGGATATACCGTTGATGGTATTGAAGACGGCGAAACAGCGCAGTGGTTATTGTCTCACAAAGATTATGACCTATTAATTTTAGACTGGATGTTACCAAATGTTAGTGGTTTAAGTCTTTGTCAACAGTATCGACGTGCTGGTAAAACTGCACCTGTACTTATGCTTACTGCTAAAGATACTACAGTTGATAAAGTAATCGGTTTAGATGCCGGAGCCGATGATTATTTGGTGAAGCCAGCAGATTTAATAGAGTTGTTAGCGCGAGTACGTGCCTTGGGAAGACGAGTTCCGTCTTGGCAAGGTGATTCGTTAAATGTATCAGATTTACAATTACATTTAAATAGCTTAATTCTTGAGCGCGGTTCTAAGAGTGTCGAGTTATCTCACCGAGAAGCCCAATTATTAGAATATTTAATGCGTCATCCCAATCAAATCTTAACCCGGGACCAAATTGAACAAGCATTATGGGAATGGGGTACAGAGCCAGAAAGTAATGCGCTAACAGTGCTAGTACGTAAATTGCGAAATAGATTACAAATTATCGGTGCAGGAGATTGGATTAAAACTGTTTACGGCATGGGATATAGTTTGAAATCACCAGAAACAGTAATGGGTTCATAAAAACGATCCTATTATTTAATGTATAAAAATTATGGTGAATAGTGCGTTTTTAATTAGTTATTTGCCTGTTCATCAATACCTAATACCCAATGCCCCCTATCAAATTATGTTTAACCGTAGCCGTCGCAATATTGCAACTTGGTTCACTCTAGCAATGGGAAGTATTTTAATAGTATTTGCGGCGCTAGTTTATTCTATGGAAGTTAAAGACGAATTGGAGGAACTAGATAGACTAATCTATAAAAAAACAACGGTCATGGCAGCTAATGTTAAATATAAATTTAACAATGCTCAACGGCAAGTAGACTTAGAAAATGTCCCATTACTAGGTAGTCGGGCACAACTACCACCAGATAGCCAATTTGTGTATGTGCGTTGGTATGATGAGCAAAAGCAATTAGTACAATTCTTTGGCGATCTTCCTCAACAGCAAATAGCGATCGCCAATGGTTTTCATACGCTAGAAACTGAAAATGCTCACATTTGGCTGCGTCAAGTAACTTTGCCTGTTTATCAAGAGGGATTGTTAATTGGTTATTTACAAGCAGCAATACCAATGACATCTCTAGAAGATAATCTGGCTCAGTTAAGGTTAGTTTTAGCGATCGCAGTACCAACAACTCTCGGGGTAATTGCACTGACAGGTTGGTGGTTGGGAGGATTAGCAATGCAACCAATTCGCCACAGTTACTCCCAACTGATGAGCTTTACAGCGGATGCTTCCCATGAGCTGCGTTCTCCATTAGCAGCAGTAATTAGTAATGCTCAGTATGGTTCATTGTCTACTACTCACAATTTAGAAGCACAGCGTCAACGCTTCCAAAAAATAGTTGAGATTGCCAAGTCAATGAGTACTTTGGTAGATAATCTACTGTTTTTAGCACGTCATGAAGGTAGATTATCTGAGAAAAATTTGCAAAAATTTGATTTAAACAATTTATTGCAGAAATTAACAAATGATTATGCAAAACATGAGATTGCCCAACATCTTCATTTTAAAAGCGAACTAATCTTAGAGCGTGTAAATGTTTATGGAAATGCTGACTTACTGCGTCAAGCAATCACTAATTTGCTGAATAATGCTTGTAAATATACTCCTGCTGGTGGTGAAGTCAGGTTACGCTTGTTTACACAACATCATCTAGCTGTAGTTGCAGTCTTAGATACTGGTATCGGTATTTCACCCAGCAATTTAGCACATATTTTTGAGCGATTTTATCGTGTAAGTAAAGAGCGTTCCCGTAAAACTGGTGGGTTTGGGTTAGGATTAGCGATCGCCCAACAAATTGTTGTTGCTCATGGCGGTCATATTAATGTTTCTAGTGTAGTCGGAGAGGGGTCAAATTTTCAAATTATTCTACCCTGCACATAAAATTATGGTATTAATGTCAATACTACAATGGATAGAATTTTTAAAGGGTTAAAGGTTTTTTCCTTTACCCCTTTGCCCTTTTCCCATTGACATGACAATTATTGAGATTGCCGTCACTTTTGAATCACATTTGCTTGCCAAACTGAAATAAAAGCAGAGTTCAAAAGTAATTATTAATGAATCAACATTATTCCTCGGCTTGACTTTAGCAACAGCGCTCGTTGAATCGTACTGCTAAGTGTTGCATAAGTTCAAATTACAATTCGTGGGAACTGATGTGAATAGACAACAAAACTACAGCAATTTACAAGAACGTACCGCTATAGCCTCAGTTGCAGCACCAAAGCAATCATTAGCTTTTTTAGATGCTGTGGCTCTGATTGTGGGGATTGTAATCGGTGCAGGAATTTTTCAAACTCCGGCATTTGTAGCAGCGAATGCAGGTAGCGATATTAATGTGTTACTGCTGTGGTTACTTGGTGGTGCGGTTTCTTTGGTTGGGGCATTGTGCTACGCAGAATTAGCAACAACTTACCCTGATATTGGAGGAACTTACTATTACTTGAAACGTGCTTTTGGGCGTTCAGTTGCTTTTCTGTTTGCCTGGGCAAGAATGACGGTAATTCAAACTGGTTCCATTGTCTTGTTGGCGTTTGTTTTTGGGGACTATTTCTCTGGGTTATGGTTGTTAGGGCCTTATTCGTCTTCAATTTATGCTGCGATCGCAATTATCCTGCTGACAGGATTGAACATCCTCGGTTTATACCCTGGTAAATGGACGCAAAATTGGCTCACTGCCGCTAAACTACTGGGTTTACTCCTGGTTGTGATAATTGGAGTTTCCGCTAATAATCCTACAACTCTTCCAACTCCCAGCACTTCCGCAACTTCAGCAAACTGGGGATTGGCAATGGTATTTGTTTTGCTATCCTTTGGGGGATGGAATGAAGCGGCTTATATCTCAGCCGAAATTAAAAATAGACGGCGCAACATGGTGCGATCGCTAGTTTGGAGTATTGGCATCATCACCGCTATTTACCTGCTAATTAATTTGGCGTATTTACGAGGCTTGGGATTAACAGCAATGGCAAAGTCCGAAGCTGTCGCCGCCGCTTTAATGGATCGGACTGTGGGTACACCAGGAGCCTTATTCTTGAGTATTTTAGTAGCAGTTTGTACCCTGGGAGCAATTAACGCCACAATCTTGACAGGGGCACGCAGTAATTACGCCCTAGGGCAGGATTTCTCAATGTTTTCTTTCATGGGAGGTTGGCAACAACAAAAAGAAACTCCCACTCAAGCCTTATTAATGCAAGGAGCGATCGCTCTATCACTGGTGTTTTTAGGCACTATAACTCGGAATGGCTTTGAAACAATGGTGGAATACACAGCACCAGTGTTTTGGTTCTTTTTCCTGCTGTCTGCGATTTCGCTGTTTGTTTTACGCAAACGAGATGCTCATATAGATCGACCTTTCCAAGTGCCACTTTATCCTTGGACTCCATTGCTGTTTTGCATTATTTGTGGCTACTTGCTTTACTCCAGCTTGGCATACACAGGCATAGGGGCAATAGTAGGCGTTTTAGTTGTAGGTGCAGGTATTCCCTTGTTGCTGTGGAATAACTACCGACAACGCTAATAATTCAAAATTTCCAAAAACATGAGGTTGGGAATTAACAGCTAAAGCAATCTTAAATAGTTCATCAACAAATCTAATTCTTATACTCTTCGCTCCTCTGCATGAAATCTCCCATCTATATTTTTTCTCGAATAGCTAACAATTCAAAAAGGAGAACATCATGAAATTACAACGAATTGTACTTTTACTAATCACCAGCGTTAGTGTTGCTAGCTTGGGTATTACCGGATGCAGCACAGTACGTGATTTTGAAGCAGATGCCCAAACATCTACGCCTACCACTACCCCAGTACAACAAGTCCAACCTGATGTACCTTATGTCCCAACTCCACAACCTGTAGTGGATGCGATGTTAAAACTAGCAAAAGTTAATAGTAACGATTTCATTTACGACTTAGGCAGTGGCGATGGCAGAATCCCGATTACAGCAGCGCAAAAATATGGCGCGCGTGGTGTTGGTATAGACATTGATCCGCAACGTGTGCAAGAAGCAAAACAAAATCTCCAAAGTGCCAAAGTAGGCGATCGCGTTGAGTTCCGTCAACAGGATCTATTTCAAACCGATTTGAGCCAAGCCTCGGTAGTGACGCTCTATTTGCTACCAGATATAAATTTAAAACTCAGACCCAAGTTATTACAAGAACTTAAGCCAGGTACTCGCATTGTTTCTCACGCTTTTGATATGGGTGATTGGAAACCACAACAAGTGCAGCAAGTAGACGGTAAAACTATTTACTTGTGGATAGTTCCCAAAAATGTCCCTGCTAATTTGCGCTAACGAGTGAAAAATCCTAGTGGTTCATCGCATAAGTTTTGATGAGTCGCGCGTGTTCAGATCCCCGACTTCTTTGAGAAGTCGGGGATCTATAACCTGTAAGCTAATACAATGATTAGCAAAAGGAAGACTTGCTATGAAAGGATTAAAGGGTAAGAATGTTTTAATAACTGGTGCTAGTTCGGGTATCGGTCAGGCAATAGCTATTCGCCTAGCCCAAGAAGGATGTAATATCGCCATTAATTACCGCAAAAGTCTGGAAGAGGCGGAAGATACTGAAGAAATAGCAATCCAAAAAGCTTGTGGAGATATTAAAAATTGTAGTGTTCAGTCGCTACCAATTCAAGGCGATGTTTCTCAGGAAGCCGACATCATTGATATGGTCAATACTGTCGTAGAAAAATTTGGTAGTTTAGATATTCTGATCAACAATGCGGGAATTCAAAAAGAATCTCCTTCCCATGAACTAAAAACAGAAGATTTTGATCAAGTACTAGCGATCAACTTGCGGGGTGCTTACCTCTGCGCCCGTGAAGCTATTAAACATTTTCTCTCACAAAACAGTTCTGGGGTAATCATCAACATCTCTAGTGTTCATGAAGTTATTCCTAGACCGATGTATGTGAGTTATTCCATTAGCAAAGGTGGGATGGAAAATCTAACTAAAACCTTAGCACTAGAGTATGCTAATCGAGGTATTCGTGTTAACGCTATTGCGCCGGGAGCTACTATTACACCTATTAATGAAGATTGGACTGATGATCCTAAAAAAAAGGCTGTTGTAGAAAGTCATATTCCGATGGGCCGTGTGGGAACTGCTGAAGAAATGGCTGCGGCCGCAGCTTTTTTAGCTTCTGATGAAGCAGCATACATAACTGGTCAAACGCTGTTTATTGATGGGGGATTAACGCTGTATGCAGACTTTCGGGAAGCTTGGTCAGCTTAATGGCTTTGATTAGGCATCAAAATTGGGTAGAAAATGTCGGAGATTGCCGAATTTTTTCAGTAATCCTGAGTAACCGATAAGGTGGGCACCAGTTATCATCGAGGTTTGAACCAAAAATCTGAAAGTGCCTACCCTACAAAAATTTTTCTACCTGGACTGAGTAAATTGCTGCCATAATCCCAGGCGCTTATTTTTGGCATTGGCTTCTGCAATTAAAAATTGGGTTTTGGTTTCTTGGCAGAACTCTAAAGATTCTTGATCGACAACAGCATTACCCTCTTCAACCAAACGGAGATTTACTGAGCGATTATCCACATATACTTCTCCCAATGTGCGCCCACTGTCTTCTAGAGTTATGCTTCTGATGACAACTCGGCTACCTGACGGTAGCAGCTGTTTGAGTTTCTTGGTGGCTGCGGAAACATACTGCTGTTTAGTTTCCTTAGGTGTATTAATACACGCTAATTTAACTGTTTTTGTTTGCCCACTTTCATCTTTAAAGCGAATTGTATTACTGTCTGCTACACCAATTACCGTAGCCAGTACTAAGATTAACTGTATTAAAGCCATTAATGCAAAAGTATTATTTTATGCTTGCCCATTAATTTTATAACCGTAATATCCCAGGCATTGTGATATAACTCACACTTAAGGTATCGCTACACAGGGGAAAAAAGAAAAACCTTTGCCCTATATCTATCCTGATAATATGCGTGAGGCAAGTCCGATCGCTCCTCCTGCCAAGACTAACCAGGCAGAATTGATTGTAAAGCGGAAAACAGCGATCGCACTCAAAATTGCCAAGATAATTGTTAACCAATCCACTAGTGCGGCTCGTCCCAATGTGTAAGTGACTCCTGCCATTAATCCTAGGGAAGCGGCATTCACACCATCGAGAAATCCACTTGCCCAGGGTGATTGACGTAACTTAGGAACCCAGGGATTAACCACCCATACCAGCAAAAAAGCTGGTAAGAAAATACCAATTGTCGCTGCGATCGCCCCAGCATTTCCTGCCAGCAAATACCCAATAAATGTTGCGGTGGTAAAAACAGGGCCCGGTGTAAACTGTCCGATCGCCACGGCATCTAAAAGCTGCTGTGATGTCAGCCAGTGGTTGCGCTCGACTAAATCCCGTTGCAGAAATGCCAGCAACACATAACCGCTACCATAAAGAACACACCCAATCTTAAGAAAGAAGAAAAAGACGCTGAACCAACTGACTGATGTGACTGCTGCTGTTGTACTACCAACTTGAGCCAAAACACCAGAAAAAGGTAAAAGTAATGCTCCGGTTGTATTTCCTCTGGTTTGCCAATTCTTCAGTAGCATGACAGCGATACCTAGCAAAATCAGCACCAAAATTTCATTTAATCCAGCAAAGTAAGTTGCGATCGCAACTACTCCAGCAATGATCGTTGGCACATCTTTGGCTGCTTTTTTACCGAGATTCCACACAGCCAAAAGCACGATCGCAATAATTACAGGTTTAATTCCATATAGCAGCCATTCCACCTGGGGGACAGTTTGATAACGAGCATAAATGGCGGCTAATACCCAAACTATCAGCATGGCAGGCAGAATGAAACAGCTACCTGCAACTAGTAAACCATGCCATCCGGCTCGTTCATAACCAATGTGAATGGCTAATTCTGTAGAGTTTGGGCCTGGAATCAAATTTGTAATCCCTAGTAAATCCAGCAGTTTCTCCCGACTCATCCACTGACGGCGATTAACTACTTCATTGTCCATCATGGCAATATGAGCAGCAGGGCCACCAAAGGCGATCGCTCCCAGTCGCAAAAACACCATTGCTAGTTCCGTTAATCGCTGCTGCTGTTGCTTGCCAGTCAGAGCGTTAAAGGAAACTGCTTCTGGCTCTGTCTGAATATTCTCAGCTTCCTGGGCCACAATAGTTTGCTTGATGATTTTATGATGTTGACAGCATCAATATATCGAATTTCGATAACGAAAATCTATATATTAATAGTTAATTCATGCTACCATGCCGTTGATTAATGAATACGGTAAGTCTATCAATATGGTGAGGTATGTATGAGTGATATCAAAAAAGTAAGCGATGAGTTTTCGGCAGGTGGACAGCCAACCCCAGAGACATTAAAACAGCTTGCAGATCAGGGATATAAGTCTGTAGTGAATCTGCGCGCACCTGATGAAGTTGGTGTATTGAATGACGAACAGCAGCAGGCACAAGCTGTAGGGCTTCAATATGTAAATGTTCCACTCAATTCAACATCAGCAAACGATAACTTGACTGCAAAAGTTCTCTCAGAAGTAGAGGAATTGCCGACTCCTGTATATTTTCATTGTGGTGCAGGCGGACGCGCTAACGCCTTGGCGCTGATTGCGCTGGCAACGCAACAAAAGTTGAACCGTGAACAGGTTTTAGCAAAAGCCAAGGAACTTGGTATCAACCCAGAACAAGCTCATCTCAAGCAGTTTTTAGAAAGTCTCGCGTAAATAGTGCTGAGTGCTGAGTTGTGATATCATGTCCGGTAAATTACCCATAATTAAGCCGCAACTGTCGGCCACCAGTGAAAATTGGTTAAACCATGTACAAAATCAGGCTGGTCAATAATTTGACGACAACGTTGAATTAAAATGTCCTCAACCTCATCAAGATTATCAAAACTGCGAGCTTGCAATCGGTTCATTCGTAAGAGTCCACAAACGCTCGGCTGGTTGTAATTCTCTTGAGTGAGAAGGTAAAAACTCCAAATGTATACCTTGTGGAATCTTGACTTTGGCACTCTTGTGCCATCCTGCTTGGTCAACAATTAAAACTACCTGTTTTTTCTCACCAATGCCAAAGTGTTGTGCAAAATCTGCAAGTACTTTGTTGAATAACTGAATGTTGACGTAGGGCAGTATCCACGCCTTTTGTTTGACCTGAGTGTGGATGAACAAAACCATAAAGCCACAACCATTTAAAACGCCAATTCACATTTGCTGTCGGTACTGTCCATTCATCAACCCTTCCGACGTCGGATGACTGGTTTTAAACCAACTCTATGTTCATCCTGTGCCCATACCTCTACGTCGGATTCGGGGTGTTGTGTTTGTATTTGTTCGACTTTGGTCTGGAGATTTTTTTTTCCACTGTGCCTGTTCTTCAAGGCTTGATTCTGTATGTTCTGGCCGCGGAACTCTTAACCGAAAACGCATTTGCTTGAGATATTCCCAGCCTCGTTGACGGCTTACTGGACGACCGATTAAATCAGCAATCCAGTCTGCCACCTTCCGACCATTCCATTGTCCCCCAACTGAAGGAGGCTCTTGTAATGCCTGCCAGAGTAATGCTTGCTGTACATCGTCTAAAAGTGGTTTGCTACTTCCTTGATTTAAGACCCTTTGATCTCCCAATGTTTCAATTCCACTGCGGTTGTAACCCCAAACCAACTCATAAATCCAACTTCGGCTATAGCCTGTGACTGCTGCTACTTCTTGTGTACTCATACCTTTGGCTAACAGCCAAATTATCTGGTAATGTGTCCGCAATACTGGTTCTTTGGAGGCGCGATAACCTGCCTCTAACTCTTCCAAACTCAGATGTGGCTCAATTTTGATGATTTTTGGCATTGCGATCGCACCAATTCATGCACCTCTATCTATATTATGGGTGATTTGCCGGACATGATATGAGTTCTGAGTGAGTTTCTCCATTAAAAACTCAGCACTTTTCCTTACTCTTCAAATAATTCCCCAAACAATTCTCTTACCTTTTCTTTGGCATCCTCTAGAGTCGTTTTTCCTAAATCGGTAGCTCGGTAGAGTCGTCGGCTTTGTCGCCCCGATCGCTCCTCAACGGAAGATAAATATCCCTTACGCTCCATATCGTGCAACATCGGGTAGAGGGTTCCAGCACTGAGTTTATATCCGTGACGTGCCAGTTCTTCAATAATGCCTAGCCCAAAAATTGGCTCCTGAACTGCATGATGCAGAATGTGAAGCCTAATCAAGCTGGAGTAAAACTCTCTTCCATTCATTGGGCAAGACTTTTGCAAAACTTAGAATTTTATTTTCGCTTATATTGCTTGTGTTACATAAATTGCAACAAAACCAGCTTTCATTGTGCCGTCAGCCATACTGAGATTAATTTCATCTATCTCAGGTTTAGATTATGTCAGCCTCGACTAAATTACCAGGCAAATCTGCTTTATTTGTGAGTGCGCTGTTAGGAAGTGTGATTTTTACTAGCTGTGCTTCGGTTCCGCAAACATCAAATAAAGCATTACCGACAATGGCAGGCGAAAGCACTGCTAATCAAGCCGCACCACTTGCTGAGACTAAGGATGTGTCTCAAAAAGCTGAAGCCGCACCAGTACCCCAAACTCGTCCGCAACTAATCAAAAAGGCAGCAATGACTGTGATTGTTAACTCTGTAGATCAGAGTATCGATGCAGTCTCCAAAATTATCAACAACAAACAAGGAGACTTAATTGGATTAAACGAACGTCAACCAACTCAAGAAAATGCCCGTCATACAGCATCTATCACGCTGCGAGTACCGCAAAAGCAACTAGACTCAACTCTCAATGAACTAGCTAAATTAGGTACAGTTGAAAATCGTAATATTACGGCAGAAGATGTCAGCAACCAATTGGTAGATATCCAAGCTAGATTAAGTAATCTGAGGAAAACAGAAGCTAATTTGCAAAAAATTATGGATCGCTCTGGTTCTGTCAGAGATGTATTAAGTGTTGCTCAAGAACTTAGTAATGTCCGCCAATCAATTGAGCAAATTGATGCTCAACTAAAAAATTTCCAAAATCAAGTTGCATACTCTACTATTACATTAAACCTAGAAGCAGCAGTTTCTAGCAGCAGTCCTCAGCGGGGTTTAGGTTCACAAATTCAGGAAACCTGGAACAACTCTAGCCACTCCGTTGGCGAATTTACCGTTGGCTTGCTGAAGTTAGGTATTTGGTTAATGGTGTACAGCCCTTATTTTTTGATTTTGGCTGCTGCTATCTATGGCTTGAACCGTTGGCGACGGAGTTCACAACCTGTAAGACCAACACCACCAGCAGAAAATTATGAGTAAAGAAAAAATTATGTTTGCTCTAATCTTACTGGGGTCAGCAACATTTCAATCCAGCTATTAACACCTAAAAATTAGTTAATTACCCAAATAATATGAGGATTACCCTTTTTATTGAAAAACTGCCTATTCTCTACTTCTCTTATTCGCTGTTAAGAGTTCTCTCTCTTTAGGAGTTGCTATAGTTAGCCAGTATCAGATTGTAATCATAAAGATTGTACCAATTAACACGAAATAATTAGGCACAGGAATGTCAAGATCAAAAAAGGACGACCAATGCTATTGACAGTACTATGCCAGAAATACACCAATCAATTGCCCAGCACTACCACGAACGCACTAAATATGACCCTGAGACTATATCTGCGAAAAGTCAGAGGTTAGATTGGTCTAAGCAACCAGTACCATTCAAAGAATACAGAATTGGCTCGTCTTTTGATCTTAAACCCTACATTCTAGAAAATTCCCCAGCTTCTACTGACAGTGTAGATACTGAATGGTGGCAAAGACTTTCACGGCTACTGTTTCGTAGTTATGGACTAACGGCGAAAATGCCTTCTATGGGCAGTGCGGTATATTTACGATCTGCGCCTAGCGCGGGTGGGTTGTACCCAGCTGAAGTTTATGTGGTTTCCAAAGGAACGGAGTTGTTACCACCTGGGCTATATAACTACCAATGTCGGACTCATTCGCTAATGCATTATTGGGAACGCGATGTGTGGCCAGCTTTGCAAGAAGCTTGTTTTTGGCATCCTTCCTTAGAAAGTACTCAAATCGCAATTGTGATTACTGCGGTATTTTATCGTTCCGCTTGGCGATATGAAGATAGAGCTTACCGCCGCATATTTTTGGATACAGGACACCTTTTGGGTAATATCGAGTTAGCGACAGCAGTGAATGACTATCGCCCCCATTTAATAGGCGGCTTTGTGGATGAAGCTGTCAACGATCTACTTTATATCGATCCGCAACAAGAAGGTGCAATCGCAGTTTTGCCTCTAGCAGACTTATTAGATATCAAACAAAATTTACCAGTGGGAAGAACGGCTTTACCTTCTGCCACTGAAACCGATTATCCTGTAATTGCCGATGGTGAGTTACTGAAATATTTTCATCGCCACACCGAAATCCAATCTGGTACAACAGGCAAACTCAATTTACCGGAAGTAAAACAAGAAAAATCCCTAGAGGATAAATACAACTTCCCCTTTTGTCTGAAAATTCCCACAGCTACTACGGCAATTTCCTGGGGAGAACATCTAGTAGAACTGGAAAATACCATGCACCAGCGCCGTTCTACCCGTGCTTACAGTGGTGAAAATATCAGCTTTGATGAACTAAAAGCCTTACTCGATTTCACCTATCAACCGCAAAATTACATTTACCAAAACTTAGATCCTGCTCCAGATTACTTTGACTTGAATTTAATCGAAACATTTATTGCAGTGTGCGGAGTCAAAGGACTGGAAGATGGCTGTTACTATTACGCACCCAAAGCCCAGGAATTAAGGCAAATTCGCTTTAAAAACTTCCGTAGAGAGTTACACTACCTTTGCTTGGGGCAAGATTTAGGGCGGGATGCCTCAGCAGTCCTATTTCATACCGCAGATCTTAAATCCGCGATCGCTCAGTACGGCGATCGCGTTTACCGTTATTTACATATGGATGCTGGACATTTAGGACAAAGGCTAAATTTAGCTGCAACTCAACTCAATGTAGGCGTTAGCGGTATTGGTGGCTTTTTTGATGATCAAGTCAATGAAGTTTTGGGTATTCCTACAGATGAGGCTGTTCTTTACATTACAACTTTGGGAAGAACTCGTTAATCTATGAGGCTTGGGATTATTCATCGCGTCCAGATTGTTGATCAATCAATTTCACGAACTGCTAATTAAAAAATACCCAAATGGTCGGGGCACGGCCAATAAAAATTTTCGCTAAGACAGACATTTTATCTTTGCCGTGCCTAGCAATTCCTAAATAATTTAAAAATGTAAATATAATCAGCGTTTTGGCGACTCAGAACCCTAACATTTCGATTAATCCTCTATATTATTCCTTATATCGTCATATACCTGGCGATCGCTCTTCATTTTCGCTTCAGTTAGCCTGACTCCTGTTGCAAAACTTAACTTTAGTCTGCTAATAATTCTGAGGGGATAGTACTATTTCTCTTAACAACAATCTAATCTATATATGGACAATAATTATTCATTCTACTGAGGTCAAGTTTTGCATCAACAAAATCACTATCTCGGCACTCTCGTTGAGTTGGATTATTGTTTGCATACATCACTCGTTAATGTATGTATACACTTTGTCTAGTTTTCAATAACAAAGCAAAAGTTGTCAGGATATAGACTAATTTCGCCAAATTACAGCGAAAGTTTGAGTATTGTCAACAACTCAGCCGATCAATAAATTTTTTATACACAAGCACTAATGCTGTTACCTGATAATGAAGGAAGACGACTGGAATTACTCTATCAATATCAAATTTTAGATACCGTAGCAGAAGAATTTTTTGATGAAATCACGCAGTTGGCTGCCGATTTATGTGAAATGCCAATTGCACTGATTAGTTTAGTCGATGCTGAACGTGAATGGTTTAAGTCTAAAGTCGGAGTCAATCAATCGCAAGTTCTGCGTAGCTTTTCTTTTGGTGCTTACACAATTCTCGAAAGTGAAAGATTGATTATTCCAGATACTTTACAAGATGAGCGATTTACTAAAAATCCGCTTGTGGCTTCTGAACCTTATTGTCGCTGTTATCTAGGAGTTCCCCTAATCGCCTCAAACAGCTTTGCTATAGGTAGCCTTTGTGTAATTGATATTGCGCCTCGTCACTTCAGCATTAAACAGCAAGCAATCTTACAAAAATTAGCACGACAAGTAGTGAGGTATTTGAACTTACATCGAGAAAAAATTATTAATGAGCATCAAAAGATGATTAATCTCCTGTTCCGGAATCATCCAAATCCCATGTGGGTGTATGACGGCAATACGCTGGAATTTTTAGATGTCAATGAAGCTGCGGTTATTCATTATGGCTACTCTCGAAAAGAGTTATTAGGAATGCGTGTTACTGACATTGATTTTTCAGAAGATGTGCCTCTATTAAAGCAATGCTTAGTTCAGAAAAATAGTAAGTTTAGTTTTGCTGGTGAAGGGAAGCATCGTCTTCAAGATGGACAGATGATTGATGTTGAAATTGTTAAACACGCCATAGAATATAATGGCAAATATGCTTGCTTAGTTTATAACCGAGATGTTACAGAACGGAAGAAAACTGAACAGGCTGTCAAAACTCAACTTGAGCGGGAGCATTTGATGCGAACCGTTTCTTTGCGAATTCGTCACTCTTTGAATCTGCAAGATATTCTCAATGCTACGGTGCAAGAGGTACGAGATTTACTTCAGGTTGATCGGGTGATATTTTTTCGCTTTGCCTCAGATATGAGCGGTAAAATTGTAGCTGAATCAGTAGATAATGGCTGGACTGCTTCTATTGATATAGAGATAGAAGATACGTGTTTTAAAACAGGCGCAGGATTAGAGTATTATCAAGGCTGTAAAAAAGCGATCGCTAATATCTACGAAGCTGGACTAACTGAATGCCATATTAGGATGTTAGAACAGTTTGAGGTGAAAGCAAGTTTAGTAGTACCTATTCTTTTGCAGCTAAATGATGAAGATCCTAGCTCTATCCTCTGGGGTTTATTAGTTGCACACCAATGTTCTCATCCTCGCCAATGGGAAGAACATCAAATGGATTTACTCGATCAACTGACTGTGCCAATAGCGATCGCTATTCAACAATCTAGCATTCTTCAACAAGCTCAGACTGAAATTGCCCAAAGACAGCAAGCTGAAGTCAAGCTAAGAAGTGCATTGGCAGAAAAAGAAGTTTTGCTCAAAGAGATTCATCATCGAGTTAAAAATAACTTGCAAATTGTCTCTAGTCTGTTGCAACTCCAGTCTCAAACCCTCGACTCTCCAGAAGCTATTAAAGTCCTGAGAGAAAGCCAAAATCGCATTGAATCCATTTCTTTAATTCACAAAAATTTATATACAGCACCCAATATTGGACAACTTGATGTTGCCGAATATATCGAGAATTTAGCAACAAATCTATTAATTTCTTATCAAGTAGAACCCGCTAGAATTGGGTTAAAAACTTATATAGATACTATTATTTTGAATATTGACCAAGCAATTGCTTGTGGATTAATTATTAACGAATTAATTTCCAATGCTCTCAAATATGCTTTTCCTGAAAAACAAATAGGTAATATAATTATTAGCTTGGGAAATTTTGGTGATAGTATAAATATGACAATTCAAGATGACGGCATTGGTTTACCAAACAGTTTTAATTTAAGTAATACTAATTCATTAGGTCTTTCGTTAGTTTATGATTTAGTCACTGCTCAATTAGATGGTTCTATCAATGTAGAAAATAATCAAGGAACAGTATTCAAAATTCAATTTCCACAGTTAACTTTACAGCAGTAAATGTCAAATGGTTCAAGTGAGGGTTTTAATTGTAGAAGATGAAGTGATTGTGGCTAGAACTATTGCTAGCCAACTCAATCAACTTGGTTATATTGTGACGGGTACAGCTTCGTCTGGAAATGTTGCCATTGCCAAGGCTGTGGAAGCTAAACCAGACATAGTATTGATGGATATTATCCTGAAAGGACAGATGGATGGTATTGCTGCTTCCAGTTATATTCGTGAGCAATTAGATATTCCAGTAATTTTTCTTACTGCCTATGGCGATGCTAATACTTTAGAACGCGCAAAAATTACTCAACCTTTTGGATATATTGTTAAACCCTTTACCATTAAAGATTTACAAATAGCTATAGAAATAGCTTTATTAAAATTTCGTTTAGAATGCGATCTCCGGGAAAATCGCGATCAATTAGCAACTTTATTAAACTCAATTAGTGATGCGGTGATTGCTACAGACGAACAAGGAATTGTGACATTTATGAATCCCGTAGCTGAAAGATTAACTGGCTGGTGCAAAGAAGAAGCTTTTGGATTTGACATATCAAAGATTTTTCATCTAGTCGATGATGTGACAAACACAAAGATAGAAAACCCTGTTACACGAGTGCTGCGAGAGCAACAAGTTATTTATTTAGGAGATTACACTTCTTTAATTGCCAAAGATGGCAAAAAAATACCAATTGGCGATAGTGCTTCCCCACTAATGCGAAGACCAAATCAAATAAGTGGTGTTGTTGTAGTTTTCTGGGATATGAGTGCAAGGCGTGAAACAGAATTGCTCAAGCAAGCTTTGGAAAAAGAACAAGAAGTTAATCGACTCAAGTCTTTATTTATCTCCACTGTCTCTCATGAATTCCGCAATCCCCTCACTGTAATTCAAACCGCAGTCGAGCTGATAGAACTTAAAGGAGCAAGTTTGCCAGATGCAAAAAGAACAACCTATGTCCAGAGAATTCAAACTGCTGTGCAAAACATGAAGCACCTCATGGATGATGTGCTGTTTATGGGACGGGCTGAGGCTGGAAAACTTTTGTTTAACCCTGTTCACCTTAACTTGCATAAAATTTGTCAAGAACTAATTGAAGAATTTATTTTGATGGAAGGTAGCTTGCATGAATTTGTATTTACTTCTGATAGTGAAAACACAGATGCTGTAATGGACGAACGTTTATTACATTACATATTAGGAAATATACTTTCAAACGCAGTTAAATATTCTCCCGAAGGTGGTAGAATTCAACTTCACCTCCAATGCGATTCGGTGAATGGCATAGCTACTTTTGAAGTTCAAGACCAAGGAATTGGGATTCCGGAAGCAGACCAGACTCAACTTTTTGAATCATTTTATCGAGCCTCTAATGTTAAATTAACTCAAGGTAATGGGCTAGGTTTAGTGATTGTTAAAAGGTCTGTTGAAGCTCACAAAGGTCGAATTAGCTTCACCAGTCAACTTGGTGTCGGTAGTACCTTTACAGTAATTGTGCCTTTAGCTCCCGAATTATAAGTCAAAAGTCAAAGAGACGCGATTAATCGCGTCTGTACTCAAAAGGAGCCAGTGCGTTGCGCGGGTTTCCCGCGTTGTAGCAACTGGCGTTCAAAAGTTATTTCTTCCTTGTCCCCTCATCCCCCCCGCCCATTAAGGCTCCTGTCGCACACCGCCCACAACTGGCTTCACATTTTCTCCAGAGAATGGATCGGTACCGCCACTCCAGTTAAAGTCACTAATGCGGAAGCTAATACCACCTAATTGCAGTACAGGATTGTAACGTAAGGTCAGTCCATAGGTGCGGCGGCTATATTCCAGAATATAATCGGTGCTACTTTCTCTACCTGTATCTAAGTTGACAGATGTCTGAAAGCCTAGGCGAAATGGGCCATAGATTTGCTGTGTAATCCCAGCACTCAACACTCTATTATCAACAGCGCGATCAAATAGGAAAGGCGATAATCCACTGGTGAAACCTTGAGAATAGCTGACATTAAAGGCAGTATAGTCTAAATAAGGTCGAGAGAAATGACCAATCTGCCCTTCTAAACCAATTGTGCCAATTAGGGTGCTTTGGTTATCACCATTGGTGTAATAACTACTAGTACCTGTAATACCAGCGATCGCTCGCAAGTAGGGAACTACTGGGTTAGGTGTGTAACGTAATCCTTCAGTAGGAGTTAGTGCTAATGGTTGCCCTTGCCACAGCAACAAACCACCACTCAGGGCCGCGCTACCTTGGAGGCGACCAAGGGAAATGCGATCGTTGTCTCTGGTTGGTTCTAGCAGGTCGAGGCGATCTGTATTGGCATTAATGTATTGAGCGCCTGCTTGATAGCTAAGATTGATGCCGCTGTTACCTAAAGGAATGATCGGCGAACTCACCACACCGCCCAGGCTACTTTGAACAGTTTGATAGCCAAGTGTACCGTTATAGAGGCGATCGCGGTAGCTGTATTCTAAATTCAATAAATGAGGATTTTGATCGCCTAATATCTGACGTAAACGCACACTGGCTTTGAGGTTGTCTTCGACTTTACTTAAATTGAGGCTGGTTAACTCCCCATTACCCTCAATTACAGCCTTAGGATTCAAATTCACACTCAGCCTACTTCTCAAACCAAACAATGAGCCTAAGTCACCAATCCCTTCTTGCACAGCTCTTTGCACAAAAAACTGCGGCGCGAGCGTCAAGCGTGTCTTGTCTGTAGTTACAACATCAAAGCCACGCTCAATATACAAACCACCCCGCTGATCGCCATCAAAACCCGGAGAGGCGATCGCGGGAGTGACATCACGCTCCCGTCGGTCAAGCTGCTGCTGATTGACCGGAATACCAACAGCGAATTTTTGGTCAAAAACTAAACGCGCTCCCCGACTCCTGACGTTATCTACTAAGGGTGATTCCCGTATGAGAGTGACGTTAGCTGCCCGTAAGACTAATTCTGGGGGTGAAAAGGGGTCGTTAGTAATGCTGACATCTTTTGCTTCCCAGCCACTGGGATAAAAGTCAATGCTTTCAGCTTCAAAACGTAAGCGATTGACTATACCCCCAGATTTCGGTGGTGGAATATTTCTCGCGTCGGCTCTCCCGCCTACCGCGACATCAATTCCTCCCGGACTGCTGACACCAGAAAGCGGCTGATTGGCACGAATGCGATCGCTGACGGGACGCTGTGGAACTCCGCCGGCGGTCACATCTGTGGGTAAAAAAGCTACATCTGTTTCCACTGTAGGAATGTAAATTTCGCCCCTACCCTTTTGTAGTACCCCACTATCTTGAATAAAGTTATATGTAAAACGTTGTCCTCGCAACACCTGATCGCCCCGTGTCAATGCTACGTTGCCTTCTCCGACGGCGATCAAGTTGTCTAAATTTATTTGTAAGCGATCGGCATCGACCACTGCCCCATCAAATCGGACTACTACATTTCCTTCGGCAGTCACAATCCGACGTTTGTCATCAAATACCTGGCGATCGGAAATTACTTCTACAGTTCTCTGTCTGGGTGGTGTGTTGGCGGGGGGAGTTGTATTCGTTGGTTGACTTGGCTGTGGATTTGTGCTGTCACCCTGAGGCGCTGGTGTTGGTTGATTGGGGGACTGAAACTCTATAGTCGAGGGCGTTGGCGAGCCGTTTGTTGGGCTGCGAGATTTGAACTCGATAGTATTTTGTACTAGTTGCGGTTGCTGTCTATTTTGGGTAACAGTTGTTGGCGCTGGAGTATTACTAAGCTGTTTTACTTGGGCAGAGGGGAATGAGTTCTGATTGTTTGTGGCGTTAGGTGCGTAGGCGTAGCCCGTCGTAGACATCGC
>JAVRCF010000038.1:0-15621 GCA_034530935.1 Aulosira sp. DedQUE10 | reverse complement strand
AGTTCTGATTGTTTGTGGCGTTAGGTGCGTAGGCGTAGCCCGTCGTAGACATCGCCGCTAGTGCCTCTGGGCGACTGCTGTCATTTTGGATCGGATAAGCAATTCCCATAGGCTGCCCTAATAATGCCGCACTCATTGGCGCATTCAGGGGAGAAAATTCCGGTGGAAAAGTTGTTGGTGGATTCGGTTTGCTGAGATTGGGGGAAACTACTAATCTATCCCGCATCAACTTGTTGGCATCTGGCTGAGGCTGAGATTTTTCTCCTACAGTCGCAGGCTGCGGCGTTGCTTGTTGTGGCTGGGAGTTTTCCTGATTTGACTGCGTACCAGTATCGGCTGCTACAGATAATTTAAATTTAGTATCACTAGCAGATAAGGTAGGATTTGCAGGTTGTAACGCTTCCGCGATGGGAGGCAGGGCGGGCGGCAGAACTGGATGAAGCATATTTCAGCACAATCAAGCAAACAAATAGCCAATTAGTAGCCGGAAGGAGAATACACCTTTTGCCTTCCGACTATGCCTTCTGCCTATTTGCAGCAAGCTGGCCGGAGATGGACACTTTATTGCCAAGAGAATCCGCGAGGAGGGTGTCCTTTTAGACGCAGTTTGCGGTTCCCTCCTTTGTAGCAAATGCTGTTAGCTGTGCCGATTTGTAGATGCTTAAGGACAGTGAGTTGTTACTCTCAAGGCCCAATCTACAAGATAGGGTAGCAACTGGCGTGGGGAACCCACATAAAAGCAAGTGTCCATAGCTTTTGGTGTTTTCCGCCTTCCGGCAATCCTACGCGGATATGAATCGCGCTTTTACTCTAAATCCCGACGGCCGGGGTTACGAGCTGGATCATTCGACAAAAATCCAAAGACGAAGATAGCCACAAAGAAGGCAACAACAATATAAACAACGATTTTTAAAGTAATCATCAGAGATATCTCCAAAAGGTATGAGAAACAGAAAATTTCTCTTTCGGTATCTGCTATGCAGAAAAGATAGCTCCTTTATATTACCCAAATCTCGTACCTTTTTTGGAGGACTCTATTGAGACCGGTCGAGTGTTTGGCTGTTTTTGCTGCTGTTGTTTATCTATCTTTGAGATATTCTTAATCAAAAAGTTGTGGACTCGCTACTCTTGTGACGTTTACTCGCGCCATAGGTTTCCAGGTGTAGACAAAGATTCGATTTAAACCTTGTCTATTTTGGAAAGTGGAGTTTCTGATTACTCTGTTGCGTCATTGCGACGTAAGGAAGCAATCTCACAATCTTGGAAAAAAACTACGGTTCTCAAGGTAGACGAGGTTTATATCACAAATCGCCATTTTTTTCTAGTCTGGCATCTATCATAAGCGCAAAAAATTGCTGTCACCTCAGTATTCTTATTGTCATTTGTCCCTTGTCCCCTCTGCTCCCCAGTTTCCCCATCTCCCCCAGATCCCTTCTCCCCTCTAGCCCCTAGCCCCTAACCCTTCACCTATGCGGCTTTTGATAACTTTTGCAGGTATACCAACAGCTACAGAGAAGGGTGGAATATTTTTACTCACAACTGCACCTGCACCAATAACACTACCTTTACCGATAGTGACTCCATCTAATATAGTTACCCCATGTCCTAGCCAACAGTTATCCTCAATAACAATTCCCTGGCGCGTGATCCCTTGATTTCTGATTGGCTCTATGAGATCTGCAAAATTGTGATTATTAGCATATATTCCGGAGTGGGATGCAATCATACAGTGCTTGCCAATTTTGATGTCCCCAGGCCCAGCAATACACACATTCGGGCCGATGAATGTTTCTTCATCAATATATATGGAAGTATTATCCAAACAACCTATATCAACGTTACGCTCAATTGCTACTTTATTTCCTAGACAAATTCTATTGTTGTCTCCTCTCCCATCTATCCGTACACCTTTGAAAATAAATACATGTTTCCCAATTTCAAGACAATCAGTGCCAATAAATTCAACGCCATTTTGAATATAAACTGGACTATCTACGTGGGCAAAGATACTACGATAAGCAAAATTGCGTAACTGGGGGCCAAGTACAAGTGCGGGAAGACTTCCTAATAAAGTAGTGGCAATAATTTCTTCTATTCGCTGAATTTTTGCCAAATATTGCTGAATTTTCATGGCTCAATATGTCTCGAATAAATTTTATTGGGTGGTAGAGATAATTCGTTGTAGCTGTATTCAGTATCCTGCTCATGCCATTTATCTTTCTTTCTCAATCTCAGTCTTCACCTAATTCTCATATACAAAAAATGCATATTACGTAATAGGTACTAAAGTGCTTAAGAAATTGCTAAAGCACCCAATACATAACCCACAAAATTTGTTTGGTGGAATGCTAGGAGTATGTTTATTAAGCGTAAGCACACATACTGCTTATTTTTGCTCGCTTAAGTTCAAACATTGATCTGAGCAAATTGCTATCCAAGAAGGAGGGCTATGGCAAAATATTATTGTTAACAAAATTACATTTGCTTTTAACAATAGAATTCCTATTTTATTTTTTAAACCTCAGTAATTTAGGGCTAATAATACCTACCAAAACCACTCTATAGTGGGCAATGCCAAGCCTACACTACTTAAGATTTTTTACAGTTGATTGCGGATTTCTATATGCCAAAGCTAGCAAAACTTACATTTTGCTCAAAATGTAATTATTGTTTAATAATTATGGGTATTTCTGCCCTAGTCAAAATATACTAGGGTGGATTATCTCCGACTTCAGCCATCACATTGAAGCTGACCATCGGTGCAAACAAGTAAGCACTTCCACGACTACTATGACGGCTTTCTTGCAACGAATTTCTAGAGTATGTTGCTCTAATCATGTTGCACACAGATGATTTACATACAAAACAAATCACTCTTGCTATTACATGAGTGACTTTTAACAACAGGTGCCCATAAATATAACATATTTTATTTTTAGTGGCTCCCGATAAGAAATTAATTTGATTCTCTATTAATTACCTAGAGAAATAACAATATTAAGCTAGTACTTTCATCTCATTATAATAACAGTGCTTATTTTATACACAAAACTAAAAATTGATTTTTAGTGTTGAATTTTACCTTAAATAATTCTTCAACTCATGACTTGTATTTGATAATTTACCGAGCGCTTTTACCTAACAATTTGTAAATCACCCGTCTGGATAACCCATTCGGGTGATGTGTACGCATCATTGGGCATTATACATTTTGAAGAAAACCCAGAGATACTTTATCTGGCAAAATGACTGCTTTTGCTAAGAGCGATCGCCTACACTAGCCTACACTTAGTTAAAATTATGATTTTTATGAAAGAAATTGTCGCACAAGCTTTAACCACTGGCTATTTGAGTGTTGCAGCCCAAAATCAGATCCGCTCGCTGCTGCAAAGTGATTATGACTCAGACGACTTAGATGCCTTAATCATTTTACAGCGGGCTGTTGTGGCAGGTGATGTCAAGAAAGAAGTGCGTAGTCAAAAAGCTGTTATTTCCTCTCCAGCCAAGGATACAGCATCAAATATCAAACTTGCTTATCAAGTTGCAGCCGAGATTGCTTGTGTCGCTGCTATGGCTCTGAGTCGGACAAACAATACTAATGATTCTCCTTACCTAGGAGCTTAAAATATCACATTCTTTACTGCTAAAGCAAAAAATCCTATCCAATGAGAATAATAGGCAGAATGGCATGACAATACTTTTTGGCTCTCAATCTACTGTGATTCAATAAAAATTTTATTAAGAAATAATTAAATAATTAAAAGTGAGATTTGTAGCTCAACTAACAGCAGACTGTTTTGAGGCTCAGCGTTAGCTCTTGAAAGTAGCTTCACAAAAGGTTTTGGAATAGCAGGCTGGCTAGTAAGAAATCTTAAATAAATATAAATACTGAATAAATTAAATACACAAAGAAATATTTATAGAGAGTCTGAAAACACAGTCAATAGTTAAGTTTTACGAGAGCCAGCAGAGAATAAAGAAGACCACGTAAGATGCAAAATACTATATAGTGTAAACGTTAGGAACTACTGCCAAGAATGATTCTCAATGCTTAACAAAGTCATAGCATTCTTACAAACATAGTATAAAGAATTGGCAACATTGGGTAAAGACAGTAAAGAATAACCATAGCTACACTTGGAGTTTTGCCAACCTATGCAGCCAATTCGTACATTTAACGTTTCTCCCTCTCTACCGCCGCGACTTGAACCGCTGCGGCGGCTGGCACATAACTTGCACTGGGATTGGAACGTTGAGAGTAAAGATTTATTTCGGCGTTTAGATTCCGACTTGTGGGAAACTAGCCACCATAACCCAGTGTTAATGCTGGGTACTATCAGTCAAGGGCGACTGTTGGAAGTTGTGGAAGATGAAGGTTTCCTGGCACAAATGGATAGAGCTGCTCGTCAGCTAGAAGATTATTTACAAGAACGCTCTTGGTATCAAAAACAACGAAAAAAAACTGAAGGATTAAGTATCAAAGATGAAGGAGCTAGTAGCTCTAATTCTTTACTTCAACCTTTAAAAGAATGTTACGCTTATTTTTCGGCGGAATTTGGCTTAGTAGATTGTCTGCCAGTTTACTCTGGAGGTTTGGGCGTTCTCGCGGGGGATCACCTGAAATCTGCCAGTGACTTAGGGCTACCGCTAGTTGGTGTAGGGTTACTGTACCAACAAGGATACTTTGCCCAGTATCTCAATGCTGATGGTTGGCAGCAGGAACGCTATCCAATCAATGATTTCTATAATATGCCTTTACACCTGGAACGTAATTCTGATGGTTCAGAATTGCGGATTGCGGTAGAATACCCAGGACGTAAGGTTTACGCCAGAGTTTGGCGGGTACAGGTGGGTACGGTGCCATTGTATTTGTTGGACACCAACATTGAACCCAACAACCCTTACGACCATGACATTACCGATCAGCTGTATGGTGGCGATCTCGATATGCGTATCCACCAGGAAATCATGCTGGGTATCGGTGGTGTGCAGATGTTAAAAGCTTTAGGGTATAAAGTTACTGCTTACCACATGAATGAAGGACACGCAGCCTTCTCCGCCCTAGAACGGATTCGGATGCTGATCCAGGAAGATGGGTTAAGTTATGATGATGCTAAACAGGTCGTAGCTTCCAGTAATATTTTCACTACCCACACCCCAGTACCAGCCGGGATTGACTTATTCCCACCCCAGAAAATCTTGGACTACCTGAAATATTATGCAGATATCTTCAACTTACCTGAAGAACAATTTTTAGGACTGGGACGGGAAAATACAGGTGATTTATCTGCACCCTTCAGTATGGCGGTGTTAGCGCTGAAAATGGCAACATTTTCTAATGGTGTAGCACAGCTGCATGGTGTGGTATCACGCCAGATGTTTCAGGGGTTGTGGAAGAAAGTTCCAGTTGAAGAAGTCCCGATCGCCGCAATTACTAACGGTGTTCATGCACGCAGTTGTGTAGCTAAATCGACACAGGAGTTGTACGATCGCTATTTAGGGCCAAACTGGTCATCAGCACCACCAGATAATCAGTTGTGGGAAAGGATGGACGCAATTCCAGATGAGGAATTGTGGCGCAACCACGAACGCTGTCGTTTGGATATGATTTTGTATGTGCGAGAGCATTTAGTGAAGCATTTACGCGATCGCGGTGCGTCGGCTTCAGAAATTGCTCAAGCCCAAGAAGTTCTAGATCCCAACGTTTTAACAGTCGGTTTTGCCCGCCGCTTTGCTACTTATAAGCGTGCTACTCTGTGGATGCGCGATTTAGAACGAATCAGAAGAATTTTGCTGGCTGACAAAAACCGGAAAGTGCAATTTGTAATTGCTGGTAAAGCGCACCCGAAAGATATTCCCGGTAAAGAACTCATCCGTGATATCAACCATTTCATTCGCGAACAACATTTAGAAAAACAAGTAGTTTTTGTTCCCAATTACGACATCCACATATCGCGGTTAATGGTGGCTGGTTGTGATATCTGGTTAAATACACCCCGTCGTCCCCGCGAGGCTTCTGGTACCAGTGGAATGAAAGCCGCAATGAACGGCTTACCAAATTTAAGCGTCCTTGATGGCTGGTGGGATGAAGCTGATTATGTTCGCACTGGTTGGGCGATCGGACATGGCGAAAATTACGAAGATCCCAACTATCAAGATGAGGTAGAAGCCAACGCTCTCTACGATTTGCTAGAGAAAGAAGTTGCGCCTTTATTTTATGATCATCGTGATGTAGATGGCTTACCGCGTCCGTGGGTTGCCAAAATGAAGGATGCAATTCGCCTGAATTGCCCATTCTTCAACACCGCCCGGATGGTGCGAGAATATGCACAACGAGCTTATTTTCCCGCCAGCGATCGCTACCATACCCTGACTGCTAATAATTACACCCCCGCCAAAGAATTAGCAGCATGGAAAGCTAACCTCGGTGAACACTGGTTTAATATCAGAATCAAGGATATTGACATATCAGCATCAGCAGATATTGAAGTTAACCAAACCGTTGCAGTGAAAGCCAAGGTTGATTTGGCAACTTTAACAAACAACGATGTCCAGGTGGAACTTTACCAAGGTACAATCGATGCCAATGGTGATATAGTCAACGCTATTCCTGTAGTCATGGATTACCAAGGCGAGGATACGCAAGGCTTAAGTCTTTACACAGCTAATATCATTTACACCATCTCTGGTTTGCAAGGCTTGTCTTTGCGTGTGTTACCCAAACACCCTCATTTGTCGAATCCTTATGAACCAAGGTTGATTGCTTGGGCTGAATAACAGTAAACAGTGCTGAGTTCTGAGTGCTGAGTTTTTTTACACTCATAACTCAGGACTCTTTACTCAGTACTGATTTGGGGATGACAATATAACCAGTAGTGCGATCGCCTAGCACTAAGTTACGTTGTTCACCCCAATACCACCAGTGTGCAGCCACATAAGCGCAGATCAGGCTATCTAATTGATCTTCAACGGCTTTAAGTGCTGCACCTGTATGAGGAATTTCGCAAATAAACGAACCACCCAGAAATAGAGAATGTAGAGGCGGTTGTAGGGTGGGCAAGATATCAACAATATAATTGTAGAGTTTGATCAGTTCTAAACGGCGATCGCACAAGCGTCCTTTTTTGTATTTCAGAATTCGTTCTAAATTGAATAAATTAACTATCGCCGGATGGGGAAAAACTTCGATTTGATATCTACCGGGTTTTTGCGGTTCTATGTTTGGTGCGTGTGCAAAACCACGAGATTCTAATTCTAAACCAAAGTTGACAGTGCGTTCTGCAAAAGCTAAACCCAAATTAGCTGGGTAGCATCCAGCATGATATTTACCAAAGTATTTGTGACTGAGTTTATCGGGTAGGCGGCTACCATCTGCGTTGGGGATGAGGGTAGGTGCGTCTACAGCGATAACTCCTGGTTTTCCCGATGGTACGCAAGTATCAATCCAGGTGAGGATATCTGCGATCGCTTCTTTGCGGTTTAGATCCAGAAGTTGTAATTTTCCGTCGATTAATTCTAAACAGCATAGCCCGCTTGGTTGTGATTTCCAGCCTAAATCGATACCGATAAATTTCATTTTTGTCAATATATAATATGCAGTTATTATCCCATTTTTGAATAATTTTAAACCTAGTGTGTGTTAGGTTATGAAAGGATTTGAGACTTTGAGAAGGTGATAATTAGCCGTAACGCAATGATAAATATGGTGCGTTATGGCAATATTTAACGCACCCGACAATTTAAGGTTTAAGGTTTACTTCGTATAAGTAAATCTTCCAGAAAATTGTGAGATTTCTTTAATTACGAATTAATGAAAAACTTATTTGTGGCTGCAATCAATGCGCTGCGGATTCCTGGTTCACTCATCGAATGTCCTGCATCTGGAACCACAATAAATTCGGCTTCTGGCCAAGCCTGATGTAATTCCCATGCTGATATCATCGGACAGACTACATCATAGCGACCCTGAACAATTACAGCCGGAATCTGCCGAATTTTATCAACATTTGAAAGTAATTGATTTTCTGATGCCAAAAACCCTTTATTAATAAAATAATGACACTCAATCCGTGCAAAGGCTTCGGCAAATTCATTCTGACCAAAATTTTGCATCAGGTTTGTGTCGGGAAATAATCTACTAGTGCTGGCTTCCCAAATTGACCAAGCACGGGCTGCTGCTAATCTAACTTGCAAATCTGCACTGGTTAAGCGTTGATAATAAGCTGTTAGTAAATCATCACGTTCAGCAGTTGGAATTGGTTTAAGATACTCTTCCCAAGCATCAGGAAAAATATAGCTAGCACCTTCTTGATAGAACCAGCGCAATTCTTTTTGCCGCAGCATAAATATGCCACGTAAAATTAAACCGCTACACCGTTCGGGATGAGTTTGACTATATGCCAATGACAGGGTACTACCCCAACTACCACCAAATACAACCCACTTTTCTATCCCTAAATACTCCCGGAGTTTTTCAATATCACTTACTAAATCCCAAGTAGTATTTTCCCGCAGTTCAGCATGAGGTGTACTTTGACCACAACCACGTTGATCAAACATCACCAAACGCCATTTCTCTGGGTGGAAATATTGTCGATAAAAAGGTGGACAGCCACCACCAGGCCCACCATGTAGTAAAACTATTGGCTTTCCTTGAGGATTACCTGACTCTTCAAAATGAATTTTGTGTAATTCTGATACCTGTAAATGACCTTGTTTATATGGTTTAATGGGTGGGTAAAGTTCGTTTATTGTCATAGCAGTTATATTTGATAATTAAAGAATGCTACATGAGCGGTAAACCGTCCTGAAACACTAGGAGTTGTCCTGGTTCCAATATCGTCCAAACTTCGTTGTCAGTCAGGGGGGTAGTTGCAATGATAGCGACGCGATCGCTTAGTGAAGTCAACTCCCGAAAATCTACAGTCATATCTTGATCGATTAAGTGAGCCGCCGCAAAAGGTGCTTGACGTACAATGTAGCTAAGTTTAGTTGAGCAGTAAGCAAAAAAGTGTTCACCATCCGATAGTAAGTAATTAAACACACCAAGTTCGGCAATCTCTCCAGTAACTTTACTGAGGATAGGGTATAGTTCCTCTAGCGGTGGCTTACCGTGAGGAAACTTTTGCCGCAAGGTTTCTAAGATAATGCAGAATGCTTTTTCACTATCGGTATCACCCACAGCTTGATAAAAGCCCATGTTCTCTGGATTAAAGTCTGGTAAATTGCCGTTATGAGCAAATACCCAATATCTACCCCAAAGCTCTCTTTGGAAAGGGTGACAATTTTGCAAAGTTACTTCACCTTGTGTAGCTTTGCGAATATGAGCAATTACATGAGTAGAGTGAATCGGATAACGGCGCACCAAATCTGCCACAGGCGATTTAACAGAGGCTTTGGCATCTAAAAAAATCCGACATCCTTTACCTTCAAAAAAAGCAATACCCCAACCATCGCAATGATCGTCAGTTCTTCCTCCCCTGGCAGAAAAACCTTCAAAAGAAAAGCAGATATCTGTTGGGGTATTGCAATTCATTCCCAGCAGTTGACACATTTTAAAAACCCAGGGCTGCACTATGGAATTACAATACTTCAGATCGCTACAAAATTTCTGGTGCGATCGCTTCCATCTGGGAATTTATATTGGCTGCACCTATCTTGCGCTTTTATGTAAGCAGTAGAGGGTCTTAATTTTACAAAAGTTTACAACCCCCAAGTCATTTTTCAGCGGTGGCTTCTGTTGATCTGCTAACCATGCGCTAAAGTTGAGTAGTCGGTTTATTGTTTGTATAGTGGGATTCTAAGCACTTAACTCACGATTTACATTAAAATCTTTTATTACCTCAACCAATATTAAATGCTTACCCCAAATGTAACTCTTGTTTCTTAGTGCCTAACCAAAGGCGGACTGGTTCAGAAAATTGCGACCATTGCAACGATTGAGCAAAAACACGAATAATACGATTTAGTCCTATTTCTTTAGAACACCCTAATTGTTCAATAAGAAGATTCACTAAATTATGCTGATCACCCGCATTGAACATCTCCGAGGCAATTTTCCTAATTTCTTCATTTTCTGCATCAGTTTGTTCTGGCAGTTCATGAATACAATTGAAGATAAATTGTTCAGGATGTAAACCTTGAGGCAGATTAAATTGCGCCAAACTGTTTAACACTTGTTGTCTTAAGATATCTATTTCTGAACCATGTCCAGTTACAACTCTTTGAATTTGATTTTTTTTATCTTCTTCAGTAACATGTTCATCTCCGTCTAAAACGAATAATGCATGACTGAGCGATTGACTAGACAATCCCAGCCCACCAGAAACAGTAAATGCATTTATAACTGCACCATATTTATGAATCCCTATGTCTTTAGAAATGCCAAGTGTTCTAGCGATTTGACTTACTATTGCTTGTGCAAGGTCATCTTCAACATACAATTCCAGTGATTTTATCTGGTTTCCAGTCATACGACGAGTAATATCTGGAGTTGTATTTGGAATGCAAACTGTACTTATTTCACTTTGATGAATATGCCTCAATTCAACCTTGTCTTTTAATTCAAAAAGCTCGGTATTATGGGATGTAAATATTATTTGATGATGCTTTTCCTTGGCCCGTTCATAGATAACCTGAATTAACCTTTTAAGAGCCTGAGGGTGCATTAATAAATCTATCTCATCTATTAAAATTAGACTATGGTTCTTGGTGGTTCTAAAAACCGCATCGAGTATTGTAAATACTCGTTGTTCTCCTGCACCCATTGTCAATGCTGAGTATTGAGTGACTCCAGATTTGACACCAAGAATAGTTTTATTTCCATACTCATGTACATGAAGACTATCATAATTCTTATTTAGAATATAACCAGCCTTCTGTCTAATTAATTCGTCTAGTGGCGTTGCTTGCGTTTTTGTTGTGTACTGAATTTTTTGTCCTTTATTTTCAGATTCAATAACTGGAACACAGGTTTTTATTTGAATAAATTTAACACATCTTTCAGGTCTTCTTTCATAAATAACCCATCTATCATTTTTTTGATATTTCTTTTCCTGATACGAGTGACTATTACTGCCATCACTATAGCTATAAGTTATAGATAGGTCTGAACCTACCCAATTGAAGTGATTATGTGGCGGGAAAAACCTAGAAAATTTATAATTTTCATCTGTTGTATTTATCGGTTTGTATACACAAGCTAAAGCATATAATATAGTTGATTTACCGCAACCGTTGACTCCCATTAAAGATATCAATGGTGAGCTTTCAAGGTCAATAGACACGTTAACTACATTTTTAAGCTTTTTAATATCTATTTTATGAAGAATTTGGCTATGTATTACCACTAGATTCTCCTAAAAAAACAAGAAAACACTACACTAAAGGTACTAAAAAATATACGTAGAAATTATAGGCTGAGAATTAACGAGACTGCTAGCTGCTTATAGAAAGCATTAGAATCTAATAGAAACGCTTATGTTCCGGCAAGTCCGGTAAAATAATTTACTAAACCTCAAAATAACTTACTTTTCCGCTTTTGGCTTACTTGTGGGCAAAAGTTTGGGTAAGAGTAGATTGCTCAGGTGAGGAAACCTCTACAGCTTAACTGCCGCCTGCGTCTTTCACTGATTTGTTAGACTGAACACACTAGTAACTTTCCGTCACATCTCTAAATACGCCAGCAGAAGAGGCTATCCATGCTTACAAGTACGCTACTTCTCTCAAACCAACTCCCCAATCTACAATATTCCTCCACATCGGAACGATTCGATGATACATGGGAAGCTCCTTTGGCTACCCTTTTGGGACTAGGACGCGCCGCTGGTGCCGACTTTGTGGAATTTTATCTAGAGCGTCGCAACTATATTAGTTGCCTTGCTGAAGATGACGCGATCACCAGTATTTCACCTAGTCTCGCTACAGGTGCGGGAGTCAGAGTATTTCGTGGCAAAGCCGATTGCTACGTCAGCACAAATAATCTTTCGTTTTCTGGTTTGAAAGCAGCCTTAGAAAAAGGTCTCTCTATCCTGGGATTACAATTACCTGCACCCAACGCTTTTATCCCAGAAATCAACCTAGAATTACTCCGAGACTACGCCACAAAAAGAGGTAAAGACGGGTGGTTACCTCTGTGTAGCTCCATCCGAGAAATGGGAGAAGTTCTACTTGATGGTACTGCCCAATTGCAGCGCAAAGCTAGCCATGTGCAATCCCGCCGTGCTACTTATTTCCGCGATTGGCAAGAAGTATTAGTTGCAGCCAGTGATGGTACTTTTGCCCGTGATATTCGCCTCACCCAATCAGTAGGATTTAACCTTCTGTGTGCAGATGGAGCCAATCGCGCCTCCATCGGTGAACGCGCTGGTAATACCAGTGATGCCAACTTCTTAAGAACTTGGGATTACCAACAAGCCGCCGAGCAAATATCTGAATCTGCTGGGAAAATGCTCTATGCAGATTATGTGGAATCTGGCACTTACCCGATTATCATGGCCAATCACTTTGGCGGAGTTATCTTCCACGAAGCTTGCGGACACCTATTAGAAACAACTCAAATTGAACGAAATACTTCACCTTTTGCTGATAAAAAAGGTGAGAAAATAGCCCACGAAAGCCTCACAGCTTGGGATGAAGGGCGAGCTGAAAATGCCTTCGGGACAATAGACATGGATGATGAAGGTATGCCTGCTCAAAGAACCTTATTAATAGAGAAAGGTGTTCTTAAAAACTTCTTAGCAGACAGAACAGGTTCTTGGCGTACCGGACACCCCAGAACAGGAAGCGGTCGCCGTCAAAATTATACCTTTGCTGCTGCTAGCCGGATGCGTAATACTTATATCGCTACTGGTGAATACGGTATTGATGATTTATTTACCTCCGTTGATAAAGGCATTTACTGCAAAAAAATGGGTGGTGGTAGCGTAGGTGCTACTGGTCAATTTAACTTTGGTGTTGATGAAGCTTATTTGATTGAAAATGGCAAAATTACCAAACCATTAAAAGGAGCGATTCTAATTGGTGAAGCAAAGGAAATCATGAATAAAATTTCCATGTGTTCCCAAGATTTAGAACTTGCACCTGGTTTTTGTGGTTCTGTTAGTGGCAGTATCTACACCACAGTAGGGCAACCCCATATTAAGGTTGACTCTATCACCGTAGGCGGACGCTAATGAATTTTAGATTTTAGATTTTGCGGAAAGTTGAGCCAGTGCGTTGGACGGGTTTCCCGGCTTAAAGCAACTGGCGTTGCGTGGGCGGCTTTGCCGACTTGAGCAAACTTTCCAAGACGGATTTTGGATTTTAAATTGTGAATGAAAAGCAGTTTAAAGCTAGAACAAAGCAACTAGGATTGCGAGTTATTTATCTAGTTGAGGCATTACCACAAACTAGAACTGCTGATGTAATTGGTAAACAGGTGTTGCGTTCAGCTACTTCTGTAGGTGCTAATTATCGAGCAGCTTGTCGGGCTAAATCAACAGCCGATTTGATTGCCAAACTCAGCATTGTCGAAGAAGAAGCCGATGAAACTCTTTATTGGCTAGAAATTATAGTTTAAGCAGGAATAGTTTCAGCAGACAAACTAACAAACCTAATGCAAGAAGCTACTGAAATTCTAGCTATGACTGTTGCATCCATAAAAACCCTAAGAGAAAAGCACACATCCAAAATCTAAAATTCAAAATCTAGAATTCAAAATATACTCTTTCAATCCAAAATCTAAAATCCAAAATCCAAAATTGATTATGCCAACTATTAACGAGATTGCAAATTACGCTAAGGAAAATGCCCAAAAACTTGGCATTCAAAAATTCGACATTTATGGCTCCACTGTAGATGAAACTAGCGTCCAAGTAGACCAAGGTGAGCCGAAACAAGTTAAAGCATCCAACCGTTCTGGTGTTACTGTTCGTGTCTGGAATGAAGAGAATACAATGGGTGTCACCAGCACCACAGATGTAGATCCAAAAGGGTTAGAATTAGCCTTAAAAACTGCCTATGAAGCTAGTTTCTTTGGTGTAAAAGAAAATGTTCCTGATTTTAGCCCAGAAGCTACTGTTCCTATCGAAAATACACCCCACGATAAAGCACCCCAAGCACCTGTTGCTGAACTCATAGAAAAATTACTAGTAGCTGAAAAAGAATTACTTTCAGCGCACCCAGCAATTAAAGGCGTACCTTATAACGGCTTGGCGCAAAGAGATATTGATCGTTTCTATCTCAATAGTCAAGGCGCAGCTAGGATTGAATCCCACTCTATAGCATCGGTATATCTTTACAGCAAAACAGAAGAAGAAGGCAAAAAACCTCGCAGTGGTGGCGCATTTAGAATCAATCGTGGTGTAGATAATCTCGACATTAATGGTTGCATTCAAGAAACTGCTGAAAAAACTATCAGTCACTTGAACTATGAAAAGATTAAGACTGGTAAATATTTAGTTGTTTTCTCACCTGAAGCTTTCTTAAGTTTATTGGGTGGATTTTCTAACTTATTCAATGCTCAAAGTATTTTGGACAAACAAAGCCTATCTGCTCCTGATGATTTAGGTAAGCAAATTGCTTCTCCTTTACTTTCAGTTGTCGATGATGCACTGCATCCCGCCAACATTGGCGCAGAAAGTTTTGATGGTGAAGGAACTCCGACTCGTCGCATTTCCCTGATTGAAAATGGCGTTTTAACCAGCTTTCTTCACAGTGCAGGAACTGCCAAAAGAATGAATGCCCAACCTACAGGTAATGCAAGTATTGGCGCTAAAGTTAGCGTTAGTCCTAACTTTTATCATGTATTTAGAGCCGCAGAACCTGAGCAGGAATTAAGCTTAGAAAATGCTGAAAATGTGATTTTGATTGATGATTTACAGGCTCTCCATGCGGGAGTGAAAGCTTTACAAGGCTCGTTCTCTCTACCTTTTGATGGTTGGTTAATTAATAAAGGTGTGAAGACGAGTATTGAATCAGCAACCGTTGCTGGTGATTTCTTAGAACTCCTGAAGTCGATTGTTTGTGTAGAAAAAGAGGTGGAATTAACACCAGGGGGAGTTTGTCCCAGAATCTGGGTTAATGAACTATCGATTACTGGAGATTAGTACTTAAGAGTTAGCAATTTTTGGATTTTTTGTAGGGTGGGTACTGCCAAATCTTTCGTTCAAAACTTGATAATAAATAGTTCCCATCTTACGTTTTACTTCTGCTTTGAACAATAAATTATAGTTAGGGCACAACAATGTTGTGCCCTAACTGTTGTCTATTCATCTGCAAATTTGTAAATCTTGACCCTGCCCATTTTTGTAGAGTTTAAGGAACATTTTTAAGACCAATGCAAAAAATATTTGCAACACATAAATCACCTGTAAGGGCGTAAAGCTTTCCGCCTTTACTTCATGTACTGGTCGCATTCTTTTTTAAAACTGGTATTATTTGAAATTTTGAACTGTGAATTTGGAATTACCCAAAGCCTTTAACCAGTTATTCCTTGATAGTACAGAGCAAGCGTCTTGATCCGTGGAGTCAATCCAAAATCTGTCTTGAAAAGTTTGCTCAACTCTTGGAACCCCCCGTTCGCGCAGCGTCTCCCCTTGGGAGAAGTTTTGTGCACCCAAACCGTCCCCACAACAGCACTCT
>JAVRCF010000037.1:35209-72734 GCA_034530935.1 Aulosira sp. DedQUE10 | reverse complement strand
AACGACGATTCTCAGTTTACCTCATTTGCCCTGTATCCAATTTAAATTGGTATTAGATATGCAAACTAGATTTGGAACAGCTTATTTATATGCAGAAAGGCGATCGCCCTTTTTTCATTACCCGCCAGAAAGTCTATCATCGTTCTAGGGTAAGACCTTTTTTCGTTCTCAAAGGCTGTCGAATAGTAGTTTTTCCCAGCAAAAAACTTAATTGCTGCTTGAGAATGCTGCCGCCATTCTGCTGTTAATTGTGGTGTCCATTGTGAGGAAGATTCTGACTCAGTACTAAGCTGTTCAGCATTTAAATAGGGTATAATAGAAAGCTGAATTAAGTCAAACAAGTGCAAGAATGCCAGCAAAAAATCATTTAACTTCCCAGCAAATAGAGAAACTACAGAAAGCTTTAAAACTGGAAGAAAGCAGAAGGAAACTCCAAGAATAGATCGAGAGATTCAAGAAGGAAAATTCTTATTTATCCACAAATAAAATTACGGACTTGTATTTTTTATCGGAAGGCAGACGAACAGAACCTTCAAATTTGTCTCAATAAAAAAGCTTCACTTGTGTCCTCTGTCTGACAACGAAGTTGGTCAAAGAAATAACAGTCTTTGCTCAAAATTGAGAGATAAATGACAATTATGAATTCAACATTACTTCAAGGTTGAACTAGGCAAAATTCTACAAAGGGCGTATGCACCATACCTCTCCAAATATCTTCAAACAACTCTATATCTAATGGATTCGTTCGCGATCTATATGCCAACCGAACCTGATAAGTACCCAACTTCAAGCCATTAAACGACCAATAGCCATAACCTGTGCCATCAACTATCAGGTTCAATAGCCCATCATTTTGTCTCTCAGTGTGTGCGCTAACAAAGAAGGTCACACTTTCTTTAGGCTCAAGCAAGTGATAATCAGATTCTCCAGCACCAACCCACCCATGACTGCCACCGCCTAGATTCTGCGCTAAAATACAACCATCTGCTCCCATCAGTGCTGGAATCAAGGTGGTAAATGAGCAGAAGCGCTGAGAGATTGATGTGTTATTTGTGATGCGAAGTCCAATCTGTACAGAGGAACTAGCATCAGATAGCTGAGAGTGCGAAATAGTCCATATTTGCTCTGGCACTACAGTTTCAAACCGAACACTATCGACTTGTACTTCATTATTGTTAGACTCCATAGGTTCAACCAGTTGGAGATTCACCCAAGGAGTTGCTAATAGACTTGTCACAGAGGCTTGTATTTGGCTGATTGCTGCTGTGTGTGCATCAAAGAATAAGAACTCCTCTTGAGGACTTAAGTAGGTAAATCTCATCTGATATGTTCCCAGTTGTAAAGGTTCAAAAGACCAAAAGTAGTCAGGGTTAATAGGAACTTGGGAAGAGTAAGAGATAGTTGCTTGGAGTTGAAGCAAATTGTTCTGCCAAGACAGCTTTGCAATTAAATAACAACTCAAAGTCTTTTTAGATGGAATTGCTATGCCGTTGTATCGACTTGGAGTAATCTGCCTATCTATCAGCTTTTGTGGATTTAGTGCCTGTCCATTGGGGGTTAGGAGTTCTGGAGTCAGGATGCCATAGACGAAGGGAAAAGGTATTGGCGTGTTGTTAGTAATGGCAATGTTAATTTGTAAACAGGTATTAGCGCTCGTTCTGTTCTCAGTAATAGGCAAAACTATAAGGTTTGGCTCACAAATTTCCATCTGGATACCATCAGCTTCAAAAGTTGTCATATTGTCTACCCTCTCTTTTTTTATGTGCCGTCAAGCTTTTTAGCACATAGATTAATGCTACCGTTATGAAAAAGAGTAATGATGACAAACATTTTATTTTCTGCTCTTCGCCTCATTTCTACCAAGGCAGTAATCTTTTTAGATCTAAAGCAGTAATTATTAGAGAAAGTTTTCTGCAAATTTACTTGATATACGGCTATCAAAAATCTTTGAATGGTTGGTAGATACATAAATCTAATTTTGATTTGATGCAAAATACTTCCATATCGAACTTTATTGCTACAGCAGACTTGTCCGTAAATATCTTTATTTAAGATAAATGTAAACCTTTTTTCCAGAGGAGATAACCTCAAAAATACTGAAATACTGTATGAAGTTGCTTTGAATAAAATACTACCAAATCAGCGAATTATTAAAAAAATATAAAGATAATAAATAGACAAATATTATAAACACATTAAACTTCTTTCATAAATATTTGATAACTTTTAATGCATGAGTCATGAGCGCGGAATTTTGATTAATTACGCTTAGAGCGCCTGCTATACGGTATATTCAGCAAATCAATCGCCCGCTTCTCCACGCCGAGCATACTTAGGAGTCGTACTAGGCGACGCATGACCTGCAAGCAAGCGATCGCCTGCTGTATACCGCAGTATTTATTTTTCATGGAGTGCGATCGCACTCACGCGCAGGTTAATAGGTAGATACAAAAGGCTTGTCGCTTACTTAGAGAATACAACCGGCAGTAAACGAAGTTCCATAAAAGGTGTATGCACATAGGATGCTTTGTGCTGATTAGAGAATAGAACCGAAAAGCGATCGCAGCTAATTCCCAACAGAAGCTAATAGCCAGATGAACAACAATGGCTCAAAAGCATTGTTATTAGCTAGTAAAAACGCAAAAAATCAAGAGAATTAAGAGAAGTTTTCTTACACAGTCAGGCATTAATTTCTTTCTCCCTAACAAAATGCGCGAACGTACAGTAATTACTAATTACGAATTATTTTAATGCGCCACAGCACCACCAGTAGCCTTGACTTTCTTGATGAAAATAATCGCCAGCCCGCTTAATAATAAGGCAATGCCAATAAAGTAAAAACAATCATTAAAAGCCATCACAAAAGCTTCTCGACGCACAATATTAGATATAGATGCGATCGCCTGATTTTGGGCGGTACTCAAATCGGCTCCTCGACTAATAAAATATTGCGTCATCTGGTCGATTCGCTGTTGAGTTTCTGGATTATATAGCGATACACTATCACCTAATCTATTAGAGTGAAATTGCTCTCTATTAGTTAATAAAGTTGCTAAGGCTGCGATACCTAAAGAACCGCCCATATTTCGCATCATATTAAATAAACCACTCGCTGAACCGGCTTCTTTGGGATTCAATCCAGCCGTGGCGATACTACTCAGTGGAACCATTATTAATGGTTGTCCCATTGCGCGGACAAGTTGCGACCATCTTAATTGATCTAATCCTGTTTCTGAAGTCATACCGGCGTTCATAAACGCACTTATAGCAAATAGGGAAACCCCCACTCCCACCATAAAGCGAACATCAATGCGTTGCATTAATTTAGGGATAAAGGGAATAATAAATAATTGTGGAATCCCAGCCCAAATTAACACTTCGCCAATTTGTAATGCATTATATTTTTGGATTTGAGCGAGATATAATGGCAAAACATAAATTGATCCATATAATCCTATTCCCAGCGAAACATTGATAATACTGGCTAAACCAAAGTTACGCCGCATTACTAATCTTAAATTAATAAATGGTTGCTTACGAGTTAATTCTATAAATAAAAATAATGCTAGAAAAATTGCCGATATCACACTTAAGCGCACAATTAACGCCGAACCAAACCAATCTTTGCGGCTACCTTCTTCTAATACAACTTGCAGAGAACCTAAGCCAATAGCCATTGAAATGATTCCCCACCAGTCACCTTGTTTCAACAGTTCCAATTGAAGTTTATCTTGTTTAATGCCGTACCATACTCCGGTGAGCATCAACACACCTGGAAATACATTTATATAAAAGTTATACTGCCAACCGAAATTCTCTGTTAACCAACCTCCTAATGTGGGGCCAATTGAGGGAGCAAACACTGCGGTAATAGCAAATGCTGCTAATCCTACTGATTGCTTAGATGGTGGTAAAGTCGTTAGTACAACTGTCATCGCTGAAGGAATTAAAATCCCACCACTGAAGCCTTGTAAAGCACGGAAGACAATCATAGAATTGAGATTCCACGACCAAGCACAGCATATAGAAAAAAAGATAAATAGTACAGTATTTACTATTAGATAGCGCCGCAGCGAAAACACTCGTGATAGCCATCCTGTTAAAGGAATGACCACAATTTCTGCTACTAAATAAGCAGTAGAAATCCAAGAACCCTCTTCTAGAGTTGCACCTAAACTTGCTTGAATTTCTTGTAATGAAGCGTTAGTAATTTGAATATCTAAAACCGCCATGAATGCACCAAGCATACTGGCTAATACACCAATCCAGGTTCTTAAAGGTATATGTTCTGGCGGTAGAGTAGGATGTTGCTGGATAGCACCTGTATTAGCCATAGAATTGCTCCAGTGTCAAAGTTCGGGTACAGGAAATGGAATATTTATCTTTTAAGGTACAGCCTTGTGATGCCAATAAGTAGGATATATTATTGCTGAGGGTACGGCACCTTTATCTTAATTTATCTAGCAGATCCTACAGTTTTAACAATCCCCTTCTGTTCGTAAATTGGGATAACGAGTCTTTTCAATGCAGGTAATTGTTTGTAGAAAAATATAGAACCGATAATACAAGCTATTCCATCGATAATTAAAGTGTTAGGAGCGCCAATTCGACTGGCTAAGAAACCTCCTAATAAATTACCTACAGGTATCATGCCTAAAAATGACATGGTATACAAGCTCATTAATCTACCGCGTTTGTCTTCTTCAACAATCGTTTGTAAAAACGTATTACTAGCGGCAATTTGCAGAATTGTCCCCAAGCCTACAAACAACATTGTGAATAAAGAAAGCGGTAAAAATTGTGAGAAAGAAAAAGCTATTAAGCCTACTCCTAAAATTGCTGGAGCTATAGCAATTAATTTACCAATTCCTAATATTGTTTGCCGCGTAGCTAAATAAATACCACCCGCTAAGGCTCCTACTCCCGACGCTGCCATTAAAAAGCCTAATGCTTCTGCCCCACCTTTGAGAATTTCTTCGGCAAATATAGGTACAAGAATAGTATTTTGTAATCCCATTAAGCTAACTAAAGCTGATAGCAACAAAATAGCCCGGATTGGTGGAAAGCTAAAAGCATAGACAAATCCATCTTTAACTTGTTGCAGAGGATTAGCAAGACTCACTGAAACTTTCCAAGGTTTAATTGTCATTGCCAATAAAGCAGCAATCACAGCAATATAACTCAAACCATCAATTAAAAAACAGTAACCTGCGCCAACTCTAGCAATCAGCAAACCCCCGATCGCCGGGCCAATTAATCGTGCCCCATTGATCATAGTGGAATTAATAGCGATCGCATTGGCTAAATCTTCTCTGCGTTCCACTAGTTCTGGTACAAATGCTTGTCTGGCTGGTGCATCCAAGGCGTTAATAAATCCCTGAAACAAGCTTAAAGCTATAATGTGCCATACCTGAATCACACCTGTTAGTGCTAGTATCGCCAATGTTAACGACTGAATCATCGCCATGATTTGCGTACCAATTAAGGTACGATAGCGCGAAAATCGGTCTACAAAAACACCCCCAAATGGAGCGAGAAAAAAGCTAGGGATTTGACTAGTAAAGCCCACAACACCCAACATTAATGGGGAGTTTGTTAAGCTATAAACTAGCCAAACTGTTGCTAGTTGTGTCATCCAGGTTCCAATTAAGGATATACCTTGCCCGGCAAAAAACAGGCGATAGTTTTTTGATTTTAATGCAGGTAGAAGTAGTTTTGTTTTAGTCATTTACTATTTGTTATTTCTGATAGCTAAATATCATCCAAAAATCAAATTAATTTTAGCAGCTTCTCTTAATAGAAGTTTCCCAGCTTCTAACCTTTATGGCTAGCAAAAAGAGGGTTAATATTAAGAGGTAATTAAGGGTAATTTACCGCACATAATAAAGTTTTTTTCATTCAAGAGTCATCGGTCATTAGTTATAGCTACTTAGCAACTAACTAATGACAAATGACTAATTTTTTCTGCCACCTTGTAGTGCAAAACGGCGCTCTGCCGGACGTGCCAATGTTGTATAGGCGGCGTAAGAAGCGATCGCAAATGCTGCCATGACACCAGACATAGCGATGGCACTGTGCCCACAACCACAAGTGCCACTGTGGAAACGACAGCAACAGTTAAGCCAACACTGAGTAATCTTGAAGGTGGTACACCTTGCATACTCCAGCGCCCATTTAGGAATGAACCTACCATGATCCCAAAGGCGGTTGATGCAAATAGCCAACCGTAGACTGTAGTTGAGACACCGAAAACGTTGAGCATCACTAGTGGTGAGCCGGCAACGTAAGCGAACATACACCCAAAAGTCAATGCATTCACAAGGGCATAACCAAGACAAATGGGATTACTGAGAATATGCCAGTAATTATTGATGAGCCGATGTGGTTTGATAGCATTGACATCACGCCTCTCTAGGGACTCACTCAATCCCAAGGCAACAGCCAGCACCAGCAGTAATCCTCCTACAGCAAGTACACCATAAATTGCCCGCCAAGAAGCAATCGCCAAAACCCACCCACCGATTGTCGGTGCAATCATCGGTGCTACACTCATCACCAGGTTGACGTAAGAAAGTTGCGCCCGTGCTTGCGATCCCTCAAATAAATCGCGGACAATTGCCAACGTCACCACCATACCAGCACCCGCACCCGCACCCTGAACCAAGCGCCAAGCAATCAGAGTCCCAATCGAGGGTGCCGCAGCACAGATTGCACCAGCTAGCGCAAAGATTCCACAGCCCGCGAGTAAAACTGGCTTACGTCCATAACGATCAGAAAGTGGCCCAAAACCGAGCTGTGCGATCGCAAAACCAAGCATAAACAAACTAAGTGTTAGCCCCACCGCACCCGGTGAGGTTACAAGCGCCTTACTAATCGTAGGGAATGCTGGTAGCCCCATATCGATTGACAAGGGCGGTAGTGCAGAAAGCGCCCCCAGCAGCAGTGTAAAGCCTAGAGATTTGGGTTGAATTCGCATTTTTTTAGTTAAAGAGGCATAAGTAATACCAATTCAAAATTCAAAAAGGTAGATATCACAGAGATTTGAGCGTGTGTATCCGTTGCATTTTTTTCAAATTAGTATAAACTCAGTTTTTCATGACCTTGTTTGATAACTAAAATTCACCTAACTAATGAAGACCACTTTTTACTACGATTCTCATTAGTAAGAGTGTTTTGAGTATTTTAACTGATTGACAAAAGGCGCTTTAGCTTTACCTCTTCAGGATGCACCCTTCTAGGATGTCGCTATATAAATAAAGCCTGCGAAGGCAGGCTTTGTATCTGTAACTCCAGGCTAGAAGCCTGTGAACATTTATTATTTAACTTCTACATCAACTTCCGCAGACATCCCAGGCGTAATCCGTGACTCATATCCTTGGATACTCTTTTGGTCAAAAGTTACTTTTACTGGGATACGTTGGACAATTTTGGTGAAGTTACCGGTGGCGTTATCTGGTGGTAATAAAGCAAATTGAGCGCCGGAGGCTGGGGAAAGACTCTCAACACGACCTATAAAGGGGTGATTGGGGAAAGCATCCAGCTTGATTTCTACTGCTTCTCCGGGTTGCATTTTATTCAATTGGGTTTCTTTGAAGTTCGCTACTACCCAATAGCCGTTATCCACGATCGCCATTAATGGTGTGCCAACTTGTACGCGGTTACCAACTTCCACGTTTTTCCTACCTACCCGTCCGGCACTAGGAGCGGTAATGTTGGTATAAGAAAGCTGCAACTGTGCGTCTTTGAGGGATGCTTCAGCTTGCGCGATCGCAGCTTTTGCTGCTTCGTACTGACTCTGTTTCACAGCAGTATCTTGCCCTGTGGCGGTGGCTTGTTGCAATCCGCCCCTCGATGCGGCGAGTTTTGCTTGGGCGCTGGTGACACCTTCTTGTGCTTGTGCCAGTTGCGATTGCGCTTTTGCTACACCTACTCTGGCAGAGGCTAATCTAGCTTGTGCTTGTTCTACTCCCTGAACCGCAGCATTTTTTTGGGCTACAGCCACATCATAAGTTGCCTTAGCTGTATCTAGCTGCTGGCGAGGAATTGCGCCTTCTTGAAACAAGCTGTTGTAACGGTTGTAGTCGGCTTGGGCTTTTGCCAAGTTAGCATTAGCTTGCGCTACCTGGGCTTGGGCTGCGGGTATACCAGCTTGCGCTAGTTGCACGTCAGCTTGGGCGGCAGGAATCCCGGCTTGCGCTTCTTTTACTGCGGCTTGCGCTGTGGAAATTGCTGCAACAGCGGTGCTGACATCTGCTTGCGCCTGAGTTGTTTTACCGCTAGAGGTTTGTGAAGTTAAAGCAATATTTGCTTGTGCAGCTTGTGCCTGACTCCGGGCATTTTGTAGTGCTGCTTGTGCTTGCAGTACTTTACTTTGATAATCCTGTTGATCGAGTGTTACTAATAACTGTCCTGGTTGCACTAGTTGGTTATCATTCACTAGCACCTGACTGACAGTTCCCGGAATTCTACTAGCAACTTGGTGAATGTTTCCTACCACTGTGGCATTATCTGTTGATTCGTGGGTAGAAGCATATTGCCAATAGTGATAACCAAAACTACCAGCCGCGATCGCACCTACACCCACGCCAGCTAAAATCAAACCAATCGGTTTTTTGTGCTTCTTCTCGGCCTTTTTCTCTGTCTCTGGATGTACATCAGTTTCCGGTACTGGAGGAGCTTCGGGAGTTACAACGGCTGCTTCTGCACTGGCGGAAGGCTCTCTTGTAACAGCCTCTAAACTCTCTACATCAGTAATTAGTCGTTTGTCTATAACAGAGATATTGCCTTTTTTGTGTCCGTTTCCAGTATTAGCGCCCATGATTGTTGACTCCCCTAACTTAAAGATTGAATTGATATTTTTATTTTGTGTACGTAATATTTACTTGCTAGCCTTTCTATATCGTTCCTTTCATATGCGTATTATTATCCAAAATAAAACTTCACAGTACTTCACCCGATTGGGTGATATTAGCTTCTTCTACAGATAGACTGCCCTGCCCCTAGATACCTTTAAGAACTATTCAGGAGTAATAAAATGTTTGTATCTGCCATGAATAGCATCAATCATGATTCCCATAAATGCTTTGACGAGTAAACGCTTCTGGTGGTAAAACTGGTATTCGTTCCGCTCTTTGAGCTAATAATTTCATGTCGACTTCCCATTGTTGTGGGTCAAAAGTACGCTTTGTACCAAGCTCGGCAAATGTATGTTTCTGTCCGTGTGATGTGCCAAAGATATCCCTTTGAATCAAATCACGGATATACGTTGCTCTGTCGCCCCCAAAGTGCCTTACTTGCTCATCAATCAGCTTTAGTATAGGTTCGCTGATTCCAGTCACCTCAATTTTGTTATTGTCCATGTTATTTTTCACTTCAGTAATTGGACATTGGGGTTTGAAAACACGCCCTAGCCCCTCAACTCAAATTCGCGATCGCCCGATTTAATAACTGGGAAAATAATTCTCGTTCCGAGGCGGAAATACCAGACATTGCTTGCTCACGCAATTCTGCGGATATTGGCGGTAAAATAGTTTCTAGTTCTCTACCTGCATCCGTTAACCAAATTCTCCAGATGCGGCGATCGTGAGTATCGCGTTCGCGTCTGACTAACCCGCGTTCTTCCATGCGATCTAAAACGCCAGTTAAAGTCCCACCTACCTGTTTAAGCCTGTCGCCAATGCTGGAAGTAGGTAAACCATCTTCTTCCCACAAACAGCACAACACTAACCAGTGAAATGGTGTCAATCCAAAGGGTTCTAGCTTTTCCGTAAATTTGCGAGTTAGCAGTTGTGAGAGCAACTTAATCCTGTAGCCAATGTTATATGGTGCCAGAACTGGCTGCCACGACTCCAAAACTTCAGAATCTTTAGATGTAGACACCATGTCAACTAATTATTTAGTGTGCGTACTATTATTTTAGCTAAATAAGCTATGCTTTGCAACAGTTGATTGCCATCTATCTTAGGGAAGGACTTGAATCAGCTGGTACTCTTGTAGTGTAGCAAGAACACGATAAGACTTGGATAATTGAGAATTCTGTGGTTTGGAGATCCAAGCATAGCTAAAAGCTGGTAATTGGCTAATTGTATCTACTTGTTGGCCAGGAATCGGCGTGTAGAAATTGAGCAAAACAGAGTTTTTATCGTAAACTTGCACAAAAGATACAGGATGAGTTTGCAGAATAGATGCGATCGCTCTATCTTGGAAAAAAGCTTTCAAAGTCGGGTTATAGTCGCTAAAAAAGCCTAAGCCACCAGTCATAGCCAAAGTTAACCAGCAGGGAATTAACCAACTCGCCAGCCAATAATTATCCGTCAAGAACTTTTGGCCAAAGTGGTAACGAGAAATCCATACCAAAGGCACCATTAACCAACCTAAACCTAAAATTAAGCTAAGGTTGGCGCGATCGCGAATATAAGCATCATCGGAAATTGCCGCGAATAGACTTGCTACTACAAGTACAATAGCGAATGTGCCAATGCCATAACTGAGGTTACGCGGCAGATCTTTCTCAGCCTCTCTCAGCCATGAGAGTAATCTACAGCACTTTGCAAGTAAATGAAGTACACCCCTCCCCAACCCTCCCCTTGGCAAGGGGAGGGTGCGCGACAGCGCGGGTGGGGTATTTTTGTACCTCACAAATTTGAAATCTGCTGTATTTCCTTGATTCTCTGGCTGGGATAATTGCGGCGAGACAGTTTGGTTAGTAGATCCTCTTTGATAAATTCTGCCCAACCAGTCTAAACCCACAGCCGCCAGCAACGCTATAAACGGATAAAGGCAAAGCGCATAGTGAGAAAGACGAGTGGAGAAAATACTCAATTCAGTAAACAAAACCAGGGGAAACCCGACTAAAATTAACTGGTAACGAGGAATGGGATGACGCAGCAGTACAACCAAACCTAAAATCCCGAAAAAAAACCAAGGAAACGATTTTAAAGGAATATTCCAGAAATAAAACAATATGCCATTGTGGTTGCGGTCTTCAGAACCTAGTTCTACCACAAACCCTAACAACTGCTCAAAACTTTCAGCACCATAACGCCACCAGCTTAAGCACAGCCAAGCTAACGTAGGAATAAAACCCACTGCCAACCCCAAATACAACATCGGGTTAGCAAGATGATGATGACGGCGATGTTCTTTAATTAAATAAGGTAATAAAGCCACCATTGGCAAAAAAATCATAAAGCTTCGCATTAAGAAGCCTAAACCAAAACATAAGCCGGCAATAAACAGTAAAAAGTCGCTATATTTAGGATGTGATTCCGCCTTTATTAAAGACAAAATCGCTAAAAGTACCAATAAAATCATCGGAATATCAGGTGCAGCTAAACGGCTGGACTGTAGCCAGAGAAATTCCACACTCAAAATAGTAGCTGCTAGCCAAGCTATCTTTTTACCTAAAATAATTTTGCCGATTTCATATAAAATAAACAGAGCAAAAATACTCGCGATCGCACTCGGAAGCCGCGCACTAATTTCACTGACACCAAACAACTTATAAGAAGTAGCAATTAACCAATAAGACCCAGGGGTTTTATGATGAGCATTACCCCAAGGAGCTATCCAATCACCAGAGTCAAACATCTGGCGTGCTCGTCCGGCATAATAGCCTTCATCATGAGCCATCAAGCTACTCCCTCCGGAATTGCAAAGCAATAAAGGAAGTAGCCAAATTAACAAACTTAAATATGGCAATCTCGCCAAGAGGTAGATTTGCCGCCACATACTCGGAAATAATCGGATTCTGTAGAACATTAATGATTACGAATCGAATGCAGCGCAGTATATTTTATATATTTGTCATCCTGCCTTTAAAATATGTAAAGCAGCATACAAAATACTTGATCAAAATCCTAACTGAAATAAATTCAGTTGTGGAAAAAATCTTCCTAAATAGACATTTAAGATATGATACTACGACCAAATCAACGCCTAAAGTTAGATGACACAAATGACAAGCTGTTTTATGACTATCCGCGCTTTGTCACCCATGTTGATGAAGCATTTATTAAACAGCTAACAGATGTATATCGCGATCGTCTTAAACCTAACACACGCATATTAGATATGATGAGCAGTTGGGTGTCTCATCTGCCCGAAGAAATGCAATTTGCCCACATAGAGGGACACGGACTCAATGCTGAAGAATTAGCACGTAATCCCCGTTTAAATCATTACTTTGTGCAAGACATCAATGCAAATCCGCAGCTACCTTTGCAGGATGAAGATTTTGATGCAGTTATCAACTGTGTCTCAGTACAATACATCCAATATCCAGAAGCAATATTTGCGGAAATCCACCGGATATTGAAACCTGGTGGTGTAGCAATTCTCAGTTTTTCTAACCGAATGTTTTTTCAAAAAGCCATCCAAGCTTGGCGGGATGCTTCCGAAGAAGCGAGAGTAGAGTTAGTCAAAAGTTATTTTGCGACAGTACCGGGATTTTCTACCCCAGAGGTGATGGTTCATAAGTCACCCCTCCCGGCTGTTCTTCAGTGGTTAGGCGCACCTGGGGGCGATCCTTTTTATGCTGTGGTGGCTTCTCGGCTGGGGAATGGGGGATGAGGAGGATGAGAGAATAGTAGTGCGTTGGTTAAAGGACACTCAAAATGAAAGCATACGAATTTCCGGCAAAAATCACACCTGAAGGAACTCTAGAAGTTCCAGAAGAATTTTTGGACAGTTTGCCCAGCGATCAAATTATACGAGTGATTGTGTTAGTCAACGAACCAGCCGAAAAAGAAGAAGCCGATGACAATGCTTTGGGATTTTCAGCAGAAAGCTTTCGTCAATCTTGGCACGAAGCAATGACCGAAAAAACACTTCCTCTTTCCCAGTTGTGGGAGGGTATTAAGGTTGACTGAATCATCTCCCATTGAAATTAGACTATAGCGCTTCCCATACTGGTGAGGTACACCAATAAAAAATTAACCGCCGATGGAAGAGGATAAACGCAGATAAACGCCGATAATTTTGTACTTCACTAGACTAGGAAACGCTATAACGGTTGAATTTCAACGGAAGCTTCGTACACTATCCAAAAAGTATCGCCAGATCCAAAGAGATCTAGAAGAAATTTTAGAGCAATTGCAAGCCAGAAATTTCCTAGGCGATCGACTTTCTGGTGTAGGTTATGAAATCTTCAAAGCACGGGTTAAGAATAGCGACATCAAGAAAGGTAAAAGTGCTGGATATCGACTCATTTATTGGATTCATTCAGCGAATACTATCGTATTACTAGATATTTACTCAAAATCTGAACAGGAGGATATAGAAGTCAAACAAATTCAGCGAATTTTGGTTGAGTTTGAGAACCAAAGTAACGCAGAACAAACAGAAGAATAAAGCCAAGCGAGGAATTATTTCCTTTGTCATTTGTCAATTCGGCTTAGTCAATAAATCATCCATTTTGCGATCGCCACAATTTTGCACAACTCAAACTGCGATCGCTCTGTTATTACCCAATTAAACTTCTTACCCAACTCCGAAATGCTCTCACCAACTCCAAATAATCTATTGTTTCAGCTTGTTGTAAAAAACCAGCAATCTCTGGAATTGGTAAATTTGGAAAAAATTGACTCGTTTGGGTGGTGATATAAGTGCTATTTTGCAGTTGTTTAATGACCAAAGATACACCGTTATAAATCCAAATTTCCGCTACACCCAAATCTGCATAAACCTCGAGACGATTTTGGGAACTGCTTGTAACATCAATTTCAATCACCAAATCAGGTGCTGGATCTTCAGCAAGGTCGATTCGCTTCTTCCCCCGAACAGCACTAATCTGGCGGATGTAGAAACATTCATCTGGCTCTGCACCGCTCAGTTCAGGACGTTTGAAGGTCGTTGATCCAAGCGGATAAATCTGGAGGTTTGTCTCTTCTGCTAAAGTTTCTACGAAGCGCCCCATAACCGTTTTACTCAATTCGTGTTCTGGAGAAGGAGCCATGATTTCTAGATTGCCACGGTTATAAGTGAGGCGGAGGCGGCGATCGCTCAGTTCCCGCAGCAGCGTTTCATAAGTCAGCCAGCTAATCCCCGACAGGTGAATTATTTCATCCGGTGGCGCAAGCAACGTTGCAGTCATAGGTTTCCCGAAAATCTACTGCCTTTATTTTCACATACTCCCCCGAATTGAATTCCTACCCTGTATACACAAATCTTGGCGGAGTGTATCCATCCCGCCTCGGAATGAATTCCGAGTCTAATAGCACAAGTCTACTGAAGTAGACTAAATGATAAATTAAGACAGTCTTCAGTCCGTTTCAACGGACTTTCGCTATTAGCCTGGGAATTAATTAAGAGGCGGGATATAGGTTCAGCGTGAAATTTTCGACTTGTGTATACACCGTAGCGAATTGAATTCGGGGGATTCTAGCTCTGACGCAAAGAAAATTGTCACCGCATCAGAGCGTCTTTTTGTATCCTGGTTCTATTACAGCCAATCTCGATAGGCAGATATTTCACCCACGCCAATTTCAAAAGGCCCGCCTTTACCAAATGGCGGATAAACGCGGATTTTGGCATTAGTAGTAAACCTTTCTAACCTGTTCCCTAGTTGGGGAACATTGCTGACTATGTGCCAGTAAGAAACGATGTCAGGGCAGTCAATGATCAGCATTAAGGTAGTAGCATTGGTTGTGAGATACCACTGACATTGAGCTAACAATGCTTGCGTAATGCGATCGCAGGCTTGATAAAAGCATCTGCCAATCGATTGTTCCAATTCCAGATGTAGCATTCCATCCATCTTTGTCACCTCGATTGGAGGTAAATCATCTGGAGGAAGCAATGGTAACTTAGACATAATTCCGCACCTCTTGGTTGTAGCGCGTCAAACTCTCCAGGTTTTTTTGCAAATCGCAAGATGAGGGTTTGAGTGCCAGCGTGCCTAGATTTAATTCATCCTGAAATTTTTTGATTTTGTCTCGACAGGTTTTGACATCACCAATAATTGAGTTCTCTATCAAAAAGTCTTCATCAAAACAAATATTGGTGGGATCAAAAGGCTTATGTCCACTAGAACTTTTCTGCATAACTTCAGCCGCATTTGCTGTCATTTTTTGGCTGAATTGGCGGATGAAAGGCAACGCCTCAGTTACTGCTTCGTCGTATGTCCTGGCAACATAAAAGAAACGAGTCAGTATTAGGTTTTCGGAACCACTAGAATTTAAGGCACGGTATTTAGCAACAGTATTCCGCAATCTGTGCAGAGAAAAAGGCGGCCCCCCCATTAAGCCAAAGGAATATTTGGCGGCAAACCCTATACCGTCATCATCTCCGGTAGCTACATATACGGGAATTTGTGCTTGCAAAGGTTTTGGGTAAATTGTCAGGCGATCGCATTGATAAAATTGCCCATTAAATGATACATCTGTTTCATATAAAAGCTGATCAATCAATGCCATTGCCTCTAGCATCTGGGCACGAGATTCACCCATTGGTGTGGCAAAATGTTTGTTTTGTTGGGGAAATGGCCCGCCTTTGGCAATCCCAAATAACAATCTGCCATTACATAAATTATCTAAGGTGGCAATGTCCTCCGCTACCCTAATCGGGTTATAAAACGGTAGTAACACCGCCGCTGTGCCTAGTTTGATAGTTGAAGTTAATGCGGCCAAATGGGCTATTAACACCAACATCGAAGGGCTAAGATTGGATTCACTAAAATGATGCTCACTTACCCAAGCTTCCTCAAAGCCTAAGCTTTCGGCTTGTTTCACCAATGCAACTTGTTCTAAGATGGCACGGCGGGCATCCTGATGATGATTATCGTAATTGCAGAAAAGTCCTGTTTTCATTATTGAAGAGCAATTGCTATTTTTAAGATGCAGCAACCCAATGCAATTCCAACCATAAGCGGGGATTATTTTCCTTTAACTTAGACATTGGATCGCGTATCAATCGCCCTGCATTCATACACACGACTTGAACTAGTCCCATATTATCTGCTATTTCTCTGAGTACGTCTTTTTGGGCTTGTATATGGGGAATCATTTCGTTAGAACAATAAATTCCTATATACTGCAAACGTCTAGCAGGTCTTCCCCAAAAACAGGTAATGACCTTTACATAACAATTATCAAGTAATTCTCCAACGCTTGGGTAATAGTGATTTACTACTCTGGTGAATTCTTTGGCTAGGATATCTTCGGCAATCATAGCAATTGATATTTCTGTAGCGTTCATCACGCTATTAATATAACATAAATTTGTCATTCAAAGCTGACATTTCTTACTACTTCTTAAAAAGTTAATATTAAATATTAAGGATAATAAAATCATAAAAAAAGAGGTAAAAAATAAATTTTTACCTCCAGTCCGTTGATTATTAAAACTCTTGTAAAAGAGTCAAGACTCAAGAGTCAAAAGTCTAAAATCTAAAACTTTTAGATAGGAACTCCCAACATAATTTATATATGAGTTTCTCCCCCCTGCCCCCTTTCATCTTCGTTATCGAGCATTCCGCTCTGACACTAAAACTTCAGCAACAAGCTGTGGTAAATCTACAAGATCAACATATCCGTCTGAACCTCGGATTGGGGAAATAAAAGTATAATCTGGGTCACAAGCTCCGGTATCATAAACTTGAATAAACCAGCGATCGGGAAATCCTGCTACACCCAGTTCTACAATGTACCAACTCTCACCAATCAGACGAGAATTGACAATTGTAAACCACTCTCTGTCATGTTCTGAGATATTCCAATCAGCCATGAGAAACTCAAAAGCTATTTGTCCAGCGTCAGTTGCAGTCAATAGCATTGCTACTCCTTAGTTGAAACTTCAGTTTCCGAATTGGGAACTTCAGTGTCAGGATACAATCCCAATTCTTTCGCTAGTTCACGACCAATAAAAAATAAAAACTTGGCACCATCTTGATTACCTTCATGTGCAAACACAGTTGCCACTTTTAGCACTGCATATACAAAATCAGCATCAATTAATTCTGGATGTGCTTCTAATACTGCTGGTTCTTGACCATTATCGCATTTGAGTAGCTGATCGATTAAATCAAAATACAGGACTTCGCGTTCTTCTGTCATGGTGCTTCAGTTAATTGGGAATGAGTGAATTTGAATTTGTTTACTGCTCGATACTTTGCTGCCACAGCCGTTCTAGCATTTCAACTTGTTCTTGAAAAACCGCATTACGATAAACAAGATATCTGTCGTAAACAATAATCCCTAACCCAACACAAATAGGTGTTAGCAAGAAAAACCATTGCATGATCGTCGCCAGTTGATATTGCTCTACAACAGTCAAATTTTGGGATTTTAGATTTTGCTTATAGAGGTTTATGCTTGGCTGAGATTGAGAGGAGTTTACACCCTCCGGCTGGGGAACCAAGAAGTTATCGGCTCTTATATTATTGTTTACTTCACAAGTTAAATTCTGTGCCTTTACTAACTCTATATGCCGTCCCCAAATCATCGTAAATACGAATAATGCTGGAGATAGCACAGCTAAGGTAACTACACAGACTGTGAGAACATTTAAAAGCTTGACTTTCATCTTGGTTCTCCCTTCTTAGGTAGTATGCGCCCAGTAAAACAATAATTTCTGTTATTAATCTACAAAAATATTATTGATCGTAAAAAAGTTAGCAGTTAACAGTTAGGAATTTTCTGAGTGTTTACTATGAACTAATTACTAAAATAGGGGATGATTTGATGCAACCCTTGAAATGATATTTCAAATATATGTTTAAAATTGTCCCTAATAGCAAATTAGTATTCAGTAATACTGAAATAATTTATTCTTGGGCTGAGAAATAACACACTTACTAAGAATTAGGGGGTTAAGAAGTCCCCCCTTCATCTCCAAGCTATTGCTTGGGAATGTTGGGGGGTAGAGGGGAATCTCTGCGTAAATCCTATAGGTTTTATAACAGTCGGGTTGCTCAATAGCAATTTAGCTGAGTCGGATCAGAATTATTAAAGTTATTAAAGTTGTACTCAAAGCTGGGAAATTTTATCTTACAAGGATTACAAAAAATATTTGGGGTATAGGTACTAGTATTGTTTGGATGATGTCCTAGTGTTTTTGATGTTGGGTTCGGGTTGCTTTGTACTCTAACTCAAATCTAGTTGGGCTAATACTTTAAGACGTTTTTCCTAGAGTTATTTTATCGAGAAAACTTGTACTCAAAGAAAATATTCTGCCTGAGAATATATTACGGCGTTTCAAAATTCAATTAAGTTTTCTCAAATAGATAATTTGTTCTAGATAAACTAAAAAATCTCAAAATTAAATTTAAACTCTTGGATATATAGCTATCCTAAATTATTCGTGAAAAATTAGATCCCCGACTTCTCAAAGAAGTCGGGGATCTGGAAAGAATTTAAATAGGAGGCATATATAAGCTAAATCGATAGATTTGTTTGTGACCAAGAAAAATTAAAAAAATGGAATTTTAGCAAACAATTTACATCTCAACTACCGCCAAAAAAGGCAACTTAGATGAAAAGCCAATAAGAATATTTACCGGAATTGCTATCTAAATCATTCCAATTTTGTGGTTTAGTAAAAGTACATGAATTATGTAGTCAGTGGCACTTGACTCTAGATTAAAATAAAAATTTACGGTTATAAGTAAAAAATACCTGGCGTTGTATAGAATTTAGGATTTTAGGAGTTAACGAATGCGAATTGCTAAAGATGTAACAGAACTTATTGGCAGCACTCCTTTAGTTGAACTGAACAAGATTCCGCAAGCAGAGGGAGCATTAGCGAGGATAGTTGTCAAGCTAGAAGGTATGAACCCAGCCGCTTCAGTTAAAGACCGGATTGGCTTAAGTATGGTACTCTCGGCAGAAGCAGAGGGTTTAATTGAGCCAGGAAAAACCATTTTAGTAGAGCCAACTTCCGGTAATACAGGTATTGCCTTAGCAATGGTGGCAGCCGCACGAGGCTACAATTTGATTTTGACAATGCCTGAAACCATGAGCAACGAAAGACGGGCGATGCTACGAGCTTATGGTGCGACGTTGCAGTTAACACCAGGCCCGGAAGGAATGCGGGGAGCAATTCGCAAAGCTGAAGAAATTGTGAATAGCACTCCCAATGCATATATGCTACAACAGTTCCGCAACGCAGCTAATCCCAAGGTTCACCGAGAAACCACCGCCGAAGAAATTTGGGCGGATACAGATGGTGAAGTGGATATTGTGATTGCTGGGGTAGGTACTGGTGGGACAATTACAGGCATTGCCGAAGTACTCAAACAACGTAAGCCAACTTTTCAGGCGATCGCAGTTGAACCGAGCAACAGTCCTGTATTATCTGGTGGAGAAGCTGGGCCGCATAAAATTCAAGGGATTGGCGCTGGCTTTGTTCCCGATGTTCTCAAGCTGGAATTGGTTGACGAAGTAATTCGAGTCAGCGATGAACAGGCGATGTCTTTTGGGCGGCGTTTGGCTAAAGAAGAAGGCTTATTATCTGGGATATCTTCTGGTGCGGCTTTGTGTGCTGCACTTCAGGTAGCTAAACGTCCCGAAAACCAAGGAAAGCTCATCGTGATGATTCAGCCTTCCTTCGGCGAACGTTACCTCAGCACCTTGATGTTCCAAGATTTGACACTGGAACCTACTGTTGTGCGTTAGGCGGAGAACTTCTGGACAATAGGGTGTAAACGCACTGAACGTTATCCCGCCCAGAACTGAAGTTCCGGGCTAATAGCGTAAGTCCACTCAAGTGGACTGAAATTTCTGCTTGGTCTTCTTGAGAAGACTTTAGCTATTAGCCTTGGAATTGATTTCCGTGGATGGCAACGAAAATAGAAGCTAAAATAACTTTTAAAACATTGTCCATGAGTCCACCTCAGAATTGATTCTGAGGCTCATGGCAAAAGTAAGCTAAAGCTGACTAAAGATAGAATTTTTGAGGAGCGTCATCATCTTGGTTATCTTCTTCTAAAGATGCAACTATTGTTCCATTTGAATGATGCTCTTTCTGATTTTTTACATAACTAACAGCTTGTTCCAGTTGTTTTCTACCCAGTGAAAAAACCCCATATCCTCTTTGCCAACCAAACATATTTTCTACAGGATATAAATGATTAATATAATGAGTACTACTGCCTTTAATTTTTTGGACAAAATCAGAAATAGAAATTTTGGGAGGAATAGAAGCTACTAAATGAATATGATTTTCTATGCCGTCAATAGCATGAATAATAGTATTAAGTTCATCGGATTTGCTAATAATATAATTGTAAAGTTTCGCTTCACGTTCGCTGGTAATTAGTGGCTGACGGTCTTTTGTCGCCCAAACCAAATGATAATAAAGTCGCCACAAAGCCATAAGTTCACTCTATTTGTGATTCTCAATGTTTTGTTATTTAGTATTCCCATAAGGACAAAAAAATCATGCTTTGCTTGAGTCGTTAGTGTCAAATTCAGCTATAAATGGCTGAACTGCTGGCTTCCTTGCCCGTCCGCAATACGGTTCGGATAAGCTCTTGAGGCTGGGGAGGCTGGGAAAGTTTTCGCGTAGCGTCTCGTAGAGAAGAAGTTAAATTTAAACGCTCTTTCTCCCCCAGATCACCTCAACAGATAATTTTGTTAACCGAACTGTATTGTACCCGCCCGGAAATGAATTTCCAGGCTCATAACCAAAGTAAACTAAAGTTTACTCAATAATTTTCCTGTGATTTTAGTCATCTTGAGATGACTTTTGCTATTAGCCTCAGAATTCATTCTGAGGCGTTCTCTGGGGTTTTACGTTTTGGCACCAATGACTCCAGATAACTGCCTTGCCAGCCTTCGGTCAATACACTCGTCAATTAAAATATTCACACTACGCAACCAGATTCAGAATTTGCGCTTGTGCGGCTTCCAGAAAAGCAATCACCTGTTCTCGCTTAACTGTGGGAAATCCGTCTAGGAAATCATCAATGGACTCTCCCGCCTTCAAATAATCCAGCAGGGTTTGCACAGGAACTCGCGTTCCGGCGAAGACTGGCGTACCACTCATCACATCTGGCGATGCGGTAATGATTGCTGACTGACTCATTGTCCCCCTTATACTCGCTCAATAACTTCATCTTTTTTCCAAATAACTGATTCTTCCATTCTCCCAAGCTCCGCGAAAGCTTTGGCGGCTTTTAGGGTTGTCTTCAGATCAACACAGGACGAAGCCGGATAAACACCTTCTTGTCCACCAACTATCACAAATTCATCTTTATCTGATTTAGATGGGTCAACAAGATAATGAAAAATCTCATTATCAAATGTTAAATACACTATATATTTTCCTAGACCACCACCCACTGCCATGTGAGTGTCGCTATTTGTTTCTAAGGTTACAAGTGTTTTGTGATGTCCATCCAACTCTCTAATAGCTGATTCTATTTCTTGCCAGCTATGCGCTTGCTCTACAAAACCCTTGTTCTGATTACCAATCCAATCTTCAACTGCAAATTTTGTTATTCGCATAGAGGCTACAATAAAATCAAATTTTTGTTGAGGAGGTGCTTTGCCTGACAGAACCCGTAGACGATGCAGCCATTGCAGAACTTTACGAAGCCATCGGTAATATTATCATCCAATTTCCTCTGCTTCACTGTCAAGAATGTGCCAACACACTCAAAAAATGGCTCAAACAACGTGGAATACCGGGAAGACTTTGGCGAATTTCCACCCGATACGATCATGAAGATTTTATCCTCAGCGATCGCCTAGAACAACAGGGTTGCTTTGAGAGCATTACTGAGAATGGTGTTCACTATGGAGTTGAAGTTTATGGAAAAATCTTTGACAACCTTTCAAGACAAGGACTTTCACTAGAAAATTGGCTTAGAGATTTTACCTCCCTATCTAATGAATTTGAAGCAGAAGTGATTGAAGAGTTTTAGAGATGCAATTGAATTGAGCTAAAAATGAGTACATTATTTGAGCTACTAGAAAAAATCAAAAGCAAACCAGGTTTATATCTGGGAAGCGCCTCCATTACAAATCTGCGGATGTTTATTCTCGGTTATAGATTTGCGCGTACAGAAGTAGGTATTACCAATACCGAAGTCGAAACTGACTTTTACAAAAACTTCCAACCCTGGCTACAAAACCGCTTATCAATCCGTACAGTTAACGCTTGGGACAAAATTATTCTGCTCACCTGTACTGATGAAAAAGCAGGGTTTAATTATTTCTTTCAACTTTTGGATGAGTTTACTCAACGCGACAAAAGCCAAGATATCGAGCCAATTTTGGCCAAATCAACCGCACAAAATACTGATAAAGTGGCATGAAGCTCTAATAGGTTGGGTTGAACGTAGACGCGTAGCGGCTTCCCGCAGGGTAGTAAAATCCAACAAACTCCTGGAAATGTTGGGTTTCGTTCCTCAACCCAACCTACGCCTGCTTGGTTAAGGATTTAAAAAAATGCGATCGCTTCGCTTCGATAAACTCTAAAAGGGAAAAAGAACAAGCGTAAAGAGAAAAAAGACTAAAGCATAAAGGGCTACTGAAGAATCCTCCCAACCACGCCACACACTCGAAAACTAATAGAGTTGCGGAGGCTGTCGCGCTCCGCCCTATTGTCGTAGCTGCGAGACGCGGAACGGCAGTAATTAGGATAGTTGACCCAAGAACCTCCCCGCAGCACGGCTATTCCTTGTTTTTGATAAAGTTGATTATTATCATCAAACCACGCACTACCATCTGCTGGCGCTCCTTTATAGGTGCTATGCCAATCATCTTGACACCATTCCCAAACATTCCCGTGCATATCGTATAATCCAAAGCTGTTGGCTGGAAAACTTCCTACTTCTGTTGTTTGCTGACGATATTTGCCCTTTGGCTCAGAAGCGTAATTGTAGTTCCCATCATAGTTAGCTAACTCAGTTGTAATTGTCTCCCCGAAGTGGAACGGTGTCTTTGTTCCGGCTCGACAGGCGTATTCCCACTCTGCTTCACTAGGTAGGCGATATTGGTTTTTTGTATGTTGTGAAAGGCGATCGCAAAACTCAACTGCATTGTACCAAGACACTTGTTCTATTGGTCGGTTGTCTCCTTTAAATCTAGATGGGTCTGCTTCCAGGTCACGGTTAACTTTGGGTAGTGCTGCTACTCTTCTCCATTGCGCTTGGGTGACAGGATATTTACCCATAAAAAATGCTTCAACCGTTACTTGATGCTGAGGTTTTTCACTATCTTTTCCTTCCCCTGATGGTGAACCCATGAGAAATTTGCCACTGGGAATCGTCACTATTTCTAAAATGACACCATCGCCTAAGTCTTCAGTAAAATATTCAGCTTGACCTTTTTCTCGTTTAATTTCTTGACCTTGAGCATTTACCGTCACCACATCAAAGTTAAATACTGGCATTTCAGGAGTTACTGACCTCTCTCCCCTTGATGAGGTAACAGGCTCAGGGGTTGGGCGTGCTGAAGACTGTTGCTGTTGCATGAAAATTCTAATCCATGCTTTATTTACGTCGGGATCTGAGCCTCTAGCAGCCACATTCACCCGCATCCATAATTGTTGAGCTAATTCCCAATCTTCTTCATCTTCGGCTGCACGAGCATCTAGTTTCAGTTGGTTAATATCATGAAGCGTCGCGTAGTCGGGTAACAAAATTAGGTGTAATTTTGTCGCAGGTTCGGCTATAGCATAGGGATGTTGCGGTGTTTTCCGGTGTGTTTGATTAATTGCGGGTACTCTTGATTGTAAATATCTGTCCAATCTTTCTACGGTGGCACAGTTTCCAGCACCTGCTATCCGCAACCCTTCTAACAAAGCCTGGGTGAATGAACCGTGCTGTAACTGCTCAATTTCATAAGACTTTTGACTGGGACTGCAAGAGTAAAAGGTGACTACTCCCTGATGTTCTTCACCAATACCCTTTCCCAGCCTGCTGCCTTCATCGCGGCAAGCATCTAAAAACAACACTACATTATCTGCCCCACTGCGGCGCAATCTTTGGGTAACAAATTCAACAGGGATTGCTGTATGTTCTACATCGCCTGGGTCGCTATCTATTAGCATAAGATAATCGCGATCGCCTTCTCGACAACCATGACCTGCAAAGAAAAACCAGAGATTATCCCCTGGCGCTAATAGTGGCTGTTCAAAGTTTGCCCGTAAGAACCGCCGCAAGTTACCGTAAGTTGGCTGAGTGGGAATTGGTGGATTGGTTGCGATCGCGGGAGAATCGTCAGTAAAGAGGAAAACTTGATCAAATCTGGCTTCTTTCCCAAACCAATCGCGCATAGCTTCGGCATCTAGTTTGGCGTAATTTAGGTGCTGAAGATTGTTGTACTGGTTAATGCCAATTGCTACTGCCCAATTTTTAGTCATTCTGCGTTGGTATGCTCGTCTTATTGCCAGTTTAGGTGTTACTACTGAATAATGGTAATGCACTACCACTGTGCGGAAATCAAAAGTCAAAAGTAAAACCCATGTCCCGCCTCAGAATGAATTCTGAGTTTAATAGCAAAAGTAATCTTTAGATTACTAAAAATTATCATTTGTCCCCAGTTTACTTGAGTAAACTTTGCCTATTAGCCTAGAAATTCATTTCTAAGCGGGTGTGTCAGCCAACAAATCAGCCATCTGTAGCTTAAGTTGACACCAATGAGTAATGCTGTGCCCTATGGTGTATTGCTTAGTAAAACCTAGTTAAATCAAGAATAATTTCAATAATTAAATTTATGTCAGCAGAAGATTCTACCCCAAATGCCATCTGGATTGTTACCGAAGAAGTGGCACAAACCTCAAATACAACTACTGAAACAGTCACAGATGTAACCAGAAGCATTGGAGCCAGAAGTAGTGGGGATATAGGAGGACGACTCGGCGGAATTCAAACTACTGAAGAAATAACTGTCAGCCAAAAAAAAGGCGAACTAGTAATTACTAGACGCAAAGTAGAGGTAAGTCAACTCAAGCAAGAAATGAAGGGATTTCTGCAAGCAATGCGGGAAATGCTTGATGAAGCGGAAGAACCCAATTCTAAAATGCAGTTGGATGAGGTGGAACTTTCAGTAGAAATCAATGGCGAAGGACAAATTAGCCTGTTTGGGATTGGTGGTGGTAAAGCTGGGGGAAAAGGCGCGATGACCTTTAAATTTAAGCGGAAATAATGGTACTTGAAGATGGGTAGACAAATAACCAGACAAAAGTTTTTGAAATGGGTTGGTTTGGGAGGCGGAAGTTTGATGACAATAGTAGTAGGGAGTGAAATTTTTAAGCCTCAATCACTAACACCGATACCGACACCAACACTAATACCAATCTCTGTAGCAAAACCTAAATATAAACTCTTACGAAAGGAGAAAGCATTCGGATTACCTTTGTGGATGGTTGAGTTTGAAACGGTAACGGTAGATAAAAACGGAGAGGTAATTAAACGATATCCTAACAAGCAAGCTAAGTTCTTTAAGGAGGACTTGGGTAATGCTGTAACTCTAGAAATGGTCTCTATTCCTGAAAGTTCTTTTAAGATGGGTTCACCATCAGGAGAGAAAGATAGAACGTCATCTGAAAGTCCACAGCACGATGTAAATGTGCCTGCTTTTTTTATGGGCAGGTTTGAAGTTACCCAGGAACAATATCAAAAAGTGATGGGTAAAAATCCATCCAACATTCAGGGAAAGAAACGCCCTGTACAGCAAGTATATTGGAATGATGCAGTAGAATTTTGCAAAAAGCTTAGTGATAAGACTGGGCGGAAATATCGTTTACCTAGTGAAGCAGAATGGGAATACGCCTGTCGTGCAGGAACAAATACACCATTTCACTTCGGGGAAACGATTACAACTGAGTTAGCTAACTACAATGGGGATTACATTTACGCTTCTGAATCAAAGGGCAAATATCGTCAACAGACAACAGAAGTAGGAAGTTTTCCACCTAACAACTTTGGATTATACGATATGCACGGGAACGTTTGGGAGTGGTGTCAAGATACTTGGCATGAGAGCTACGAAAAAGCGCCTAGAGATGGAAGTGCATGGATAGATACTAATTATAATTTTCGTCTGCTGCGGGGCGGTGCCTGGATCGACATTCCTGGACTCTGCCGTTCTGCGTCTCGCAGCTACTACGATAGGGCGGTGCGCGTCTACATCATCGGCAGTATTGGTTTTCGTGTTGTCTGCGCGGCTGGGAGGATTGTTCTGTAGCCCTTTACCCTTCTTTTCTTTTTCCTTCTTGAGCGTAGCGATCTAAATTTTTTTAAAAAAACAGAGTATATGGCGGTTCTCGTTTGGATGCAATACACAATAGGGCACAGCATTGCTGTGCCCCTACGAATGGTCTGTATTTTACGCAATTGAGAACCGCTATAAATACATTTGCAATAGAATTTAGCTGTAGCGACTGTCTTAAAAGTCAAGCGATCGCCTTCTCCATGCTCACGAAAAATGCGTAGAGAGCTATGCTTCTTGTCGCCAGACATCGCTGCTACGACAATATTAATGAGGACATTTTGCTATACTTCATACTTCTCCTGCAAAGACGCTACGCGTAGCTTGCTTCCCCGCAGGAGTACAGCCTTTAGTTGACGGTGCGTTAGCTTACGGCATAACACAACGCCAGTTTGCTTGCTTTGGGAAACCTGCCCACGCAACTGGTTTCCCTACATTTCTAGTCAGTTTTATCATTCTGATCTGATGCTTTTTCTGTAACAGACTTTAAGCGGGTGGCTCTGATTTTGCGGGCGCGATCGCTATTACGAACACCACCCGCCATTTCATATTCGCGGCTGTCTTTGCCATACTTTATAGCAACCACCATTAGCATTTTTTCACAAAGCTGACTCAAGTGTTTTTCTATTTCTTTAATTTCACCTCTATAAGAATCAACTACAGACAAGGTAGTGTTATAAACCTCAATTTTTGTACGTAAATGCTCAATTGTCGCCATCAAATTTTCCATATTATAATTATCCTCAAATTTGATGTCTGGAACAATCGATTTCAGCCCAGAAAATCTTAACTGAGCTTTTTCTAAAACGCGGGATGTTTTTTTTCTAAAAGCCATAAGTTTATTTGTTTAAGGCACTTCTAAAGCTAGTTTGCCCTAATTAAATATCTTTCTGGTTCAGTGTAATTTACAATTTTTATCAGAAAATTTCAGGTAATTACAGTAATTTCTCGGTATTTCATCGGGTCTCAAATCAACCGTTGCCAGAGAGACCGCTTCTGTTGTAAGGGAGACCGCTTCTGTTGTCAGGGAGACCGCTTCTGTTGTAAGGGAGACCGCTTCTGTTGTAAAGGAGACCGCTTCTGTTGCAAGGGAGACTGCTTCCGTTGCAAGGGAGACTGCTTCTGTTGCAAGGGAGACCGCTTCCGTTCAAACAGAGACCGCTTCTGTTGTCAGGGAGACCGCTTTCGTTTGTTTGGCAGGGGTAGTACTTGCTCTTTTCTGGTAATACGACATTGAAAAGGCGATATCTGGCGACAAGCCGCTCCGTGTCTACGCTTTGTTTAGGTAATGCGATCGCTCTTTGGGGGTTATTTCCATATTACGCCACACAAAACCGTCCTTCACCGACTTGGAGAAGGACGGAATATAGCGGTTCTCGTTTGGATGCAATATACAATAGGGCACAGCATTGCTCATACGTGTTAACTTAAGCTCAAACGCTTATCCCACAGGCATTTTACCCCACCCCTAACCCCTCCCCTTGCCAAGGGGAGGGGAGGTTTTGCGTCAGCAAAGCCGGGGTGGGGTAACGCGGATCGTGATGGTAAATGAGCGATGTCTACGACGGGCTACGCCTACGCATCTGGGCAAGGGTTTCACGTTAAGTTGACACCAATGAGCAATGCTATGCCCCTACGAATGGTCTGTATTTTATGCAATTGAGAACCGCTATAGTTAACAGTTATCAAATTCACTGTTGACTGATTTAATGGTTACAGCTAGTTTCCTTTTGATGATGACCTTTACAACCACCTTCGTGATGCTTGTGTTCATCATTGCCACCGTGGGCGCAGCCTTGTAAATCTTTGCCCATGAGGTTTTCAGCCATTTCTCGGAAGGATTCATCTACAGGCTGTAAACCAATCCAAGCGTCAATTTTTTCGACCTCAAACCCTACCTCGCGGCGATCGCCTACTTGAATTAAGGGACGGCGAATTAATAGCGGATCTTGCAGCATTAACGATAAGGCTGTTTGTTCATCTAGTTTTTCCGCAACCACCTCACCAGATTTGATTCTTGGGGAACTGGGGTTAAACCATTCGGCTACGGGGCGATCGCCAAAGAAAGAACGCAATCTTTCAGCTGTCCAAGGTTCTGCGAGTAAGCTTTGTGGTACTACTTCATGGCCTGCGGCTGTTAGTAAAACTTTCTGTCTTGTACCACCTTTACAGCCTGGTTTTTCATAAAAAATTACTTTAGCCATTTAACATCTCCTAGTTATATCTGTTACAAGGTCGGTGATTTTAAACGCAGAGATACGCAGAGTGTTTTTGAGTTGAATTGCTTAGGAACTTCTAAAATTTTTTAGCGATATGAGTCACTGGATTAAACTCAAATCTTTCTTTTGGATCGGTTTCTCCATAGACGTTAAAAGTTACAGTCGGTTCATCACCTACTGCTTGGACACAATGAATTGCATCAGGAGTAAAACTAATAATATCTCCTGGAAATAGGTTAACTTCTGCCGTTGCTTCTATTTTATGGTAAGCGTCGGGGCTAGGATTTCGCCGCCAAATGGTATTCTTTTCTTGACCTTTTAAAACTGCAACAATTCCCCAGGTTCCATGATTATGAATTGTCGATAATGTCCCTGGAGCAAATGCTACTGTTTGTACTGTCAAGGGAAACCCCAATTCATCATACATTAATAAAACAGAGGTTCCCGTTTTAGCCTCAGGTTCTAAATATTGGCTGTTTACCCAGTAGGAATTGACCATCAAACGCCTAACCAGCATTCTTAATTCTGGCAGCTTGCTTGATTCGTCATCCACATTATTGAGAACATCTTCGACTTCAGTTAAAAATCGATAAAGGCGATAATTCTCACGTAACAAATCCCATGCTCTCGCAGATTTACACACTTGTAACTTGCCATCACCATTTACCAGCAAATCCCTACCTTGCATAAATTTTAAACCATGAATCGAAAAGAGTTTAGCGGGAGAACTGGGGCTGGAATATTAATAGGAGTAATAATCGGTAAAGGTTGAATAGGAATGAGAGGAGCAGGAATTAAAGTAGAAGAACCAATGGAAGATAGGGAAATGAAGTTATTGGATGAAAAATGACTCATGATTCTTTACCAAATAATTACGGATTTTCAATCCTCTTCTTCAGGTGGACGGGTGAGGATATCCAGCAGAATTCCCGCGCCAAAATCATTATTTTCGTCTATCTCTTTTACTTTGTTACTGATTATTTTAGCCTGCTCAATATCTCCAAGCTTGGCTAATACTAATCCTGAAGCAGCATAAGCATTCAAATATAGCCTGATTTGCGAGTCTTCTTTCCGACTGACTAAAATCGGCTTGAGTTTTTCCCACTCCTCAGGAAATTTTTCTGCCTTCTTAATTTTATCCAATAATTGGTTTGTTGTTTGCAACGCTAATGAATAATTATTTTTGTAATAAAAATACCTATATGCTGCTACTAAAACATCTGTATATTCGCCTGTTTTAGCTACAGCTTGCTGCATATATTTCTCAGATTCTGATGTGTTTTCCCAAGTTTGTGCAGCCAACATCAATAGCTTTTTGATGTCGTCTGGAACTTGGAACCATGAGAATTTGTTGGTATCAACTTGCATGATAATTTCCTTAAGAATGGATGAGGGAGATAAGGGAGATGAGGGAGTAGGGGAAGAAATCAATAATTACCCATTGCCCATTACCCATTTCCCATTCCCCCTTCCCCATTCCCCATCCACTATTTAAAACAAAGTGAGAACGTATACCAAAGTGAAGAGAACAATCCAGATGATGTCTACGAAGTGCCAGTAAATTTCTGCCATTTCGATGAAAGTATGATTGGTTGCAGAATATTCACCGGGATTACGCGATCGCAACAATACGCGTAATATCAATAAAAGTCCCACAAAAACGTGCAAACCGTGGAACCCAGTCAAGATATAAAAGCAGTTGGCGAAGACGTTGGTAGTCAGACCGTATCCTAAATTTGTGTACTCATAAACCTGACCACCCAAGAAAATTGCACCCATGATTGCAGTAATTGTATACCACAGTTGCATTCCCTTGACGTTATTCTTTTTAATCGCCGTATCACCGAAGTGAATCACGAAACTACTAGATACCAGAATAATGGTGTTAATCGTCGGCACAAATAGTTCTACTTCACTTCCTTCTGGAGGCCAAACTGCTGTAGTACCTCGGAAAAACAAGAAAGTGGCAAAAAATCCCCCGAACATCAGGGATTCAGAAGCAAGGAACGTCAACAATCCCCAAACTCTTAAATCTGGATGTTCTTCGTGTCCTGCACTGTGAGCTTCGCTCGTGGTTGTAGCTATAGTCATAGATTTTTTGACAATATAATCCACTGTGTCTGTTGTGGAAGCTTGAATAAAGAATGAAGTTTGAAGCGGCAAAATTTTCATTCTTCATCCAAAATCCTTATTTAACCCAACTCTTCACTTGTTCAAGAATTCTCAAAATTCCGAGTTTCAAGTTCTGATCTCGAAGTTCCAAGTTCTGAAGCTGAAGTTCCCAGTTCTAAGCTCGAAGTTCCGAGTTCTAAGCTCGAAGTTCCAAGTTCTGAAGCTGAAGTTCCCAGTTCCAAGCTTGGAGTTTCGAGTTCTCAAATCAAATGACTAGAAAATGCAGTCACCTTGACAGGAATAGCAGTACTCGCTCTACTAACTAAACGTGAGTTCGATGCACAGGATTTTGACCTCACCCCCAGCCCCTCTCCTACTAGGAGCTACGGTGTACACACAAGTCGAAAAAAATACCTAAGCTATGCATTAAAGGACTCAAATTTTGTGACACTCAAAGTATCGCACTTACGTTCATCCCGCCCAGAACTGAAGTTCCGGGCTAATAGTCAAAGTCCACTCAAGTGGACTCAAATATAGAGCTTAGTCTACTTCAGTAGACTTGAACTATTAGCCTTGGAATTCATTCCCAGGCGAGATGGCAACGAAGCCGGAGCATTTGTGTGTACACCGTAGCCTACTAGGAGAGGGGAGCGAAAAGCCAAATTTTTCGTTGCTCCTCCCTCTCCTCGCAGGAGGGTTAGGTGGGTGAGGTTTGTCGAATTCACGTTAACTAAGCACTAGCTGACGGCGTTGCAGATGGCTGTATTTCACTACTGTTACCATGACCGTAGTCATAAGGGCCATGAGTCACAACCGGCAACACTTCCCAGTTTTCAATTGCGGGTGGTGAGCTAGTTGTCCATTCTAAAGTCAAAGCTTGCCAAGGATTATCACCTGCCAAAGGCCCTTTCAGCCAACTGTAAATCATGTTGATGGTGAAAGGAATTACCGATATCCCCAAAACAATTGAACCGAAGGTACAAATTTGATTCAGGTCGATAAATTGGGGGTCATACATTGCCACTCGTCGAGGCATTCCTTTCAAACCCAACTCGTGCATGGGTAAAAAGGTTAGATTCGTGCCGATGAAGGTGAGGGCGAAATGAATGCGTGCCAAGCTTTCATTCAGCATTCGTCCGGTCATTTTGGGGAACCAGTGATAAATGCCGGCGTAAATGCCAAACACGGAACCGCCAAACAGGACGTAGTGGAAATGCCCGACTACATAATATGTGTCGTGGACGTGAACATCAAAGGGGGCTGTTCCCATCGTCACACCGCTTAAGCCGCCCATGACAAACATGGATAACAAGCCAATGGCGAAAAGCATTGCACCTGTGAAGCGGATTTTACCACCCCAAAGAGTAGCAACCCAGGCAAAAATCTTCACGCCAGTGGGAACTGCAACGATGAGAGTGGAGATGGTGAAGAACATCCGCATCCAACCGGGTGTACCACTGGTAAACATGTGGTGTACCCAAACGAACAAACCCACAACGCAGATGGCTACACTCGAATAAGCGATCGCTTTATAACCAAAGATTGGCTTGCGGGAGTGAACTGGAATTACCTCAGACATGATGCCGAAGATAGGCAGAATCATTAAATATACTGCCGGGTGAGAATAAAACCAGAACAAGTGTTGATAAATTACAACGTTACCGCCTGCATCTGGTTTAAAGAAGGATGTACCAAAGTTGAGGTCAAACAACAGCAGAACTAAACCGGCTGCTAATACAGGTGTGGAGAGAAGTGCCAGCAGGGAGGTTGCCAAGATTGCCCAGCAAAACAAGGGCACTTGATCCCATTTCATGCTGGGAACCTTCATCATCAAAATGGTGATCACAAAGTTCAGTGAACCCAAAATTGAGGAAGTTCCCACCAAAACGATCGCAAGTATCCACATAGTTTGAGCGATTGGCGCTGTCACCAAACTCAAAGGTGGGTAAGCTGTCCAGCCAGATTGCGAACCGCCAAAAATGAAACTACCTAATATAAGCGTACCGGCTGGTGGGTTTAACCAAAAGGCGATCGCATTCAGTTTAGGAAAAGCCATATCTCTAGCACCCACCATCAGTGGTACTAGATAGTTACCAAATCCCCCAATCGCGCTAGGAACAATCCACAGGAAGATCATAATCGTCCCGTGATTGGTCATGAAAGCGTTATACAGATTGGGATCGAGGAAATCTGCTTCCGGTGTTGCTAATTCAACACGCAGAGCGATCGCCATCAGTCCGCCAATGAGATAGAAGACAAACGCCGTCACCAGGTATTGAATACCAATAACCTTGTGGTCAACATTAAATGTAAAATAATCTTGCCATTTCCATGCCTTCGGATGAGAGGTGTGGCCAGCCACCATTTCCGGTTTCTTTTCTTCTGGTGGAGTATTCCGTGGAAATTCTACCTGCGTCATATTTTTTACCACTATGCGCGACTCTTGTAGAGACGCGATTAATCGCGTCTCTACTCTTGACTCATGACTACTGACTCTAAAGTTGCTGCACTAATTCCCATATCATGGATGTGGGGCGCGAGAAACTCTGATGTTGATAAGTCGGCTGGATTAACTGCAACAACTTGATTGAGGTTTTGCTGTTGAGCAATCTGGTTTTCTGTTCGCCAGCTATTATATTCTTCCGGTGTGTGGACAACTACCTGTGTCCGCATTGAACCGTGATAACCACCGCACAACTCAGCACAAACTACGGGATATGTACCTGGCTTGGTGGCGACAAATCGAAGTTCAGTAGGGATACCGGGAAGCGCATCTTGCTTCAAGCGGAAGTTCGGCACCCAAAATGAGTGGATTACATCTTGTGCTGATAGGTTGAGTTGCACATCAGCACCAACGGGTATGTGCAATTCCCCGGAAGTAATGCCACTATCGGGGTAATTAAATAACCAGGCGTACTGTATGCCTTTGACATCAACAACTAAGTCGGCTGGTTTGTTTAGGGTTTGAGGAGACGCGCCGATACCGATTGTTGGAGCGATTGATGGTGCAGCTGTTGCTTCAGAGGTATCGCTTAATGTAGCTGCGAGAGCAGTTCCCGACTTATGAGCAACATGAGCGGCTGAATGAGGATGACCCGCAGGCTCAAAACCGCCCATTCGGTTAAAAACATCTACACTGTAGATGCCCAAACAGAGGACAATCACTGTTGGAATTGCTGTCCAGAAGATTTCTAAGGGAACGTTACCTTCCACTCGCACGCCATCGGTATCGTCACCGCGACGGCGACGAAACTGAATCAAAAAAAGTACAATGGTTCCTTCTACCACCAAGAAGAGTGCGATCGCAATGGTAAACATGATGTTAAAAAATCCGTCCACCATCGGCGCTTGTAGCGATGCTTGCTCTGGGAATAGATTATGGTGTTGACCAATCCAAATGCTGATTGCTGTAACTAATACACCAGCAACCAGAGTCCATAGTGAAACAGGAATTTGTTGCATACATCCTACCTATCGGGCATTGGGGATTGGGCATTGGGCATTGAGGATTGAGCTTTTGTTATTTCTCCTCTTGTCCCCTCAGTCCCCAGTCCCCATTCTCTCTCTCATTATGTTTGTAACTTACCCCTATAAAAATTGGGGAAATTTTCCAGATCTTTTCACATCTTTTCTCCCAAAAAATTAAAACTATATCTTTGTTTCGATGACAAAAAAGCCTATGACTTTTAAGAAAAGGTATTTCAGGAAAGCACTTTTAGCTCTAATATTAATTAGGCTATATGAGCAGCAAGTATGGATTTGTTAATAGATAACAATTTAGGATTTACGGATTTGTTTACTACGAACTTTTTCTCTATTTCGAGTAAACACCTCATGCAGCATGGCAAAAATAACTACACAGTTGAGAAAAGCAATAAAGTTTACCTTCCTCCTGCCTTCTACCCGCGGCTTTTTAACACTAATCATTCCCCTCTAATTACCTTGCTTTTAAATCAGTACCTCCTGAAACACACAACAATTTTGACCAAGGTCAAACAATTTTAATTGTTTAATTCAGCGTGGGTGTAGCAATTCTTCGGACAAATGCGTGAGCAAGCTTCGCAACCAATGCAGTTGTCAGGATTAGCAACTACCATTACTTTGCGTTCAATTTCTTCATCATCTTCATCTTCAACAAATTCACCTTCTTCATTCAGCGCTTTCAAATCCAGCACACTATACCCGCAGGCTTTCATGCATCTGCCACAGCCTATACATTTATCCTTATCAATTGCTTGGGCGAATTTGGGTGTCCAAGTTTTACCTCCGAAGGTCAATCCTGTTAGTTGTGCCATGAATAAATCCTCGGCAATTCTGCCTACAAATATTTTTGTGCTTTGATCATCATCCTAACCTAATCTTAATAGTCTGGTTTTGGTATTAAACAATGATTTTTATCTCATCAACATCTGCTGACTTTATATCTAGTAGCACTTGTTTTTTTATTTACTATTTTAATTGCAATCTTTTGCCAACAATTACGCTCAAATTCTGTTTGCTTGAGCATTCTGCTTTGGCAAATAGCTCGCAGTTTGAGATTAGTGGTTTTTGTAGTCTGGACACTGCCCATACCCTAAAAATAAAGGTTTGAGCGAAGATAAGGCAGTGCCCACCAAAAGTTCATTGAGAATGGTGCAAGATATTACTATAGCCGCGTTCACGCACAGTGCTACATATTGTTGCTACTAAAATAAAAAATCAAGTAGATGAATCTTGTATGAGTATATAAATATGGTATTTATACAATTTAGGGCTTTGCAAAATCGATATTTATTTGCTAAATTAAAAAACTTTTAGATAACAGTGATTAGATATACAGATAGCTTTTTTATAAGCGCGATCGCATTTTTAAATTAGATAGCTGTTATGCCAATCATTTTTACTTTAATCTTAAGTTAATTGTTGATACAAATGCAAAAAAAGTAAATGTAATCTTTGCACATTAATCCAAATTATAATCCAAACTTGATTTATGAAAAAAACTGTAATGCTGATGGCAGAATATAAAGTAATGTAAAATATTAAAATTATTAATAAATAAGTTGAATACTATTAACAGTAAGCTCTGATGTTCGCTAAAAACACTTTGGCTAAGGTTTTAAGGTCAAAGGAAAACTATTCTTGGAATCTCTAAAAATAAATTCTTAAAAACCAGTTCTAAGCTCATTGTGAACAAACTTCTCAATATGATTATGAAATGTATAGTTAATGAGGAACAAATCAGAGGCTGAGATGAAAAGTCTTAAATAGCTTTCAAGTGGATGCAATGTCCAAATATGAATGTGGGTAATTTCTCAAACAAGAAAATTTTTTCTTGTTAGCAAATTAATTTGGTAGCAAGTCGTGAATCTCATAAACAAAGAGGACACATCCTGGGGAGACTTGAGCCAAACATCTCAACGAGTATAGTTGGAAGTGCATTATGCCGTATACAATTCCTAACAACAGTTGCGTTGGATGTGACAATTGCCGACCCCAATGTCCGACGGGTGCAATCAAAATCGAAAATAATGAATATTGGATCGATCCTTCTCTTTGTAACAATTGCGAAGGTTATTATACCGAACCCCAATGTGTGCTTGCCTGTCCGACAAATTCACCTATCCCGTGGCAAGCGAAAAAGGGGAGATGTAAACTAGAACCGAGAGATGCTACTAGCCCAGATTTATTTTCCAATGGGAAGAATAACCCATTTGCTTCAGCGATTGTGATCTGGGAAGCTTGTAACGCACTGGCACAGCGCACTTCCCTACATTGGGAAATCGATGAAGCTGGGTATTTATCCTATAGCCGACAAGTTAATCAGGGTAGAGGTGCGATCGCATTCCATATCCAAGATGTATTGAATATTAGCACTCGCACTACAGACATCGCCGCAATTGAAGCTTTAGATATTAGAGCCGCTTGCATCCATCTAATTTTTGCAGCTCATGCGACAGCACAAGAACAACCTTGGGAGCAAGAATTTTCCATTGATGAACGCCAACTAGAGAAATATTTAGGGCTAGAAAAACGCAAAGACCTCAGCAAAAATGTCAAGCTAGCTTTAATGAAAAATATCGTGCAGCAAGCTTGCTCATTGATCATTTCCATCGACTGGCCCCAACAAGGAAGAGTCAATGGATTCTCAGTTGCAGGAAGTCGCTTGTGGGATTTACTAGACATTGAACACCACTTTCAAGAAGACAATCAAGGATGCAAATACTTAGTGGGGCTAACGTTTAAAGTCAAAGCTGGAAGTTGGGCGCAGCATTTCTTAAATAAACAAGCTTGTAAAGAACGCACCGCATTCTATCAATATGGCATTCTCCCGAAAACACTTTTAACTACTATTATGAGCATTTGGCAGCAACATGAAGGCGCAGCAAGACTCATGCTGTGGTTGCTGTTTAAAACCAAAATGGGCAAAGAACAACGCATTACCGTTCCCACCTTATTGCGTGTAGCTTATGGTGAAGAAAAAGTCACCTTAGCTTCTAGACAAAGAGAAGAACGCAAACGCCTGTTGCGAACCTTTGAAAGCGATTTGGAAATGCTCAATCATTATGGAATTAAACCTATTTTTGACCCAGTTACCTACCCTATAGAAATTCAACCATTATGGGCAAAGTTAATTGATTTGCCCGAAGATCCAGAAGCAGCGTTAGAATTTTGGACAAATGACGGTGGTGGCGAAACCCGCCTCACAGACACAGGCCCCCGTGGTAAATGGAATCTGCTAATGAATGCGCGAATTTCATCATTTCAATTACCCACAGAATGGGAACAACAAACCTCAGACTCCGACAAAAAGCCACGGCGTAACGTTAATCGCAATCGAAGAAAGCCCAAAACCACAGGCGATTTGCTAGGCGAACAGATTTTACAAGCGCGAACAAATCTCAATCTCTCTCAAAGAGAGTTGGCAAAGTTGACAGGTAAAAGCCAAAGCTGGATTCGCGATATCGAAAATGGGCGTTTAAAAGCCAAGTTAGAAGACCAAGCACTATTGCGGAAAGTACTAAATATGGCTTAATGGATTAATGTCGTCTTGCTGAT
>JAVRCF010000037.1:0-35109 GCA_034530935.1 Aulosira sp. DedQUE10 | reverse complement strand
ATGCCAAAACATTGAGATGTTATGTTAATGCATCGACCTGTTATGGCATAACATCAGTCTGTTATATTAATACGTCGGTCTGATATGCCAAAACATTGAGATGTTATGTTAATGCATCGACCTGTTATGGCATAACATCGGTCTGTTATATTAATACGTCGATGTGTTATGCCAAAACATCGCTCTATTATATTATAGCGGTTCTCAATCGCATAAAATACAGACCATTCGTAGGGGCACAGCATTGCTCATTGGTGTCAACTTAAGTCAAAACGCTTATTCCACAAGCGTTTTACCCCACCCCTAACCCCTCCCCTTGCCAAGGGGAGGGGACGTTTTGGCTTTAGACAAAACTGGGGTGGGGTAACGCGGATCGTGATGGTAAATGAGCGATGTCTACGACGGGCTACGCCTACGCATCTGGGCAAGGGTTTCACGTTAAGTTGACACGTATGAGCAATGCTGTGCCCTATTGTGTATTGCATCCAAACGAGAACTGCTATAATACGTCGGCTTGCAATGCGTAGACGCGGAGCGGCTTGTCGTAGACATCGCATTGCCTTGCAACAATTAGACGGACACTCTCCTCAAAGTGGGAAATTCTGCACAGAAGTGTTCTCTTCTGCGTGAGACAAAAATTATTAATACAATTAATTGACTTATTGGAAAATATTTATAAAAGCCAATCTGCTTGAAAAATTTGGTTAGTAGTTAAGGACAATTCTGGAAAAGTTGGCGATACTATCCGGTCATCACCTCTGAACTGACTAACTTGGTATTCCCCATCTATTAGTTCGTAAACAGATATAGTAGGTTGTTTGGGATTACCAATAAATCTTCTACCACCATTACCTAAGTAATCAGCAATCCAATATTCAGAAATACCCATTTCCTCATAGTCTCCAGCTTTGGTCAAATAATCAACACGCCAGTTAGTACTCACTACTTCAATTACCAAGGAGATTGATGCAGCCTGAGTAACTGTTGATTCTTTTTCCCAAAATGGTTCGTTGACCAAGTTCGGACGATTTAAGACCAAAACATCAGGTAAGTAAGCTGATTCACTTTCAGGTGGTTTGACTAAAGCAGTCTTGGGTATTCCGTAGGGTAAATTTAAGCGAAGATATTCAGCCGTAATTTTCTCATTCAAAAAACAGATTATATCTTCATGTTTCCCTACAGGTTGATTCATCTCAACAATTACCCCATTATGTAGTTCATAGCGGTTGCTTTCTGGTTTCCACTCTATGAACTCTGCAAAAGTCACAGGCTTGTTTTTAAGTACTGCTTGAACCATAGTTTATCTACCTTGGTTAGTTTTAATGGTTCGGCTTCACAGAAGCAAAAGTTTATTTTAACGAAAAACTGAGGAGCAAATATACCTGGCAATTAAAAATCGCGGCGATACAAACATAGATGCAAAGCGGCTACTATGACCAGAACGCCTAAAGGCAAACCAGAAGTATAGTCTGCCTGCGTGGACTCAAGGAATTTGAAACCCACTTGGTGCACTACGGCTATTGCGGAAAGTACTAAATATGGCTTGATACAATTAGAGCAGTGCAATTAAATAACAAACATCGCCGTGTTATTTAATTGCATCGGTCTGCAATGCGATTGTATCGGGTGACAATTCGATTGTATCGAGTGACAATGCGATCGCATTGCCTTGCAACAATTAAACTTGCCTTTAAGAACTCTATAATTTTCAGGCTGTATTGGCTTGGCGATCGCAATTGTACAGATGGGAAAATAAAAATTACTAGTATATTTTCGTAAATACCAAACTAGGCTTTTGTATAAACTAAGGAGACAGCCTTGTTACGAGGTATTTGATGACACTGGATCTACAAAAGTTTTATCAGGCGTGTAACCCTAGCAAAACCTTGGCAGTGGAGAACGCCGAGGATCGCAAGTACTATATTGATTTCTCCTCAGTACGCGGTGGCAAGATAATTGATGAGTTAAAAGAAAGCATCACCTTTTTTTCACCTGATGAGCCTACCTGTGAATTATTTACAGGCCACATTGGCTGCGGTAAGTCTACGGAATTGCTCAGACTCAAAGCTGAATTAGAACAAGCAGGCTTTCATGTGGTTTATTTTGAGTCGAGTCAAGACTTAGAAATGGGTGATGTTGATATTGGAGATATTTTACTTGCGATCGCCCGCCGAGTGAGTGAAAGTCTTGATAGCTTAGAAAAACTAGACATTCCCGAACCCCAAGGGTTGAAAAGAATTCTCCAAGGAGCCGCTAAACTATTAATGACAGAAATTGAGGTTTCAGCAGAAGCCACAATTCCTGGTCTTGCTAAAGTTGCAGCTAGCACTGATGGGAAGTTTTCTGCGGAAGCCACAATCTTAGGTATAGGGGAACTGAAAGCTAGCGAGAAAGAAGGAATTTCACTTGTAGCCGCAGGTATTGGCAAGATTTCAGCCAAAGCCAAAAATAGTCCTGAACTCCGCAGCAAGTTGAGAGAATATCTTGGCCCCCGCACAAAAGGTATTTTAGACGTAATTAACGAAGAATTGCTGCAACCTGCCACAGCTAAACTCAAACAACAAGGCAAAAAAGGACTAGTGGTAATTGTCGATAATCTTGATCGCGTCGAGACTACTGCCAAATCTTGGGGACGACCCCAACCAGAATATCTATTTATAGATCGGGGAGAACAATTAACTCAACTCAAGTGCCATGTATTGTACACCATGCCCTTAGAGTTGATGTTCTCTAATGACTTGAGCAGGCTAACACAGCGATTTCTGGTTGATCCAAAAGTGTTACCAATGGTGCCAGTAAAATTACGAGATGGCAGCGAATGTATTGAAGGGATGGCACTGTTGCGACAGATGGTGCTAGCAAGAGCTTTTCCAGACGTAGAATCGGAAGAAAGACTTGATTTAATAACAAAGGTATTTGATGCACCGGACACTTTAAATCGATTATGCTGTGTCAGTGGTGGTCATGTTCGCGAATTACTCAGGCTGCTCAATGACTGGATTAAGAAAGAACGAAAACTGCCTTTGTCTCGTGAGACTTTAGAAACTGTGATTAGAGCTTATTGCAATCAAATGACCTTAGCTATCACAGATAACGAATGGGAATTGTTGCGCCAGGTGCAACAGCGAAAATGGGTTAGTGGAGATGAAGGCTATCGAGTTTTGGTACACAGTCGATTTGTCTATGAGTACCGCGATACTCACGGGTCATGGTTTGAAATTAATCCGATTTTGGCAGAAGCGTCAGGGTTGAACCAAGTTTAGATTTTCCTGAGCCACAGTCAATAGTCCCCGATATTTAGCTAGACAAGATAGTAATAGTATGCAAGAAGCGCACAGGCTCGAAACTGATAACGAAAATTCTTTACAAGAGTTAGCATGGGCGATCGCAACTTCTCAAGGAGAATTTTCCCTCATTTTGGCGCTTTGTAATGCTGCTAGCTTGCAAAAAGCCTTAAATCAACGCCTACAAGCATCTTGTTCACAGCAGATTCGGGAAATAGTTTTGGATAAGTCTGTGAAAACATTTTTTCAGACTATCCGAAACTTACTGGGTGAAGAACAACCGCAGGCGTTGATAGTATCTGGTTTAGAGTCAGTCAGTCACCTTGAGCAAGTGCTGACTGCTGCTAACCAAGTACGAGAAGAATTTCGGAAAAATTTTCATTTCCCCTTAGTGGTGTGGGTAACGGACGAAGTACTGCAAAAGCTGATGCGGTTAGCACCAGATTTACAGAGTTGGGCGACAACAGTTGAATTTGCGATCGCCACTGATGATTTAATTAATTTCATCCAGCAAACTGCTGATGATGTTTTTATCAAAGTATTAAACGCTGGCGCAGGCAGATATCTCGACAGTACCGCACTCAATCTGCAAGTTGGTTCGCCACGCCGCATTGAGTTAGAGTCAGCACGAACTGAATTGCAAAATCGCAACGTAGCATTAAACCCAGAGTTAGAAGCAAGTTTAGAATTTGTGCTGGGTCGAGCTTTTTCTGGTTCAATGGAACAGTCTCGACAACATTACGAACGCAGTTTAGAACTTTTTGCCGATCATTCCCCATTCCTGTCAACTTTAGAACTTCAGGGTTGTGTACTCTACTCCCTTGGTTTGTGGTGGGGTACATATGCAGTGCTGCATCATTCTGAACAGAATCGCGCTCATAAGAATGCCAAAACTTACTTGCAACAATGTATTCAGGTATTTGAACAAGCTAATCGCCAAGACTTAGTAGCTAAATTTATCAACGCTTTGGGGTTAATACTACAACAACTCCAGCATTGGAAAGAATTAGAAACAGTTGCCAACAAAGCATTAACACTACATCAAACCTATCCCAATCACTTTAAACTAGCCAGAGCTTATGGCTTTTTGGCTGAAGTAGCAATAGCAAAATTAGCTTGGCTGGAAGCAAAACAAGCTGCTGAACAAGCGCTTTCTCTTATAGATAGCGTGCAAATGGATGAATCTTACCCTAAATCTCCTTCCATGAAAGCAGATTTAGATTGGGAACGGTCCTATCATCGGGGTTGGTATTTATTTGCTCTAGCGCGATCGCAATCTGCACTAAATCAACCAGAAGCAGCACTACAAACTTTAGAAAATGCTAGAGCAGAAACTAAAGCTCAATACGATCCAGAGCTTTACATTCGCATATTAGCAGAGTTACGCGACACTTATTTTACTAAAGGTGAATATCTCACTGCATTTCAGATTAAACAACAGCAACGCTCAATTGAACAGCAGTATGGTTTTCGTGCTTTCATTGGTGCAGGTAGATTGCAAGCACAACAGACGGTGAATAATCCTGCCTTACCGTTGTTTGAACAACAAACAGCTATAGCCACAGAAATTGCTGCTTCTGGAAGACAACAAGATATTAATCGCCTTATAGAACGCATGGGTCGCCCTGACCATAAATTAACAGTAATTTATGGTCAATCAGGTGTAGGCAAAAGTTCAATTTTACAAGCTGGATTAATACCAACATTAAAACAAAAATCGATTGGTATTCGTGATGTTCTACCTGTTTTACAACAAGTTTATACTGATTGGGTTCGAGAACTGGGTAATCGCTTACAAGAAGCGCTCTCTGATCTAATCCCTTCAACCCAGTTTCCTGCACTAGAAGGAGAAAATGCTATTCTCAAACAATTGCAAAAACATGATGATCAAAACCTGCTGACAGTTCTCATCTTTGACCAATTTGAAGAATTTTTCTTTGTTTATAAAGACCCAAAACAAAGACAAGCCTTCTATAATTTCTTGAACGAATGTCTAGATATACCTTTTATTAAAGTCATTTTGTCATTACGTGAAGATTATTTGCATTATCTATTGGAATGTAATAATCGTCTTGCTGATTTTGATGCCATTAGCAACAATATTTTAGATAAAAATATTCTTTACTATTTAGGAAATTTTTCATCTGAAGACACTAAAATAGTCATTAAAAATCTAATAATAAAAACACACTTATTTTTAGAATCCGCATTAATTGATAATTTAGTAATAGATTTAGCTAGAGAATTAGGAGAAGTACGCCCCATTGAATTGCAAGTCGTAGGAGCGCAACTGCAAACTGAAAAAATAACGAAACTAGAACAGTATCAGCAACTTGAAACAAAAGAAAAACTAATTGGGCGATTTTTAGAAGAAATTGTCAAAGACTGTGGCGATGAAAATGAACGTGCTGCCCAATTAGTATTGTATTTATTAACTGATGAGAACAATACCAGACCTCTCAAAACTCGTACTGAGTTAGTGAAAGATTTTGTAGAAGATGATAAATTAGATTTTGTGCTACAGATTTTAGTCGGCTCTGGGTTAGTTTTTCGGATACCAGAATCCCCAACTGACCGCTATCAACTAGTACATGATTATCTAGTGCAATTTATCCGCAAACAAAGAGGAGCAGAAATTCTAGCAGAATTAGAAAAAGAAAAAGAACAACGTAGGCTTGCTGAAGCTAGACTGAATCAAGTTCTCAAAAGACGACAAATCGACATAGTTGTAATGGGATTATTAGCAACTATGGCGGGATCAATAGCAGTATTATGGTGGCAAGCTGACTTACAAAAAAGAGTTGCTATTCGCCAAACTCTACTAGCTGAAAGAAGCGAAACTAATTTTAAAATAAGTAATATCGCTGCTTCTAGTACAGTTTTATTTGCCTCTAATAAAGAGTTTGATGCCTTACTAGAAAGTTTGCGGGCTTGGAAAAGACTTAAACAGGCAGAAGATATTCAACCGGATACGAAGATGCGAGTTGTAACAGCTTTAGAACAAGCTGTTTACGGGGTAAAAGAGGTAAATCGTTTAGAGGGGCACGAAGATATTGTCTGGGGTGTAACGTTCAGTCCTGATGGTCAATTGTTGGCCTCAGGTAGTACAGATAGGACGGTAAAACTGTGGCAACGTGATGGAACTTTACTCCAAACTCTCAAAGGTCATAACGATGCTGTCACCAGTGTAAGTTTTAGCCCAGATGGTGAGACTTTAGCTTCCGCTAGTCTGGATAAAACTGTCCGAATCTGGCATAAAAATGCAATTACAGGCTTATTTGACCCACAACCATACAAAACCCTCCAAGGGCATGGAGATTGGGTTTATAGCGTCAGTTTCAGCCCAGATGGCGAGTTGTTAGCTACTGGTAGTAAGGATGCAACGATTAAACTCTGGCGCAAGGATGGTACTTTAGTCAAAATATTGAGGGGGCATCAAGGATGGGTTAACTGGGTAACCTTCAGTCCAGATGGAAAATTTATTGCCTCAGCGAGTGAAGACAAAACCGTAAAAATTTGGCGACGAGATGGCAGTTTAGTAACCACCTTACAGGGGCATAGCAAGGGTGTGACTGCTGTGGCTTTCAGTCCCAATGGTCAAGTGCTGGCATCTGGCGGTAGAGATCAGACCATACAACTTTGGAGTAGAGAGCGTAATAGTAATCAAAACAGCTTTGATTTTCGTCCCAGCAAAACCTTACAGCAGCATCACAAGAAGATTTGGAGTCTGAATTTCAGTCCCGATAGTCAAAAGTTTGCTTCTGGAAGTGACGATAACACCATCAATCTTTGGAGTGTCACGGGTAGCTTACTCAAAACCTTTAGACATAGCGATGCTGTTGCTAGTGTAGCTTTCAGCCCAGATAACAAATTGCTAGTATCCGCCAGTTATGACAAAAGCGTCAAATTGTGGCGTTTAGATGCCCCAACAATACCCATCCTCAAAGGGCATACGAGAAAAGTTTTAAGCGTAGCTTGGAGTCCTGATGGTCAGATGTTGGCTTCTGGTAGTCGCGATCATACAGTCAAATTGTGGCAACGAGAGAGTAGAAATGGTGAAGTGAAACCCCGACTGTACAAAACTCTACTGGGTCACACAGATAAAGTTCCCAGTGTGAGTTTTGATCCTCAAGGTGAAATGTTGGCATCAGCTAGTTATGACAAAACTGTCAAACTCTGGCGGCGGGATGGTACTTTACTCAGGACACTGCTTGGGCATAGTGATAGCGTCATGAGTGTAAATTTTAGCCCTGACGGACAATTGTTAGCTTCAGCGAGTAAAGATAAGACAGTGAAACTTTGGCATCGTGATGGTCGCTTGCTAACAACTTTGGTGGGACATAAAGGTTGGGTAAATAGTGTGAATTTCAGTCCCGATGGTCAGCTTTTAGCGACTGCTAGTGACGACAAAACAATTAAACTCTGGCGAAGGGATGGGACTTTGTTGAAAACTTTCTCACCTCAAGAAAGCTGGGTGTTAGGCGTAAGCTTTAATCCCACTGACCAGTTACTAGCTTCTGCCAGTTGGGATAACACCGTTAAACTGTGGCGACGGGATGGTACGTTGTTGAAAACTTTGTTAAAAGGTTATAGCGATAGCGTTAACACTGTTACCTTCAGTCCCAATGGTGAATTGCTCGCAGCTGCCAGTTGGGACAAGACAGTCAAACTTTGGAGTCATGATGGCAAACTGATTCAAATCCTCACTGGGCATCAAAGTGCGGTATTAACCGTCAGCTTTAGTCCTGATGGTCAAACATTGGCTTCAGCTGGTGACGACAACACAATTATTCTGTGGAATTTGAATCTTGATGATTTAGTAGAGCGTGGTTGCAACTGGGTTGGTGATTACCTCAAGCACAACCGCTATGTTGATGAAAGCGATCGCCATCTCTGTGACGACATCTACAACAAAAAATAACTCTTACTGCGATCATAAAGTGCGATCGCCAATAATATTAATTCACTTCAAAAAGATTGCGAGGTAATCCTGACTGGCGAATAATAGACCGCAACGTGCCGAGGCGAAGTTCTTCATAATCAGGGACAGGAACAGTTATTGTTGAGTCTTATGTTCGTTGCTGCATGATAATATGACTACTGCGCTGACGTACCTGCAAAAACCCATGCGCCTCTAAAATTTGGCAGACTTCCCGGCCAGAAAGAACGCGCAACTTACCCAACGCTCACCGCTAATTGAGTTACAAAAACTTCTGTATGTAAACGCTCCTGAATTTCCGAGGGGTCAGCAGTATCAAAAAATAGTTCCAAAGCCTCAACTAAATTATTCCGTGCCTCTTCAATTGTGTCACCTTGGCTAGCAATATCAACTTCGGGACACAGCGCTACATAACCATCTTCCTCACGCTTAATAATTGCAGTGAGTTTTCGTATTTGGCTCATCTTTTGCCTCTAGTTGAATTATTCAATTTTTATATTAACTGCGATCGCTACCAACAAAAAACAGCGATGCCTGCGGCGGCAAGCTACGCCGTGACTGGGAATTGAGTACGGTAAAATGAGAAAAACACTTAAACTCTTTCAAAGATGGTGATAAATTTGAATGTAGCGCAATCCCAACCAGCCATCAACCTGAAGGTGACACTCCTAGTAGAAACCCTCAAAAATGGTGAGTTTGCTGCATCTATATTTGAGTTTCCCAACTTTCTTGTCGTTGCACAAACACGGGAAGAAGCGATCGCTCAACTCCAAGCCACCTTTTTAGAACGACTCAGCCACATTGAAGCTATTTCCTGGAATGTGCCACTTGACGCTTCACCACCTACGTGGATGCAATTTGCTGGAGTATTTCAAGACGATCCAGATTTTCAGGAAATCATGGATAAAATTCGAGCAGAGCGAACCTCAGATGATGATACTGAAGTTGACCCCTCATACTACTTGTAGAGGATGCTTGCGTGTCTCGATATATTCTCGATACCGACCATGTTTCACTAATTCTCTACAATCATCCCCAAGTTATCGCCAACGCTTCTGTACATCAAATTGCTGTTACTATAATTACGGTTCAAGAACTTTTCAACGGCTGGATTGGTAAAATTAACGAGCCGTCGTCAGTGCATAATCTCCCCGCACTCTACTCAAAACTTTCGACAACCGTCAAATATCTCCAAACAGTTGAGATCCTAGATTTCACGCCTGAAGCTGATAACTGTCTTAAACAGTTGTTGAAAGATAATCCTCCCCTACGAAAAAATCGCTTGCAAAAAGATATGCGAATAGCTGCAATCGCATTATCTCTCAATGCCACAGTTGTTACCCGTAACCAACGAGATTTTGGTCTAGTACCTAGATTAGCGCTCACAGATTGGACGCTGTAACCAATGAAATTTCATCGGTGTAGTGCGATCGCCACTAGCCCCATTGGTGTCAACTTAACGTGAAACCCTTATCAAGTCGTGATGCAAGCGTTTTCTCGCTTCCCGTCAAGATCCGCTTTACCCCACCCCAGTTTTGTCTAAAGCCAAAACGTCCCCTCCCCGCTTGCGGGGAGGGGATTAAGGGGTGGGGTAAAATGCCTGTGGAATAAGCGTTTTTGCTTAAGTTGACACCAATGCACTAGCCCACACTCCTGCATTCCTCTTTGCGTCTGGGCGTGAGACAAAAATTATTGATACAACAAATCGACTATCAAAAAAATAACTTTTACTGCATAGGCATAGCCCGTCTTAAACATCGCCTTCAGCAATTCCGTGAAATTCCTTACCCTCAGCGAAGCATTAACACAAGCCTATATACCCTGTGCCTAATTTCGGCAACAAATATTTACACTGATATATTTCAACCATTGTTTAATAATAGTATTTAGCTACTGATAATTGCATTCAGCAACGCTAAGTAAATAATAGTTGCAGAAATCAGGAAATTCGCTGTTGCAGGTGATGCAACTATGTAGCCTATCACCATTTAATATTGCAGTGGGTGGATACCGTGGTACCTGAGAATCATATCGATCTATCAATAGCCCGCGAGCAAATGCTGCAACATATCCTTCAACTTGAAGACTTAGCAGCCTTGCAAGAACGTAAACGCATTGCTCGTGAGATCCATGATTCTTTGGGAAACGCCCTGACGACTCTCAATGTACAGCTGCAAACAGCTCACAAACTTTGGAATATCGACCCCACCCTAGCTAAAAAGTTTTTAACAGAAGCCCAGCGTCTAGGAGCGATCGCAATTCAAGAAGTTCGCCAATCTGTCAGCAGTATGCGCGAGATTGTGCCTCTAGAGCAGCCATTAACAGATCTAATCGATTCTCTAGTACAAAATTTTTATCAAGTTACAGGTATTTTACCTTCTACCAAGATTGACCTACCTGTGCATTTGTCTCCCGAAGTAGTTAAAACTCTCTACAGAATTATCCAAGAAGCATTTACAAATATTTGTAAATATGCAGAAGCAACAAAAGTAGAGATTAATCTCAGTCACACCTCTCATAATTTGTCCCTCATTATCCAAGACAACGGCAAAGGATTCAAACTATCGCAAAATAAAACTGGATTTGGACTCCAAGGGATGCAAGAACGGGTATCAGCCTTAAAAGGTAATTTTAATATTGATACGGAGCCAGGATATGGTTGTTGGATCGTTGTTAATCTGCCTTTGGAACAGCAGGCAATTTGCAGACAAGCAAGTTCAGAAGAAGATTTTAATTTAGAAATTGCTGATACAACACCAATTTTAGAGGCTTCCACAAGAGATTTTAGTTTAGAAATTGCTGATACAACGCCAATTGTAGAGACTTCCACAAAAGATTGTAGTTTACAAACTGCTGATACAACTCGACTTGAAGAACTTTCCGCATTAGAGTTTAATTTAAAATTACTTGATATAACTCTTCTGCAAGAAACTTCAACACGAAATTCTAATTTAAAATTACTTGATACAACTCCGATTGCAGAGACTTCGGCACAAGATTCTAATTTAAAATTACTTGATACAACTCCAATTGCAGAGACTGATCAGCAACGCCTGTTCCTATCTAAGAAAACGACTGCCGAAACAGAGAGTCATCCAGATAAATCACTCTGTGAAAATGACTTTATTAGCCAAATTGTACATAATTTGGCTGAGTTAATCGGTCCAATAGCTTATTATCTAGTTCAAAAATTGCTGCAATCTTCTCCTACCATTTCTCATCTCGAACTTATAAAAACAGTGGCAGGGGAAATTTCCGACTCTAAAAAAGCAATGACAGCTTTTAACTATCAACAAGTCATAGATAAATTGTCCGTGCATCTTGCTCCTCATGAACAAATTGCGTTTGAGCAGGAATCAAGCTTTTTAACAAGCGAATCTTTAAGTCAATCTCAAGTTAAATCAACATTAGAGAATGTACCGATCAATTCACCAGGTACAGATGATGAAGCTATTTCTGAAAGCTTTTTACATCAATGCGAGCAAGACTTGGCTGAATTTATTGGTCCAATTGCTATTTTTCTTGTTCAAAAAGCTGTCAAATCTTCCCTAAAAGTTTCCCGCGCCGAACTAATAAAAATGTTGGCGGCAGAAATTGCCGATCCTAACAAAGCCGAGCAATTTCAGCAGCATCTACTCTCTTAAAGTGTTCCGAAAAATAAATGATCCAAAAACTGTCATTGCGAGCAGAACAGAGTGTAGCGAAGCAATCTCAAAGTCTTTGCGATTGCTTCATTCCGCTTTCCTTTGCTACGCAATGCTAACGCGAACGGGACGCTGCGCGAACGCTACATTCGCAATGACAATTGGGCATTTTTTGACTTGGAGTACTCTTAAAGTTTAAAATTACCTGTTTTGCTGGATTATGTTGCCAAAAATCAGGTTTTCTTACGAACAACAAGATCCCCGACTTTTAAAAAGTCGGGGATCTGAAGCCCAATAATTTTCACAAATCAAATAGTAATCCTATATATGCATATTATTCAGCAAAAATAGAATTAGCATAAATTGCCAATTGCGATCGGTTTGTCAGATTCAAACGATGAAATAGGTGGGTAACGTGGGTTTTAACTGTACCTTCGGAAATATAAAGTTTTTCAGCAATTTCGCGATTAGTTGCACCCATACTAATCAAACGCAAAACATCTTGTTCTCGATTAGTGATACCACTTAAGTTCTGCTGTGGAGTTTTCTCTTGGGTAACTGACTCTGAAGCTGGTACTTTAGCTAGCATCTTTTCTAATAGCCCTGGCCCCATTTGGGTGTAGCCTTTATACACAAACCGAATCGCCTGCGCCAGTTCCTCAGATGGCATATCTTTTAGTAAATAGCCCTTAGCTCCTGCGTGCATAGCCTCAGCAATATTTTGATCGTCATCAAACGTCGTTAAGACTAATACTTTAATAGTGGGAAAGCGCTCACAAATAATGCGTGTAGCCGCTTTGCCATCCATCACAGGCATTTGAATATCCATCAAAACAAGATCGGGTTGTAAAACTGTAGCTTGCTCAATAGCAGTTTCACCATTCTCAGCAGTTCCCACTACTTGCAAGTCTGGCTCCAAATTTAGCATAACTTTGATTCCGTCTCGGATGAGAGCCTGGTCTTCTACCAGTAACAGGCGAATCATAATGAACACCTCTCAAGAACTAAAAAGTTAAATAAAAGAGCCTTTTCCAAAAATTTTCAGGTAAATAGACCACACTGTAGGGGCACGGCACCAGTCATTGATGTCAACTTAAGCTAAAAGCCTTGCCCCACAAGCGTTTTACCCCTCCCCTTAGTCCCCTCCCCGCGCGCGGGGAGGGGATGTTTTGGCTTTAGACAAAACTGGGGTGGGGTAACGCGGATCTTGATAGGAATTGAGAAAACGTAAAATCAAGCCTCCATCAGGGTTTCACGTTAAGTTGACACCTATGGGCACCAGTAAGATTATTATATGTACTAGATAGGCAAAAATATTTACAGTCATTGCGAACCTAAAGTCTTCTCCTTAAAAAGACGCTAGGCGTAGCTTGCTGCTAGAGCATCGATTCAGTAATCAAAAACCTAACCCCCCACCCCCCTTCCCTACAAGGGAAGAGGGAGCCAAACTCCCCTCTCCTGCGAGGAGCTACCGTGTACACACAAGTACTATCTGCAAGGGTTTCAAGCTTTCTAGACCCTTTAAATCGTCATTACGAGTGCAGCGATCGCCCAACGTTCGCGTAGCGTGTCGCAGACAAGTAATCGTATTATCCAGTGGTTTTTGTGATTGCGTCGTCGTTCCTCCTCTCTACGAGACGCTACGCTTACCGCCTAGCTATGCCGTAGGCTTTACGCAATCACAGGTAATCGAAAGCGATCACACAGCCTAGAGCTAGACGACGAAACCAAGCGTTAGGCGTAATTTCAAGACTTGTGTGTACACCGTAGCCTGCGAGGAGAGGGGTAGGGGGAGAAGTTCTTCCAGGATTACTAAATTGGTGTTCTAGGGGTACAGGAACGCCTGCCGTAGGATGCCCAAAGATCTGTGGGGCAAACACACTTCCCTTATTTAATTAATTGCGCCAGGCTACTTATAACAAATCGATTTATCTGGCAATAACTGTAAGTGCGTAGGCATAGCCCGTCGTAGATATCGCCTTTTCTCTAAAGACAATCCCCAGACTTTAACGGCAGTTGCTACAATTCGGGAAACCGCAAGGGCGCGCTGCTTCCTCGGCGTGAGAAAAAATTATCTATACAACAAGCCAATACATCTCAAACAAACTACTCAAGTGCTTGATGAATGCACATTCTTCAAAACCCGATCGCGAATTAACTTCAATTGCTCTTGGCTACTGATGGGGCTGCGTGGTGGCGGTAGTTCGCTATTAGGCCAATTTGGTAAAGTATTACAGGGACAAGATAAAGCTGGCATACCAACATTTCGCATTGGTACTGGCATTTCGCAACGACTACAAGGCAGCATTTCCCATGCTGGCGTTAGCAGTTCGGCAATTGTTTCATTGGTTCCTTCTAGGTAAGACTCACCCGCAACAGCGCGAATTGTTTGCCAGCAGTCTTCAAATTCGTCACTATAGCGATCACCTTGCAGCACTGACTGCGGCAGTAAGTCTGCACGACCATTGCCCACAACTACTTTCCTGCCTAACTGAAACCAGTAGGCAAGATATCTTTTAACATCTTGTTCGTTAGCCATAAGCCAATTCTAGATTGTAAATTTGACACTGTGGTTATTCAATCCTGAATAAACAATTAAGATGTTTAGTCAAGAGTCAAGGGTCAAGGGTCAAGGGGAGCCAGTGCGTTGGGGAGACACTGCGTTCATTGGTGTCAACTTAACGTAAAAGCCTTATCAGGACTTGATTTTGCATCAAATCGCCTACCATCAAGATCCGCGTCACCCCACCCCAGTTTTGTCTAAAGCCAAAACGTCCCCTCCCCGCAGGCGGGGAGGGGATTAAGGGGAAGGGTAAAATGCTTGTGGGATAGGCGTTTGAGCTTAAGTTGACACGTATGCACTGCGTTGCGCGGGTTAAGAGCGTTGAAGCAAGTGTCGTCGGGTTGCCCGACTTATAGCAACTGGCGTTCAAAAGTCAAGTAGATTTATAATTTTTGAGGTGGTAATGGTACACCCAGAATGCTGAGATTTAACACATGACCCCCAGTCACTAAATAAACACTATCGCAAATCACTCCTAATTGGCGTACTAAAGCACCCAGGCGATCGCGAAATTGACGACCACTGGGATAAGCCGGTACTACTCCCCAACCCACTTCTTCAGCGACAAATAACATATCAGCCGCAACCAGTTGTACAGCTTCTAACAATTCTGTTATTGTATTTTCCCAGCTGATTTCGTCTTGCTCAAGCAGATTAGCTACCCAAGTTCCTAATGAATCTACTAACAGGCAGGTATTTGGCTTAGCCTCGGCTAAAGTAGCAGTAAGTTCTGTAGGTACGGACAGGGTTAACCAATCTTGAGGACGGCGCTTTTGGTGTTTTTGAATGCGTTTGTGCCATTCTTCATCGGCTAGGTCTGACACAGCTGTTGCTACGTAAACAACAGCTTTCCCTGACTGCATCGCTAGAGTTTCCGCCCATTCACTTTTACCAGATCTGGCTGGCCCTGTGACTAAGATAATTTTACCCAAAGCCTTTTCCTTAATATTTTTAATCGATTCAGGTTAGAATGTCTGAACTGAATTTTCCCGTTAGGGGTGAGATTGTTGGTTTTAAATATCTCTTAAGAGATAAAATTAGCACCAGCATCATTGATGCATAATTGGCATAAGCCAAAAATCCCAACAACCCCATTTTGAATTATTCAACACTACTGGGGACAGCAAATTTCAGGATATCTTTATGAAAGCAGGCTGGAAACGCATTGAGGCAACTCTACACGATTTAGGGACTAAAGGTACCGCCGACACTCCAGAAGCAAGTGATCCGCAAAAGCGGCCTTTCTCTTTTAGAATCAGCGTTGGGGCAACTGAATCTACAGATGATGAGCTTAATCCATCACCGGAGGAGCTAGAGAAACAGGGGCAGACAATTGACCTCAGTCCCGATTCCCAAGGTAACTTTTCTGACTCAGAGGAATTATTTGCCCAACATCACGGTGTGCAGGCTTTTTCGACACAAGACAGCAGTGGTAAAACACCTAGCCTACCTAAATTCAAAACACCTAGCTTCAGCAACCATCGCCACGGTGCAAATCCCGGATTGGCGATGAATCTCTTAAAGGAGATTGAAGAAAATGTAGTTGGTTGGGAGAAAGAACTACAAACAATCCTGAAGCAAATTCAAGATATTTATTTAGAAGGGCCGATTGTCAATGGCTGGTTAGAATGCAATTCCAAAGAAACAGACCAGGGAGGAAAAGCCACATTACGCCATGCAGAAGTTGATCGCCTGATGGACTATGTAGAAGAGATTTGTGCAACTGGTGCAAAAGTAGCCTATCAATCTTCCCGTACTGGCTACCGTCTCTGCGGTTTGGATGCTTCCGGTCAAGTTTGGACACGTCCCTGTCCGCCAGATCAAGTTCCGGCTGTGAGTATGGCGATCGCGCGTTACCAAAAGTTACGCCAACTTTTAGGACGCAAGCAATACTTGGAAACCCGCCTCAGTCAACTAGCTGAAACACTGGTAATTTTACACAGTCATATTCAGCAAGCTTAAAGTTCTCACGATTATTTCCGAAAAAACTCGGTTGGTAGTCCGGGATTTTTGGTATAGATTAGCGGCATTAGGTTACGGTTGGATGTTGTCATTAGTCATGAGTCATTAGTCATTAGTTATTAGTCAAAGCTCAATTGACTTTGCACTCTTAGCTTGCGACTGTTGACTTCGACTTTTGACCACTGACAACTGGTAACAACAAAATCCACAACCAATGCCTATGCCAGATATTCAAATCTCTGCCATTATTTGTACTCACAATCGAGACACCTATTTAGGTGCAGCGATTGATAGTCTTTTGGCACAGGATTTTGCGGCCGACTTTGAAGTTGTGGTGGTAGATAATAAATCCAGCGATCGCACCAAGGAAGTTGTCCAACAAAGAGCCAGCAATCCTCGCTTGAAGTATGTCTTTGAACCAACTATTGGTTTATCTGTAGCGCGGAACACGGGTGCAAAACTAGCTAGCGGTAAGATTCTCGCCTATTTAGATGATGATGCAGTCGCAAGCGAGCGCTGGCTTTCAGTATTTTATGATGCCTATCAAAATAACTCACAATTAGCGATCGCTGGTGGTCAAGTTACTCTTTTATGGCCCCAAGACGTGCAACAACCACGCTGGCTATCCCCCGGATTAGCCGCGAATTTGGGTGCATACGACTTGGGTGACAGCACAATTTATATTGATAAACCGAGTTTAACCCCTAGAGGCTTAAATTACTGCATACGCCGTTCTTTCTTGGAAGAGATTGGCGGCTTTGATCCCCATCTCGGTCGAGTCGGCAAAAATTTATTATCCAATGAAGAACTGCAAATGACCGAATTTGCTCTGCAAAAAGGATGGCAAGTTGCTTATCTTCCGACAGCGCTAGTGGCTCACAATGTCGCCCCCGAACGCCTAAAACGTTCTTGGTTTTTAAACCGAGGCTGGTGGCAAGGTATTAGTGAATGTTACCGCGAACAACTTGCAGGCAAAGCTGGGATCAGCCAATTACAAAGGGGTGGCGAACGATTTTTACGCGGCTTATATAAAGCATTGCAATACTTCTCTGATCCGGCAGAACGCTTTGACAAACTTGTTTATGCCTATGGTCAGATTGGTTACTTAAATGCTGTTATTCAAGGGCTGCTATCAACAGCAAATAAGAAATAATATCTAAAATCTATTTAAAATCTTATATGTCATCTAAAATACCTGTTTCTGTCCTAATTCCGGCAAAAAATGAACAAGCCAATTTACCTGCCTGCCTCACTAGCCTTCAGATGGCTGATGAAGTATTTGTAGTTGATTCTCAAAGTACTGATAATAGTGTCGCCATTGCTGAAAGTTTCGGCGCAAGTATCGTACAATTCAAATTTAATGGCAGTTGGCCAAAAAAGAAAAATTGGTCTTTAGATAATCTACCTTTTCGCAATGAATGGGTGTTAATTGTTGATTGTGATGAGCGGATTACACCAGAATTATGGGCAGAAATTGCTCAAGTAATTCAAGATGAGGAATATGCAGGTTATTATCTCAATCGCCGGGTATTTTTCTTAGGAAAATGGATTCGCCACGGTGGTAAATATCCTGATTGGAATTTGCGGTTATTTAAGCATAAACAAGGCCGCTACGAAAACCTGCATACTGAAGATATTCCCAACACTGGCGATAATGAAGTTCACGAACACGTTGTTTTACAGGGTAAAGTCGGCTATCTCAAAAATGATATGCTCCATGAAGATTTCCGTAACCTTTACCACTGGTTAGAAAGACACAACCGTTATTCAAATTGGGAAGCTCGTGTTTATTACAATCTGCTCACCAATCAAGATGAAGGTGGAACTATTGGTGCAAATTTATTTGGTGATGCAGTACAACGCAAACGCTTTTTAAAAAAAGTATGGGTACGTCTGCCATTTAAACCTTTATTACGCTTTATTTTGTTCTACATTATTCAGCGCGGTTTTTTAGATGGCAAAGCTGGATATGTTTATGCCCGCCTCTTGAGCCAATATGAATATCAAATTGGGGCCAAACTATATGAATTACGCGACTGTGGCGGTACGCTGAACACGGAAAAATCTCAGCCTTTAGCATCTTCTTCAACTACGGAAATAGGACAAACAGCAATTTGAGGAGATTGGGGATAAGGAGGATGAGGAGAGAAATGACAAATGACAAATGCCCAATGCCCAATGCCCCTTTTGTAGATTTACGCAAGTATGACCAATCCTGGTTTGATCGGGGGCGACCGGGTTGGTATATTTTTCTATGGTGGTTTGTGCAAGCGATCGCTTTTCCTCTGACTCCACAACCGTTAAATAACCTGCGTTGTATGTTGCTGCGGTTGTTTGGGGCGCAGATTGGCAAAGGTGTATTTATTAGACCTACTGCGCGTTTTACCTACCCCTGGAAAGTTACTATTGGTGACTATAGCTGGATTGGTGATGACGTAGTTTTATATAGTCTGGATGAAATTCATATTGGGCAACACTGCGTAATTTCCCATAAAAGTTATCTCTGTACTGGTAGCCATGATATCCATGATCCCGCTTTTGGGTTGAAAACAGCGAGTATCAATATCGGTAATGGCGTATGGGTTGCAGCAGATTGTTTTGTTGCCCCAGGAGTGGAAATCGGCGCGAATGCTGTGATTGGCGCTCGTAGTAGTGTTTTTAGTTCCATGCCATCTGAGCAAGTTTGTTTAGGTAGCCCTTGCCGCCCTCAGTATTCTAGGTTGGGGCGTAATTCGTAATTCATAATTAATGCCAATTTGAAAGATGATTGCTAGACATATAGTGACTGTCTGGAAAGTTGGCGCAACTTCAACTTAAATGAAACGTTGCTCAGACATCTTCTATAGCAATCCTATATGATTTGAGAAAATTTACAGTGTCCAGATCCCCGACTTCTTTAAAAAGTCGGGGATCTAATTTTTCACTGCTTTCATTGCTGCTTTAAATCATTTAGTTAGTTGTTATCCGAGCATTCATTCCACGAATCAGGCAAAGTTGAGTGTGGGATAAATGCTGGAATTAGCTAGAGTTACTGAGAGACAATCGGTTGCGTTGCTACGTCGCTTAAACCGATGCTGGTGATTAAATTTTGCCATTCTGCCTGAAGCTTGCTATCGTTAGGATTCTTCAGACGCAATTGTGCCAATGTTGTAAGTGTTTCGTACCAGATGCCATTTTGGGCGTAGATAGCAGGCTGCTGTTGCGGTTTGGCAGTTTCTAGCTGCTGGGCGATCGCCTGATTCAAGTTTACTCGCTGGATGACTCCTTCAACGTAAATCGGTGGCGATTCTTTTTCTGTGTCGCAGTAGATGCTGAGAAACCAGCGATATCGTTTATTTAGATCCAATGGTGCAACGGTTTGAGGTAGAGAAACACCAATAACTCCGGGTTGATTGGGTAGAGCGATCGCTTTTTGGTAGATTTGGTTTGAGGCTTCATCTTGCAGGACAAACTCCACCGGATAACCCCAAGTCTTCGGGAGTGGCAGATAAAACCAAAAAGTTGGGTGTGTGGCTGTCGTCAATGCCCAAACATTCACAGCCGAGGAGGTTTTCTGAGTAAAGGGTACTAAGGCTGTGAGTTCAGGTTTGAACAGTGGACAAGTACCCCGCTTGGCTCCCCCCAAGACGCGACCGCCTGGAGGTGGATCTGGTGGAGGTGGCGGAGGAATGAAGTTTATGGTTGTGCTAATACTTGCCGTGTTGCTTGACTGTTTAGAGTTCCTTGGCTCGGCAATGATTGAGGTTTGGATAAGCACTACACTAGTGCAACTAACGGCTAGTGCTAAAGACAGTTTTATCGGTTGTGAAATTAATTTCATAAGATTTACAGGGAATAAGGATGGGATTTGGTAATGGGTAATGGGTAATTGGTAATTGGTAATAGAGGAAAAAAGGATAAATGCTCAATGCCCAATGCCCCATACCCTAAATATTTTCCCGGATTAATCTAGAATTTTGAATTTTGAATTTTGAATTTTGAATTAATATCACGCTAACTGTTCCTACTAATGAGGCAGATGAGGGCACAAAAGGCACCCAAACACCCCAAATTAATAGACCAAAGCAGAATAAATACAGAACGCCTGAGGAAACGCCAACTGCTAATGCTAACGAGGAACGGGAAGATATCCGCCAAGCAAGCAGACTGCCGACGAAAGACCAACTCCAAATCCAGAGGATTTCCATCCAAGGTGACCAAACTTTTAATAAAGGACGATTATCTAAGACAGCGCTGAGAATTTGGCTGACCATGTGGGCTTGTACTATGACTCCTGACATTTGGTCGTCTAAGTTATTGCCGTAGGGGGTCGCCCAGTAGTCTGGGAAATCCCCTTTTGCGGAGACACCAATCAGTACAATCCGGTCTTTGATGGCGTTGGGGTTGACCTGCCCAGATAATAATTGTGTGAGCGTTACCTGTTCGGCAATCTTTTTGGTAGAGCGATAGTTGAGTAAAAGTTGACCGCCATTGGCATCAATGCTTTGATAGCCACTTGCACGAGGTGAAAGGCGGGGTAATACTGTTTTTCCTAGTTGTAACTGCTTTTGGGCAGTATACTTCGGTTGAATTCCTTTAGTTAGGAGATAGCGAAATGCCAGTTGAGTACTGAGTGCATAGTGCGTAGTACATAATGATGCTGCTTCTGGAGTCATGAATACCAGATGGCGGCGTACTACCCCATCTGTATCGTGCAGAAAATCGCTGAATCCTAAGCGTGCTGGAGGAATTTCCGGCGGCGGTGAAATGCCTTTGGTTTTTTCTGTTGTATCACTTCCTTTACAAACTCCAATCAAGTTATCGGTGTGTTGAAGTAGGGGGATTAAATCTTTTTGTTCGGCGGCAAAATCACGGTAGATATCTAAACCAATGGCAAGGGGTTGATACTTTTGCAGCGTCAGCAAAAGTTGATTGAGCGATTTATCTGAAAGCGAAGTTCCTTTTAATTCCTCGCGATTGTGGCGTTGAAATCCTAGGTCTCCATCGTCAATTGTGACTAATAGTAACCGCGAATCTGGCCCCTCATCTGGACGCGATCGCATCATTTGATCAAAGGCTTGAAATTCTAAACCTTGCACCGTTCCCAGAAATCTCAGTCCCCAAACTATGGCAGTTATCGCCACACTGGAGAAGAAAGCTACCCGAAATTCTCGTTTTGTTACCAAAGGTAAACTTGGGTTGACTTTTTTGTATATACGTGTCAGACATTCCCAAGTCATTGGTGGCTGTGCCGGATTTTGAAAAATCACTGGTAACCAAGTTGCACAAGGGAATCGATCTTCTAGTCCTTGTAGGCGTTCCCGTGCTTGCCGCACTGCTTGGTATAAAGGTTCTCCACCTGCAAAGCTGCCAAGCAGATACTTTAAAAACTCGTGAGCTACCTGATCGGGGACAGGTTCTCGCATAATGATCATTTGCGGTATTTGCAAATCTACGAGTTCTTGTGCCAATCCCAATCCGTCACAGGAGTTGAAAATTGCTAATTGTAAGCCCCGTTCAATCGCTTTTTTCAGGGCATACTTTAACTCACTAATAGTCAGGCTATCAGTTTTATTCAAGTAAATTCGCCCAGTCCCATCTTTTCCCTGACTAGAACTGTGTCCGGCGAAAAACAGAATATCCCAGTTTTTTTCCCAAAGATGGTCGGTTAATTCTTTGAGCTGTGGTTCTACCAAAAAACAAACATCTGCATTCCGACATTGTTGCAGTAGTTCTAGGTCAGCATTAGTGTCAATTCCCTCGCTATTACCCACAATTGCCAAAATATTCACCACTTTGTTGGGGGTGCGTGCCTTTGGTATCCGCTCATAAGTTGGTGACGATAAAGCGATTTCTGCCTTGGGGTAGCGTTCCAGTAAGTCCCAAAGATGCCAAGGTAATCGCTGCAATTGACTATTTTCTGCTTGCAAAATTACTCGCACTTGGTCTGTAGGCAAAAGTCTTTCCAGCCATTTCTCCCGTATGGGACGAAAATCTTCCGATCGCAGCCAAGTATTGAAGTGTGCGCGTAAAATATGGGATGTATGGAGGCAATCTTCTGTGATTGACACATTCGTTATCTGTACTTTGTCTGCATCTAGGCGATAACCGTTACCTAAGCTAAGATAGCTAGTTTGCCAGTGGCTATAGCAAAGGGGGATTTCGGGACATGGAGGAAGCTTACCAGTGATTTCTGTGGTGGGGCGATCGCATTCTTCACCAATTTGAAGAGTCACAGCAAATCCCTGCTCGAAACTACCATATGCAAACTTCAGAATCACTAACTTACTCATGACAGTCGCTGCGCTCCAATCTAAAATTCAAAATTCACAATAGTCAGCCTTGAATTTTGAATCGCCCTGTGGGTTTAAAATATGACATTCCCGATCGCCAATTACTGACAACGTGAGGAAGTAGCTGCACCTTCAAATCACAAACTGTTCTGTAATACTGATATCATTCAATGCTACCTTGACGCTAAATATTTCTCTGGTATCGCCGCGAAACTGTAACTGAATGTAATTGTCTGCGCTTCGGGCTTGAGCTTCTAAAAATACTGCTCCCGATTCATCTAAAACTGTCAGTTGCACTCCTAGCGGTAGATAAAGAAGATTACCTGTAGGGTGCAACTGAAGGCGAATATGGGTTTTTTCGTCAGATTGGGGGCAGAGTTCCACAATCAACATGAGGGGTTTATTGGCGATTTGAATGCCAAAATCCATCAGTTTTGCCCTTCTGGTGATTGTTTCTTGCTGCTTATGCATTTCTTGTTCAAAAGTCTCAGGAGAGCGAAACGCATAAGCTAGCTGAGGTTCCTGGACGTTCCACAAAGCTTCAACACTTTGCCAACCGGATTCAAATAAACCAGCAAACCATCGGCTTAAATTTACTAGCGTGCTGGTTGGAGATTGTCGTAATTGTCCCAAATGTTCAATGAAGGCTTCTGGAGATTGCAATTGACTCAAAGGTAATTCTTGTGCCGCAACACTAGGCACAAAACCCAGTAACCTTGCTTCTTGAAGAGATTCATCAATTTGCACGACTACGTAACCTATCCGTTCTTCCCAAGTTTCTGGGGGAACGGAACAAGTATTTTCTAAAACACCAACGGGGCGACACTCCAAACGACCGAATGCGGGCATGGCTAAGTCAGCGACATCTGCAAACAGGCGCATTACAGGATTCCAACTATCACTAGCGGTGAGATCCGTAGCAATTTCCATCATTTGCAAATACTCATTCACCACCCACACCGCTAAAGTATTCAGCCTAACTTGTGTTGCTTTTTCGGGAGTCGGCTGCTGGCTGGCAAACTTTTGAGCAGTTGTGCGGGCTACTTGAGCGATCGGTAAGGGTACAGCGAAATTATGTGGTTGATAGGTGGTGTTAGTCATATAGTTAAGTCCCCAGAGAGCAATCCTGCTATACACATATCGGCCGCATTCAATAAATTTATGCCGATAATGTTGAATTATTAAATTTCTGTACTCAAAAATAAGATTTCATAATTTTGATAAATCATGAATCATCAATTATGAATGAATTATGAATTAGAATGCTTCTTAACTGATAGAATTTAAATTCAATAATAATACCAATAGGTTGATAAGAAGCAGGGCACAAGGAAGCAGAGGGGATCAGGGATTTCCAATTAAAAAATATCCCATTGCTATGTAGGCAGGGGGGCAGGGAGCAGTGAGCAGGGGGAGGTAAACTGATGGATAATTTATTTTTTGGAGTTCCCTAAGGAGACTAACTATTATCACTGGAATTTCCTGTTCCTTATTCCTTCTTACCAAATGCCAATTCAAAGCCAATTACCAATCAATACGTAAGCTGACCAATAGGAGGGTGCTTTGTAGTTGGGATGTTGCAATAATTGTAACTGGGCATGACGGAGAGCTTGAGCTTTGGTAACTTTACTTCCTTGAAGTTGTTGGTAGAAATCACCAACAAACATGGCTGTTGATTGATCGTCAATTTGCCACAAAGATGCTAAAGTACTGCGCGCTCCAGCTCTGACTGCGGCTCCAGCTAAACCCAGTGCAGCGCGGTTATCTCCGGCGGCTGTTTGGCAAGCGCTCAATACTAATAGTTCCACAGCTTCGGGTTTGCTTTCATCCTGACTGCGGAGTAAACTATCAAATTGCTTCACATTGATTGCGCCATCAGCAGCCAAAATAAAGGTTTTCTCGGCGCGGGAGCTAAACTGTCCGTGAGTTGCCAAATGTACGATGTTAAAGGGAACAGTATTAACTTGTTTTTCTAATGCCTTTTGAGTAAATTTCTGATCTAAGAGACTAGTTGTGGAAACTCCAGCTTTGGCAATTAAACTCACTTCCGATTTGATTGCAGGTAACGGTGAAAAGTTGGAAAAACCTGGCGGAGGTTCTGTTAACCCGGCAGTTAAGGCTTTGAGTTGCTGTTTTTCTAAGGGTTTGGGGTCGAGTAATTGCAGTCCGATACTGAGAGCGATCGCATATTTCTCTATTAAGTATTGTTTACCATCGTAGAGAGATGCCATTGGTAAGTTGCGTAATGCGCCATCCAGTACAAATACTAAGGTATTGACTTGGTTTGCTGGCAATTGTGACTCAATGGGTTTAATTAGCCAGTTATAAACTTGTTGCGCTTGGGTTTTTACGGCGTTGATCGCAGTCGGATTAACCAGATTTTTCCGCAGTTCTCCCAAAATTTTGTTGACTTGTACTTGCGGAATTTGGGTGCTGTAATGCTGTAGGGGTTTGTGGGGAATTTTGACAATTACCTGAATTTCTTCGGGGAGAATAATCGGATAAAGGATTGCAGCATGAGGATTATCTTTGTCTACTACTTGATCTAAAGCCACACTCTCACCTAAAAGACAAGCTTCCCGAAAGAAGTTATCTAATTCTGCTAACTGTAAAGCCTCGATTCGCGCTCGTGCTTTATCTAGAGTTTTTCCATCTGCTTTTCCGGCTTGAGATTGTAGCAACAACTCTACTGACTCTCGATAGACTGGTTCCACACTATCTCGGAAGCTGAATTGCACGTCCTGATTAATTGCAACCAAGTCACGACGCAAAGAATTGAGAGTTTCTACCGCCCCATCATAGGCCGCGATCGCTCTTTTTAAATCTTTTTGTGCCCAAAGTAATCTGCCCATTTGCCACTCTAAGCGATAAGCTATTTCTGGTGCATTGTTTGTCTGAGCCAAAACTAATGCTTGTTGAGTCAGCTTTTGCGCCTCTTTCCACTGTTGTGTTTGTTCATACAAGTTAGCTAAACTGCCCAAAGCATAAGCCTCGGTTTGTTGATCACCCAAACTGCGAGATTGCTGGATAGCTTTTTTGAGAATTTGGGCTGAATCTTGAAAACTGATTGATGAGTATTCAATACTGAGTATTGAGCCTTGAGAACTGATTGATGAGGATTCAATACTGGGTATTGAGCCTGGAGACTTAGCACTCAGAACCTTGTTTAGGCTTTGAGCGTAATTGATTTCGGCATAAATAGTAGCGCGGCTGGGGGGGAGTTGTGCAATTTGGGATTGAATTACTGGTAATAAGGTTTCGGCTGCTGAAAGTTGTTGATTTTCGATGAGTAGGCTGAGGAGATTCAGCTGTGCCTGAACTTTTGTTAAAGGTGAGGGGGATAATTGAACAGCTTTTTGATAATACGCGATCGCATTTGCTGTTTTCTGCTGTGTTCGGGCGTTATTTCCCAGGCTAAAAAAACTTGCCCCTATCTCTGCATTTGATTGTAAACTCTCTGCGATTCCTCGACTTTGCTCTAAGACAGTTTGGGACTTTTCCACATCGCCTATGACGTGGAGGGTATCTCCAAGCGATCGCAATCCTACAGCTTTTTCTATTGACTCAGGCTGTTTCTGTAATTTTTGATGCACTTGCTTTAGTATTTCTACAGCCCGCAGGTAAGAGCCTTGGCTTCTCCAAGCTTGTGCTTGATTAATCAGCGTTCGCACCGCGCCGTTTTGATTACTTAGCTTAGTATAAATTTTTTCTGCCTGTTGCCATGTTGCTAAAGCAGCCTCTGCTTGTCCTGTGGCTAATTGCAAGCGTCCTTGAATATCTAAAGATTGAGCGAATATTTGCAGACTTTGGCTATTCTGTTGTCCGTTGAGCAAATTCAAACTGTCTGTAATTGCCTGTTTTGCTTCCTGCCAAGCACCGAGTTGCTGGTAAGCTAGGGAAAGATTACTTAAAGTAGCCGCTTGTTTGATGCGTTCGCCTTGATTTTGATATTCCTTCACAGCTTGTTGCAACACCTGCACTGCCTCACTAAACCTTCCTGCGTCGTAAAGCAATTTACCCTGTTGAAGTAGAGAAGTAGGAGCCGCGATTTGCTTAATTATCGGTTGAGATGAAGCGTATATCCCAGGAACCACCGCCATTATCGGGGAACTCAAGCTGCATAGCAAAGCCATGAGGAAGTAGAAAAGCAGGCGGAAAAATTTGGGTTTTCGCCGATTACCTTTGGGAGAATTTGCTACAGACAATTGAGTTGCTTTCGTCATCAGATGAATTGCCAGCCTATTTAACGGTAGCCTGCAATCAAATCCTACCGGAGATAGTGGCAACTTTGTATAACATGAAGCAAATTAGTCGATGCGATCGCTCTGGAAATTCGCACAAGTAACGACAACTCCGGAAGTCAGGAAAGATACAGCGTATTTCAGGTAAATGAGGTACGCGGGTAGGGGCACGGCACATTGGTGTCAACTTAAGCTCAAACGCTTATCCCACAGGCGTTTTACCCCACCCCTTAATCCCCTCCCCTTGCCAAGGGGAGGGGAGGCTTTGCGTTAGCAAAGCTGGGGTGGGGTAACGCGGATCGTGATGGTAAGTGAATGAACTCAATATCAAGTCTTGGCAAGGGTTTCAAGTTAAGTTGACACCAATGAGCACTGCTGTGCCCTTATGATAGATGTGCTTCAAATAGATTGATATACAACCTGTTATCTTAGACTTTTAAGGTTGATAGCGAAGACTAAAGTAAAAGCCATCATCTTGGGCGTTATTACCGCGATCGCTTAAATCGACAAATGGTATTCCATAATCAAGGCGCATAGTCAATCGATCAATGCCCAAAGCCTGATTCCACAATAGCCCTAAACCTGCACTCGCTAAAAATGTTTGATTGGGTAGCTTATTGGGGTTATCAGACTGATTCCAAACTGCGCCCAAATCGAGAAACGGTATCAGCTGTAGAGTAGATAATCCGGCTTTATTCCGTTGCACTGTAATCCTATCTTCAATTGCCACACGAAATCCATTATCACCAGAACGGACATTTTGGCGATATCCGCGCACAGACTGTCCACCGCCAATGACGAATTGCTGGGAAGGTAAGAGGCTGTCTGGTGTGAGTTGCAAGTCTGCTTGGATGAGTAACAAGTGATCCTCATTAAGCTGCTGTACGCGCTGTATTTGTCCCAGCCAACTGAAAAACTGACCATCAGGAATCGGGTCATTATTGATAGTGGCATCAAATAAACCAGTGCCTACACTAAATTGTGATTGTAACAGCCAGGCTCCTTGGGGATCGCGCCGGGTATAATCTTGGCTAAACTTAATTACACTGGTACGACTAACGCCATTTGCATCAGGGCCGATACCAAAAGGAGTTGGCAATTGATCAAAGAGAAAAGTTTGACCATCTTCATAAGTAAAGCCTAAAGAGAGAGCAAATTCTTCTCTAGGCGATCGCATTAATGGCTGACGATAACTGATTTCATAGATATCTTGGTCGCCTTTGATACCAAACTGATCGAAAGGTGGCTGGGTGATTTCGTTGCGATTGGGTGCGACTCGCAAGCGTAGCTTCCCATTCATTGCATTCAAGGGAATTTGATAGCTAAAATCAAAACTATCAGAACCACCAGTGAGTGTGTGATAATAAGAACCGGCTAGTTCATCTCCTATCCCAGTTAAATTGCGATGGAGTAGTTGAATCCCTAATCTTTCTGAACCAATACTAGGCGGTGAATAGTTATCTATACTGAAGCTGCTGGTAAAACGGTTTGCTTCATCAACTCTGACAATGAGAATACTTTGACCAACTTTCCCCGTAGGACGAAGGCTGGCTTCCACATTAGTAAACAGCGGATCGAGTCGCAGTAACTTCAGTTGTTCTTCGAGCTTAATCGTATTTAAGGGAATCCCCGCACCCAATTGGATGCGATCGCGAATATAGGAAGGGTTTAAGTGCTTTGTCCCCTGAACATCAATCTCTGACACCCGCCCTTCAATAATGCGAATTACCGCCACACCATCTGTATTACCAGGCTGCTGCGTAACAGGAATCGCGCGAGAATTTATATAGTTATTATTCAGGTAAAGCTGGGTAACAGCATCAGCAGCTTGTCTTAATTCTTCGGCTGTCAATTCCCGCCCTTCAAAAGGCTGTACAACCTGATTTAGTTGTTGTTCTGTAAAGACGGTGCTATCTGTAACATTGATTTTCCGGACGAAAAATCTCTCAGGGGTTGTAGGGGTAAATTCAGGCGGGGTAGTTTCTGGGGGCTGGGGACTGGGGGATTGGGTAATGGGTAATGGGGAAGTTTGAGTATTAAGTTGTGCAGGATAATTTAAGCTTTTGGTTGTAGATGCGTTTGTTGAGTTAACAGTTTCCGTACTGCTTTGAGACTCAAAACTCAGGACTTTCAACTCAGCACTGTTTTCGCTAGCTGTAGCTTTTAGCCCATTCATGGCGATCATTCCGACTAGATGCAGAATGATTAAGCCGCCCTTGAAACTGAAACGTTGATGCAAAAAAAATATAAAGAATTTCCCATTGAAAATATACCTCAATGGTTGGGGCACGGCAGCCAAAAACTTGCGCTGAGATAGACAACTTATTGATGCCGTGCCCCTACTTGTTTGATAATTGATTTTTTGGTATTCTTTTAATCTTTGCTGAATCGGGTCTTCCGGCTTAATACCAGTTTTTATACCTTTTATCATTTCAATGCACTGAAATGTATTTTTTATACAGTTATCAGTTATCAGCTATTAGTTATCAGTTTAATTGCTAACACAACGCCTCCTCAAAGGATTTTTGGAAGGGGTTAGAGCTTTGTAACACTGCACTATACGCTTAATTACTGTTTACTTAGTTGATCACCTGGCTAGTTGAGATTCCGGAGAATTTTTTTAGCCACAGTAATAATTGAATATCATATTTTTGCCAGTCATATTCAAAAAAATTAATATATTTAATTACATTTAACAGTGAAAAATTCTCAGTGATATCCGCTAGGATTATTATGCTAGTAAGAGATTAGAAACTGTGGAGAACTTCCATGTCACTGCCGATTTCCATTGTCATTACGAATTACAATCGGGAGCGTTATCTTGGAGAGGCGATCGCCAGCGTCCTCCAGCAGACATGGCAAGACTTTGAGTTACTGGTGTGGGATGATGGTTCTACAGATGGCTCGGTAGCGATCGCCAAAAAATATGCTCAACAAGATGGGCGTGTGCGGGTAGTGGAAGCACCCCATCAAGGAATTACAGCAGCGCGGCGAGATGCGATCGCGCAAACTAAGGGAAAGTACATCGGTTGGGTAGATAGTGACGACTCCTTAGCGCCAACAGCCTTGCAAGAAACTGTTACCATCCTCAACCGTCACCCAGAAATCGGCTTTGTTTACACAGATTACCTAGATATCGACGAAAACAGTAAAGTTATTAGATATGGCGATCGCTGTCGCATTCCCTACTCTAAAGAACGGCTGCTAGTGGATTTCATGACTTTCCACTTCCGCCTGATTCGCCGTTCAGTTTACGATTTGGTAGATGGTTTCAATGGTTCGCCAAATTACGCGGAAGATTACGATTTATGTTTGCGGCTTTCGGAAGTGGCGCAAGTAGGACACGTTCAGCAGCCACTCTACCATTACCGCCACCACACAGAAAATATCACCAAGACAGGCAAGTTAGAACTGCTGTTATGTAGTCAACAAGTTATTGCTCAAGCACTACAACGGCGAGGACTCGCTGACAAATATCAAATTGATGTCGAACTATCCACCGGTCGCTTTTTCTTACGTCACAAGCAACCTTTACAGAATTTGATTACTCAGACAAAGGCTGCTTTTTTAAATTTAAAGTCCCTGACGCTGGGTAACATTGGGCTGAGAGAACACCAAAAAATAAATCATTCAGTCCGTAGGGGCAAGGCATCCAAAGATTTTCGGGTAGGCAGACATCTAATCGGTGCCGTGCCCTTGTGCCAAAATTTAGGATATCTTTGCCTAGGAATTCTCCCCTTATTTGCAACCCTGACTCAGGGAATTGCCCAAGCCCAACAAATCATACCTGCTGCTGATGGGACAAATACGATAGTCACCCCCAATGGCAACAGACTAGATATCACTGGTGGTCAGACTTCTAGTGATGGTGCTAACCTGTTCCACAGCTTTCAACAGTTTGGTTTAACACCAGAACAAATCGCCAATTTCCAAGCCAATCCCAATCTACAAAATATCTTAGGTCGGGTTACAGGTGGTAATGCTTCCATCATCAATGGCTTAATTCAGGTAACTGGTGGTAGTCCTAACCTCTACCTGATGAATCCCACCGGATTTATTTTTGGGTCGAATGCTAGCTTAAATGTTCCTGGTTCATTCACCGCCACTACAGCCAACGGTATTGGTTTTGGTAACAGTTGGTTTAATGCCATTGGTGCTAATAACTACTCAGTTTTAGTTGGAAATCCCACCGGATTTGCCTTTACGATGAGCCAGCCAGGAGCCATATTAAATGCTGGTAATTTAGCTGTGGGTAATGGGCAGAGTTTAAGCCTTGTGGGTGGAACGGTGGTGAATACCGGGACACTTTCTGCACCAGCCGGACAAATCTTAGTCACGTCTGTACCTGGGGAAAATTGGGTACGTCTCAGCCAGCCTGGTAATTTGTTGAGCTTGGAAATTCAACCTTTAGCTGCTAATAGTAATCAACCAAATAACTGGACAATCCCAATTCCATCTCTACCAGAATTACTCACAGTTGGTAACACAGGTTTAACGGCTAATGCTGATGGGACGGTAAAACTTTCCGCTTCTAACACTACTATTCCTACAACTCCTGGTACAACCATTGTGTCTGGCAAACTGGATGCATCGGGTGCAACAGGCGGGAAAATCAATGTTTTGGGTCAACAAGTAGGTTTAGTTGATGCCAAGATTAACGCCTCCGGAACTAATAGTGGCGGTACAGTGCTGATTGGTGGCGATTACAAAGGCCAGGGAACTGTACTTAATGCTACTAACACTTACGTTGATGCTAAATCGGTAATTACCGCCGATAGTAACCTCAATGGCGATGGGGGACGGGTGATTGTTTGGGGTAATGACACAACCCAATTCCTTGGTAAAATTACTGCACGTGGCGGAGCGAATATCGGTAATGGTGGTTTTGTCGAAGTATCCGGTAAAAACTTCCTCACCTTCAATGGTCAAGTAGATACTACAGCCGCTAATGGCACACTCGGTACTTTGTTACTCGATCCCAGCACATTGACGATTATTGATGCCGCAACAGGAGGTACTTTTGATGGTACACCGAGTAATATTCCCTTTGGACTGGCTGATAATGGAGCAAATACCATTTCTTGGGGTGCGTTAAGTACTGCTGGTGCCAATATTGACTTACAAGCGACTGGCAACATTACTATTAATCCCATCACAGGTAATACACCTGGAGTAACAACTGCTGCTGGTGTGGCGACGTTAAACTTAGGCAGTGGGGGTAGTTTCAGCCTCACCTCACAAAACGGTGCTGTAACCTTTGCTAATACCAGCAACACAATCAATACCACTGGCGGCGATATCATCATCTCCGGAGCGAGTTTATCATTAGGAAATCTTAACAGTACAGGTAGTTTTAGTCCCAGTGGAGATGTCAATTTATCTGCAACAGGCAACATTACTGCGGGCAACATTGTTACCAGTGGCTTCGTTTTTGGGGGCGAGGGCTATGGCGGTGGCTATGAGGCAGGTAATATTACTGTTACTAGTAATGGTGGTGCGATTACTTTGGGAAATCTCACCAGCGATATCAATGAAGTGGCTGAAGGTCAGGCGGGAACTGTTAATTTGAGTAGTGTAGGCAATATCAATACAGGTAATATTAATTCCTCTGTAACTGAAGGTTCTCAGTCAGGTACAGGTGGAAACATTCAAGCAACAAGCAGTGCAGGAAATCTCATTACAGGCACAATAAATTCATCCGTAACCAAAACCGAGCCTAGCGGAGATTATACAGCGACATCTGGTGCAGTTAACTTAACTGCCGCAGGTAATATTACGACTGGTGCAATTAATTCTTCAGCTACTGCTACCAATGTAGATGGGAACGCGATCGCTACAGGTGGTAACGTCACCCTCCAGACGACCAATCCTTTTGGCAGCACAATTACTTTTGACACTATCAACAGCCAAGCAATCACTGACCCAGGAGGCACTGTTACTGGTGGTGATGTCCAAGTACTAACAAATGGACTTGTGCGAGGAACAGGGACACTAGCTACAGGAGATGCGATCGCAACTGGTGGTATTTTTATTGGCGAGGGAGGTAATAGCTTTGCACCGCCTATAGGCGGTAACATTACAATTCAACACGATGGTGGCTCTGATAATGTGCCATTTATCATAGGCAATGCTACAGTCAACGGCACAGCAGGCGCACTCAACGCGGGGGGAACTTCAATCATTACTGCGGGTAGCTTGAGTACACCTGTGTTACCTAATGGTGGCGCTGCTAGTGGCACTCCCACCGGAATTACAATTAATTCTGTCAACAGTCCCCCAACACTGACGGCAAACACAACATTACCTAATACCCAAACTAATCAGCCAGTCACTGTTAACTTTGGTAGTCTAGGGGCAGTAGTCACAGATGCTAACAACGACAACACCACCATTCGAGTTGACGCAGTAAATACAGGCACTTTAACTGTCAATGGCGCTCCTGTTAACCCTGGTGTTACTACCGTATCAAGTGGTTCTACCTTAGTTTACACACCCCCAGCAGATACTAATGGTTCACTAAATGCCTTCCGCATTAGCGCCAGCGATGGTGTTTCTTTTTCCACACCTGTACAAATAGGTATCAACGTCACCCAGACAAACAAGCCAGATGTACCTGTATGCAATTTCAATTGTGTCCCTAAAAATGGCGGCGGTGGCAACCCTACAACTAATGATGGCGGTGGTAAAAAAGTTGGCGAGGAACTTCCAGAAGATAAATTCACTGGGGAATTTGAGAAACGTTTAGGTGTAGGCGGTAATACACTTAAATCACCGGATGATGCTAAAGAAATAGCTATCCAAATTGAAAAAGCTACAGGTGCAAAACCAGCATTTATTTACCTCAGTTTTGTACCTGTAGAGATTGCACCAAGTGAAGCTAATAAACAGTTAAATACTACAGCCGAAAAAGACAATGAACAACTGGAAATAGTAGTAATTACAGGTAAAGGCAACCCCATACGCAAACGCATTCCCGAAGCTACAAAAACCAAGGTTCTTAGAGCAGCTAACCAATTTCGTCAGGAGATTATTAATCCCGAAAATAATCTTTATTTGCGTCCATCTCATCAACTTTATAGTTGGATAATTGCCCCACTAGATACAGAGTTACAAGCACGAGGAATCAACAATCTGGTCTTTCTGCCAGATGTTGGCTTACGTTCCGCACCAATGGCAGCTCTTCACGATGGTAAAAGCTTTTTGGTAGAAAAATATAGTATTGGCTTAATGCCTAGTCTCAGCTTAACTAACACCCTATATACAGACATAAAAAAATCCCAAGTTTTAGCGATGGGTATATCCCAAAGTACCCAAGGACAGATAGCTTTGCCAGCAGTTCCAGTTGAGTTATCAACATTAGTTATGAGACTATGGCAGGGTAAATTACTGTTAGATAAGCAAGCAACCTTAAGTAATCTCAAAGCAATTCGTCGCCAAGAACCATTTGGAATTATTCACATGGCCACCCATGCTGATTTTGAGGGAGGTGCTTTGAATAAATCCTATATTCAATTATGGGAAGATAAATTACGTTTAGACCAGATACGGCAACTCGGCTTGAATGACCCCCAAGTTGAGATGATGGTATTGAGTGCTTGCCGAACTGCGGTAGGGAACGAAGAAGCAGAGATTGGGTTTGCAGGTTTAGCTGTACTAGCAGGTGTGAAAACTAGTGTTGCTAGCCTGTGGTATGTGAGCGATGTCGGTACAGCAGCTTTAATGACGAAATTTTATGAAAGCTTGAGAACTGCACCCATTCGTGCTGAAGCTTTAAGACAAGCGCAAGTAGCGATGGCAACAGGAAAAGTTTACCTTAAGAATGGTCAAATCCGAGGTTTGGAGCCAGTTGGAAATTTGCCTTTACCTGCTGAGAGTATCGATGAACCGGATAAATCCCTTTCTCATCCTTATTATTGGGCAGCATTTACAATGGTCGGCAATCCTTGGTAATTTGTCATTTGTTATTTGCTGTATGTTACCCGTAGGGTGGGCATCATGAGCATCTTACACCTGTAATCGATGTTTTTAGTGATGCCCCTCCTAGAATATCTTCTAGAAGAATTAGTACCTTCTGCAATATCTCAAACCGCTCTGGCAATAAATTGGATAAAAAAGATATGATGCCAGTTTGTTGTAGGCAGTGCTTTACATACAGCGTATTGCAGGTTTATGAGGTACAGTAACAACAGTTTGTAAACCAGTTT